>QFQX01000049.1 GCA_003248775.1 Shinella sp. | reverse complement strand
AGCTCAGCTGGATAGAGCACCAGACTACGAATCTGGGGGTCAGGAGTTCGAATCTCTTCGGGTGCGCCATTTCTCTTCCTGAAATGAAAAACGTATACACGGTCCTTAGGGGCCGTTTTTTCGTTTTGCCGTTCCCCACGGTTCTCGATGCGAAATGTCGCGTCTATGCTGGGGCTACATTTGGCGATAGGTTCGCGGTGCGAGGCATGCGGTGATTGCATATCAGCCCTGCGGTCGATGCGACTGAAGGATGATTGCGCCGGTAGAGGGCAGGCCAGTAAGCCTTTGGCCACCTGAATTGCTATAAGGCAATCGGCATAGTCGTTGGATAAAAAGGGAAGAGATATGTTGCGCGACCGGATCCGATACAAGCCCCTGCTTGACCGTGTGGTCAGTGCCGACCAGGCCGCCAGCCTTATCAAGGACGGCATGACGGTCGGCATGAGCGGCTTCACGCGTGCCGGCGAGGCCAAGGCCGTGCCGCTGGCGCTGGCCGAGCGTGCCCGCAAGGATCCCCTGAAGATCACGCTGATGACCGGCGCTTCGCTGGGCAACGATCTCGACAAGACGCTGGCCGAAGCCCATGTGCTCGCTCGCCGTATTCCCTTCCAGTCCGATCCGGGTCTGCGCAAGGCGATCAACGCCGGCGAGGTCATGTTCATCGACCAGCACCTGTCTGAAACGGTCGAGCAGCTGCGGACCAACCAGATCAAGCCGGTCGATATCGCCGTCATTGAGGCTGTCGCCATCACCGAGCATGGCGGCATCGTTCCGACCACGTCCGTGGGCAATTCCGCGAGCTTTGCAATCCTGGCCGACAAGGTGATCGTGGAGCTAAACCTGTCCCAGCCGGTGACGCTCGAAGGCCTTCACGACATCTATATCCCGACCCGTCGTCCGGCGCGCATGCCGATCCCTGTGGTCACGCCGGAAGCCCGTGTCGGCCTGCCGTTCATTCCGATCCCGCCGGAAAAGATCGTTGCGATCGTGGTGTCGGAAAAGCACGACAGCTCCGCCACCATCCAGCCGCCGGACTCCGAGACCAAGGCAATCGCCGGTCACCTCACGGACTTCCTGCTGAACGAAGTGAAGCAGGGCCGCATGGGTTATGAGCTGCAGCCGCTCCAGGCCGGCATCGGCACTATCGCCAACGCCGTGCTTCACGGCTTCATCGATACGCCCTTCCATGATCTGAAGATGTATTCGGAAGTGCTGCAGGATTCGACTTTCGAGCTGTTCGATTCCGGCAAGATGACCTTTGCTTCCGGCTCGTCGATCACGTTGTCGGCCGAGATGTACCAGAAGGTGCTGCCGCGCCTTGCCGAATACAAGCATCGCCTGATCCTGCGCCCGCAGGAAATCAGCAACCATCCGGAAGTCATCCGTCGTCTTGGGCTCATCTGTATAAACACGGCGCTCGAGTTCGACATTTACGGCAATGTCAACTCGACCCATGTCGGCGGAACGCACATGATGAACGGCATTGGCGGTTCGGGCGATTTCGCCCGTAACGGCTTCATGTCGATCTTCGTCACCAAGTCGATCGCCAAGAATGGCGCCATTTCCTCGGTCGTGCCGATGGTGAGCCACGTCGACCACACCGAACATGACGTTGACGTGCTGGCAACGGAGGTCGGTCTGGCCGACCTGCGCGGTCTCGCACCTCGCGAGCGCGCGGCGACAATTATCGCCAACTGCGTCGAACCCGGTTACCGCGATGCCCTGCAGGACTACTTCGACCGCGCCGTGAAACGCGGAGGTCATACGCCTCATCTCATCGAGGAGGCGCTGTCCTGGCATGTGAACCTGCGTGAGAAGGGCACCATGCGACCCGCCTGAGGCGGGTCATACGGCGCAGTAGGTTCCGTATAGGGCCGCAATGACGTTGCGTGCCGGTTCGCTCTCGATCCGGTACCAGATCGTCTGGCCATCCCGGCGCCCGGCAATGATCTTGTCGCGGCGCAGGAGCGCCAGATGCTGCGACACGGTCGAATCCCGGATACCGAGAAATTCAGCGAGCTGTCCTACTGAACGCTCACCCTCCACCAGTTGGCAGAGAATAAGCAGTCGGTGGCGATTGGCGAGAGCTTTTAGCAGCTCGCTGGCGTCATCGGCTGCAGCCTGCATTAAATCGGGGTCAATTTTCATTTTCGCGTATCTACGTTAGAACGAATACAATAACACGTGACCCACCCCGGCGATATGGGGTTCGAAATTGCGTGAAATTGCAAGACGTCAGGAGCCGGAAAGATCATTTGTCCGCAATGTTTTGCCTCAATTACTCGGAGATCGAACCGACTGACGCCGCGATGGTCTGCCCGATAGCCAACGGAAGGCCGGGGTAACTCGTTAGAGACGTCCGGGGAAGCCGTCTCCGGGAAGTGGGGCTGGTAACCGGTCGTGAAGCCCGATAAGACGAAAGCCGTTGCTTGTGTCTTGCGTTGGAGGGCTTCTGCCTTTGACATGCGCCGAACCTGATACCGGAGCTCGACCGGATTTTTTGCGCCGGCTCGGCAAAGTGACTCGCAGCCTTTTAGTGCTGTCATTTGTTCTGCCCGTGCTCGCGAGCTGCGCCGGTCGGCCTATCGGTGTGATGGAGCCGGTTGGCAAAATCGGCGATGGCGCAACCCGAGTGGACCTCATCGCGGCAACGACCCGTGCGCCTGCCGCCGACAAGGCGATCCTTTTTACCGGGGAGCGCGGCAGTGGCCTGATGCTCGATGCTGTCACGATCTCCATTCCACCCGAGAGCAAACGTGAGGTCGGTCAGGTGCAGTGGCCGAAAAAGCTTCCTCCGAATCTCGACAAGGATTTCGCGACGGTTGCGGTCGAACCGATCGAAACGAAACAGGAAGCCTTCAATTGGCTTGCGGGACACGTGCCGAAGAGCCGCCGTGTTCTGGTCTTCGTCCACGGCTTCAACAATCTCTATGAGGACGCGGTTTACCGCTTCGCCCAGATTGTTCATGATTCCAAGGCTGATGTCGTACCGGTTGTGTTCACCTGGCCGTCACGCGGCTCCATCTTCGATTACGCCTATGACAAGGAAAGCACTAACTACTCTCGCGACGCGCTTGAGGATCTCCTGACCCAGATCGCGCGCAATCCTGCTGTGGGAGAGGTGACCGTCATGGCCCATTCCATGGGCACCTGGCTTGCAGTCGAATCCCTTCGCCAGATGGCGATCCGCAACGGCCGGGTCGATCCGAAGATCAGCAATGTCATTCTTGCCGCACCGGATCTGGACGTCGATGTCTTCGCGCAGCAATATCGGAGTTTTGGCACCAAGCCGCCGCATTTCACGCTCTTCGTTTCGCGTGACGACAGGGCTCTCACGCTCTCGAAACGTATTTCCGGCAATGTGGAGCGCCTCGGCCGTATCGACCCGTCAGTCGAACCCTATCGCAGTAATCTGGAAAAGGCCGGCATCACCGTGCTGGATCTGACCAAGCTGAAATCCGGCGACAAGCTCAATCATGGGAAATTTGCCGAAAGCCCGGAAGTCGTTCGCCTGATCGGTGATCGTCTCATTGCCGGCCAGGCGGTAACGGAATCCAATATCGGTCTTGGTGAAAGCCTGGGCGCTGTGGCGATCGGCGCGACGAGTACAGTCGGGCAGGCGGCAAGCTCGGTGATTTCAGCTCCCATCGCAATCTTCGATCCGCGCACCCGCCGGAACTACGGCCAGCAATTGCTGCTTCTCGGCGATTCCGCCGGCAATACCGTCGAAGCGGTTGGCGACAGTCTGGGAACAACGGCGAAGTGAGGGATCAGCGCCCTGCGGGGTGAAAACGGAAGAGCGGCTTGCCGTAACCGGCAAGCGCGCCATCGCTGACCAGCCGCTCGGCAAGAACGCCGTCCTCTGGCGCAAGAACGGGACGCAGCAACATTTCGACCTGCAGATAGCCGATGATCTCGCCGTTGCGAACGAGATGCGGCAGCTCTGCCGGTTGCCGGTTGTCGGGATACGTTGACCGAAAGATACCTATGAAAGGCGCCGGGATTTCGATGCTCTGGCGAACCGGCGTGGGTTCCTCGTGCCGAACTGGGCCGATCTCGCTGACCCTGCCGTTGCTGGCCAGTATGTGTCGGGTGTCGTCCTCATACTCGAATTCGGCGATGCCGTATTGTTCGAGAAGCCTGAGGACTGACTGTAGCCACGCATCGCTCATCGGTTCTGCCTCCCGAAGCCCTCGGCGAGCAGGCGCTCGAGGTGATGAATATCGAAGCCGCCCGCGACGATGCCCGCTTCATCGAGAAGCGCCTGATGCAGTGGGATTGTCGTGTCCGGTCCTGATATCATTGTTTCGGCCAGCGCGCGCCGCATGCGGGCAAGCGCGATTTCGCGTGTGGGACCATGGGCGATCAGCTTGGCGATCAGCGAATCGTAATGCGGTGGGATCGTGTAGCCGGGATAGAGATGCGTATCCATCCGCACGCCGGGACCGCCCGGCGCGATAAAACGGGATACCTGGCCGGGCGAGGGCATGAACGTGAAGGGGTGCTCGGCATTGATGCGGCATTCGATGGCATGGCCGGAGAAGAACACGTCGTCCTGCTTCACCTGAAGCGGTTCGCCCATCGCGATCTTCAATTGCTCGCGGACGATATCGATGCCGGTGATTTCTTCCGTGACGGGATGTTCGACCTGAACCCGCGTATTCATTTCGATGAAATAAAAGCCGCCGTTCTCGTACAGGAACTCGAAGGTGCCCGCGCCGCGATAGCCTATGGCGATGCAGGCCTCGGCACAGCGCCTGCCGATCATGTCAATGGCCTCGGCGTCGATGCCGGGCGGCGGAGCTTCCTCGATCAGCTTCTGGTGACGGCGCTGCGTCGAGCAGTCGCGTGCGCCAAGGTGGATGGCATGACCATGCGCATCGGCCAGCACCTGAATCTCGACATGGCGCGGAAATTCAAGGAAGCGCTCCAGATAGACTTCCGGGTTGCCGAAGGCGCGGCCGGCTTCTTCGCGGGCCATCTGTACTGCCGAAACCAGTGCCGCGGCTTCGCGGACAATCCGCATGCCGCGTCCGCCACCACCACCCGATGCCTTGACGATCTGCGGATAGCCGACGTCGTCGCCAATGGTCGCGATCGCCTTCGGATCGTCGGGCAGGGCGCTGTCCGGACCGGGCACGCAGGGAACGCCGGCTGCGATCATCGCCCGCTTGGCGGACACCTTGTCGCCCATCATGCGGATCGCGGCCGCAGGTGGTCCGACAAAGGTTATTCCCGCCGATTCGACCATGGCGGCGAAGCGGGCGTTTTCGGAAAGAAAGCCATAGCCGGGATGGATAGCCCCGACGCCAGTCAGTTTCGCCGCAAGCAGGATTTCGTCGATATCGAGATAGCTGCGAGCGGCCGGAGCCGGTCCGATGCAGAGCGCCTGATCGGCGAGTTGGACGTGGCGCAGATCCCGGTCGGCCTCGGAGTGGATGGCGATGGTCCTGAGGCCGAGGTCGCGGCAGGCTCTGAGAATGCGCAGGGCGATTTCCCCGCGATTGGCAATCAGCACGCTGTCGAACATCGGGTCAGTCCGCGATCAGGGTGATGAGGGGTGTTCCGGCGGTCACCGGCTGCCCGTCCTCCACGAGGATATGACCAATGAGGCCGGCAAGCGGGGCCTCGACAGGATTCAGCATCTTCATCGCTTCGATCAGCGCCAGCGTCTGGCCTTCCTTGATGAGGTCGCCTTCCTTAGCGTAAGGCTCGGCGCCCGGTGACGGCGCGCGGTAGAAGGTGCCGGGCAGGCCTGCGACCACCACCGTCTCCACGCTGTCTTCTACCTCCGGCAGGGCCAGAAGCGAGGCAATCTCGGCGGCGGCCATTGCTTCCGGCGATTCGCTCCGCGCCGAGGCCGGGATGACGGATCCACCAGACCGCCCCGCTGTCTTGGACAGGCGAATGCGCATGCCGTTTTCGGAGACTTCCAGTTCGTTCAGCGACGAATCCTGCAGCATTTCCATAAGTTTGGCGATCGTGGCCAGATCCATGCGATGTCCTCAGTGCAGGAAGTTGCGGATGGTGATGCCGGCATCTTCCAACCCGGCGCGCACCTTTGCGGCAATGCCGACGGCAGAGGGCGTGTCGCTGTGCACGCAGATCGAATCGATCGGTGTCACGATGGAGCGTCCGGTGATCGTCTCGATTGCGCCGTTCCTGACCATCCGCGCCACCCGTTCGGCCGCCGTTGCCGCATAATGGATGACCGCGCCCGGCTTGCTGCGGTGAACGAGGAAGCCTTCATCGGTATAGGCTCGGTCTGCGAAGATCTCGGACCGGCAGGAAAGTCCCATTTCCCGCGCCAGTCGTTCCTGATGGCCGAGCGCGATGGTGAGGCAGACGAGCTTCGGATCGACCGCCTTGATTGCATTGTTGACGGCCTGCGCCACGCTCTCGTCCTGCTGGGTCAGATTGCCGAGCGCGCCATGGGCTTTCACATGAGTAATCGGATGGCCGGCATAGGTCGCCAGAGCTTGCGCCGCGCCGATCTGGTAGGCGACGAGCCGCTCGATTTCTCCGGCAGAAAAGGGAATGTTGCGCCGTCCGAAGCCCCAGAGATCGGGAAATCCGGGGTGGGCGCCAACTGCCACGCCCTTTTCCTTGGCCAGCGAAAAAGTCTGCGCCATGATTTCGGGATCGCCCGCATGCAGTCCGCAGGCTATGTTGGCGGAACTGACGATCGACAGCATTGCCGCGTCGTCGCCCATCCTGTAGGCGCCGAAGCCTTCGCCCATATCCGAGTTGAGATCGACGCTGAGGCTCATGTTTTTGCTCCCGTGTGTTCGGTCGACTAATCTAAGGGGAGCTTTAGTGCGCAGACAATGGCAGTCGCGAAGAAATGCTTGGGGTCTCCACAGGCTTCTGATATATCACATTCGACGAGGTTATCATGACAGGCACCATGAGCGAGAACGACGGCAATCCGAGAGTGGGCGCGGAAGGTGCGGGCTCCCTGTTGCTCGATGTCGCCGGCGTGGTCTTCGATCAATCCAGACAGGAGCGTATCTGGACGCTGGCCGAGGCCTTGAAGGGACTTGCCGGCGTTCTCGAAACGGCACCGGGCATGAACAACCTCATGGTCGTCTTCGATCCGCTGCGCCTCGATCCGGACTTGCTGCAGGCGAAGCTTCTTGCCGGCTGGGAAAAGGCTGAGGCTGGTCACTCACGTGGCCGTCTGGTGGAGATTTCCGTCGTTTACGGCGGTCCGGGCGGTGCCGATCTCGCTGAAGTCGCCGCGGCCAAGGGAATGACGCCCCGGGCATTGGTCGAACTTCACGCTACTCCGGTCTACTCCGTCGCTGCGGTGGGAGCCATGCCGGGTTTCGTCTATCTTTCGGGCTTAGACCCGAAGCTGGCGATACCGCGCCGTGCCGTGCCGCGCATGGGTGTTCCCGAGGGCTCGGTGATCATCGGCGGTGCGCAGGCCGGCATCATGCCGCTCACCGCACCTTCCGGCTGGCACATTCTCGGTCACACGGATTTCCGTCTTTTCGATCCATCCCGAAAACAGCCGGCAGCCCTTCGTCCCGGCGACAAGATCCGTTTTGTGCCGAAGGAGGTCCTCGCATGATCGAGATCCTGACGACAGGTGCCGCTAACAGCGTGCAGGACCTCGGCCGTTTCGGCTATCTCGATGCCGGGGTTTCTCGCTCCGGTGCGATGGATGGGCCGGCACTGGAAGCCGCCAACCTCATGCTGGGCAATGATCCCGATGCGCCGGGGCTGGAGATTGCGGTCTTCCCGTTCCGCGTTCGCTTTGAAGTCGCCACGCTCGTTTCCGTGACAGGCGCGGATTGCCCCGTGATGCTCGGCGGCAGGAGCTATCCGTCATGGTGGGTCCTGCAGGTCCGCTCCGGCGATGTGCTGGAACTCGGTCTGCCCCGTTCGGGAGCGCGGGCCTATGTCGGCTTTTCCGGCGGGATTTCCGTGCCTGCCGTGCTTGGGTCCGCTTCCACCGATATCAAGAGCGGCTGGGGTGGCTTCCAGGGGAGGGGGCTTCGGCGCGGCGACCGGCTGGAACTTTCGCATGGCCCCGCAGCGCTTGCCAACCTGCCGGGCGGTTTCGGCATCGATCCGTCCGCCATTGGGCGTCATGACGGAGCCGACAGACCTGTCCGGGTCCTTGCCGGCGCCGAGCATACGGTCTTCGATCCCGCTTCTCTTTCGGCCTTCGAGGCCACGCCATGGCGGGTGACCGACGAGGCCAATCGTCAGGGCTATCGACTTGCGGGTGCCGAGCTGAAACTGACCCGACGCCTGGAACTCTTTTCCCACGGCATCATGCCGGGCACCGTTCAGGTGCCACCCTCGGGACAGCCGATCATCCAGCTTGCGGAAGCCAATACCTGCGGTGGCTACCCGAAGATCGCCCATGTCATCGAAGCCGATTTGTGGCGTCTGGCGCAGGCGCCGGTCGGCAGCGAACTGCGCTTTGCCTTGGTCGGGCGGCATGATGCGGTCGAGGCCCTGAAACGCCAGCGAAGAGCTCTCGTGCAGATCGCGGCGTTCGGCGCGCTCGCCCGCAAGGAACCCTCTCACCATGAAGACCTGGCTGGTCTCGCAGTGAAATGAACCTGTTTATTTGATGGAGTAATCTCATGAGATGGAAACGGACCCTTCAGCTTCTCGACGTGCATGCGGAAGGGGAAATCGGCAAGGTGGCGATCGGCGGCGTGCCGAAGATCCCCGGCGAAACGATCGCCGAGCAGCTGCACTGGATGAACAACGATCCCAAGGGTCAGGAGCTGCGCCGCATGCTCGTACTCGAGCCGCGGGGTGCGCCGATCGGTTCCGTCAACCTGCTGCTGCCGGCAAAGAACCCCAAGGCCGATGCCGGTTTCATCATCCTTCAGCCCGACCAGGCCCATGCGAGCTCCGGCTCCAACTCGATCTGCGTCACCACCGCGCTGCTGGAAAGCGGTATCGTTGAGATGCAGGAACCTGAGACGGTCGTCATGCTGGACACGGCCGCCGGCCTCGTCCGTGCGACGGCCACCTGCCGCGACGGCCGCTGCGAACGCGTCAAGCTCACCATGGTTCCTTCCTTCGTCCATGAACTCGACGTCGGTATCGATACCGAGCAGTGGGGGCGTATCACCTTCGACCTGAGCTATGGCGGCATCTTCTATGCGCTCGTCGATGTCGGCCAGGTTGGCCTCACCATCGAAAAGGGCAATGCGCGTGCGCTGGTCGAGGCAGGCATGATCCTCAAGGAACAGATCAACCGCACGATCCCGGTCGTCCACCCGGAAATCCCGGCTATCTCCGGCGTCGCCTATGTGATGTTCAGGGATGTCGATCCTGACGGGGCCGTCCGTACCTGCACGACCATGTGGCCGGGTCGTGTGGATCGTTCGCCCTGCGGTACGGGCAATTCCGCCAACCTCGCGACGCTTTACGCCCGCGGCAAGGTGAAGGTCGGCGACATCCTGAAGTCCCGCTCGATCATCGGCTCGGAGTTCGAGGTGGGTCTTGATTCAGTGACGGAAGTGGCCGGACGGACGGCTGTCATCCCGACGATCAGCGGCCGCGGCTTCACCTTCGGATTGCATCAGGTTGCGCTTGATCCTTTCGATCCTTTCCCGGAAGGTTTCGCGTTGACAGACGTCTGGGGCCCTTCGGCAGGCTCGATAGGCTAGAAAAGAAGAGAAACTCTCTTCGAATGAAATTGGTAATAGATCGGTAGGTTTCTTGTCGTCACCTATCTTGCTTTTGATAAAGCGTACGGAATATGTAAGACATTCGTCCGCGCGCTGCGTAAATTAGCAAGTATAGTAAGTGGAACACACAATTGACGACAGGAGCCACCCTGCTGACAATATCACAGAATTTGTCTTCTTTGCGTGGAAGTCCGATTTTCTCCAGCCTGACAGTGGAAGAGGATCGGGAATGGTTGTCTCGATGCCACACGAGAAATCTCTACGCCGGCGAAAGTCTCGTCGACTACGAAGATCTCACCAAGGATGTATTTCTGGTGCAGAGCGGCGAGGTGCGCGCAGTCTTGCGTTTTTCGGTAGGGAAAGAAGCTATTCTGGGAAGTTTTCGGCGCGGTGACCTGATGGGTGAGCTATCGGCAATCGATGATCTCGCCCGGTCCGCCAGCCTGATGGCGGTCAGCGACGCGGCTGTAACCGTAATCCCTTACACAGTCTTTCATGACATTCTGCAAAACAGCCCCGGCGTGACCCGGGCGCTGATGCAACTCCTGTCGCGCCGCATTCGCGCGATGAACGAAAGGGTGTCGGAGCTTTCCTTCCTCGATACCAAGCACAGGCTCTATAACGCCTTGCTGCGTCTCTCGCGCTCGCGCGGCGATGGCGGCAGCGAAAGGATCATTTCGCCGCCACTCGTGCATGCGGAACTGGCTGAACACATCGGTTCGAGCCGCGAGACGGTTTCCCGCGAAATGTCGCGCCTCATCCGCGAGCAATTGATCGAGCGCACCAGCCGGGCAATCGTGTTGAAGAACCCCGTCGAACTCTCGAAGCGCATCTCGAAGGCGCTGGAGGGTTAGAGCGTCGTACACTTAATATGACGCTCTAAGCTCAGGGGTAGATGACGCCCTTACGCAGGATAACATTGGCATAGAGCCGTGGTTCCCCCGTCTGGATCACCGCATGGGCCGCGCGCACGCGGTCGTAGAAGCCTGCACCCACGAGCGGCACGACCGGCATCTTCGGCTCATGGCGGGCGCAGCAGGCAATGATTTCCTGATGAACGGGATCGAGCCGTTCAGGATCGGCGCCGACCGTCGAGCGAAAGATTGCCTGCGGCACGAAATCGTCGATGGGCAGGACGCTCAAAACGGCGTTGAGCACGGGGACGAGACCGTGACCGTCGAGGCGCACGAGACGCCTTGCATGCTCCAGCGCCGGGTAGTTGCCATCGACGATGGCGATCTCGTCGCCATGGCCCATGGCGCGCAGCGTCGCCAGAAGGTCGGGGCTCAGAAGCGGGTCAATTCCCTTCAGCATTGTCTATTTCCTTGAACAGGACCGTTTGGTCGATGAGATAACGCGCAAAGATTGGCAGGCTCGCACCGCCGATGGCGCGGGCCTGCGGGCCGACGACGCCCTCGATGATATCGGGCGTAACGATACCCTGCAGATCGAGACGATTGACTGCCGCAACCGTTGCCGCAACGAGCCGTGCGCGCACCCAGTCGGGAAAGCCGCCATCGATGATTGCGGCGGAAAAGTCGACGATGGACACTGCCGCGACGATGGCTTGCGCCAGCGCCTCGGCGCTGTCCTGGATCCAGATTTCCAGCGGCTCACCGAAGTCGATCCACTCTTCCGCAGCATACCACAGGGGCTGGGGGTCGAGACCGCGTTCGCGAAGCAGGTTTTCCAGCACGAAGATCGAAGCGATCTCGAGCAATTGCGCTGTCTCCCCGCGCTTGTTGCGTACGGGGAGCGGTGCGATTGCGCCGGCGGTGCCGGTGCGTCCCACGAAGACGGACGAGTTCAGGACGATGCCGCCGCCGATGAAGGAGCCGACGTAGAAATAGATGAAATCCGGGTAAAGCGGGCCGGCGCCGAAGACGAGTTCCGCGCCGCAGGCGCTCGTCGCATCGTTTTGCAGATAGACGGGGTAGCTTATCCGGGCGGAGACCTCCGCCTGCAGGTCGAAACCGCGCCATGCATCCATGGCTCCTTCCGGCGCCCCCACCTCCTCGGCCCAGTTCCACAGCTCGAAAGGTGCGGCAATGCCGACGCCGGCGATGCTGTCTCGCTGTGCTGTCGGGATTGCGGCTTCAACCTCGGCAATGCCATCGCTGATGAAGGAGAGAATCTCCTCGGGGTTGGGATAGCGATAGGTGCGGTGAAGCTGCGTGCGGATCTTGCCGACGAAATCCATCAGCACCAAATCGGCGCTTCTCCGGCCGATCTTCACGCCGAACGAAAAGACGGCCTCAGGATTGAGATACATCGGGATCGACGGCTGGCCTACCTTGCCGCGCACCGGTTCGCCGCGCACCAGAAGCCCGTCTTTTTCCAGAGCCCGCATGATGACCGAGACCGTTTGTGCGGAAAGGCCGGTGCGTCTTGCGATATCCGCCTTGGAGAGCCCGCGATGACGCCGCACGACCGAAAGTACGAGCCGTTCGTTGTAGGCGCGCACGCGCACCTGATTGGCGCCGCCGCCGGTGCTGATCGGCTCCGGTTCGCGGGTCGTCGATGATGAATGGTCATGCGTCAAGGACATGGTCGCTCCTCCCGACCCTGTCCTACCGTGAAGTAGGGCAGGGCGCCAGCATGTCACATTGGATTAATAATTCAATTGGATTTATTTATTGACGTTGGAATTTTTTGATGTTCTAAATGACCACGTGGAGGAGAGGTACGGCCGAGAACGGCGTGCCAGACCGGGCAATTTTCTTGCCCGGGCCGACATCTCGCGGCCGGAGGAGCCGGCCGAGTCATTTTCGGGAGGAAAATTATGACAAAGTCACTAATCGCAGCAGCCCTGTCCACGCTTGCCCTTGGCGTGGTTTTCGCCGCCCCTGCAAGCGCAGCAGACGTGTCTGCCTGCCTGATTACCAAGACCGATACCAATCCCTTCTTCGTCAAGATGAAGGAAGGCGCGACAGCCAAGGCCAAGGAACTTGGCATTACCCTGAAATCCTATGCCGGCAAGGTCGATGGCGACCATGACAGTCAGGTCGCGGCTATCGAATCCTGCATCGCCGACGGTGCCAAGGGTATCCTCATCACTGCTTCCGATACCAAGGCCATCGTCGATCAGGTGAAGAAGGCGAAGGAAGCCGGGCTTCTGGTGATCGCGCTCGACACGCCGCTCGATCCCGCCGACGCAGCCGACGCCACCTTCGCAACCGACAACCTTCTCGCCGGCAAGCTGATCGGCCAGTGGGCGGCGGCAACCCTGGGCGACAAGGCCAAGGACGCGAAGATCGGCTTCCTCGACCTCACTCCGTCCCAGCCGACCGTCGACGTTCTGCGCGACCAGGGCTTCATGATCGGCTTCGGTATCGATCCGAAGGACCCGAACAAGATCGGCGATGAGGACGATCCGCGCATCGTCGGTCATGACGTGACCAACGGCAACGAGGAAGGCGGTCGCAAGGCCATGGAAAACCTTCTCCAGAAGGATCCGGATATCAACGTCATTCACACGATCAACGAACCGGCTGCCGTCGGCGCGTATCAGGCTCTGAAAGCGGTCGGCAAGGAAGGCGACGTCCTGATCGTCTCCGTCGATGGTGGTTGCCCGGGCGTGAAGTCCGTTGCCTCCGGCCAGATTGGCGCGACCTCGCAGCAGTATCCGCTGCTGATGGCGTCGCTCGGCATCGAGGCTATTGCCAAATATGCGAAGGATGGCAGCAAGCCGCAGCCGACGCCCGGCAAGAGCTTCTTTGATACCGGCGTTTCGCTGGTAACCGACAAGCCGGCACCGGGTGTCGAATCGATCGACACGAAGGTCGGTTTGGAAAAGTGCTGGGGCTGATCGGCTGATGGAAAGCACCACGACACTTTGACGAAGGGGCGGTTGAGGCCGCCCTTTCCCACAGTGCATCGCACCTGTCCTGGCGCATCGGACCGAAAATCGGAAATGGTTTTAGGAAGGCTCGATGCGCAGAAACAAGACGTTAGAGCGTCCTTTGTGCGTCCGAATGGACGCACGGCGCTCTAGGGGATGGAGACACGTCCATGGCAAGCATCCAGGAATTCGAGAAGGTTCTCGACAAGAGCGACGCGTCCGTCGCCGCGTTCGAGGACCATTCCCCCCTTCGCAGGATACAGCATTTCCTGCATTCCACGCCGGCGGCCGTGCCGTTGATCGTGCTGATCGCATCGATCGCCATTTTCGGACTGGCCATCGGCGGCAAGTTCTTTTCAAGCTACACGCTCACCCTGATCCTGCAGCAGATCGCGGTTGTCGGTATTCTCGGCGCGGCCCAGACCCTCGTGATCCTGACGGCCGGCATCGATCTGTCGATCGGCGTCGTCATGGTCATCTCGGCGGTGGTGATGGGCAACTGCGCCCTGAATTACGGCATGCCCTCGCCGATCGCCGTCATCGTCGGGTTGGCGGTGGGCACGCTTTGCGGTCTTCTGAACGGATTTCTGGTGGCCAAGATCAAGCTGCCGCCGTTCATCGTGACGCTCGGCACCTGGAACATCGTCATGGCCACCAACTTCATCTATTCGGCTAACGAGACATTGCGCGACGCCGATATTGAGGCCATCGCGCCCTTCCTGCAGATATTTGGCGACAGCTTCCGGATTGGAAAGGCGGTCTTTACGCTCGGGGTCGTCTTCATGGTCGTCCTCATCGGCGTCCTCTGGTACGCGCTCAATCACACCGCCTGGGGCCGACATCTCTATGCTGTCGGCGATGACCCGGAGGCGGCACAGCTCGCCGGCATCCGTTCGGATCGTGTGCTGCTCGGCACCTACGCGCTGGCCGGCTTCATCGCGGCACTTGCGGCCTGGGTCTCCATCGGCCGTAACGGTTCGATTTCGCCTTCCGCGGCCGTCACCGACTACAATCTTCAGGCAATCACGGCGGCGGTCATCGGCGGCATCTCGCTTTTCGGCGGGCGGGGCTCGATCCTTGGAACCCTGTTCGGCGCACTGATCGTCGGAGTGGTGTCGATGGGGCTCAACATGCTCGGCGCCGATCCGCAATGGAAGGTCCTCCTGACCGGCGTACTCATCATCTCGGCGGTTGCCGTCGACCAGTGGATCAGAAAGGTAGCAGGCTGATGGAACGCGCACCCATTCTCACCACCCGCGGTCTGGTCAAGCGTTACGGCCGCGTGACCGCCCTCGATAACGCCGATTTCGACCTCTATCCGGGCGAAATCCTTGCCGTAATCGGCGACAACGGCGCCGGAAAGTCATCGCTGATCAAGGCGATTTCCGGTGCGGTTACGCCCGATGAAGGCGAGATCAGACTGGACGGCAACCTCGTGAATTTTCGAAGCCCGATGGAGGCGCGAGACGCCGGCATCGAGACGGTGTACCAGAATCTTGCCCTTTCGCCGGCGCTTTCCATCGCAGATAACATGTTCCTCGGCCGGGAGATTCGCCGGTCGGGTATCATGGGATCGGTGTTCCGCTCCCTGGACCGGAAGAGGATGGAAAAGATCGCGCGAGACAAGCTTTCCGAACTCGGGCTGATGACCATCCAGAACATCAATCAGGCGGTGGAGACGCTTTCGGGCGGCCAGCGTCAGGGGGTTGCTGTTGCCCGTGCCGCGGCTTTTGGCTCCAAGGTGGTCATCATGGACGAACCGACGGCTGCCCTCGGGGTCAAGGAGTCCCGCCGCGTTCTCGAGCTTATCCTTGAGGTCCGGTCGCGCGGTCTGCCGATCGTGCTGATCTCGCATAACATGCCGCATGTCTTCGAGGTGGCTGACCGTATCCACATCCATCGCCTCGGACGGCGGCTCTGTGTCATCAATCCGAAGGACTACACGATGTCGGATGCCGTCGCCTTCATGACCGGCGCTCGCCCCGCACCGGAAGAGAGCGTTGCGGCATGACATCGGCCATGTCGGCGGTCGATACACTGGCGAAAGCCATCGGCGATCAGGCGGCCGGTTCGCCCCGCCTGCTCGTTGCCATCTCCGGCCCTCCGGGTGCCGGAAAATCCACCCTAGCGGAAGGGCTGGAAAAAGCGCTGATCGCGCAGGGCGTGCCGACATCCATCCTGCCGATGGATGGCTTTCACATGGATAACGCCGTGCTGGAAGACCGTGGGCTGCTCGCGCGCAAGGGGGCACCCAACACCTTTGACGTCCGGGGACTTGTCGATATCGTGCGTGCGGTGAGGGGAGGCGATGAAGTTCTGGTGCCGGTATTTGACCGTACACGCGAGCTCGCCATCGCCGCAGCCCGTGCAATCCCGGCGGGGCCGCGCGTGGTGTTGGCCGAAGGAAATTATCTTTTGCTCGAAGACCAGCCATGGTCCGTGCTCGCACCGCTTTTCGACCTGACTGTGATGATCGCACCGCCGGCGGATGAACTCCGGCGTCGGCTGGAGGCTCGCTGGCGCGGTTTTGGTCTCGATGAGGCGGCGGTTGCAGCCAAGGTGGAGGAGAACGACCTGCCGAATGGTCGCCTTGTACTATCGCGCAGTCGCAAGGCCGATTTCGTCTTCAGCGACAACTGACGCCCCTTCCGATCTTCCCTGTCGGCAAGCATTCCCCTTGTGGCGCAGGAGGAATACAGAATGTTAGTCAGGTCTAAAAATTTAAGAAGCGATTAATATAGCAACGATTAAAATTGTTGCTAATTGCTTCAACGAATTTCAGGGTCCGGTTGCTACAACCCCTCCATGAACCAATGAGGAAATTCCCCCGTCCAAAAGCGATGTGGGGCCGATTTCATCGGATGGTACGCTGGAGGACAACGGGCAATGACCATTCTGATCGTGGAAGACAATGCGACGAACGCGCTTATCCTGAAGCGTCTTGCCGCAAAGGTTACCGACGAGGAGATCCTTGTCGAAGCTGACGGGACCCGCGCGCTCTCGCTTTGTCACAACACGTTCTACAGCATGCTGATTGTCGATCACATGCTGCCCGGCATGACCGGCGTCCAGTTTGTCAAGGCGATCCGCATGCTGCATCGCTATGACGAAGTTCCTGTCATCATGGTCACCGCCGATCAGGATCCGAAGCTGCGCGAAGCCGCGACCGCCACGGGCGTTACCGGCTTCCTGACCAAGCCCGTCGATGCCGTCACCTTCCGCGACCTGCTCGCTGCCCATGTCGGCTACAAGCCGGCGGCGCTGGCGGCAGTGCGCTGAACACGGGGACCGCTGGAACAGCCGCATGAACAACCTCCCCAACGCAATCTCGCAAAACCCGGCTCGTTCGCTCCGCCTCGTGGCGCTGCGGAACGGTGAGTGGGCAATCCTTTGCGTTGGCAAGGTCTGGTATACCGGAGTTTCGCTGTGACCGTTCTTGCCCGCAGCAGCGAAGTCATGAAGAAGGCAGGCAGCACCACCCTGATTCTGCAGGTGCTGTCGGCTGCCTTCCTCGTCGTGCTGATCATGCTGGCGGTCGAAATCTCCCGCCAATTTCTTTCCCTGCAGGATGGCGCCGGCGAAAACGCCGTCTGGACCGTCTACCAGCTCGATCGGGACGTCCGGGCCGTTGGCGCGGCTGCCGAGGAACTACGCCACCAGCCGGCAGCGAATGATTTCGCCGATAGGCTTTCGCAGAACCTCGACGCGGTTCGCGCGCAGATCGAGCTTCTCCGCGAGCCGCAGTTCCGTCGCTTCGTTTCCGAGGATGCAGAGGCCGCTCAGCTTCTCTCCGAGATCGACGCCGCCATTGCTCCTTTGGCGCAAGATCGTATGAAGGGCCAGCAGTTCGATACTCTCGCCGCGACGCTGGCGGCTCTCCCCCTGATCAGCGAAAAGCTTCTCGCTCACACCAACACCCAGCTCCGCAATGAGCGTGCTACCGCCCGGGAAACCATCGTTCGTCTCGAAAGAACCTCGGCCGTGATGCTCGGCCTGCTGATGGTCTCGGTCGTGTTTCTCGTCGTGACCCTTCGCCGCCAGTTGAAATCGGTTCGCAAGACCGGTCTTGAGCTTGAGACGATGGCGCGCCAGCTGACGGAAGCTCTTGAAGGTGCAGACGCCGGCAACCGCGCCAAGTCGCAGTTCATGGCGACAATGGGCCACGAGATCCGCACGCCGCTGAACGCTATCCTCGGCATGTCCGAACTGCTGGAACTTTCCCAGCTTCCGCCTGATGCCATGTCGAGTGTCAAGACCATTCGCTCCTCGGGCGAAGCGCTGCTGGAGATCATCAACGAGATCCTCGATTATTCGAAGATCGAGCATGGCAAGATGGAGCTTGAGGAGCGCATCGTCGATGTCGCGTCGCTCGCCGAAACCACCGTCAGCATCATCCGCGGCCGCGCCGACGATCACGAAAACACGGTTGTTCTCGATATCCCGGAATCGCTCGATGCGCTGTATGTCCGCACCGATCCGACCCGTCTGCGGCAGGTGCTTCTCAACCTGCTATCCAATGCCGTGAAGTTCACCAAGAGCGGCACTGTCACGCTACGGTTGCGCGAATTCTATCGCCACGGCAAGCTGATGCTGCGCTTCGAAGTCGAGGATACCGGTATCGGCATCGACGAGGCCGGCCTTTCGAAGCTCTTCAAGCCCTTCTCGCAAGTCGATGCCTCGATCAGCCGCAAGTATGGCGGCACCGGTCTCGGCCTTACCATCTGCAAGCAGATCGTCGAAAAGCTCGGTGGCGAACTCGGCATGAGCAGCACGGTCGGCGTCGGCAGCATCTTCTGGTTCGAACTGGCAGTGGTCGCCGTCGGTAAGGATGAGATGCGCCGCCTCTCTGCGGCCAAGAGCCAGAAGAGCGGCGAGCTTCCCCGGCTGCGCATCCTTCTCGTCGAGGACAACAGGGTAAACCAGCAAGTCGCAACCCGTTTCCTCAATCATCTCGGCCAGGACGTCACCGTCGCCAACGATGGCGCGGAGGCAGTCGCGGTGGCCTCCGCCCAGAGCTTCGACGTGATCCTGATGGACATGCAGATGCCCGTGATGGATGGCATAGAAGCCACCCGCCGGATCATCTCCGAGCGCGGTCCCTGCGCCACCGTCCCGATCATCGCGATGACCGCGAATGCATCCGATGACGACCGCCGCCGTTGCCTGGATGCTGGCATGGCCGGCTTCGAATCCAAGCCCGTCACCATGGAAAGGTTGCGCAACGTGATCTCGTCGCTGAACGAAACCTTGGTCACCGAATTTGTCGAGGCTGCGGCCGACGACGACGATGGCCTGCCGGATCCGGTCCTGCTCGGCGCCGTGGATCTCCCGGGCCTGCCGCAGCTCTGCCCGGCCGGCCTTGATGAAGCCCGCTATGCGGAACTGGTCGACGCTCTCGGTGAAGATGTCTTTCAGGAACTGGTCGAATCCTTCTTCGACGACGCTTCCGCGCTGATTGGCGAACTGCACGGCGCGCTCAGGAGCCGCGACGTAAACCACATCGACCGTGTTCTGCACACGATCAAGGGCGCGGCCGTAAATGTCGGCCTCACCGAAATTGCCGGCAAGGCCAACGCGCTGCGCGAACAGCAGCCCACTACGGTCGATGTCGAAATGCTCAACAATGAAATCGAAACGATGAAGTTCAAGCTGGTTGCTTGAGAACTTAGGAGGCGTCAATGCGTATCTTGCTGGTGGACGATAACAGCACCAACCTGAAGCTCCTGACGAAACTCGTCGGCAAGCTTGAAAATTGCGAAGCGGTGGCCTTTTCCAGCCCGGACGAGGTTCTCTCCTCTCTTCCGGACGTCGATTTCGACATCGCCATCATCGACTTTCAGATGCCGGTGTATAACGGTGTGGAACTCTATACCGAGATCGTCCGCTTCGACAAATATGCCGACGTCCCGGTCATTTTTGTCACCGCGGACAAGGATATGACCACCCGCATGGCGGCCCTGAACGCCGGCGCGATCGATTTCCTCACCAAACCGATCAACCCGGTCGAATTCCAGGCTCGGGTGCAGAACATCGTCAGCCTGTCACGCGCCCGTCGCCAGTTGGCCGATCAGGCCGAGTGGCTGCGCCGTGAGGTGGATCGTGCCGTAGGCGAGCTTCGTCTGCGTGAGCAGGAAATCATTCATCGCCTGACGGTCGCCGCTGGTTACAAGGATCCGGAAACCTCGCGTCACACCCTGCGCGTCGCCGCTTATTCGGAGGCGATCGCGCTCGAACTGGGCCTTTCGCCGGAATTCTGCAACGACATCCGCATGGCAGCACCGATGCATGATATCGGCAAGGTCGCGATGCCCGATACCGTGCTGCTGAAGCAGGGTCGTCTGACGGAGGCGGAGTATCGCCAGATGCAGGCTCACGCCCAGATCGGTAGCGATATTCTTTCCCGTTCCCATTCGTCGCTCCTGCAACTCGCCTCGGAAATCGCGGTTAGCCATCACGAACGCTGGGACGGCCAGGGCTATCCGAACCGCCTCTCCGGTTCCGCCATTCCTGTTTCCGGCCGCGTGGTCTGCATCGCTGACAATTTCGATGCGCTGACCACCGAGCGTCCATACAAGCCGGCCTGGAGCTTCGAACGCACGGTGGAACATATCCTCGGCCGTGCCGGCACCCAGTTCGACCCGGATTGTGTTGCCGCCTTCGAACGCGCGCTGCCGCGCATCCGGCAGATCATGGAGGACGACCGTCGCGAGCAGGCCCAGGAAGCCATGCAGAAGACGTTCACCCCTTCCAGCGAAAAGGTTGCCTGAAACGCAGCCCGAAACGCAGCTTTGATCGACGGATGGAACATGGTATCTCCGGGCGATAATCGAGGCCCGGAGATACCATCATGAGCACCCTTACCATTCGCCGCCCGGATGACTGGCACCTGCATCTGCGGGACGGCGCCATGCTGGAAGGGGTGATCGGCGACACCAGCCGGCATTTCGCCCGCGCCATCATCATGCCGAACCTCGTGCCGCCGGTGGTGACGACAGCCGATGCACGGGCCTATCGTGAGCGCATCATGGCCGCCCTGCCGAAGGGCGATCGCTTCGAGCCGCTGATGACGCTCTATCTCACGGAAGACACCAATCCCGACGATGTCGAGGAAGGCAAGAAGAGCGGCCTGATCACGGCTGTGAAGCTCTACCCGGCAGGAGCCACAACCAATTCCCACGGCGGTGTGCGCAACTTCGAAAACGCCATGCCGGTTCTGGAGCGTATGGCGAAGATCGGCCTGCCGCTCTGTGTCCATGGAGAGGTGACGACGCCGGAAGTCGACATCTTCGATCGCGAAAAGGTGTTTATCGATACCGTGCTCGACCTGCTGCGCCGCCGCCTGCCGGAACTGAAAGTGACGATGGAGCATGTCACGACCGCTGATGGTGTCGACTATATCCGTTCGTCCGACCGCAACATTGCCGGATCGATCACCACGCATCACCTCATCATCAACCGTAACGCCATTCTGGTCGGCGGTATCAAGCCGCACTATTATTGCCTGCCCGTTGCCAAGCGCGAAAACCACCGGCTGGCGCTGCGGGCGGCCGCGACGTCGGGAGACGCTCGCTTCTTCCTCGGCACGGACTCCGCGCCGCATGTCGATCCGCTTAAGGAATGCGCCTGCGGCTGCGCCGGCATCTACACTTCGATCAACACCATGAGCTGCCTTGCCCATGTCTTCGAGCAGGAAAACGCCCTTGATCGCCTGGAAGCATTCGCTTCGCTGAACGGACCGGCATGGTACGGGCTTGCGCCCAACGAGGAAACGATCACCCTGGAACGGGGCGAAGAGCCGGTCGAGTTCCCTGCGAAGATCGAGACGGGGGCCGGTCCGGTAACGGTGTTCGATCCGATGTTCCCGCTCTTCTGGCGGGTTCGCTGAATTGACCGCAGATTGCTAGGATTTTCATAATTCGGGTAACGTTTTGGAGAGAAGCGGCGGTTAGCGTCCGTCAGGGGAGAGATGTGGTTATTTCAGGCTGAAGAGAACACTTGGCATGATGCTTGATTACAATTCTCTTCTGCTGGCGCTGGGATTTTCCGCGACCTGTCTGATGGTGACCCTTCTTGGGACCTGGGTTTCGCGCCGTGCCGATTCCTTCCTGCTGACCCTTGTCGTAGCCCTTCTCTTCATCGTCGTCGGCATCTTTGCCTTCAGTTCCTACACGATGGAAACCGGCATGATCAGGGCGTCTGTCGCCTATGTCTTCCTGATGGCCGGCTTCAGCACGATCTATGCTGGCTCCGTCCAGTTCCGGACAGGCAGAGCTCCGTGGATGCTGTCGTCAGTGCTCTCGATGATGACGATTGCGCCCGGCCTTCCGCTGATGGTGTGGGGGTTGGACGGAGTAGCGATCATCTTCATGAACTTGGCGACGGCTGCGCTTCTGATTGGCACGGGCTGGCAGTACTGGCGTGCGCGTACGGAAGCGCCGGGGCCGCTGACGGGCATGGTCTTTCTCTATGTGCTGAGCGGCATATCGTTCATCTTGTGCGCTGTCGTTCTGCTTTATCAACGTCAATGGGTACTCGGTCACGCTCCTGAAAACTGGGCGGAAAACCTCAATCTGGCGGTCTGTATCGCTGGCATGTCCGGTATCGGTGCCCTGTCGCTGGCTCTCCATCAGTGGCGGCTTGCGGCAAGACACCGTCATGAGGCAAATACCGACCCGCTGACCGGACTGCTCAATCGCCGGGCGCTTTTCGATCAGGTCTCCGGCCGTCCGGTCTGTTCGAGGACCGCGGTTGTCATCTTCGATATCGATCGGTTCAAGTCGATCAATGACCAGCATGGCCATGCTGCCGGGGACCTGGTCATCAGGATATTCGCTGAGGAACTGACCAATGGTGCCGGCGGGCAGCAGACTGTCGCCCGACTCGGAGGCGAGGAGTTCGCGATCATCCTCGCCAACACCCTGCCGGGCCGCGCTGAACGCGTAGCGGGTGACATCGTCCGAAGCTTCGCGGCGCGGGAGATCCGGATCGGAGAAGCGACGCTGCAATGCACGGTCAGTGCCGGCATCGCATTCGGTACGCAGGATGCGGACAGTTTCGAGATGGTCCTCAATCTTGCCGATGCCGCGCTCTATCAGGCCAAGCGCAACGGCCGCAACCGTGTGCAGATGGCGGAGTTCCTGCATCGGGTCGAAACGGTGGAAACCCGAAGCAACGCTTCCCCCTGAAAGCCCGAACTCTCTAGCATCTGAGGGCGCATGCTGCTATTCGCCTGAGCAGGACGATAAGGAGCGGGCGCATGATCCAGACGACATTTTCCGAACCGGCCGTGATGGCCGAACTCGTGGCCAGGATGCTTTGGGAGATCAAGGCTGTGCATTTCAATGCAGCCGAGCCCTACAAGCTTTCTTCCGGTATGCGCAGCCCTGTCTATATCGACTGCCGCAAGCTCCTTTCCTATCCGCGCATTCGCTCGGCCGTGATGGATTTTGCCGCCGCGACGCTCATGCGCAATGCCGGCTTCGAGCAGTTCGACTGCATCGCCGGCGGTGAGACCGCGGGCATCCCGTTTGCCGCCCTGCTTGCTGATCGCCTCGGCCTGCCGATGATATATGTCCGCAAGGCTCCGAAGGGTCATGGCCGCAATGCCCAGATCGAAGGCCATATGCCGGAAGGCTCCCGTGTCCTCGTCATCGAGGACCTGACGACGGCCGGCGGCAGCATGTTCAAGTTCATCGACGCCGTGCGCGCTGCCGGCGGTGTGGTCGATCATGGCATCGCACTCTTTTATTACGGCATCTTCGCCGAGGCCGAGGAACGCTTCACCAACGGCAATGTGAAGCTGCACTACATCGCTACCTGGCGGAACGTGCTGGCCGTTGCGCGTGAACAGAAGCTTTTCGATGAAAAGACACTGTCGGAAGTCGAGGCTTTCCTCGATGCGCCGCTTGCATGGTCGGGCCGCAACGGCGGCGTCACCGAACTCGCCTGACGCATCGACCCGAAAATAGGGAGCCAGAGCGCCGTTTGTGTGCCTAATGGACGCATGGCGCTCTGCAACGAAAAGCAGTTCTGGCGTTTCCGCGAGAATTGCTTTAAATCGATTTAAATTCGTTCTTGGGAAGGGAGGATGCCCGAATGATCCTGTGCTGTGGAGAAGCGCTCATCGACATGTTGCCGCGGGAAACGACGCGCGGCGAAAGGGCGTTTTCACCCTATGCCGGCGGCGCGATTTTCAACACCGCGATCGCGCTCGGGCGTCTTGGCATCCCGACCGGTTTCTTCACCGGCCTTTCCGACGACATGATGGGCGACATCCTGCGTGAGACGCTGAAGCAGAGCAATGTCGACTATTCCTTCTGCGCCACCCTTTCGCGGCCGACGACCATCGCTTTCGTGAAACTGGTCGATGGTCATGCGAGCTATGCCTTCTATGACGAGAACACCGCTGGCCGGATGATCACCGAGGGCGATCTGCCGGTTCTCGGCGATGACTGCGAGGCTCTGCACTTCGGCGCAATCAGCCTTATTCCAGAACCCTGTGGCGCTACCTATGAAGCGTTGCTGCTTCGCGAGCATGCGAAGCGCGTCATCTCGCTCGACCCGAATATCCGGCCTGGATTCATCAAGGACAAGCAGGCGCATATGGCGCGCATCAACCGCATGGCTGCCATGTCCGACATCATCAAGTTTTCCGACGAGGATCTCGTCTGGTTCGGCCTTGAGGGCGATCAGGATACGCTCGCCCGCCACTGGCTGAACAAGGGCGCCAAGCTCGTCGTCATTACCCGCGGTGCGGAAGGAGCGACGGGTTACACCGCCGGTTTCAAGCTTTCCGTTCCGAGCGAACGCGTCGAGGTCGTCGATACCGTCGGAGCCGGCGATACCTTCGACGCCGGTATTCTCGCTTCGCTGAAGCGTCAGGATAAGCTTACCAAGGAAAAGATTGCCACGCTTGACGAGGCGGGTGTCGAGGCTGCCCTTCGCCTGGGTGCGAAGGCGGCTGCCGTAACGGTATCGAGGGCAGGGGCCAACCCGCCCTTTGCCGCCGAAATCGGCTTCTGAGGCGCGCCGCACTCTCTTATCTCAGCGCGCCTAGTTATTCTCTTTTCACAAGTTGGCGCGGCCTTAGCCACGCGCAGCCTTCAATGCTGCAATAAGGCCGGCGGTTGAGCTGTCGTGACCCGTTGCCGCGACCTTGCCTTCCACCACCGGCAGAAGACCGGTCGCCAGTTCCTTGCCCAGCTCGACGCCCCACTGGTCGAACGAGTTGATGCGGAAGATCACGCCTTCCACGAAGACGCGATGCTCATAAAGCGCAATCAGCCTGCCGAGCGCAAAGGGTGTCAGCTGGTCGTAGGCGAACGTGATCGACGGACGATTGCCCGAAAATACCCGATGCGGTGCGAGGAAATCGGCCGTGGCCTCCTCCATGCCCTTCGCCGTCAGCTGCGCCTTCGCTTCTGCAAGCGTGCGGCCGCGCATCAGGGCTTCCGACTGGGCGAGGCAATTGGAGATCAGCAGTTCATGCTGGTGCCGCAGTTCCGGTTCGAAGCCGTTTGCGGCGATCATGAATTCGGCCGGGATGATGCTCGTGCCCTGATGGATGAGCTGGTAGAAGGCGTGTTGGCCATTGGTGCCAGGTTCGCCCCATACGACCGGGCCTGAGCCTCCGGCAACGGGCTTTCCGTCTATCGTCACGCTCTTGCCGTTCGATTCCATGTCGAGCTGCTGCAGGTAGGCAGGGAAGCGCGACAGCCGCTGGTCATAGGGCAGGATGGCGCGCGTCGGATAGCCGAGCACGTTGCGATGATAGACGCCGATTGCGCCGAGCAGCATCGGCAGGTTCTTCAAGAACGGTGCCGTGCGGAAATGCTGATCCATGGCATGGGCGCCGTCGAGGAAGCGGCCGAAATTCTCACGTCCGATCGCGAGCATCAGCGGCAGGCCGATCGCAGACCAGATCGAGTAGCGTCCGCCCACCCAGTCCCAGAAGCCGAAGACCCGCTCGGGAGCAATGCCGAAGGCCGCGACCTTGTCGAGCGCGGTTGAGACGGCCGCGAAATGCGCGCCGACGGCATCTTCGCCAAGCGCCCTGGCAATGAAGGCGCGGGCCGTCTGGGCGTTGGTCATCGTCTCGATGGTGGTGAACGTCTTGGACGCCACGATGAACAGCGTCGTTTCGGCGGAAAGCAGCTTCAGCGTATCGGCGATGTGAGCGCCGTCGACGTTCGATACGAAATGCAGGCGCGGACCGTCATGGAAGGGCGCGAGCGCCAGTGTCGCCATGGCCGGCCCGAGATCCGAGCCGCCGATGCCAATGTTGACGACATCGGTGATGGCCTTGCCCGTCGCACCGGTCAGCTTGCCGGAACGGATCGCTTCGGCAAACTCGCCCATTGCCGCAAGCACGCCGTTGACATCTGGCATCACGTCGGCGCCATCGACGATGACGGGCGTGTTCGCGCGGTTGCGGAGCGCGGTGTGCAGGACGGCGCGATCTTCGGTGAAGTTGATCTTCTCCCCGGCAAACATCGAATCGCGCTTCTCGGCAACGCCGGCCTTTGTGCAAAGCTCTTCGAGCAGCGCCATGATTTCGTCGTTCACGGCGCACTTCGAATAGTCCATCAGCAGGTCGTCGAAAGACGTGCTGAAGCGGGTGAAGCGCTGAGCGTCGGCGGCAAAGGCGGCTCGCAGGTCCTCCGCTCGGGTGGCGGCGGCAGTGCTGGTGAGTTTGTCGATGATGGCCTGCATCTTCGTTTCCCTGGTTGGCAAAGATGAGGGCGACACTATTCTGGGGAATGCGCCCGATCAAGGCGCACTCCACCGGAATGGAGCATCGACAGCGAGTGCCGGCTTCACCGGCGGCTCGCTGTTGCAAAGACGTTACTTGCCGGCTGCGCTGTCACGGAGTTCGCGCCGGAGGATCTTGCCGACGTTCGATTTCGGCAATTCCTGACGGAATTCGATGTAGCGCGGCCGCTTGTAATTGGTAAGGTTTGCCGCGCAATGAGCCTTGAGTTCGGCCTCCGTAAGCGCCGGGTCCTTCTTCACCACAAAGAGCTTGACCGCCTCGCCGGAGTGCTCGTCGGGAACGCCGATGGCCGCACATTCCAGGACGCCCGGATGCATGGCCGCGACTTCCTCGATCTCGTTAGGATAAACATTGAAGCCGGAGACCAGGATCATGTCCTTCTTGCGGTCGACGATCTTCACAAAGCCCCGCTCGTCCATCATGCCCATGTCGCCGGAACGGAAGAAACCGTCCGGTGTCATCACCTTGGCGGTTTCCTCGGGCCGTTGCCAGTAGCCGGCCATGACCTGCGGGCCACGGATGCAGATTTCGCCGACGTCACCGATCGGAAGTGTATTGCCATCCTCGTCGCGGATCTCGATGTCGGTCGAGGGAAGCGGCAAGCCGATCATCCCGGAAAATTCGTTGCTGTCGAGCCGGTTGACGGTGGCGACGGGTGAAGTCTCCGACAGGCCGTAACCCTCGGTGATCGGGCAGCCGGTCATCTGGAACCAGCGCTCCGCGACCGGCCGCTGCACCGCCATTCCGCCGCCGAGCACGAGAAGCAGGGACGAAAAGTCGAGCGCTTTGAAATCCGGGTTGTTCATCAGGGCGTTGAACAGGGTGTTGAGCCCCGGGAAGACATGCGCCTTGTGCTGCGCCAGTTCCTTGACGAAGGCCGGAATGTCGCGCGGGTTGGCGATCAGCACGTTGTGGCTGCCGGTGGCGATACCCATCAGCGAATTCACCGTCAGCGCGAAGATATGGTAGAGCGGCAGCGCGCAGATGAAGGTCATCACATCGGGGCGGCCCTTGGTAGCATACACTGCCTCCAGCCACAGCGCGATTTGCGTCTTGTTGGCAAGCAGGTTGGCGTGTGTGAGCGTTGCGCCCTTCGAGACGCCGGTCGTACCCCCGGTATATTGCAGGAAGGCGACGTCGCTGCCCTTGATGCTGGTGGGCTTCAGCTGCAGCCGGGTTCCTTCTGCAATAATGCGCTTGAAGCTCTTGTGACCGGGGATGGACCACGCCGGAACGAGTTTCTTGACCTTGCGCACCACGAAATTGACGATGTGACCCTTGATGCCGAGCATGTCGCCCATGGTGGCGACGACCACATGCTTGATCGCGGTATGGGCGACGACCTGCTCGACGGTGCGGGCGAAGTTTTCCAGCACGAAGATGACCTTGGCGCCGCTGTCCTTCAGCTGGTGCTCCAGTTCGCGCGGAGTGTAGAGCGGATTGACGTTGACCACCGTGAAGCCGGCGCGAAGGATGCCATATACGGTCACAGGGTTCTGCAGGATGTTGGGTGTCATCACCGCGACGCGGTCGCCCTGCTGCAGCCCCTGCGCCTGAAGCCATGCTCCGATCTTGCGCGACTGCAATTCAAGCTCGCGGAAGGTCATGCCGCGACCCATGCTGGAAAAGGCCAGGCGGTCCGCATATCGGGCGCAACTGCTTTCGAACAGGGCGCCAAGCGAGGCATGTTCCAGAGGAGGAATGTCCGCCGGCACCATGGCCGGATAAGATGAAAGCCAGATTTTTTCCGCTGCCCGGCCGCTATGGCGGCTGACGAGATCAGACATAATTACCTCCCGGTCAAAGTTTCCTCCATGCCCGCCCTCCCGTGGCCGGCATGCCCCCTCCTCGACGCGCAAACCGAGCTTATGCGTTTGGCAAGCCGGTTCAAGCCTCAATAGCTCTATATAACCTTGACGTAAGCGTCAATAAATCTCCCCCGAGCCCCTCCTCTTTTGGGTAATGCTGTTTGCAAATCTGGTGAGGTTCTGCTGGCATCAGGTTCGCTTGGCCACCGAACCGGAGGTTTTCCGGTCGGAACCTTGCCCGGCCTTTGACGTTGACCCCAGGCAAGTAATCAGGAACCGTGAAAACAAGGAGGTGCACCATGTTGCATCAGAACGCACAATCCACAGATCGTGATCCTTATGTGAAGGATACGCCGACGCTGATTGCCAGCGACAAGGTGGACGGCACGGCGGTCTACGGCTCTGACGGCAAGCGCATCGGCTCCATCCAGCGAATCATTCTGGAAAAGCGCGGCGGCCGTGTCGCTTATGCCGTGCTGAGCTTCGGAGGCTTTCTCGGAATTGGCGATGAGTACTATCCGCTGCCGTGGGAAAAGCTCTCCTATGACGAGAAACTGGACGGATATCGCGTCGATCTGACGAAGCAGCAGATCGAGGGCGCGCCGCGTTTTCGTGACGATGAACGCGACTGGTATCGCGAAAACGGTCGTTCAGTTTATGATTATTACGGTGTGCCGCCTTACTGGATGTAATGTAGCCTTGCGTCGGAAAGCCCCGCGAAAGCGGGGCTTTCTTCATGTCTTGCACACAATGCATTTCCAGTTTTGTTAAGGTTAAGAAAGTAACCACAGCACTTCGCGCAGGAGGTGCTTGGTTTACGTTTCGCAATGCGGTAAGTGTTAACCGGCAATTAACATTTCTGAGTATCGGTCAGTGGAATGGCCTGTTCTTCGCAAGTCCGTTTGCCGGGTCTCCCAAGTCGGCGCTACGGGCCGGCGAGCTGATTGTTCCCCACAAAAAATCGAGTGGAGTCTGTTGTGCGCATAGCGATTATTGGTACCGGTTATGTCGGCCTGGTCTCGGGCGTCTGCCTTTCTGATTTCGGCCATGATGTTGTCTGTATCGACAAGGTCGAAGAAAAAATCTCGATGCTCAATAGCGGCAAGGTGCCGATTTTCGAGCCGGGTCTTGAAGAACTCATCCAGAAGAATGTTGCTGCGGGACGTCTGAGCTTCACCACGGATCTCGCAGGTCCGGTTGGCGATGCGGATGTCGTCTTCCTCGCCGTTGGCACTCCGTCGCGCAAAAGCGATGGACATGCCGATCTCGCCTATGTTTTCGCTGCCGCGCGCGAAATCGCCCGGTCGGTAAAGGGTTTCACGGTTGTCGTCACCAAGTCGACGGTGCCGGTTGGAACGGGCGATCAGCTTGAGTGTATTATTGCCGAAGAAAATCCGGATGCCGACGTCGCCGTCGTGTCGAACCCGGAATTCCTCCGCGAAGGTGCGGCAATCGAAGACTTCATGGCGCCCGACCGCGTGGTCGTCGGCATGAACGACGATCGCGCCGTGGACATCATGGCCCAGGTCTATGCGGCTCTCGATCCGCAGAAGCACCCGGTGCTCTTCACCTCGCGGCGTACCGCGGAACTTACAAAGTATGCCGCAAACGCCTTCCTGGCGCTGAAGCTTGCCTACATCAACGAGATCGCCGATCTCTGCGAGCAGGTCGGCGCAAACGTTCAGGACGTGTCCAAGGGCATGGGCCTCGACAGCCGCATCGGCCAGAAGTTCCTCAATGCCGGTCCCGGTTATGGCGGTTCGTGCTTCCCGAAGGACACGCTCGCTCTCGTCAAGACCGCGCAGGACCACAACAGCCCGATCCGCCTCATCGAAACCATCGTCGGCATCAACGAAACCCGCAAGCGCGCCATGGCCCGCAAGATCGAGCGTGCGCTGGACGGCGACATCCGCGGCAAGACCATCGGTATCCTTGGTCTGACCTTCAAGCCCGATACCGACGACATCCGCGAATCGCCGGCGCTTGCCATCGTCCAGGCGCTCCTGGACAAGGGTGCCGTTCTTCAGGCCTATGACCCGGAAGGCATGCCTGCCGCGCGCGGCATGATGCCGGAGATCAGCTACCGCGATGGGGTTGATGAAGTAGCCAAGGATGCGGACGCTCTGGTGATCATCACCGAGTGGAAGCATTTCCGTGCGCTCGACTTCGACAAGCTGAAGTCCCTGATGAAGCAGCCGGTCCTGATCGACCTGCGCAACGTCTACGTACCGTCCCAACCGCTGAGCCACGGCTTCGTCTACGACAGTGTCGGCCGCGCCGACTGATGTCATCGGGTCTGCCGGCGGCAGCTCGAAGCTTCCGGCCGGATGTCAGTAGGGAAATTGAGAAGGGGTGCCGCTAATGCCGGCGCCCCTTTTTGCTTGCGGAATCAGGACAGGTGGTTATGCGGCTATTTGCTCATCCTCCGTCGAACCGGCCTCGAAAGCCTACGTTCGAAACAAGCAGACGTCATCGTATGACGCAGCCGTTCGGTATGAATTCTTGCTGATTTCAAAGGAAATGGTGCCGCTTACGTGACTCGAACACGTGACCCCGTCATTACGAATGACGTGCTCTACCAACTGAGCTAAAGCGGC
>QFQX01000048.1 GCA_003248775.1 Shinella sp. | reverse complement strand
CACCCGTAGCTCAGCTGGATAGAGTGTTGGATTCCGATTCCAAAGGTCACAGGTTCGAATCCTGTCGGGTGCGCCATTTCATGATTCTCGCGCGTCGCATAATTTTAGACTGACCCGCCAAAATCTTGGACTGTCAGACCGTCAATCTTAGACTGACGTTGAAAATGCGCATCGGCTCTGCGCTAGGGTTCGAATCCTGGCGCAGCATCATCGTCTTCATCCTCGACTCCCACTGAATCAAGTTCAAGACGCATGGTGTGGTTTCTGAAGAACTCAGAGGACCACGATGACGATACGTACGGTGGCTCTCCGTCCAGCAGACGGTAGTCTTGCAATGCGTTGGTCACCTTCTTACGCATGTCGGCGAGGTGATCGAAATCTTTGAAGTCGTAGAAGTCGGTCTGGATGAACCAAGGTTGCAGCGCCATGGCCGCGATCGCATATCCTGCTCGGAGATCGCGAACTCGCCAGGCGGCCGTAAGGTTGTATTTCCCGAAATGCGGATTAAGTGCCTCTAGTTCGTGGAGGGCGTCCTGCACGCGACCGTCGATCTCTCCGAGATTGACGACGCCCCATTCCGTCTTGTTTCGGACGAGGTATACCCATCTGGCATCGTCGTAGGGCTGGATCGGATCGCGAGACCGTGTGGCGGCGAGGAAGTTTTCGAGCCTGGTCGGAGCAACTCGCATAGCGTTCAAGCGCTCGACTACCTGCCCGACGTCCCGCCGGTCGCACGCAGATGCAATCTGTTCGAAAGCTCTTCTGAGGCCTCGCGCGATGTGCGGGGTCGGATGGGACATCGTTCCGGAAGTGTAGAACCACTCCGGCTTCTGCTGCTTCCGGATTAGGTAGAACACGTCCGCAAGCACGAGAGCGGCATCTCGCAAAAGTGGGAAGCGTTCGAGGCTCGGGCCGTCCTCGAACGCGCGCATGACTTCCCTCGCCGCTTCGCGTCTTACCGTCGTCACCTCGGCGCCGGGTGGTGCCAAGCCATGGCGAAAATATCCGAGAAGCCTGCTGTCCTGTCCCATTTGCTCCGCCCCTTTTCGGGAGACGATGGAGCGGCGAAAGGCAAGCCACAAAGGCCGTAGCTTCGGCGCGGTCTTTCAAAGGGAATGCCGACGCCTTGCCGAGTTCTCGGTCACGATTCGTTTTCCATGACGCAGAAGGAAAACTTCGCACGGCGCAAGAGGCCTCCGTCCGGGACGGACGCGGCAGGACCAGGCCGGCCACAAGTCTGCGTGTCCATCAGCCCGCATTGCGGGGATCGGTGGCGCCGATTGCTTCGGTCGTGATACGAAGGTGCTGTCTTACTTGGGAAAGAGAAACTGTATGCGCCGACGATCCGTTGCAAGCCTAGTAGTCCTGGTAACCGCGGTGGCGGCCACGGCCGCCGACTTCAAGCCGTATGGCAACGGCCGCTTCGGATACAGCGTAGACCTCCCCGAAGACTTCAAGACTGTTCTCACTCCAGAGAATGGCGACGGCGTCGGTCTTGAGAGCGCAGACGGCCAGGCGAAGCTATCGGTCTGGGGAAACTACCTGACCGAGGGCCGCTTCTCCCAGGAGAGCGATCTCCGGAAGAAGTTCGAGATCGACGATGGCTGGAAGTTCACCTACGAAAAGCGCGGAGCTGCGTGGGCGAGCTATTCCGGCACGAAGGGGGACCGCATCATCTACATGCGGCAGATCGCGCTGTGCGACGATGCCATGGGGAACTTCACGCTGGAGTATCCGGCCACGCAGCAGAAGCGGTATGGGCCGGTCGTCGACAGGTTAGTGAAGACGCTGAAGGCGCCGAAGCACTGCGAGTGATTGCGCTCGCCCCGGCGCCGTCTACGGAAAGAGTTCCAGCACCTTGGCGAACGGGTTCTTTCGCTCAGAAGCAGCTCTGGCTTTCTCCCTGATCACAATCGCTGGATCCAAGCGCCGATTGAGCGCGATGTAGATATCCTGACCGTCCATCAAGATGATGCGCCTCGAGGTGAATGCAGCGGAGGATGGGGTTGAATAGCCGGCATGGCTAACGTGCAGTCCACGGGTCCATATGGTGCGCTCTTCAATCTTTCCCTGAAAGGAATGCAACATCGTGGCATCAGTTTGCGCGCGATGCCATTTTGCCTCGACAAGGTATGTCGTGCCGTCGTGTTGAAAAGATCCGTCGATCTGTTCACCGATAGTCCTGAAGGACGCTCGGGCGTCCAGCCCCCACGTGTCAAACCACCGCTTCAAAAAACGCTCGAAGGCGTATCCTCGTTCGTGAGGTCGGTCGGTCATCGCTTCGAGTGCGAGGAATTCGTATTCCAATGCTGCGAGGATACCCTCCGCAGGGCGTAGCGGCTGAGTGACTTTGGGCTCCTCGACGACAGCGGCACCGGGCAGCGGCCGGCCGCCCAACCGCTCGATAATCGCGCTGAGTTTCTTCCGGTTGTCATCGGTGGCATCGTCGGGGCGGTCAGCCTGCAGATATTCCCATAACCCCGCCAGGGCCTTGGCAATTGCCTTCGGCGGAGCCTTCTGCGTGAAGGCGACGAGACGCTTGCCCTTGGAATTCCCCCGGAAGCCATAGACATCGTCATAAATTTCCACGCCGACCTCGTGCCGAAAGAATTCGGTGAAGGTCTGGTTCGTGAAGTTGAGAACGTATCCTCCTTGGACGAAAAGATCATCAACGAGCTTGGCTTCTATGGGTCGGAGGGTCATGTGCCATCAGTCTCGGGTTATGAAGCGGGCACGATCCAGGAGTTCGTCGAACGTGACGATGTCCAAGTTTCGAGTATCCCGACGGAAGAGTTCGAAGGTGTCGCGGCGAACCTCGGCGTCTCGACGGTTGCCGGCGGCCGAAATCTCAGCGGCGCTGCCGATGACGAGTATCGCCTTCGGATCTCTAGTCCTCGTTTCAAGTTTTCGGTCTCCGGATTTGTCGTGGTTCTGCCCTGTCTGAGCTTGCAGGAGCCACTCCGCCTTCTGCTCCAGAACCTGGGAGACGGCGTCCATGAACTCGTTGCTGAAGCGCCAGGTGCCGGATCGACCTGCTCGGCGCTGTGAGAAAATTGGAGTGTCCGGCCGCTTGATCTCGACGAGGACGGAATAGGCGGTGAAGTTCATCAGGTAATCGACCGTCGGCCGGTCCCGGTCATCAGTTCCCCCGGCCCCCACAACCATCTCCCGATCGAAGGGGCGCATGATCCTGTAATCGAGACCGTAGCCAAAGACCCAGCTCTGCCGCTCGAAGAAGTCCTGCCAGCTTGTTTCCGACCAAGATCCCTCGGCGAGTTCACGCTCGAACTCTTCAAGACCCTGGCGCCGCCCCAACAGGAGGTTGATCTCGTTTTGGCTAAGTTCAGGCTGAACGTCCCGCAAGAGCCGCTCTCGCTCCTGTGGGCCGAGCCGTCGAATCCTTGTCAGCAACGCGTGGTCGGAGGCGTCGGTGATGATCTTCGGGCCGTTGCCAACAGACACGTCGCGAACGTCAAAGGTTCCCTCGTTCGCGCGATCGATGAACTTGATGCTCTCGAGGAATGCGAGCAGGCGTTCGAATTCATCCGAGCGGAATGAGAACGAGTCCTTTTCGTAGCCCTGGTACCAGTCGCCTGCACGGTTCTGGAAGGTTTCTAACGTTACGCGACGAATTCCACCGTCGTCCTGGCTGACTAGGGCCGTAACCTGCGTCTTCCGCTTCTCGCCGGTCATCCGGAGACACATCGATCCTTCTATCTCGCCCAGGAGGACATTCTCGGTACCTTCGATCACTCCCCGGATCAGGCGGCGGCGCTCGGGATTAATCGAACCGTGGATGAATACTTTGCTGAGATAAGCCTTTCCTTCCTTCCGCAGCTCGAAGAACTTTGCGTCGTCGTCGTTCATTCCAGACATCCAGTAGCTCGCGGTAGGAGCGGAATAGACCACGCAACGGTTGTTTCCACAATATCGGAATTTGGAAGCGCATGATCGAGTGACATCAAACCGAAGCCCACCTGTCGGCGAAGGTGAAAATGACCGGCGACACTTTAAGTTCAATGGTGGGCGCAGATGTCTGACACCGAAGTTGAGCCTGAGGTTGCCGAACTCTTTGAAAAGTTCGCCGGCAGCATGACACTTACTGGATCGCTAGGGTGTGTGCCCTAGCTCGCTGGGAGTTTGCGATGACGTCGGTTGTCAACAGAACGACATATTGCGGGAGCAGTGAAACTCTGCGTCCTTCGGATTTGTTTACGGTAGGGTACCTTAAACATCTGGATTTCTGCGTCGACGTCGGTTTTGTCGCAAGGGCCTAGAAGGTGACGGAGATCCTTTCGATGTACGACCTTGCTAGTTTGCCGGAACTAGCCCCGATCATGGATCGCGCGCGAGAATGGCTGCCAGCGGCATTGCGGTTCGAAGAACTCAACGGCGACGGCTCGCTGCTGGACGTCAAACATCCGAGATACGTTGCGATCTCAGAGAAAATAGCTCTTAAAATGGCTTCGAAGAGCGAACCTGCCTTTCATTGAGAATATCATCGAAAGACTCCTCCACTAGCCACTCGCCGCCTTGTATCTCGGCAACGAGTGCCACGGATGTTTCGTCGTCTGATGAATGGCCCATAAGTGTGTATCGACACCCCATTATCGTGAATTGGGTCCTCCTGACAGCTTGTCTTCAATGCGATGAAGGCGTGATATCGTATAAAAGCTTGGGGGGCCCATGCGCCGCCTTGTCGAGCCTGTCTTCGTCAAGACGTCTTGAGCACGCGGGCGGCAATGATGCAAAGGAGCTGAACTCTCGAAGTCCAGATATCGCAGCGATAGCAGGAGAGCTTAGCTAACAGGCGTTAGGTCTTTTTCGAGCTCGCTCACTTCTCTCCTCACTAGACGCCAGAAGATCTTGTTGACCTCCGCCTCCGTCCAGTCCCTGATGGTTTCCAGCTCGACGCCTTGGAGGTCGGCAATCAACTGCATTTTCTTTTCAAGGGTATAATCGTCGAACCTCGGGATATATTTTGATTTTGCTAGGTTGAAGCGAATTTCGTAGTAGGCCTTCACGAACGTCTTCGGCCTGCCCTGCCCTGTCATGCCGAGCTTCTTCCACAGGCGGGCAACGAAGCGGTCTATCCGCTTGAGCTGCTTTACGTCTTGCGTCATCGAGAAGAAGAACATCCATCCATACCGCTTGTCATTGAGGATGCATCCAGTGATTTTCAAGTTGATCTTTGCCAGCAGGCGCTTGTGGTTCGTACGGTACTTCGCGCTTGTCATGAGCGACATGATCGTCGTCATCATGCGTCGGTAGGAGCTCCTCCGGACAGACACCAGCTTCGGCGTGATGTGGTACCCGAGATAATCAACGCCGCTCGAGAGCGGAACGATCTTAGACTTGCTGCCCTCGACGAGTGGGTGGCACGTCAGATGGGCCTTTGAAAGCCTGCCTTTCAGCCAGCGAAAGTGTCGCTTGGCATCGGATGCCTTGCAGACTACCAGGATGTCGTCGACGTACCGGTAATAGTGGAAGCGGGAGCGAGCGTTCTCATCGATCTGCATCATGTATATCGATGAGAGGATGTTGGACACGCTGAGTCCTTGCGGAACACCGATATTGTTTGTCTTTTTGACGTCGCCGGTCGGCGTCTTAACTGCAGCATCCAAAAGCGAGGTGAAGAACCGGTAGCGGGTTCGCGTCCGGATACGCTTCAGCAGGAGTTGGTGGTCGAGGCTTGGATAGAAGTCCTGGACATCCAGTTGCAGGAAGACGTAGTCGTCCCCCAGCGGCCGTACGAACTCTAGGAGGTCCTTGATGATGAAGTGGGCGGGAGCGAGCTTCGCGTCATCAAAAACGTGCATTAGCACGTTCGTGACGGCTCTCAAGGTAACCCGATCTCTAACGCCAGCAATAGCAATTTCACGCGGCGGCTTGCCTGCCCCCTTCGATATGAGACGCTGCTTGAAGGGCGTAAAGCGATACGATTCTGCATATACCCGCTTCCTGATGAGCGCCAGCTCGGCATCGATGTTCCTCTGGAAGGCTGCTGGGTCAATGCCGTCTTTTCCGATCGTTCCAGACGCGGCAATTCGCTCGTCGAAGATCAACCGCAGGTTATCGATTGCAAACTGCTCGTCGAATTTCTCTTTGGCCTGCATCAACTTGGCCCCTGCAGAAACGGCCACACTAAGAACGCCACGGGAACCAGAAACAGTGCGGCGATGATCGACCAGTAAAGGATTCGCCGCCCGAAGAACGAAAGGAACTGGAACCACGTCCATTTCAGGGGTTTGCCGTGATTGGTGAGTTCCTTTCCTTCAAGGACCATGTGATTGACGAGAAGGTCCGTGTAGTCGTGGTTCGAATGGTTTGGGAAGTCGAGTAGGATGTCCCGATATCGAAGCTTCTTGTCCTGGTCCGGGAGATCTTCGTCGTAAAGCTTCTGCAGCTTGAGATAGCACTCGCGAAAGGACGCGGCCCGAGCCTCCATCCGGAAGCCGCCTGCAACGAGAGACGCGACAAGCACGACCACTGACGACGCTAAGTTTAGCTTGCCAAGTTCCGGATAAGGAACGCTGTAGAAGGATTCGAAGATTGAAAGGATAACTGAGAATACAGAGTAGTACGTGACCGCCAGGTAGGAAATGTTCTGTTTACGCAGAGCTTTTCGCTCCGCGATCATTCGAACTCGGGATGTTATCCAGATCGTGTCGTTAATAGTACTTTGACTAGGAGGTGTCATATTTTCTCGCCAGAAAAAAGAGGTGGTGCGGACGCAAAAACTCAAAGCAACTAAACACTCGATCGAATGTAGCCGTAAGCCAACGCGAAGAACGCGCTACTTTGTGACCAGAACCCAGCAAGCTGAGTTAGCGGTTTTACTCGCTCCGCCCGCACCATCTCCGATCTAGCTGTAGTTGCATTTTTTTTCAACGGGTAGCCAGTTTAGGCGTGCATTAATCGCGCATATTCACTCGCCCGATTGAGGCATTCTAGGGTGAGCTGAAGCGAACGGGTTGAATCCTTCGACATCAATCACATTTTACCGATCGGCTTACCGGCCTTGAAATATCTGGTCCGCTAGGGAGGTGCCGAATGGGGACATTTCCATGGCAGCGGAATCGACATCAAGGCGAAGGCGGACGGGCTGGCGTTGTCCTTGGCGTTGAAGGGCTTGGGGTGGGAATGGGACGCGATGTTCCCTAGTCCGATCGCCTGTGCCGTTGTTTCATCACCTTCCTTGGGCGACGACTTGCAAACCCACAATTGGGCGCCGATCAAAGCAGACGTTAATGAATGAAGGGTAGATCAATGACTGTTGAAGACACGGACTACTATGAAATCGCCAGACTCGAGAAGGACGGGGGGTTCGTTTTCGTCGTTTTCTTGAACGGCCGCCCGTTGCCGATCGTCTACTGGGATGAGACGCAGACCTCCGTGGCGATAGAGTTCCTAACTGGTTTGCGTGAGAGGAAAACTTTCGGGAAGCGGCTCATCGCTACGTCTGCCCAAGGCTTGCCGCCAGGCTATCTGTTGTTTGAACTCTATGACGGCGAAGACTTTCTTGGCTTTGTGGTGTGGGGTCCCACTGGTATTCTGCCAGGCGTGCATCCGTCACCCAGTCTCGCTGTCGAAGCGGCGGTCGCCGATTACGATGATCGGAGAGCGCCCGAAGCGGGCTATCAAAATTGATCAGGCAGCCGCGCGTGATTTCGCGAGCCGAAGTCCCGCGCGGCACTTGAACTCTGCCAACCGAGTTCGTTGGGACGAGGTGGAGCTTGTCCGCGCGAAGACATCTTCGCAGCGTTGAATGTGATCCATGAACCCACCAAGTGATACGCTCTTCTCAACGAGAGACAATGACTCCAGCAACACGTCGCACCATTCCTCGTTGCTCATAGAATCGATTATAGCCACCGTGCAATCTCCCTTTTCCAACACCCGTCCAGAATCGCGGTGAAAAAGTACCGGCGCAACCGCTCAATACGCATCTCCCTGTTCAGTAGGTGACGGAGATCCTTTCGATGTACGACCTTGCTAGCTTGCCGGAGCTAGCCCCGATCATGGATCGCGCGCGAGAATGGCTGCCAGCCGCATTGCGGTTGGAAGAAACCAACGGCGACGGATCGCTGCTGGACGTCAAACTCCGAGATACGTTTCGATATCGGAGATCACCATCTTACGAAGACTGGGCAGCTTGCCACAGATGTCTGCTCAGCATCGTTCCTGCCCTCTTTGAATGCGGTTCGTAGCTCCGACCACAAAGGATTTGGAAACGCCCACCTCTGCGCATACGGCCGCCATCCGAAGAATACCCGTGCTTCATCCGACATCTCATCCCTTATGGATTCGATTTCTTCAATAACGGCCGTCACCTCCCGCAAGAACGGAAGATTTCTCGACATCCGGTTCAGGTCGTCCTGCGCCATCGAAAGGTCTTCGTCCGCGTCGATGAAGTCTTGATCGAGGAACTGGAAGACCTCCGCGGCCTGGCGACCTCGCCGATAGGCCACGTGCCGGAGATCGTCGAGTATGCGGTCAGCAGCGGCCCGGTCGAAATGGGTGCGACCCCTCGCCCGGAACAGGGCCATCTTCAGTCTCTCGAAGTGCGCGGCGTCGCTCAGGCCCTTCCAGCCGGTGACCTTCCGAGGGGCGGGCGTGGTCAGGGATTCGATGCTCATGCTGTCTCTCCTTTATCCGTGAAGCCGTTGTCTGATCTTCCGGCGCCGCGTCTTCGGCGTCGGCATGTCTTTGGCATCGTCCGGCTTCAGCCCGTCGACAATTTGCTGCCCCGTCAAATGCCCCGCCCCGATCAGCTCGAGCCAGAGGCCTTCGATCGAGGTCCGGTAGGATTCGACGATGGTCTTGGCGCGGGCGAGCTGCTCCTGCAAGACGGGCTCGATCCTCTTGAGCAGCGGGCCGTCGACCCTGCGTGCGCTGTCGATCAACCGCTCGTCGACACCGGCCGGCCACGAGGCGAGCATGCCGTTCATGCCAAGGTGGCGGTCGAGGATGATCGCTAGGCGCGTCGCGCCGTCGAGGTCGGACGCGACGCCGTCGCCATGGTGGCCGACGAAGACCTGCTCGGCGGCCATGCCGCCCATATGGATCGCGATGTTGTCGAGGTAGAACTGCTTGCCGTTGTTGGCGAGTTCTTCGCTTTCGAGCACGGCGCCGCCGAGGATCTGACGCTCCAGCGATGCCGACGCCCTGCTCTCGATGGAGACGCCCCAGACCTTGCGGGCGCCCGTAGCGACCGCGACGACGGCATGGCCGAGTTCGTGGATGGCGAGTGCCCAGCGAAACTTCTCCGAGAGCGGGAGGCGACCCGGCAGGCTCCCCATGATATCCGCGACGGTGACCGCCCTGCGGTCTCGCCGGGCGACGCGGCGGGCCAGCCGGACGATCCGGGCGATGTCCGCGCCGGTCAGACCGAAGCTGTCTTCGGCGAACTGGGAGAAGTCCTCGTCCGGCAGGTCGCCGCGAAGATGGTGACGAAGGATTCCGACACGTGCTTCGGCGTCCGGAAGCGGAAGACGGATATGGTTGTCCAGCCGGCCGGGCCGAAGGATCGCCGGATCGATGACAGCAGGGTTGTTGCAGGCGCCGACGACCACCACGCCTTCCCGGTCGACCGTTCCGTCGAGGCATTCAAGGAACGAGTTGATGACCTGGCGGACGTAGCTGCTGTTGTGTCCGTGATCACTCTCGCGGTCGGTGAATCCGTCGATCTCGTCGATGAACAGGATCGCGGGCGCGGCCTTCCGGGCGTCCTCGAAGGCCTTGAACATGGCCCTCTGCATGTCTCCCAGATGGCCCTTCGACTGCCAGCGGGCAGCGGAGCCGACGACGAGCTTCGCGCCGCAGGTGTTCGCCAGCGCCTCCGCAAAGATGGTCTTGCCGACGCCCGGCGGCCCGGACAGGAGGAGGCCCCGGTCGACGTCGCTCCACGGGATTAGACCGTCCTTCCAGTCCCTGAGATCCTGCTTCAACTGCAGTCCCCACTCGCGAGCCTCGCCGTAGCCGCTCATGGATTCGAGGCGAAGGTCGACGTCTTCGTCGGCTGCCCGCCCAGGCGGCGGTTTCCTCGCGTCGCGCGGCGTCTCGGGGCGCATGACGAGCTGGGCCAGCATGCGGCCGACGCTTCGGCCCGGACGGACGACAGCACGCTGCATCTCCTCGTCGATGAGCAGGAAGATTTCCGCCTGCTGGTCGGTCAGGCGGCCGCCGTAGAGCGCACGGAAGACGCCCTTCGCCTGATCGATGGTCGGCGGCTTCAGATGGACGACGATGTCGGCGGCAAGCCGGGCGGCCACCGTGATCGACGCCTCGTCGGGAAAGAGGAGGACGACCTTCTTCTCGTCGAGCGCCCCCGCGATCTCCTTCGCCGAGTTCAGCGGCCTCTTCGGGTCGAAGTCGACGATGGCGGCGGTCTTCCGGTAGCGGTTGCCGGTGCTGAGCATGGCATCGGCCGCGCGGAAGTACGGGCCGATGTCGGCATCGGGCGGGATGACGACGACGGCGACGAACGCGTCCGCTCTGAGCAGCGGCCGGATGGCGTTCCTGAGCGATGCGTACGCGAGCTGTTCGGGAAGGCCGAAGCGCTTCCGCGGGGTGATGTGGTTCTTCATGGACCTGTCCTGGATTACGTTGAGACGACATTGGCGGTCTCAGTCCCGTATCCGGCGGACTGCCGTCTCCGGGCCGATCAGGGCATCGTCCAAGTCGACCTCAAGGAATCCTTGCAGGATCAACGCAGCCAGGCATGCCATCGGCCTGCCTTCCCGGAAGGCGGACAGCGCTTCGGCGACGGTCAGCGATCCCATCTCGTCGAGCGCGGCGAGGATCCGCACGCGGTCGCCGAGCGGGCATCGGTAGAAGCCATAGCGGAGTAAATCCTTGGCGTTGGCAAGCCGGTTGCTTTCGACGAATTCCTTCATGGCAATCGGTCGGTAGGCGTGGGCCAGCCGGCCGACGGCGAGCTCGATCCAGTCAGGCGGCTTCGGTGCGTCCTCGGCGACGTCGACCATGAATGTCCGGTCGTCCTTCCCGGTGACGACGAAGTCGACGCGGTAGGTATCGCCTTCGTAGGAAATCTCGACGCCGTCGCATGACCATCGGGCGACGTCCGGATCGACGTCGAGAAGGCAAGCGAAGTCGCGGGCGTCCTGGCTCCGGAAAAACGGCGAGCCGACGCATTTGACGGTGGCAAGCGGGTAGTAGAAGCGAGGAGGCGCGTTTCGCGGGACGACATCGCCCGGCGGCCTCTCGTAGGGAATGCTCTTCATGGCACCCTCGTGAACACAATACGGATGGGCGGACACCGGACGAGCAGGTCCGGCAGTCGGTCAGCGTATTCGTGCCGGGGCGTAGCGGGCGATCTGGAACATGATGCGGGAACAGATAGGGAACAACACGACAGGCGTCAAGCCGGCAATTTGGGTTTGTTTCCAGCAGGATCCATCATAGCGGTCTGCTCCGTCCGGAGGCACTTTTCCCTCGAACCCGGCGAGGATGGCACCGCCGACAAGCAGCGCCGTTCTTGACCTATGCCGCTCCCGGCCCGTTTCTCCATCGGAGCAGCGGCCGGGAGCACATCGGATGTCAACCCTTACCAGAGTTTTCAAGATCGCGGGCGACATCGGAGACGACGTCGTCGTCGACCCGCGGGGACGCAGGATCAAGGGGCTTGAAACCGGCGACGTCACCACCGTCTTGGACTTCGATTCCCGCTTCGAGGGCCGATCGAACGGCGTGGGCGTTCCTGCCGGCCTCTAAAGAAACTATGCTTGGACCACCGTCCGCGACACCCGCTGCAACGACCACGACATCATGTCCTCCGACCTCCATCCGCTGCCGGGCAATGACCATGTTCATCTTCCCCGGCTTCTCCTCGCCGACCTGCCAGAAACTCCCTTCTGGGAATACGACGTGGTCGAAACCTACAAAGGTCGGATCGGCACCATCTCCAGCATAGACATGGCTGGCTGGCAGATCCGGCTTCCGACCGCGAGGTCTTCAGGTCCGCTTCGCGAGCCGCATTGAACACCGCTTCCACGAGCGAGCACTAGAACTCGTCGAGCGCGGCAACGTTTTGCGGTTCTATCACGGTGAGGCGCTGGAATTTGCAAGCCCGGCAGACGAGATGCTCTTCCACCACAGGATCAGCAACGTAACGTTTGTCCAGAATATCGCACGTGGCATGGCAACCTTCCGTGGGATGAAGCCCTGGAAGCCCTCTATGACGGCCACGCGGACATGATCTAGCACAGCCACACGATCCCGCTGGCAGACCCAGGCTACGCCGTCCCGTGCTTCAAGATCGACGACCCGGAAGTCGACGAACGCTGCAGGCTCAGCCTGATCCAGGAACTGGCAGCATCGTCCGTGCCAGCCTGCTAGTAGTCTATCTGGTTTCAAGGAACTTCACTGTCGCCGCGGCAGCGATGCCTCCGGCCACGGGAATGAGAAGCGAGGTGCGCTACGTCGACGAAACGCTGCGCCGCCATCACGGCATTGTCCAACATGGTACGACCTCGAAACACCGGCAGGTATGGGCTTCGAATTCGAGGGACGCGGGGGATATCATTGTCGCGCGCACCTTACAGATTTTCGGATTTTTAGTAACTTATGCTTGAATTTTATTCAAATTCCCTTCACCTATGTCGTCCCCACTCAGCATTTGTTCAAAAATTACTCGACTTAGTTGCTAAGGCCTGACATCGGTCCGGCCGGAGGAGAATTATGGACTGGAAGACCCTTCTTAGTGCAGAGCGTTCCCGCAACGGAAGCAGCTTCAAGCTTCACGAACAGCCGTCGCTTGCGACCAACTTCCTTACCGATTTCAGCAGGGATCCCGACAGGGTCTCGTTTTCATCAGCGTTCCGCAGGCTGCAGGGCAAGACGCAGGTCTACATGTTTCCCCAGACCGACTTCGTCCGGAACCGGCTTACGCACAGCCTCGAAGTAGCCAGCATCGGTCGGAACCTGATCGCCGGCATATACAAGGGACTCATGGCCGAAAAAACGCAGTTCAAGAAGGCGAACGTCGACATTCCGTTCAACGACCTTTCCGACATCGTGGCGGCGGCCTGTCTCGCGCATGATCTTGGGAACCCGCCGTTCGGGCACATCGGAGAATACGCGATACGCTCCTGGTTCAAGGAAAACTTCTCTCCCATTCCGTCCAGTAACGGCGACAAGGAGCAAAATTCCGAGGCAAGGGCAGAGGAAACCTCCAGAAGGCCCGCGCTGGACGACATCTCCGCAGCGCAGCGGATGGACTTCGAGCTGTTCGACGGGAACGCGCAGTCGTTCCGCCTCGTCACGAGGATGCAGAACTGGAGCGGAAACGGCGGCTTGCGGCTCACTGCTGCTACGCTTGGCGCCCTCGTCAAGTACCCCAACACTGCAAGTTCCAAGACGCCGTTCAAGAAGGGCAAGTTCGGCGTCTACAACGACGACCTGGAGATTTTCGAAGCTCTTGCGGGAGTCCTGCAACTCAAGAAGAAGGGCGACGGCAGCTACGCCCGGCACCCGCTTGCCTTCGTGACGGAAGCAGCCGACGACATCGCATACCTGACTTCCGACATCGAAGACGCCCGCAAATTCGGCGTCCTGTCGTTCGAGGAAGCCGAAGAGCTCCTGCTTCCCGCGGCAAAGCTGCTGGACGGCTTCTCCACCGACGAGTTCGAACGAATCGAGAAGGGCAAGGTCAGGTTGAAGTTTCTTCGCTCAACCGCGGCGCTGGCGATGATCGATCACTGCGCGAAGGCGTTCGTCAGGAACGAGGAGAAGATCCTCTCCGGTGAGATGACCTCGTCCCTCCTGTCTTCGGAAGGCAAGAACCGTCGCATGCAGGCGATCGAAACGGACCTTCGAAAGAAGAACCAGGAAAAGATTTATCATATGTACCGGAAGGTCAAGGCCGAGGCCGGCGCCTACGAGGTCATCCGGTCGATGCTCACCGACTTTTCCGACGCAGTCGAAAACAAGGTCAGGTTCGGCGACAAGCCCAGCGAGCGTTCGCAAAATCTGCTGTGCCTGGTCGACCATACCGAACCGTCGTTCTCGAGCCAGTCGGATCCCTACAAGCTGTATCTCGGGCTCGTGGATTACGTTTCCGGGATGACCGACCGATATGCGATCGACATCTGCGAAACCCTGTGCGGCCGCAAGCTGTCCTTGGGCTACTAGTCATGGCGTGACGGCATGGTCTAGGCATCGACCTCGACCATGCCGTCACTAGAGGAGCGACCGCTCTGCCCCTCTAATGAAAAATCCGTGCCTTCACCTTCATCGTGTCGATATGAAGGTCGCGCACGAAGATGTCCCTCGCTTCCGGCACCGGCTTTGGCCTATCACGCGAAACCGGGCTTTCCGGCGAACCATTCGCGAACTCGTCTCCTCTCCCGGTAGGCAGCTTGAAGTACATGTCGCGGTTGGCCAGCCCAGCAGCTCTCCTGACAGATCGAAGAGCTGCTGGGCGACGAGATGGACGATGTCGCCTTCGCGCTGGATGCGGCCGTTGACCGCCATCATGTTCGCGCCTAGACGGCGCGGCGCCGCTTCTCGAAGAGACTGGGCCAGACAACGATGTTGGCCGAACCGGTCTCGTCCTCGATGGTTATGAACATCACGCCCTTGGCCGAGCCTGGCTTTTGGCCCACCAGGACGAGACCCGCGGCGTAGACCCATCGACCTTCGCGGGAGTTCATTGCGTCGGCGCAGGTGATGATGTTTCGCTTTTCAAGATCGCGGCGCAGAAATACGATCGGATGCTCGCGAAGGGTCAGGCCGACGTGGCTGTAGTCCTCGACCACATTGTGGCCCTCCGTCATTTGACGGAGCTCGACTTCCGGCTCCTGCTGCTCAGGGATAGCTGTCGCTTCGCGTTCGGCGGCCGCAGCGAAGAGTGGAAGCCGCACGTCTCGCAGCGCTTTTATCGCCCATAGCGCCTCGGTTGGCGCGTCCGAGCGCCGCCACACGTCGTCCACACTCTCGAACTCGCGGTCCATACACGCGGCGACGATGCGGGCTGCATCCGCATTGGGTTGCGAGAAGATGTGCCATCCGGCCGGCTATCAGTGTGAAGTGCGGTTTCCGTGCATTCCCGAAACACAGATTGACAAGGCGACGGCAACGAAACAAGCACGGAGAACAGCAGTATGCTGAAGCCTCATTGGAGAGACCATGACCGCAAGTGCCAGACTACTGGAGCTCGCCGAACTCAAGATCGACAGCTTTTCGAAGGATGCCCTGACCGCGGCCTCAATGGTTCTCGTGGACGGTAGAAATCCGCTTCGTCTGGTGTTCTTCTCCGTGTCGATCAGGGTCCTGCTCGAACACGTCATGGGAACTCTCGCTCCCAGTGACGACGTGGAGAATTGCGCCTGGTACAAGAAGGAGCCGGAACGGGATGGGCCGGTTCGCTCTCAGCGAATTCAGTACTGGCTCCAGGGCGGCCTTACGGACGAATTTCTTTCGAGCGAGCTTGGCTTCGATCCTCGGCCGCTTCGCTCTCGTATTCTCCGATCCTTCAACCGGTTGAGCAAGCATGTTCACGCTCGGCAGGGCACCTTGATTTCGGATATCAATCTTCAAGACGGGGAAGTCGCGCCGGTCGTTGACGACCTCGTCGATCTGTACACGGCTTACTTCGAATATCGCTCCGCCCTCATAGGACCGTTAGTCGAGTCTCTCGATGAACAAGCGGTAGGCGATCTTATGTCGGAAACAATCCAGTCTATTGACGAGATCGCCACCCATCACGGTATCGAGGAGATCTATACCGAAGATACGGAGGTGGTCGAAATCACGAGTTCATGGGTGCGCTACCGAGCTTCGGGGTCGATAGCTGTGAGCTTGCAGTGGGGATCGAATTCCGACGTGCGGCGCGGTGATGGAGCGGAGATGGAGAAAAGCTTTCCATTCAGTTGCGATTTCGTAGTTCCTACCGAAGATCCGCGGAACCTCGATCTTGCGGAGATCGCTTCTGGCGTCGATACGGATTCCTGGTGGAGCGGTCGGTATGACGAGTGATGCTGTGCCCAGCGTTCGTGCTGCACGCCCAGACGGCTCCCATTGGCATGACGGGTCGACGAACGGCGCAATGGCACCATTTGTCAGCCGATGATCTACTTCACCGGCGACACCCATTTCGGCGATCCACGCGTCCTCCGTCTCGACAGACGACCGTTTCCCAACATGGCCGAACACGACGTCGCGCTCGTACGGAACTGGAACGAGACGGTCGGTCCCGATGACGAGGTCTGGCATCTGGGAGACGTCATGTCTTCTAAGGTCGGAAGCTGCGACGAGCTGCTTGCGAGGCTGAACGGCCGCAAGCACCTGATCGTCGGCAACAACGACCCGGAGACGACGACCGCGTCTTCAGGGTGGGAAAGCGTGCAGCATTACGGCGAACTCCGGCTGGACGGTCATCACCTTGTCCTGTGCCACTACGCTTTCCGGACATGGAACCAGATGGGCAAGAAGTCGATCAATCTGCACGGTCACTCGCACGGCCGGCTGAAGCCCCTACCCCGGCAGTTCGACGTCGGCGTCGACGCGCAGGGTCTGCGTCCCGTCACGCTCGATGACATTCTCCGCAGAAAGACCGTGGCCGTCGGTTGGGACCGAGCCAATGAAGACTAGCGAGGGCGTGCTCGCGACGCCGGACGGCCGTTACATCATCGTCCGCGGACGTCTCTGGCGGAAGACGAACCCGCATCTGCCGGAGAATGAAAGAGAGCGGCTGGTGTCGGCGCTGATGTCTGCCCGCCGGGCAGTCAAGGAAGCGACCGACGATCCGGATCGGCTTCACATCGCCAGGAAGGCGGTTGATGCCGCGAAGGTTGGGCTGGGCGAGCGTGGGCCTGTGTGGTGGACCGACGGAGCGCCCGACTTGAACCGCCATATGGTGCAAAACACGCCCTACGCCGGCTGGTTCTCTGCACGGTCACCGGTTGTCTGATCTTTACGCAGCGCCTCCCATCAATTTAAATGCCAGACGGAGGACCCACTGCTTCGTTGTGGCTGTCCATTTCGAGGCGGGGCATGGCGAACACGGAATACCGCGACGCGGTTCGAATCCTTTTCCTTCTCGTGGAAGGGTCGGTCGAAAATCCCGATCCAGCAACGTGTCCCAGCTACCCTCGACGCTTCGAAGGCGAAACGCGGCTCCAGGCCCTCGACTTCTGGGTCCGGTATCCCGATTACCTGGCGGACGAACTGCTTGCGCAATACGACGAATCTGGGGAGCAGGCGCTTCTGGATGCCGCACGAGCGATCTTCGACGACAACGAACCTTCCGAGAAGGCCATCCCGATGCTGCGTCGCTACTTCGGCGCCTACGAGCCGCTCGACACCGTGCTCTCGATCCTCGCCGTCGCAGGACTCGTGCGGCCTGTAACCGTTCTTCATCCAACCGCGAATCCCCGTCACTTCCTGTTAAGCCAGGCCGGGATCGAACTCGCCGACCGGATCGTCAGAGAGCACTCGATCTTCGAGTGGTATGCCACCCGTGCCAAGCTTGTGCTCAAGGTGGCCGCGGGCCGTGGCGGGAGCGCGTTGAAGGATCGACAGCATCAGCAGAAAGAATACCACGAAGCGCAGCTTCACGATCTCATCCCGACGATCGCCGACCGCGTCCGTGCCAGACTGGAGGAAATCGAAGGATGAGCGCGATCACACGCGAGCAATGGGTCTCTCAGATTGCCGCGAAGACCGGCCGGGGCATCGACGAGGTCGAGGCGCTGCTCAAGCGGCACGGCATCGAACCGCGCCTGACGCACGCGATCCCCCGTCGCCTCAGACTCGTCGCGCTCAAGTTCGAAGGCACGAAGACGGGCGAGTACGAAACGTCGGCCATCGATTTCTCCCTCGAGAACATGGGCGTCGGCCTGCACGCCTTCGTTTCCTCGAAGAACTTCAAGGGCAAGACATCGCTCCTCAAGATCATCCGTTGGGCGCTGACGGGAACACGAACGCTTCCCTCGGACATGAACGGCTGGTTCCGCACGCTGTCGCTGCGGTTTAATTTGGACAACGACGAGTTCGAGGTGCGTCTGGACGACGCCGAACGGGGCGTCGGCAAGCTTGTGAAGTTCGTCCGCGGCAAGGAGTTCGAGGTAGCGCGGTTCGAGGATTCGAAGACCTTCGCAGAGGCGATGGACAGCTTCTTTCTGAAGGAACTGGGCCTCGACTCCCTCGAGGTGATCGCGGAGCGCGAAGACGGCACGGGCGTCGAGCAGCGCCATGGCTGGAACTGGCTGTTCGGGGCGATGTGGTTCGAGCCGGATCCATCTACCGTGTTCGGCGGCTCGGACATAAGTCATGGAAAGCCGACACGGATGATGCAGATGTATCTGGGCCTGCCCTGGATCATGACGCGGGCCTCGTTGATGGAGGCGAGAAAACGCGAGCAGATCGAAGGCGACCAGAAGGCGAAGGCACAGCGGCAGGTGTCGGACGCTGCGCGGACACGTCTCGACGAGCTTGGCAAGAGCCGATCGAAGCTCCTTGCCAGCCAGTCCAAGGAGAGGCCGGTCGCGGAAGTGCAGCGGGCCGTATCGGACGCGCTGACGAAGTTCATGGCCGCTGCGGAGAAGGTTCGCAAGAACATCATCCTGATAGCCGAGATCGACGGTCAGAGGCGTGCGGCCGAAGACGCCGTCACTGCCTCGTCGCGTGAGCTGAGCGCATTCCTGGAGAGTCAGGCGGCCGGCCACATCTTTCGTCGTCTCAACCCGGTCTCGTGCCCGAGCTGCGAGGAGGTCTATGACGAGGAAGTTCGCCACGTAAGGCAGGATCACCACGACTGCATCGTCTGCGGCCGTGCTGAGCCGCGGGGACCCGACGATAGCGCAGGCGTGGAGGCAGAGCTGCGGGAAGCCGTAAAAGTCGCCAAGGACGAGGCCAAGAAGCTCAGAGGCCGTCTAGCCGACTTCACGCGGAAGAAAACGGAAGCGGAAGCGGAGCGGGACCGGTATGACCAGGAGTCTCGTCGACTCGAGCAGGAAATGAAGGACATCCAGTCCCGGCCGGACGGCCAGATGGAGCTTTTGAAGATCGACGCCCAGATCGAGGAGCTGCAGAAGATGGCCGGCGACGCACCGACCACGGCAACTACAGACGTCGTACTTCTCGACGCCGCCATCGCAGCAACCGAAAAGATGTACAGGGAAGAACAGACCGAGGTGCTAGGACGCGTCTCCGACCTGACGGCGAAGTTCGCGCAGACGTTCGGCATCACCGACCTGAGAGAGGTGAAGCTGAAGGGGAACACGACCATGGACGTCTTCTTCGTGGGCGGCCCGAAGACCTTCGGCAAGTGCACGTCGGGAGAAAAGACGCGTCTCAAGCTCGCCGCGACCCTTGCCATGATCCACGTGGCCGAGGAGAGCGGCATAGGCAGGCATCCAGGCGTTCTGCTACTCGACTCCGTAGGGAGCGCCGAAGTCGTCAACGAGGACGTCTCCCAGATCATCGAAGGTCTGAGCAAGTTGTCGGAGGCCCTGCCGACTGTTCAGGTATTTCTGGCGGGCATCGAGAACGATGCCATCCTCAGTCATGTTCCTCGCGACAACGTCGTCAAAAATCGACCGGACGGATACCTGTGGTAGGCACCCATGCAGTACGACGAGATCATGGAAGATCTGCTCTCCCGCGAGGAGACGCCGACCATCGACCGGTTCGGAGGGCTTGAAAGCGTCCTGTCGGACGGCGCTCGCGTCGGTGTATCCGTCTTCTCGGACATGCTCGTCGACCTGGTGCTCCCATACTGGGAAGGCCGTCCGGCGGACGTCTACGATTTTCTCGCCGACGTTCTGACGGTCATCGACCGCGGCCCGGAATTAAGCACGATCTCGGACCGTCTGCTCGCGCTGAATTTTTCGGAATCGACGGCCGAGACGAGAGTGTTCAAGCGTCTCCTTTCGCTGGCCACCGAGCAGAGAAAACCGACGCCTCTACGCACTGCGGCATTAAAAGGCGCGCTGGCGTTCGCGCGTGACGACGCCATCCGTCTTGCCAGGCTGGTCGCCGATCTTACGGAGACTTCTCCCGGAGACGAGCCGACATACCTCGCTCATGCCGCCAGGATCGCGGGCGTTCTGCATGGGAAGACCCGTAATCCTGCACTGGCGGATTTCCTTCGCCTCCTCGACGGCGTCGACGGCGCGGACGACCAGGTTCACTTCGAGCTAGGGCTTGTATCCCTGCAACAGGCGATCGAAGCCGACGACACCGCGCAAGTGGTCCGCCATCTGTCAGATGCGCGGAGTGAGTTTGACCGCGCCGTCGCGTCGAGAGCCTCCCGGCACGACGCCCGTTCCTACCAGATTGCGATCGACCTGTTGATGGAGTTTCACGAGCGAAAGATTCCGGCGGGTCTGGATGGGTCCCTGCGGGAGATGCGCGCAAGCGCCTTCGCCTACTCCGAATATTCGTTGATGGGTCGAAGCGACCCCGTTCTCGGATCGATTGCCAGCCAGGTCGCGGCGCTCGCATCGCTCGCGGGCAATCTGGAAGCCCTGACGAGCAGGCTCGACGAGGACGTGTGGCTCGAGGCGGTCGAGATCATAGAAAAGCATCTGCTGTTCGCCTATGAGGCAAACCGCTCGGTCTTCGCCGGTCGTCCCGGCCGCGGCGTCGACTGCGTTATCAGACCCGTCCTCGAGCCGCGCCTTTTCGGCAACAGGAATCATCTGCTGCAACTGTCAGCCTGGCTGCGTCGGCATGCACCCAGGTTCGGTGCCGAATTGACGCACGATCTCACCGCGGCGGTGGAGGCTGCCTACCAGGGAGGCGGCGATTTCCCTACGGACGCGGAATCCGGAGACCCACTGGATTCCGCGCTCACGCAAAGGGTTCTATCCACTAGCCGCGAGGCGTACGAGGACCTCGTGGCTACGGCGGCGAAGGTCATCTACGCGCACCAATCGCAGAATGCCGGCGTCGCTATTCGCAGGATGTTGGAGACTGTGGACCACGCGTTCGCCTCCATGGAAGACTTCACGAAACCCGCGGTCCGAAGCCACTTCCTGGCGCTCGTACTAGGGGCCGCGAATTTCCTCGCTCAGAAGCTGGACAGCTCCGTGGAGATGGATCGCTTCTCGGAGTACCTCTTCGAGCGTGGGAAGCCCCTCCCCCTCGAGAAGGAACTCCAGCAGGACTTCCTGCGACACGCACGGTCGGCCGGACTGCCGGTGACCGACGAACTGAGAGGTATCGGCGGCGGCCGGGCGGATGTGGCCTATGTCAGCGACGGCGTCGTCATCATCGTGGAAGTGAAGCGGGAGCTGGCCGACGCGTCGTTCGACAACCTGCTTGCGTCCTACGGCGAGCAGACCGCGATCTATCAGGCGACAAACGTCAAGCTAGGCCTGATGCTCGTCCTCGATCTATCAGAGAAGAACAGCCGTCTGGCTCACATGGACACCTGGTACGATACGCGGATCGGCGATCTTCTCGACGACGGGACTACGCGGGCCGTCCTAATCGTGAAGGTGCCTGGCCGGCGGGAGACTCCGAGCACCGCGACGGTGGCCGCCAAGGCTAGGAAGGGAAAGGCTCGTGCTGCCAAGTCTGTGAAATGATCGAACCGTCAGCGCTGCTGGCCCCGAGGGCCTCCGGCGTTATTGCTACCATCAAGGCGCTTGATGCCGGTGGGACGGCGATTCATGCTTGAAGCATGATGAGAACGATAAAGACACGCACTCCGGAGGAAAAACTGCTAGGGATCGCTCGGGCGTCCCAGCTCCTCGGCGATGTCGCGACCGCACGCGCCGCTCTTGACCGACTGAGCGCGGTGACGGTTCCGGATCAGCTTGCACCTGAGATTGCAAGGGTAGCGAAGCTCGTCGCGGACGACTATGAGCGGGAGAAGCCTCTTGGCGAGGGAGCTCTACTTGATCTTGACCATTTGTTTGTGAAACTGGGCATCAGCCGGGGACGCTACCCCTCTGCAGTCTTGGAAACAGCCAGGCGGTATCGCTCAGCCGCCCAGCCCGCGGCTTGATGCGAGCTGATCGACAAAGTCTCTTACCGACTCAGGACCGTTGACGCGCAGCACCTCTTCAGGCTCGGAAGATGAGATGCAGTAGTAGGAATCGCCTTCATCGAGCGTGGCGACTACCGTGATTATCCCGTCTTCGACATCGACAGCGACCCAGTATCCATTGATGAATTGGAAAGTCCGAAGGGCCATGCCCTGAACTTCTGCGGGCGGAGGAATTTCGTGGCCGTCCTGCCGTTCCTCCTCCTCCAAGGCCTGAAGCTCGTTTGCGACATCACTGTAGGACAGCGAGCACCGTGTCGTCTGCTTCCCTGATGTCACGCCGAAGAAGTACAGCTTTGGGCCGTACTCGAAAAACACGATGACCATGACGTTCTCCTGTTCATGCCGCTTGTAACGGCCAGGCGTCTACAAGATCTTAAAAGAAGGTCCTTGACGCCTCGAACAAAATAGGAACATATGCGCTCGCGACATCCTACAGAACCCGCGATGAGAGCGGCGGATGTCCTTCCTTCGTTTCCCTGAGGAGACATGTGATGGTCACGTTGCAGATACGAATAGGCGCCTTCCGCCGGGCTTGATCCCCGCGACGCAGCGCGTGACCGCCGTTTTCGTCAAAAAAATCGAGCTTCCAGAAAAAATATTTAGGCTGTCCGACGAGGTTCAGCGCGCCTGAAAATGCGCTCGAATCCTTTACGCAGGACCGGCCTGGCGCACCCCGTGCGTAAGGATTCACGAATCCTTGCCGACGAAGACGCGCGATCTGGAAAGCCGTTTTGCGACGCCAACTTGCATCGCGTGATCGACGACGACGGCCAAGGCGACCGACCGGAAAATTCCCTGAGTGCGCAAGGATTCGACGCGGTCAAACGGCCTGCCTCGCGAATCCTTAAGCTACTGATTGGCAACAATTTATTGCCATCGGAGGGATCTTGCATTCCCGGCGCCCCTGGTCCATCTGGATCTTGTGCAGCCGATCCGTACCCGGCGGCAAATGACTGACAAACCATCAACCAACGTGCTTCCGACGCCGGGAGCGCGAACGGGAGAACCGTGCCCGCGAGACGCCGGCCCCGTCAGGAGAAGGACTGCAGACATGGAATTTAAGAAGCAGCTCGAGAACGAGGCGCACTGGGCGCACGTGTTCTCTCCCGCCAACTTCGCGCACAAGACGATCAAGCCGGGGTCTCACTACAAGACCCTGCCCGGCTGGTTCCCCTCGTCGAAGTCGGTAAACAGACTGATGCGCACGAGCCAGCCGCTCATGCACGACCTGTTCATCCACCTCGACACGAACCCGGATGTCGTCGCGATCGCGGAGTTTCCAGAGGAGGCCGAGTACTGGACGATCGCCACCAACGGCGAACCGATCCTGCGGTCGCACGTCCCCGCTGCGGCGGTGAAGACACGGGCCGGCCACGTCGTCGTGTTCGACGTCGAACCCGTCTACGTCCAGGAGGAGCATGACTGGCTGCCGCAGCGCACCGCAGACCTGAAGGCCCACTACGCAGGATTGGGCGCCCACTACCACCTTCTCGACGAGCGGACGATTCATCTGAGGCCTGTCTTCGACAACCTGCGGCTCATGTGGCTGCACAAGCGCGTCGAAGGCCAGCATCCGGACATCGACGTCATCGCGCAGAGGATCTCCGACGCCGCGCTGCCGCTCAGAATCGGAGACCTGATGCGCCGCGTCACGCCGAACGCCTTCTTTGGACAGTGGGAGGGCGAGACGACCGCCACGATGATCCCGGAGGTCAATCCCATCTTCACCGCCGTCATGCAGCTCGCGATGGCCGGCCGGGTAGAGGTCGACCTTAACCGGCCGTTCTCCCAGTGGACCGTCGTACGCCGTCCCTCGCATGCCCTTGACGGTCGGCGCGCCCGAACCGACGCGGCCTGACGCGGAAGATCAAGGGGATTTCGATGGCCAAGGGCTACGATACCAGACTCCGCACCATCCACGAACTCAAGCTCGGGCCTGACCGGCCCGAGAGTGCGCCCGTGCAGGGGTTCGACCTAAAGCCCGGCGACGCCTACGTCATCTCGACGCCGGATCTCCTGAAGCACGGCACGTTCGTTTTCGAGCGCTGGTTCCAGCAGGACGGCCAGTCGGGCGTGAAGGCGTGGATGAAGCATGTCGACTCCAACGAGACGGCGTGGCTTTCGAACTGGCATCTCGCCGAGCTTTCCCGCGCGGGACGCATCCGCCCGCTCGTCGGAAACGAGGAAGCACGCCGCAATCTTCCAGGCGCCGCGCTCGCTGTGAAGGAAGAAGCCCTCAAGCGGGCGGGAATGAAGATCGCCTATGTCGAGGCGGCACGGGAACTGATGCGTGACAAGGAGGGCGCCGGCCTCACCCGCTCCGACATGGAGACGCTCATCGCGGAAGTGGCCGAAAAGATCGGCGACCCCAAACCGCCCTGCCGTGCCTCCGTCTACAACTGGCTCGACAAGGACCGTAGTGGGGGCAACTTCGATCCTCTGATGAACCACGTCCGCAAGGAAGGCAGCGGCTGGTGGCGCAAGACGCTGTCGTCCGAAGTGCGCGAGCTGATCGCCTCCGCCATCAGTTCAGCACTGCAAGCCGGCGGCCGGATGGACTTGATGAAGACGCTGGTCATGCGGCTCGTCAAGCAGGACGGCGACTTCTTCCACATCCGCGAGCAGGTCATCGACGTCGACGGCGGCCTCAAGATCAACGAGACCGCGATCTATCGCGAGTCGAAGAAGATGGGGCCTTACGTCCACGACCACCTTCTGCACGGCCGCGACTACGCCGAGCGCGTTCATGGATCGGCGATCGCGCAGGTGAGGCCTACCGCCCCGCTGGTCGTGGTCGACGTCGACCACACTACGCTCGACATCACCGTCTACGACCCGGAGCTGCCCATCGCATACGGCAGGCCCGACCTCCTCGTTTTCCGCGACCGATATACCGGCATCGTCGTCGGATGGTCCGTCAGCTTCGGCAAGCCGTCGTGGCAGACGTTCCTGGACGGTCTGCAGCACATGATGTTCGAGAAGGATCCGAACACCATCAACGGCGCCCGCTATCCGTATTTCGGCAACCCGCTGATGCTCGGGACGGACAACGCCAAGCACCTGATCGGTCTCAACATCCAGGAGGCGGCCCGGCAGCTCGGCTTCGCCACGGTTGCCTACCGCCCGGCCCGAGGTTGGGAAAAAGGAGCGCTCGAGCACCTGTTCGCAATCCTGAACATCCATGTCGAGCACGTGTTGCCGGGCACCACGAGGGGAAATGCACAGGAGCGGATGAAGCTCGACGAGGAGCGCCGCAAGGCCGAGCCCATCCTGACCCTGCCGGAGCTAAAGGGATTCCTCGAGTACTATTTCGTCAACATCCTCAGCAAGGAGCCGCACAAGGGGCTGGGCGAGCTCGCCACCATCAAGGGCGTCTCCGAGGACCTGTGGCGCGAGAGCATCCGGAACGCGCCGGTGCGGCCGCTGATCGACCGGGACATCTTCACCAGGCTTGCGGGCGATATCCGCCACGGAACGATTACCAACAGCGGCTTCCAGTGGGACGGCCTGTACTACGACTGCCCTGCTCTCCAGTTCGTCCGGAGCGGCGGCCATTCGCGAGGCAGAGGCCATAAGACGGGCCGGCGCGGCCACAAGGGCACACAGTACAAGGCAAGCCGAAATCCGAACAATCTTGGAAGGATCTGGGTCGTCGATCCATGGGGCGAGAAGGATCGTGCGATCGAGGTTCCGATTGTCGGCGCGCAGGCCGAGTATGCGACCGGCCTTCGTCTCGATCAGCACAAGAAGATCCTCGCATACCGCCGGGAACAGGCGAAGGAAGCGGGCCGGAAGCTCAGCCTCCTCGAGGCCAAGATGGAGCTGGCCAGCGCCATCGTCGCCCTTCATCAGAAGCGCAAGAAGGCCGGCACCGCGTCCATCCTCGCGCAGTGGTTCAGGTCGATGACGACGAAGTTCGCCCGCTCGCGCCGCTACGAAATGCGCACGGTGAACTACGACGGCGGCCACTTCGACCTCGTCGATCCCACAGTGGTCGACGCCCCGCCCCCGTTTAGCACTCGATCCAGGCCGGTCATGCCGGCCGGACGACGCGACGACGATCCCGTTCCGTTCGAAGACATGATCGAGCCGCCACTGCCCGCGGCGGCGGTCGACTACTCCACCAGCTACGATGATCCAGAAGAGGATGACGGTTATGATGTCTGAGAATCTAACTACAGCCAGGCCGATGTTCCATACGACGGCCTTCACGACGCCGGAGGCCCGTCTGGCCGCCAGCCGCCTTCCCATGGCTGAACGCCAGTGGATGATCGAAAACCTCCTTGTCGAGTACGTCACCTTCAAGGAGGGGCTGGACTTCGTGCGCAGGGCCCGCAACCCCTACGACGGAGGGACGCCTGTCGGAGGCAAGCTTCGAGGGTTCCTAGGAGAAAGCCGCGTAGGGAAGTCATGGATCTGCGAGCACTATGCCGACTGTAATCCCCCCGAGGTGGCGGACGACCGCGAGCTCTACAAGGTCATCCACATGACGATCAGCGTCAGGATGTCGCCCCTCGAGTTCGCGCAGGAACTGAACGAGCAGTCTGGAAACCGTTTCGCCCTGATGCGGGGCGGATGGCAGTCCTATGTCCGACGCGCGCTCCTGCGTCTTATCGAGGTCGGCAACGAATTGCTTATCCTGGACGACGCCCAGTATCTCTTCTTCGACCGGCGGGAGGATACCGTCTACGACATGTTCAAGCTGGTGAAGATGATCCTCGACACCCGACGTACCAACGTCCTGCTCGTCGGCGAGGAGCGGACCGGCGAGTTCGTGGAGCGGACACCGCCGCTGAAGAACCGGGACTACAGCGCCCTGCCCTTCAGGCCGCTCACCAGCAGCGCGAAGGATATCAAGGACTTCGGCACGCTCCTCGGCAGCATCGACAAGCGCCTTCCCTTTGCGGAGCCTTCGGGCCTGAAAGACCTGGCAAAAGATATGCACAGATTCTCCGGCGGCATGATCGGAATCGTGATGAACGTCGTCCAGGCAGCCGCGGCCGAGGCGCTGAACAACAACCGATCCCGCGTTCTGATCGAGGACTTCCGCTTCGCGGTGAAGACGCGCGTCCGCCCCGGCGACGACTACGACTATTTCGGATACAAGCCACGATGAACAGCTATCTCTTCAGAGCCGCGAGACCATTCTCAAGGTGGCGGGTCCGGCCTTTTCCGGGCGAAGGCGCCTTCTCCTACTTCCATCGGCTGGTGCGAGATCAGGAGGATTGCCATCCTCGCACCTACGCAGACGCGCTGGGGATTCCGAGCACGAAGATCGGCGCTCGGCACGTGCTGGAAGCAGTATTGAAGCTTCCGATCACAGCCGAACAGAAGACAAGCCTGGAAAGGTGGACGCCTCTGCCCGTCGACGGACATTTCACCCTCAACGGCATCCCGCTGCATCACCGCATAATCCCTTTGTGCACGCAGAAGTACTGCCCGACCTGCATCGAGCAAGCGCCTTTCCACCGGGCATGGTGGGACATCGAAGGCTACGAGACATGCCCGTTCCATCGCACGCCGATGCAAAGGTGGCCCGGCATCAAGGAGCAGGGCAACTGGCCGCCGTTCTATGGCCACGAAGTCACCCGCCCGTCGGGAGACCAGGCACAGGAGAACCACGACCGGAATTCATTCGAAGGCTACCTTCTTCGACGCGTGGGATTCCTGCAGCAGAGGGACGAGTCGATGCCACTTCTGGATCCGAGCCTGCTGGACGACGTCATCTGGTATTCAAGCACGCTCGGACGCCTCCTGAGAAACCCGCGACTACCCAGCCGGCCGCCATCGACCCCGCACGATTTCCAGACGGGTTTCGAGGCTCTGCGACGGGATCGGGACCACCTCGCCGCGGCGATTTCGGAGTGGTTGGTCGCCAATAATACCCCGGAGGAACTTGCAAAAGGTACCTCCTACTCGCTCGGCTGGTCGAGCGCTTTCGCGCAAAGCAAGTGGCATCGCAAGAAAGCGTCTTCGATGCTCGGCAAGGAGATCATACTCGCGCAGACAATCGCGTGCGCGAAGGTCGGTACCGTTGGTTTTGCGAGACTCGGCAGGGCGGAAACGAAAATCTGGCCGATTTCGTTGAAGAGTGCCCGGAAGAGCTTAGGCGTGACCGAGCGCTCCATAGAGTTCATCGCCAGAGACGCCGGAGTTCGCTTCGAGCCGCAAGCCACGCATAGGGTTGTCGACGAGACACAGTTTCGGGCGATGTCGGAGTATGTGAAAAGGTTGATTTCGGCCAAGGCGGCTTTGGCTGCCCTTGGATGTACGCAGGCGCAGCTCGATCGGCTCTCGTGGCACGGGTTCATCCGTCGCATCAAGTTCGCAGGCCGGGACGAAGCGGCCTACCTTGGGGACGACATCGATAGTATCCTGGATCGGATTTCCGCTCTCCCCGAATGCCGCGGAGACGAAATTACGCTCGAAGAGGCCGCTCGCCGTAGACTGTCATGGGTGTCCGCCATGATGGCCGCGTTCCTAAGGGGCGAATACAGATGCAGCCGTTCAGCCACCGGCGTAGGATTCAGCTCTCTCAGACTACCTGCAGACATCCCAACGGCTCGGGCAAAGCGAAGAGGAAAGCCACAAAAAGTTGGAAGGAAACATCCGAGCGATAAGGCCATGCTGCGTACGGAATTCATGACTATGGCTCATCTCGATGGAGCGTGCGTGACTGCGCTTGCGAGCAACAACCATATCCAAGTCATGGCCGACGACGATCCCCGGCTGCTTCGCGAATCCGCCTTGGCCTTTCACAGGCGATATGTAAATCCGGCCCTTTACCTGGACACGCACATCAACGTGTGGCGGCGACACCTCGAGGAGTTGGGAGTGCCGGTGCTGTTCAGCGATATCTGCACTAACCTGATTGTCGAAAGGTCCCGCTTCGAGGCCGCCACGGGACTCGTCACCCTTTCGGTGACCCCGGATGCCGCCGCACGATGGCGGGAAATGCGCGACTCCTTCGCCAAGCATGCGCCGTCGTTTATAGTCCCGGAGGAATTGGGCAACCGCAAGGTTGTCGTCCGGACCACCGCAATAAAGGCCCGCTTTACCCTTCATATCCAAGGCGACCATTTTCTCTTCGAGCGAAAATTTCTTCCTCAAGGTCGGAGCCGGGAATGGGCCTTGTATGTCAGCAATCCGGCCGGGGTGCGAAAGGCCTTGGAGGACTTCGAGTGGAGCGATGCCGGTGAAGGCCATATTGCAACCTTAGTGGCATCTAGCCGCGGAGATTTCGATCGAGCAGCGATCGCGTTTGGCCGCCTATGTGATATGCTCCGAGTGAAGCAACCAATGATCCGTCGCGAGAAGAGCGAGTGAGGGATTGCCCCAATGGACCAGAGAAACGCGGCTCCGGCCGCGTTTTTTTTTGGACACTCGTCAGTGGGCCTGTTTTGTCAGTCTAAAATTCTCGTTCAGGCTGACCGCCAGTCTAAATTTATCCGAGAGTCAGTCTAAAATCTTCTTGTGGCAAACCGTAAAAACGTAACGATATCAGACGAACTCAGTCTAAAATTATGTGCCGCGCGAGAATGATGAATACCCCATACCCGTGAACTGACATCCCATGTCCGTGAACCATAGGTATTGTCTGATGGATTGTGACTTAAGGCAGTCGCCGATCCGAAATTCTCGTTCCTCGCTTAATCGCAGACTGATCGTCAGAAAATTCAGATCAGGAGCACCACAATTTCAGACTGCCAGGTTTTCGGATGTCGGTAGCCCCAGCGTGGACGTTTCACGGAGCGGCGCAGGTAGAGAAACGACGATCAAAATCGCCCCCTGCAGGCATTTGCGCCATCGTCCGGGCTTTGATGGCGTCAAACAATTCCTGCAGAAACTCCCTCGCCACGAGATCATCGAGATACATGCGCTGCCCCCTAATCCCATATCTCCATTCCAACTGGTTCCGCAACTGATTGCCAGCTGGTCGAATTTTTCTCAACTATAAGTCTATCAAACAGTGATGAAGTCCTTGGAGCAAAATAAATGGCAATCGACCTTAGTGGAAGGCATGCGTTTGATCTCACAGCACTGGCTGACGAACTCGATCGGCGTCAGAAAAGCGGAGATCGGCGTTACGAAAAGTACCGAATAGCTATTGAGGAGTTTGAAGCGGCCGCATCGATCCTGCGCGATTTGCGGTCATGTGAGCGTTCTATGCAACTGCTCGCCAACGTTCAATCCGATGAAGGCATGCGTCAGGCGTTTGGACAACCTTTATTCACCCACGCCGTGCTCTCCTACTGCAGAGCGTTAGTATCGGAGACCAATGCAAGGCGGCGCATCAATGTCGACAACAAGGCCTACGATCAATCTCTTCGAGAGAAGCATTTGGCCATAAAAAATTTACGGAGTACCGCCCTCGCACACTATCATATCGGGAAGGGAAAATTTGGTGACATATGGACGGATGACAGAGTCGCTATAAGACTAGTGAACGGCAGCATGTCGTCAATCGACATCTTTCTAGGGACAAATTACCTAGCTGCCGCTGCTAATGATCTACTGCTTCTCCTCGAAACAGCAATACCTTACGTCTGGAAGGAGCGGTTACGACGTCAGCATGCACTAGATGTCCTGATTGCCGATGCAATACAGAGCGACGACCAGTTTGTTTCCAGAATGGAGAGTCATGAATTTGATCCGACGACGTATTTCCCGACTGAGGACAGTCAGACGCGGTTCTGGACAAATGAAAGCGGAGGCGGCGAGCATTATCGCCTCGCAGCAGAGCAATTGTAGCTGGCATCCAGTCTTAAATCTCTAAACTCCAAGCCGGCCGAGGATCATCCCCCTGACGGACGAAATGCTTGCTTACTTTCATGACACCTGTAGTGCTCAAGCGCCTGTGGATATGAATGGCCATAGCGCGCGTGATGCCTTGCCAGTTAGACGCGTCCACATCTGCCGGGATGAGGAATGGAGGGATTTTTAGTCAGCCGCTAAACCCTACATCAAGATCAAGGCGGAGTGTCGCGGACTCCGGGTCATTGAGCCCGCCGCGGGCAATATCAGCCTGAGAACTGCTGCTGTTATAAATCTCGATCTGCCAAACTGCGGACAGCCAGCCATCCCAGTCATTCATCTACAGCATGTCGCGCAAAAGTGTGCAGCGGTTTTGCGGCAACGACATGCGATGAAACAAGGACTTAAAGCGTAGAGA
>QFQX01000009.1 GCA_003248775.1 Shinella sp. | reverse complement strand
TCGCCGTGACGGCGATGGCGATGAACACCACGGCCCCGAGCCGGGCCAGCATCTTGCCGTCCATGGCGAGCCTCCCGGTTAGTTGTTGCCGTTGAACATCTGCGCGTTGCCCGGCTGATAGCCGCTGCCCGGCGTCAGGAAGCGGCGGCGCTGCTCGCGGCCCTGTTCGGCGGCGGCGGCGCGTTCCGCTTCGGTCAGCGCGTCGGCCCGGCCGTTCGCCGAGATGACCGCGATCAGGTCGGAAAGCTGCTGCGACTGGAGCGCAAGAAGCTGGTTGCCGGCCTGCGTGGCTTGCAGCGCGCCGGTCGCGCCTTGGCTCTGGCCGACCAGCGCGGCCATCTCTGCGCGGTTGCTGTCGATATTGCCGACCGCACCCGCCTGAACGCGCATCGCGTCCTGCAAGCCGCCGACCGTGTTCTCCCAGCGGCTCCGCGCATCGGCGACAAGCTGGGCGTCGGTCGCCGACAGCGAGACATTGCCATATTGCTGCTGGAACGCTTGGTCGATCTGGCCGACCTCGAACGCGATATTCTGCGCCTGCCCCAAAAGCTGCTGCGTGCGCTGGACGTTCTGCTGGAGCTGCTGGAGCGAGGAATACGGCAGGCTCGCCAGATTGCGGGCCTGATTGATGAGCATTTGCGCCTCGTTCTGGAGGCTGGTGATCTGGTTGTTGATCTGCTCCAGCGTGCGCGCTGCCGTGAGCACGTTCTGCGCATAGTTGCTCGGGTCATAAACGATGCGGCCGAAGCCGAATTGCGCATGGGCCGGGCTTGCCAGCATCGGCGACAGCGCCACGGGCACGGCGAGCGCCAATGCGAGGGCCGAGGCCCCGGCGATCTTGGGATAGGTCATGGTAGAATCTCCTGTGTGGGGTGGCTATCCAGCTCGGCCGGCACTGTGGATTCCGGCCGGTTGGCAAGATTGGTGAGGTTGGGGATCAGGTCGGCCGCCCAATCGACGCCGCGCGCGCGCAGCCATGCGGCGAGGAAGCCGTCGCGGCCGGCCTCAGTGACGATCTGCGCAATGAGGGTCTGGTCGGATTTGGCGGATGCGGCGCAGAGCGCGAGGCCGATTTCGGACAGGCCAAGCTCGAACAGGCGATTGCCCCTGCGGCTTTGGCAGTAGTAATCCCGTTTGGGCGTGGCCCTTGCGAGGATTTCGATCTGCCGGTCATTCAACCCGAAACGTCGGTAAATCTCGGTAATCTGCGGCTCGATAGCCCGCTCGTTCGGCAGCAGGAGCCGCGTCGGGCAGCTCTCGATAATCGCGGGCGCGATGTTGCTGCCGTCAATGTCGGACAGGCTTTGCGTGGCGAAGATAACGCTCGCGTTTTTCTTGCGCAGCGTTTTGAGCCATTCGCGGAGCTGGCCGGCAAACCCGTCGTCGTCCAGCGCAAGCCAGCCCTCGTCGATGATGAGCAGCGTCGGCCGCCCGTCGAGCCGGTCGCCGATGCGATGGAACAGATAGGACAGCACGGCCGGGGCCGCGCCGGTCCCGACAAGGCCCTCGATCTCGAACGCCTGCACGTCCGCCGAGCCGAGATGTTCGGCTTCGGCGTCGAGCAGCCGACCATAGGCCCCGCCGACGCAGAACGGCCGAAGCGCCTGTTTCAGATCGTTGGATTGCAGCAGAACGCTGAGGCCCGTGATCGTGCGTTCCTCGACCGGCGCGGACGCAAGCGAAGTCAGCGCCGTCCAAAGATGCTCCTTCACCTCGGGCGTGATGGCGACGCCCTCGCGCATAAGGATGGCGGCGATCCAGTCCGCCGCCCATGCGCGTTCATAGGTGTCGTGGATGCGGGCGAGCGGCTGGAGCGAGACGGACGCCTCGGCCCCTTCTGTCAGCCCGCCGCCAAGGTCGTGCCAGTCGCCTCCCATGGCGAGCGACGCGGCGCGGATCGAACCGCCGAAGTCGAAGGCAAAGACTTGGCTGGCCTCGTAGCGGCGGAACTGGAGCGCCATAAGGGCGAGCAGCACGCTCTTGCCCGCGCCCGTGGGGCCGACGACAAGGGTGTGCCCTACGTCGCCGACATGCAAAGACAACCGGAACGGGGTTGAGCCTTCGGTCTTTCCAAAGAGCAAAGGGGGCGCTCCGAAATGCTCGTCCCGTTCCGGCCCCGCCCACACCGCTGAAAGCGGGATCATGTGGGCGAGATTCAATGTGCTGATGGGCGGCTGGCGGACATTCGCGTAGGCGTGTCCGGGCAGGCTGCCGAGCCATGCGTCAACCGCGTTGACGGTCTCGGCCATGGCGGTGAAGTCGCGACCCTGAACGATCTTCTCAACCAGGCGCAGCTTCTCGTCGGCTATGCGCGGGTCGGCATCCCAAACGGTGACGGTCGCCGTGACATAGGCCATGCCCGCCACGTCCGCCCCAAGCTCCTGCAAGGCCATGTCGGCGTCGAGCGCCTTGTTCGCGGCATCGGTGTCCACAAGCGCGGACGCCTCGTTGGTCATCACCTCTTTCAGAATCGCGGCGATGCTCTTGCGCTTCGCAAACCATTGGCGGCGGATGCGGGTCAGCAGCCGCGTCGCATCGGTCTTGTCGAGCAGGATCGCCCGTGTGCTCCACCTGTAGGGGAACGGCAGGCGGTTCATTTCGTCGAGCAGGCCCGGCGTCGTCGCGGTCGGGAATCCCACGATGGTCAGGACGCGCAGATGCGCGTCGCCAAGGCGCGGCTCCAGCCCGCCGGTCAAGGGCTGGTCGGCAAGCAGCGCGTCGAGGTGCATCGGCACTTCCGGGACGCGGACGCGATGCCGGTTCGTGGAAACCGTCGAATGGAGATAGGTCAGCGTTTCGCCGTCATCCATCCAACGGCATTCGGGCATGAAACCGTCGAGCAAGGCCAGCACGCGATTGGTGCGGTCGATGAAGCCGCGCAGCAGTTCCCACGGGTCCACGCCCGTTTTCTCGCGGCCCTCGTAGAGCCATGTTTCCGCGCGGGCGGCTTCCTCGGCCGGGGGCAGCCAGAGGAAAGTCAGGTAATATTGGGACTCGAAGTGAGCGTCTTGTTCCTCGAACTGTGCTTTCCGCTCGGCATCGACCAGCGCCGACGCAGGATCGGGGAATTTGCTCTCCGGGTATTGCGGAGCCGCAAGCCGAACGGCTTCGACGAAGATGCTCCAGCCGGAGCCGAGGCGGCGGACGGCATTGTTAATGCGGCCGACGACGGCGACCAGCTCGGCCGCGACGGCGGAATCCAGATCGGGACCGCGAAACTTCGCCGTCCTCTGAAAACTCCCGTCCTTGTTCAACACGACGCCGGAGCCGACCAGCGCGGCCCATGGCAGATAGTCGGCGAGCCGGGTGGCCGTGCGGCGATATTCGGCAAGGTTCATCATCGACGCGCCTCCCTCAAACCGCCAGAAAAGCCGGGATGCGCAGATGCCGTCGCCCGACCTCGACAAAGAGGGGATCGCGCTTGGCGGCCCATACGGCCGCGAAATGGCCGATGGCCCAAATGGCGATACCGACCAGCCAGAGGCGCAGGCCGAGGCCCACGGCTCCGGCAAGCGTCCCGTTCATGATGGCGATGGCGCGCGGTGCGCCGCCGAGCAGGATGTGTTCGGTTAGCGCCCGATGGACCGGGACGGTGAAGCCCGGCACCGCGTCCAGTTGTTCGAGGCCGCCCGCCATCAGATGAGCGCCCCGCCGCCGAACGAGAAGAACGACAGGAAGAAACTCGACGCTGCGAAGGCGATGGACAGGCCGAACACGATCTGGATCAGCTTGCGAAAACCGCCGCCCGTATCGCCGAAGGCCAAAGTCAGGCCGGTGACGATGATGATGATGACGGCGATGATCTTGGCGACCGGCCCCTCGATAGACTGTAGGATGCTTTGGAGCGGTGCTTCCCATGGCATCGACGAACCGGACGCATGGGCGGCCGGCGCGAGCATGAGGCTGATGGCAAGGGTGGATGTGGCGGTCGCGGCGAAGCGATAGCCGCGCGTAAGCGTGCGGATCATGAAGATTCTCCTGTGCTGGTGGGGATTGCCAAAGGAATGGGATGCGTAATGCGGTAGTCGCCGTCCGGGCCGAGACCTTCGACGCGGGCGAGTTCGCCCAGCCGGCGCGCGGAACCGCGCCCGGAAAGGACGGCAACAAGGTCGATAGTCTCGGCGATGAGAGCGCGCGGGACGGTGACGACAGCCTCCTGGATGAGCTGTTCAAGGCGACGCAGCGCGCCGATGCCGGAACCGGCATGGATGGTGCCGATGCCGCCCGGATGGCCGGTGCCCCACGCTTTGAGAAGGTCGAGGGCTTCCGATCCGCGCACCTCGCCAATGGGGATGCGGTCGGGGCGCAGGCGCAGCGAGGAACGGACCAGATCGGAAAGCGTCGCCACACCGTCTTTCGTTCGCATGGCGACAAGGTTCGGCGCGGCGCATTGCAACTCGCGCGTATCCTCGATGATGACGACGCGATCCTGCGTCTTCGCCACCTCGGCGAGCAGCGCGTTGGTCAGCGTCGTCTTGCCGGTGCTGGTGCCACCCGCCACGAGGATGTTGGCGCGGGAAGAAACGGCTTCGCGCAACGTCGCTGCCTGATTGACGCACATGACGCCCGCCGCCACATAGTCGTCGAGGGTGAACACCGCGACGGCCGGCTTGCGGATGGCAAAGGTCGGCGCGGCGACCACGGGCGGCAATAACCCCTCGAACCGCTCCCCGCTCTCGGGAAGCTCTGCCGAGACGCGCGGGCTGCGTGCATGAACTTCCGCGCCGACATGATGCGCGACGAGCCGGATGATGCGTTCGCCATCGGCGGCGGACAGCCGTTCGCCTGTGTCGGAAAGCCCTTCGGACAGCCGGTCGATCCAGATACGGCCGTCCGGGTTTAGCATCACCTCGACCACGGCCGGGTCTTCGAGCAGCCGGGCGATTGCCGGGCCGAGCGCGGTGCGCAACATGCGCGCGCCGCGCGCGATGGCTTCCGGTCTTTGATGGTTGGTGGTCATGTCGGCCCCGGCTTCTGGCGGGGCGCAACAAGTGGTCCCCGGATCGGGGTCGATTAAGAGAGGCCGAAATCCGGCCGCTTCAACAAGTATTTAAGTCCGTGCGGTGATCGGCGGCGGACGGCGGCAAATAGGATGGGCAAGCCAGCCGATGTTGAGAAGGTCAGACAGGAATAATATCTATGCCGGAAGTCACAAAGGAATCGATCTGAATGCGCGGCAGGCCGAAAATATACATCACTGGGGCTTCCTGTTCGGGCGTCTCGACCCTCGGTGCGGCGCTGTCAAAGCGGTTTGACATTCCACACATAGATGTCGATGATTTCTACTGGATGCCGACCGACCCGCCGTACAGCGTCAAGCGCCCGCCTGAAGATCACGTGAAACTGATTGCAGAACAGCAAGCTGCGTCCGATGGATGGGTATTGACCGGCTCCTTCATCGGATGGGGAGAGGCCCTGATCCGTGACGTTGATCTGATTGTCTTCCTCTACACGCCTGCTGCCGTTAGGTTGCAACGCCTCGACCAGCGTGAGGCAGCGCGCCATGGTGATCGCATCCTTCCCGGCGGTGACATGCACGAAGCGCATCTGGCGTTTCGGAAATGGGCGTCTGGCTATGATGACCCGCAGTTCACCGGGCGGAACCTCGCTCAACATGAACGCTGGCTTGGACAGCAAACGGCTCCGGTTCTCAGACTGCAAGGCGAGAAGCCGACAGACGAACTGGCAGATGCGGTAACGAGCGAGATTGCGCTCATTGGTGAGAGGGAGGGAAATTAACCCGCCCTCTCTGAGGTTTACGTGCTCAGCGTCAATCGCGCGCTCTCGAACGGCAAGCCCTCATCATCGTAAGGACGACGCGAGATTTCTCTGAAACCAAGGCTTGTATAGAAGCGGATGGCCTGTTCGTTCTGTGTATAAACCTCGAGTGTCAGTTCCCTTTTCCTTTCTAGCGCGAAGGCGATCAGCTGCCGTCCGATACCCTTTCCCTGTTGTCCGGGTGCAACGAAAATGCCGCCGACGAACTTGTCGAGGAGGCTGATGAAACCGAGCGACTTGTTCCCTTGACAGGCAACCCAGGTCTCGGAACTGGGTAGATACTGTTCTTCGATCAGCACCCGCTGTTCCAGCAGGTGCTGCCTGCCGATAAAGGGATGCGCGATGAGAGAAGCGTCGAGCCATATGGCTGACAGCGTTTTTGTGTCCAATGCCAGATTGAATGGCCGGATAACGACGTCATTTTGGGTCATGATATTCCTGCAGAAAAGACATGCGAAAAGGATCGGCAAATCATCGTGCCGAAAGACACCGCTTGATGCGGCTCACTAGAAACCTCTGCGCATAAATCTCCTTCTGCTTCGATAGATCATATAGACCTTATGTACCGCGTTCAATGGTCTGCGGCTCTGCCGCTAAACCATAGGCCTCATCGCCGGACACATCCCGCGACAGTTCCTTGAGGAACCTGTCTCCGGTCGCCAGACGCCGGCCGAGGATCTGCATGAAGCCCTCGAACCGCTCTGCTGCTTTGGCGCGGGCTGATTGTCTCGCTGCATCCGGTAAAGGCGGTGTAATCGTCATCCAGTAATGGATGAACTGCGCGACCGTCTCGCCAAGGACGGCAAGATCCAGATCGAGCATGTCGATCTGGCGGCCGAGCTTGTCCAGGCGACGCGACATTGCGGCTTCAAGCTGGTCGTCGGCATCGCCGGACAGGTAGGACATGACCGCAGCCTCCACGATTGCGGATTTCGAGACATTGCGGCGCAATGCCACCGAGCGGCGCAGCGCCATCGCCTCGATCTGCGGAATGAGCGCGGCGTCGAAATAGATATTCAGGCGGGTGCGTGTGGTCATGGGCGTGTCCTCAAAGGTCGATTCCATCATCGGGGTTCATCGCCACCTGCCGCGCGACCATCCTCATGCGCTGGCGGATAGTGCGGGCCTTGGCCGCGTCAACGTCCGGCTCGTCGTCCAGAGCCTCGAACTCCTGTTCGGGCGACGGCGGCGGGGCGACGACTTCCTCATGCTCGGGCAATTCCGGCTCGCGGCGGATGCCGGCATTGGCCGGATCGCCCTCGGCCCCGTCTGCGGCGCTCGTCGCGGAACGGCTTTCCGCCGCGACCACGCGGCCGGACCAATCATCGGCGGATGGGCTGGGCGCCAGCGGAGCGGCGACCAGATCGGGTGGGGTCAGGATGCGTTCCTGAAACCGTGCATCCTCGAAATAGCGGGCCTTGGTCGCGCGGATCGGCGGCGTGCCGGCGACCATCACGATTTCGTCCGTTGGCGGAAGCTGCATGATCTCGCCCGGCGTGAGCAGCGGCCGGGCCGTCTCCTGCCGCGACACCATGAGATGCCCGAGCCACGGGGCCAGTCTGTGCCCCGCATAGTTGGTGGAATCGCGCAGCTCGGTCGCGGTGCCGAGCGCGTCGCTCACCCGCTTGGCGGTGCGCTCGTCGTTCGTGGCAAAGCTGACGCGCACATGGCAGTTGTCGAGGATCGCGTTGTTCGGCCCATAGGCGCGCTCGATCTGGTTGAGGCTCTGCGCGATCAGGAAACCTTTGATGCCGTAGCCCGCCATGAAGGCCAAGGCGGACTCGAAAAAATCCAATCTGCCGAGCGCCGGAAACTCGTCGAGCATCAACAGCAACCGATGCCGCTTGCCGGAGGTGGTCAATTCCTCCGTCAATCGCCTGCCGATCTGGTTGAGGATCAGGCGGATGAGCGGCTTGGTGCGGTTTATGTCGGATGGCGGCACGACCAGATAAAGCGTGACCGGCTGGCGGCTGCCGACCAGATCAGCAATGCGCCAGTCGCATCGTGCCGTCACCCGCGCCACCACGGGATCGCGGTAGAGGCCGAGAAAGGACATGGCGGTGCTCAACACACCCGATCTTTCATTCTCACTCTTGTTCAACAGTTCGCGCGCCGATGAGGCGATGACGGGATGAACGCCGGCCTCGCCGAGATGCGGCGTGTCCATCATGGCGCGCAAGGTCGCCTCGACCGGGCGGCGCGGATCGGACAGGAAGTTGGCGACGCCTGCCAGCGTCTTGTCCTTCTCCGCATAGAGAACATGCAAGATCGCGCCGACAAGCAGGCTATGGCTGGTCTTTTCCCAATGGTTGCGCTTGTCGAGACTGCCTTCGGGATCGACCAGAATATCAGCGATATTCTGCACGTCCCTGACTTCCCATTCCCCTTGCCGAACCTCCAGCAGCGGGTTGTAGGCGGATGATCCGGCATTGGTCGGATCGAACAGCAGGACTCGGCCATGCTTCGCGCGAAAGCCCGCTGTCAGCGTCCAGTTCTCGCCTTTTATGTCGTGGACGATGGCGGATGCCGGCCATGTCAGTAGCGTCGGCACCACCAGCCCGACGCCCTTGCCGCTCCGGGTCGGCGCGAAGCATAGGACATGCTCGGGACCGTCATGGCGCAGATAGTCCCTGTCGTATCGGCCGAGCACCACGCCATCGGGGCCGAGCAAGCCGGCGCTGCGGATTTCCTTGTCCTCGGCCCATCGCGCCGATCCGTAGGTGGCGACGTTGCGCGCTTCCCGCGCCCGGATGATCGACATGAAGATGGCGGAGGCAATGGCGAGGAAGCCGCCCGATACCGAGATGATGCCGCCCTCGACGAAGATCGCAGGCGCATAGGCGTCGAACGAAAACCACCACCAAAAGAAGGCGGGCGGGTAATAGACCGGCAGGCCCGCCAGCTCGAACCATGGTGCGCCAAGCTGCGGTTGGAAGCCGAGACGAAACGCCGTCCATTGCGTCGCTGCCCACACCATCACCAGAACGATGGTGAAGACGACAGCGATTTGACCCCAAAGGATTCGTCCTCCGCGCAATACAGGCTCCAGTCGGCAAAAGAGACGGAGCCGATCAGAGAGTAGTCAAAATCAAGACAGGCAACAGGAAAGAAGATGCCGGAGGGCTACCGGATATCATCGGCGGTAAATAGGACGGGTTGCCTTGGGACCGTCGCCGATGCTGGCGCCTGTGCCGGCTGGCAGAAACGAATCGCGACTGAAAGTCAGTCGGTGCGGACGATCCGGCTCATGTCGCTGGCGAGGGTGAGCAGGTTGCGCAGCGCGGCGCTGCGGTTGAACGGTGACCACACAGCCGAAAACGGAACAGGATCTGGCTCATCGGCGAATGGCGGGAAAACCACGTCAGTCGCCGGGTACAGCGCCGTGGCCGCGCCGACGATGGTAATGCCGAATCCCTGTCCGACCATCGACAGAAGTGTGCCGCGTTCGACATTAAATCGCTGGATCAACGGCGTGGGCGAGCGGCCAGCGAGACGCAAGACGATATGATCATGGATCTGTGGTCCGGTGCCACCATGCCGGACAAGGAATGTCTCGGTGGACAGATCCGCCCAAGTAATTTTTGAGTTTCCCGCAAGGCGATGCATCCGCGGCAGCACGGCCACCAGCGGCTCACTCCATGTCAGACGTGTGTGGCAGTCGGGCAGCTCCGGCTCTCCTACCACGAACGCTACGTCTAACTGATCGGCGCGAATCCGCATCAATGCATCACGGGCGGTACCTTCCGTAATCTCGACATCAATACCGGGATGGTTCTCACGGTACTTCGTGATCAGTTCGGCTAGGAAGCTGCCTGGAATTAAAGCATGGATACCAATACGCAGGCGACCATACTTACCCGCCGCCGCCATACTTGCCGTCTTCACCGCATGGTCGAGCTGATCAAGACCATCTGCCACTTGCTCGACGAAGTTGCGCCCAGCCTCGGTCAATCTGATACCGCGCGTGTTACGCTCAAACAGCAGAATTCCAAGGTCTTCCTCCAGCGCTTTCACGCGGGCGCTCACGCTGGACTGTGCCACGCCAAGCGCTTTTGCTGCATGGCGAAAGTTCAAATGTTCCGCTGCGGCAAGCAAATGCAACAAACTTGCCATGGGAACCCTTCCTGACCTTATCGCCTCAGAGACAGGAAGATTGTTCTTCTTTTTCCTCCGCCTCATGGTCCGGCCCCGCTAAACCTGACCTTTCCTCATATAATAGCTGTTTCTCTGGACGTCCTTGTTTGGGTGCACTTACGCTCGCGCATCCCTGTTGGACGCCCAATCGAATGTCCTCATAATTTAAGGTGTAGCGGGGCTCGATTTAAGGTGGAGAGCCGCATGAACGCGCTCCACAGGCGCGCTAATCAGATGACTTTATTGGGCATTTTAGAATGCCGTGTTTGATGGCGTTGCTTGCGCTCAAAAAATAATGATGTCAGGCGCATCGCTAAACGACCTTAAATGCCCAACCCACGTTGCCTTCCCAACTGCCACGACACCGATCCGCCCTGCACGACGCCCATGACCTCGCGGCCGAGTTGCCGGTCGATGACCGGCCGCCACGGGACAAGGGTGAACTCGTGGGCCTTCGCGACGATGGCGAACTTGCCGCTCGCTAGCTGCACGGTGCCGGTGAACTTGCCGCTGACGTTCTCGCCGTCCGTGGCGGCGCGGAACGGCAGCCCCTTGCGCTCGGCCATCTCCGCGCCGACGCGGGCAATCTCCCGCTCGCGCAGCGTGGCGAGAAGGCTGCGCCGGTAGAAGATACGGCCATTCCGCGCTCGGCTGGCGTCGCCCTGTTCGATATGATGCTCGCGGCGCTGGTCCATCGCCTCACGCACCTGCTGGCCGAAGCCGGTCGGCGCAAGGTCGACCGTCTCGTCATGGATCAGCCGCCGGTCCAGCCAGGTCGCGCCATCCGAACCGATCTGCTTTTCCAGACCGACCGGGGAAAGGACGCGAACGCTGGCCTGCCGGTCGCGGCCGGCGTCATGGGCGGCGGCGCGGCTGACCAGATCATCGGGGATGCGCCATTGGTCGGCGTCGATCCGCTCGACGATCCCGGCGCGGCGCAGCGCCTCCAGTCGGCGGACATGGGCATCGACATAGCCCTCATAGTCGCCGCCCGGAACGCGGCCCTCGAATTTCGCCTGCTCCAGATGGCGGCTCGGCCGATAGATGCCGTCCTCGGCGATGGCCGTGATGGTGCGGTCGGACGGCCGGGTTGCCACCTCGGCCGGGCCGATCTCGATGATGCTGCCGATGCTGGCATCCTCCAGCCGCTCGGGCGCGATGCCGGCGATGTGGTGCGTCCAGCCGTCGATACCGTCCACCACAATGGTCAGGTTCTCGCCTAGCTCGTCGGACAGATGTTTATCCACGACGCGACCAAAGATCGGCGTTTCGGGCACTCCGTCATGGATTTGGAAACTCATGGGATCGCGTTCGCCTCCCTGCGGGCCGAGCGCCTTTTGCATGGTGCGGATAATGTCGCCGCGCTCGCCCAACTCGCGCAGGGCCGGCTCCATATCCTTGCTCAATTCCCAAACGGCGGGCGCGTGCTCGGTCGCCAGCCCCATCTTCTCCAGCTTGGCGAGGCGGCGCAGGCGCAGCGTCCGCTCGAACTGCCGCCTCGGCTCTGCCGGTTCATGGCGCAGGTCGAGGAAACGGGCGTCGGCTTCCTCGGCCATGGCGCGGTCGATCCGGGTGAAACGGTCCTGGTCGATTTCGGCCGACAGCTTGCGGGTCTGCTCGATCTCAGTGACGGGGCCGAGTTCCAGACTGGCAAGCTCGCTGGCGCGCTCGCGCAGGCCGGCCGAAAGGTAGTCACCGTTGATGACCAGATCCCCGCCGGTATCGTCACGGCCGTTGACGACGATATGCACATGGGGATGGCCGGTGTTGTAGTGATTGACGGCAACCCAATCGAGTTTCGTGCCGAGGTCGGCTTCCACCTGTTTCATGAAATCACGGGTGTAGGCCGTGAGGTCCGACAGCTCCGCGCCATCCTCGGGCGAGACGATGAATCTGAATTGGTGGCGGTCGTCCTTGCCGCGATCAAGGAAGGCTTCGCCATCGGCACGGTCCTCGGTCGCAGAATAGAGTTGGCCGCGCTCGCCATCGCGTGACGTGCCGTCGCGCTGGACATAGCGCAGATGCGCGCGGGCGCGACCGCCCTTCCACGCGGCCCGAACGCTGCGCTGCTTGATGATCACTCGGCGGCTGCCGGGCTGGCGATGATGCCATTTGCCGGAGATGTTGCGGGCGCGCACGAAGCTCGCGCCCCGGCCGCGCTTCACGCCCTTGCCGCTGGCGACCACGGCACGGGACCGCCCCGGCGATGACGAACGGGCGGATGACGGCATGGAAGGATCGCGGGAGGCTGCCGCCTGATGCTGGTGGGTGATCTTCCTGACCTGCGTGAAAAAGCTCTTGGGTCTCCCGGCCTTCGGCATGTCGGATTGGATGCGGCCGGGCTTCGGTCGGAAGCGGTTTTCGTCGTCGGCACTCATGGAAGCCGCCCCGGCCGAAAATGCCGGAAACAGGCCGGTATGCGCCTATGGTGCCGCTCGAAACCCTGCAAAGCCAAGGCTTTGCGCGAAATCGCGGCACGCGCCCCCTCAAAACCATGGTGCCGAAACCGGGCACCTAACCAGTGTGCAGACAACAATAATTTCCAGAAGCGGCCCGACATGGTGCCGTCTTCTTTAATCTTGCCCTCCGCCCTTTCTGCCTTTTCTGCCCCTCCTGCCGGGAATCCAGCCGGGCAAAAACCGGCCCGACCGGATGCCGAAACCAGCGCCGCCCAGCGCGGGAACGCCGCCCTCATGGCGTTCCCGAACCGCTCGCGTCGGCGACGAAAATGCTCTCGCCCTGTGACACCGCATCGACGGGATCGCGCGCCGGAACGGTCGCGCGGCCGTCGCCGGATTGTGCGTCGGACGGCGGCGCGGCGACGGCCCGCGTGTCGCCCGGACGCATGACGAACAGCGGTGCCTCGCGCCAATCAGGCGGCGGTGGCGGTGCCGATGACGGCAGTTCGGTTGCAGCCGCGCCGCCGAGGATCGGCGTGAGCGCGGCGACATAGGCCCGCGTTTCGGCCGGCAGGATGCGGCCGGTCGCAAGATATTCGTCATAGCGGCCGGGACCGGCATTGTAGGCCGCCAGCATCGCCGCGACATTGCCGTAGCGGTCGAACATCTCGCGCAGATAGGCGGTGCCTGCGAGGATGTTGTCGCGCATGTCGTAGGGATCGCTGCCGAGACCGTAGCGGCCACGTAGTTCGGCCCATGTCGCGGGCATGACCTGCATCAATCCCATCGCGCCGGCCGTTGAGACCGCGCGCACATCGCCCGCGCTCTCTGCGCGCAGCACGGCGCGAATCCAGTGTTCGGGGATGCCGAACCGCTGCGACGCCTCGGCGATATGGGCTGCATAGGGATGGGCGGCAGCCGGGCGCTCGACGGGCGTGGATTGCGCGACCGCGACGCCCGAGCCGGCGCAGATGGAAAGCACGCCAGCCAGTATCAGGACGGCGTAATGCGCTGGTGCCGCGCGTCTATCGCCGCTGCGGATTAACTGGCCGATATATGCCATGGAAATCTCCTCCCTGTGGATTTCAGTGCGTCGGCGCGTGCCATTCGTAGCGGCCGACGCCTTCCTCATCTGTCCAGAGCGGGACCGCTCGGCCGATGACGGAAGCTGCGGGGATGGGTCCGAAGTAGCGGCCGTCGAGGCTGTCGCGGACGTCCCAATTCATGAGGAAAAGCTGGCCGTCGCCGATGACGCGGCAGCCCTGCCAGACGGGCAGAACGCGGCCGAGGCTGTCACGCTCCAGCGCGTCGCCCATCTCGATCCCGTCAACCGTGATCGTGGATCGCAAGCGGCAAACCCGCTGTCCCGGCAGGCCGACGACGCGCTTCAACAGCGGGACGCCGCGCGCGATAAAGCCGCGCTCGGCCATGAAGGCGGCGAGCGGTTCGGGCGGCATGACAGCGACCAGCTCGGGCACGTCGATCCGCTCGGCCGGCTCGACGATGTAGAAGCCGATGGGCGCGCTGGCCGTCGCGTTCCAGATGAGTTTCACGGGCCAATCGACGGCGCTGGCGGCGGCGATGCCGATGGCGGCGAGCACCGTCACCGTGAGATAGCGGCGGTGCATCATGGCTCGATCCTTCGGCGGTGAAGCCACGCGGCATGTCGCTCGGGCGTGTAGGCGTGCGGCTCCAGATTAGCGGTCAAACGGTTGTGGACGTGCCGCCAGTGCTCCGGCGCGGCGTCGGCCGGGTCGAGGCCGCGCGATTCCACGGCGTCGATGGCGGCAAGCGCGCGCTGCACCTTGGGCCAGCTATCGAGGCGCAACAGGATTTCGCCGCCGGGGCGGACGAAGGGCAATGTCTGGAACGGCTCCCCGCGCCCGATTGCCCGCACTATGTCGATGCGGGAAACAACCGTGCCGTGGTCGCCGTTCGCCCATCGGACGAAGGCGAAGACGCTGCCTGGTGCGAACCCGACGACGCTGCGGCGGCGGTCGATGATCTGTTCATAGCTCTTGCGGCCGAAGCGTATCCAGTGCTCGATCTTCTTTCGCTGGAACGTCAGTTCGACCAGCGTGGTGAAGGGTGGTGCATCCGCGAGACCGCGTCCGCGCGCGCCGGGAAAGGTGCGTCGGGTCATTGTTCTTCTCCGGATGTGCGGGCTAGCACCGCGTCGAGGGCGGCTTCGGTGCGCAGGATGGCGCGCCCGATGGCTTCTGGGATTTGCGGAAGAACAGCGTCGCCGAACGCTTCGACGATCAGGCTGGCAGCAGCAGTCCCTTTGCGGCTGCCGAGCGCAATGCGCGTGTCAGCCACCCAGGCGGAAAGCCCATCATCCAGCCGTAGGTGATGGGCAAGACCGCCGTTCCAGTTAGCCCATGGCTGCGCAGCATCGCCGCCAGCGCCCGCGCTCCCGCCCATTTGTCCGGCGCGCGATTGGTCATCGCGCCGTCCATCACCGCGTCCATCGTCGGCGACTTGCGCCGATCGTAGGCTGGACTCCAGCCGTCCATGCGGCTGTCGCGTTTCGTGGGTGTCGGCAGGATTTCCGCCGCGTGGCGCAAGAGGTTCGGCGTGTCGATCTGCGCCTTTGCCCCGTTCGCCCGCTTGCCCGTCTCGATCTCCTGCGCGCTCAACCTGCGCCCACCATTCGGCTTCACCGGCGTCGGCAGCATGCCCGTATGGCGGCTGGCATGGCCCTGCAACTGGCTGAGAACGTCGCCCCTGCCACCTCGATCCGCATCCGATTTCCTCGGCGTCGCCAGGATTGCCCGCAGCGGATATGTTGATCCGGCTCCGCCGCCAGCGGCGTCTTTCATTCCATCCGAGGCCATGGGTGTTGGCAAGCTGCTCAGGATCATAGCCGATGAGCCATGACCGCTTGCGGATATGGTTGGCGCCGACATCCGAAGCACCCACCACGCACGGTTCTGTGGCGTAGCCAAGCGCTTCCAGCTCGCCGAGCACCCGGTCAGCGCCGCGAGTTCTGAGATTAGCGCTGTTCTCAAAAGCGAACCAGCGAGGACGGCAATCTCCGACCAGGCGGACGGCTTCGAGGTAGAGGCCCGACCGTTCGCCTTCGACGCCTTTGCCTTTGGTGTTGGCGCTGGAGATGTCCTGGCATGGCGGGCTGCCGACGATGATGTCGGGGAGGCCTCCAAGGTCGGAAACAAGGCGAGCTGCCGTGAGGTCTCGGATGTCGTCGTAGAGGCGGACATGAGGATTGTTCTCTGCGTAAAGGATGCGCCGCCATTTGACGATCTCGCAGGCAGCAATGGTGACGAAGCCGGCGCGATGGAGGCCAAGCGACCAGCCGCCGGCCGCTGCGCTGAACAGATCGAGCGCGCGCATCATGGCGCAGCTCGGCGGGTGGCACCGGCACCATGGCTCGGATGCGCGCGCGTCAAAGAAGAAGAGTTAGTTTTATTGTTAGAGTCTTCTATAGAGTGTCGGCGGCGATTTGCGCCTGATGTCCCGATACTGCGTGCGCCTGATGTCCCGATTGTATCCACATGGTTATCCACAGTGCCTGTGGATAGATTTTCAGGGAGAAAGCGCAGCAGTTCTCGCCCGTCCTGCCACTCGATCTGGAGACGATAACCGGGCAGAGATTGGCGGGCTGCAATCCGGCGCAGATCGAGCGCGAAGTCAGACGGCCGTGCGAGGCTGCCAGATTTATGGTGCAGGTGAGAAAACTCGAATACCCAGCCCTCGGGCTGATAACCGGCATGCTTGCGGGCGACGCGATAGAGCCAGCGTTCGATGCCGCCTTTCAGCCGGAAATATGCCGGGTCGATGGCCAGAACCAGCGAGCGATCGATGACACTTTGATAGAACCATTCGGGCAGGACGAACTCCATGCCCTCGACGCGGCCCGTGCGCGTCGTCATCTCTTCCCATTCGTTGATCCATGAGAATTGGCGGCGCCGCCAATGCGCGCCGTTGCGGATGCTCGTGGCGATGACCGTCGATTGCAGCCGCGCAAGTGCGGCCTTCAGCAGAAGATAGTCGCGGTTGCCGGTGGACCGGCCGACCGCACGCAGGAGCTGATAGGGCATGAAGCGAAAGAAGCGCGACGTGGAAAAGCCGGCGTTCTCAGCTGCCACTATCTGGGACGCCGCCCATATCAGCACGTCGGCATCCCAGATGGTCGCCATGCCGTGCTCGGGCATCGCGAGCACCTGCACCTCCACATCGGCGGCCTTGTAGAGAATGGGCCTGGTGCGCGGGGATTTGGCCAGTGAGAAGAATGGTCGTTCCATCAGGTCGCGCTGATCGCGCGGCGCGGCGTCTCCGGTGGCTACGACGAATGGATCGAGGTGGCTGCGCTCGCTGACAGCATCGCGCCTCGACGGTTCATGATCGTTGGTGCGCAGCATTCAGAGTTCACCCCTCTCGGCAGGGGTGAGCGGACGCGCGGGAAAGACCGTGCCGGCATTTTCGTCGCGCGTGGATTTACGCGAGCCGACTGCGCTCCAGGCCTCCAGATCGTGCAGGGTGTAAAGGACGCGGCCACCGATCTTCCTATAGGTGGGGCCAGTTCCATAGGTCCGGTGTTTTTCGAGGGTGCGCAGCGAAATGCCGAGGAAACGTGCCGCTTCCTGGGTCCGAAGCAGGCGCGGTGGCAGGTCGGCTTTGCGGCCGTGGGTCATGGGATCGCCTCCGATTAGTCAGACAGACAGGCCGTCACGGGGGGACGGCGGACTGTGGCGAACCATGGCGAGGCACCGGCGGCGTGTAGCGTGCCGCATTTGCGACCATGCGCTGGCGGCACCCCCTGGGAGGCGAAGCCGTCAAGGAAAAGACGTGAGATTTCAAAGACGAGATGGCCGCCCCGTCGAATTGCCGAAGACAATCCTGCGCGGTTCAGCTATGAATGCAGATGGAGCAGACGCACTGCTCCGGGGGCGTCGAAACCCCTGACTAGCGGTTGGTGTCGGCCGTGACGACACCAAACTCCTTGACCCTATGGTCGGGGAGCCCATGGCGTATGTCCAGGGCTACCCGCCTAAAGGCCATGGGGCCGTCTAGTCACGGTTTCGAACTTCCCGATCACCAGGTCAAAGGGGCCAGTTGCGGGGGCGCACCGCAAGCAAGGCTCTTCTTCGGATGGGGAGTGAAATGAATACACCCACTGAACTCGATCCCGATGTCGATGACGTCGCGCCGACCGGCGATCAGATCACGTCCTATGACGAGCAGCATTTTGTGACCTACCTTCGGCTGCTCGATGCCAAGGCCGAAGATGCCGATTGGAAGGAAGTGGCGCAGATCGTTCTGCACCGCGATCCTGCTGCCGAGGAGCTTCGAACCTACCGCTGCTGGCAAAGACACCTGGAACGCGCGCAATGGCTTTCGCGTGAAGGCTATAAACGGATTCTGGAGCAGGCCGCTGCAAACAAGGCGTGATGCTGGGATCCCAGTGTCAGGACTTGCCCGGCTTGACCGGGTAGTGAAGCAGCAGACGATAGCCGCCCCGCATCATCCTGACGCCATGCTTGACCAGCCGGCGCGCCTTGTTCTTGCGCGGGTCGTTCTCAAAATCTTCTTTCGTCCCGCGAAAGCTGAGCAGGACTTCGGCAATGGCGCGATAGCTCTCACCGCGCAGTTTCGCGTCGAGCGCGCGCAAGGACAGGATGTGCCATTCGCGCAATTGATCTGGAAGCGTGCCTATGGCCGGCCCTGGCGGGCGTCGTGTCAGGGAGCGCCACAGTCTTCTTGCCGCGTGAACACGCAATTCCAGAAAGCTGTCCAGCGGCAAAGTCACCGCGTAGCTCGCTGCTGTGTCCGGTGTGGCATCCGGCAACCAGAATTGGTGCGTTATACCGTCTAAACGCCATATGCCATGCCAACCATCTGTCGCTCGGCGAAGCTCCAGACCATCAAGATGTGCCAGCGTGAACAAAGGGCTGCCGTGAGCTCCCCCGGCCTCGACCTCTGATAACCTTACTGCTTGTGGCTGGAGTTTTGGCGACCATATGATGGTCTGCTGTTCAGGCGGCTCGTCGGGATTGCTGGGGAAATCGCACACCCCAACGCTCAACGAACGCCTCCAGATGTCCGGAAGCCGGCTGCTTCCTTGCCGCCAGCGCCCTGTATTCCTGGCGGTATTCGTTGTTGCGGCGAAGGTATTCCCAGGCGAAACCGGCGGCGGGCAAATTCCTGGTGTGCCTGTAAGCCGCCGGAGTACGCCAATCGATGCTGAGCACGGCGTTTCCTCCCTATGTCGGGCGCGCAAGCGCTGCCCGCATAAAGATCATTCGGAACGTTCGCCCACAGGGGTAGCCCTCGTTGTGAGATAACTGGTCCGCGTAACCCGATCAGTGCCGCAATGGTTTCCGACAATGCCTGCATTGACCTGCGAGCCGGGCGCCGCCCGGCGAGCGTGTTTTTCCAACGCGATGCCGAATGGACGCGCGAAAGCCGCCGTCCCGGCGGGGACGGCGGTGGCGACTTGCGGCCATGCAATTGGTTTATGGGCGAAGCGAGCGCCAGGCGTCTTGAGTTCCTGCACGGCGGTATGACAGGCGGCGGCAACGGAACGGATGCCATAGGTAATTCAGCGGCTCGAAACCGTGCCACCAATCGGCATCAATGTCACCGCAACGGCCCTCGAACAGCACTTCTCCGCTTGCGAGGTGAAGCCTGAAATCCGTCGGCAAGGCTGCGGCCTGCTCCGGGTTTCCCCGTGCCGGAACGCCGTTCGCATCCTCGCCTAGGCCCATGCAGCCGCCATGGTGGTCAACCGTAACAATCCAGCGCATTGTGAGGTCCTTTTCGTAAAATGGAGGCATGATGGCGCCCGCCCCATCGACGAGCGCCGGTGCAAAGGGGCTATGCGGCCACCCGGTGGTGTTGCAGCTCCGCAAGGCGCTTTCTGGCGGTGTGATAGTGGGCGTTGTCCAATTCGATGCCGGTCCAGTTACGCCCAGTCTGCTGCGCGGCCGCCAGGGTCGAACCGCTGCCGCTGAACGGGTCCAGCACCAAATCGCCGGGCTTCGTGAACGCCTCGATAAGCGGCATCAGGGCTTCGACGGGTTTCTGCGTCGGATGCAGCCGGTTGCCGGTATAAGGAAAGTCCAGCACGTCAGGGATCGGCTGCGCGGGCAAGTTCGGATTGCCTTTTGCCAGCAAATAAGCCTGTTCGTGCTGATAGCGAAGGAAGCGCGTTGATGACGCATAACGCTTGCGGAAAACAAGATGCCCGACAACGCGGAAGCCTGCCGCTTTCCATGCGTCCATGAATAGATCAACCTTGTTCCATCCATAGAAGCTGACGCAAAAGCCGCCGCCCTTCAAAACACGATGCATCTGGTTGAACGCGGGGCGAAGCCAGCGGCCGTTATCGTCATTGGCAACAGTGCGGCCCTGTCGGTCTCGGAAGTTGGTCACATAGGGAGGGTCGGTCAGGATGAAATCCACCGATGCCCGGACAAACGATCGCATCACATCGATGCAATTGCCGTTGAAAATGACATTGCGGGGGCCTTGGTTGCAGTTGGTCATGTCTTTAATCCTTCGAGTTTGGGGTTCAGTGCAGCGAAGCGCGCGCTCCTGAACCCTTGCCCGTCGGCGAGACCGGGGGGTGAAAGGTGCAAGAGCGATCGGGATGGAGGGGGATCACCCGGCCTGCACGTAACGGAGGAACGAAGTGGAGGAAGGCCGGGGAAACCGTCCCGGTCGAGCGTCAGCGATCCCTTGCGCCGCGCTCGGGGGCAGCGTCCCCAAGCCTTTGAATAGAGTCGGCGGAAGCAACGGCGATGATTTAGTGACCGTATGCGGTCAAGCTTGGTGCGCCGCCGCTGATCTGATTATCCCGGCAGTCCCGATTTCACTTAAAATCCCGCGTTCTGACCCTGATGGCGTCGATATGCAGGTCGCGCACATACATATCGCGCGTTCTCGACACCTTGGGTGGCTGACCGCGGGGATCTGGCGAGGACGATCCGTGGTGGAATTCATCGCCACGACCATGCGGCAGCGGAAAGGCGGCGTCCCGCTGCCCGATGCTCGCCAGTTCCGATGACAGGTCGGTGATCCGATGCGCGACGAGATGCACAACCTCGCCCTCGCGCTGGATGCGGCCCTTCACTGCGATCATGCCCGAGGACAGGATGACCCGGCGAAACTTCTCGAACACCTTGGTCCAGACGACGAGATTGGCGATGCCGGTTTCATCTTCCAGGGTGATGAAGATCACGCCCTTGGCCGAGCCGGGACGCTGACGAACGAGAACGATCCCGGCCGCTTCCAGCCACCGCCCGTCGCGAGTTGCCATGGCCTCCGCACAGGAGACGATCCGGCGTCTGCCGAGATCGGCACGCAGGAAGGACACCGGATGGCGGCGCAGCGACAGGCCGGTATGGCTGTAATCTTCGACCACCTCGCGCCCGGCAGCCATGTCGCGCAAGGTGATCGCTGGCTCTTTGACCTCCGCAACGGTCGCGCCCGCCCGCGCTGAGGCGGCGGCGAAGAGCGGCAGTTCCTCATCGCGCAGGCCCTTGATGGCCCAAAGCGCCTCCCGACGGGCGAGGCCAAAGGCCGGGCGAAAACCATCGGCTTCGGCGATTTTCGTCAATGCGGCGACCGGAACGCCGCACCGGTGCCAGAGGTCGTCAACCGATGTGAAGGGCAGATCGGCCCGCGCCGCGACAATGGCGCCGGCATGGGTATTGGCCAGCCCCTTGACCATGCGCAGGCCGAGGCGCACCGCGAAGCGGGTTTCGTCGCCGGTCGGCTCCAGGGTGCAGTCCCATCGCGAGGCGTTGACGCAGATCGGCCGGATTTCGACGCCATGGTCACGGGCATCGCGCACGATCTGGGCGGGTGCATAAAAGCCCATCGGCTGGCTGTTCAAAAGCGCGGCGCAGAAGGCATCGGGGTGCCAGCACTTCAGCCAGGCCGAAGCGTAAGCCACGAGCGCGAAGGATGCCGCATGGCTTTCGGGGAAACCGTAACTGCCGAAGCCCTCCAATTGCCGGAAGGTGCGTTCAGCAAATTCCTGTTCGTAGCCATTGGCCACCATGCCCTCGATTAGCTTGTCGCGGAACTTCGAGACCCCGCCGGTGAACTTGAAGGTGGCCATGCTCTTGCGCAGCAGATCGGCCTCGCCGGGTGTGAAGCCCGCGCATTCAATGGCCACGCGCATCGCCTGTTCCTGAAACAGCGGCACGCCGAGCGTTTTTCCCAGCACCTTTTCCAGCTCGGGCGTGGGGTAGTGAACCTCTTCCAGCCCCTCGCGGCGGCGTAGATAGGGATGGACCATCTCGCCCTGGATCGGGCCGGGCCGGACGATAGCGACTTGCACCACGAGATCATAATAGGTGCGCGGTTTCAGGCGGGGCAGCATCGACATCTGCGCGCGAGATTCGATCTGGAATGTTCCGAGGGTGTCCGCCTTGCGGATCATGGCATAGGTGCGCGGGTCCTCGGCCGGGATCTTCGCCAGATCGAGCTCGATCCCTTTGTGCTCCGCAATCAGGTCGAGCCCCTTGCGCATGCAGGTCAGCATGCCAAGCGCCAGCACATCCACCTTCATGAAACGCAGGGCGTCGATATCGTCCTTGTCCCATTCGATGATCTGGCGATCCACCATGGCCGCGGGTTCGATCGGCACGAGATCATCGAGCCGGTCATGGGTCAGGACGAAGCCGCCCGGATGCTGCGACAAATGCCGGGGCGCACCGCGAAGCTGCGCCGCCAGTTCCAAGGTCAGACGCAGGCGCCGATCCTCGGGGTTGAGGTTCAACTCGCGGATCTGCTGATCTGAGACACCGGTTTCCGACCAGGCCCAGAGCTGGCCGGACAGGGACTGGATCAGGTCCTCGGGCAGGCCCATGGCCTTGCCGACATCACGCAGCGCACCCTTGGAGCGATAGCGGATGACGGTAGCGGTCAGCGCCGCGTGTTCGCGGCCATAATGCTCATAGACCCACTGGATGACCTCCTCGCGGCGTTCGTGCTCGAAATCCACGTCGATGTCGGGAGGCTCCCTGCGTTCCTCACTGACGAAGCGTTCGAAGAGCAGATCATTGCGACCGGGATCAATGGCGGTGATGCCCAGCACAAAACAGACGGCCGAGTTCGCCGCCGAGCCACGCCCCTGGCACAGAATGCCCTTTGAACGGGCGAAGCGAACGATGCTGTTTACGGTCAGGAAATAGGGAGCATATTCGAGCTTGCCGATCAGGGTCAGCTCATGGCGCAGGGCCGCCGTCACCTCATCCGGAACGCCTTCGAGATATCGGGTTGCCGCGCCCTCCCAAGTCAGGCGCTCCAGCGTTTGCTGCGGGGTCAGGGCCGAATCGGCCCGTTCCTCGGGATATTGGTAGCGGAGTTCGTCAAGGCTGAAGGTGCAGCGTCGCGCGATCTCCAGCGTCCGCGCCAACGCCTCGGGCCAGCGGGCGAACAGGCGGTACATCTCGGCGGGCGGCTTGAGATAGCGGTCGGCATGGCGCTCCCGCCGAAGACCGAGGGCGTCTATTGTCGTGTTGTGGCGGATGGCCGTCACAACATCCTGCAACATGCGACGACCAGGCTCATGGAATAGCACGTCATTGGTGACAACGGTCGGCACCCCTGCCTGCTTCGCCAGTTGAGAGAGTTTCCACAGCCGCATCTGGTCGTTCGGCCTGCGGCGCAGGGTCAGCGCCAGATAGGCGCGATCCCCGAAGGCCTCGCGCAGGCGGCGGAGGCGCAGGGCAAAGTCCGCATCAGCGAGGTCCGGCACCAGAACCGCGATCAGCCCCTCGCCATAAGCGACGAGATCAGCCCATTCTAGATGGCATCCGCCTTTCCCGGCGCGCCCCTTGCCAAGGGTCAGCAGGCGACAAAGCTGCGACCAGGCGGCGCGGTCGGCGGGATAGACCAGCACCGACATGCCGCAGGCCAGATCAAGACGACAGCCGACGATCAGCCGGATGCCGGTGGCCTTTGCGGCCTCATGCGCACGGACGATCCCTGCGACTGAGTTGCGGTCTACGACAGCGAGTGCCTCGATCCCCATGGTGGCGGCGGTCGCAAATAACTCCTCTGCCGAGGAAGCGCCGCGCAGAAAAGAAAACTGCGACGTCACCTGCAATTCGGCATAGCGCGGGCCATTCTTCGGGGCGTCCGTCATCCGAAGATCCCGTGCAGGAACCAGCGATGCGAACCGGTGGCGGCGTCCTCGCCATCACCTGCGCGAAAAATCCAGAAGCGTTCACCGGCGTCATCCTCGATACGGAAGTAATCGCGCACCGCCATCAGTTCGGCGTCGCGCTTCCACCATTCGCCGAACACCCGCTCGGGGCCGTCAGCCCGGCGCACCCGCCGACGCACGCCGCGCCAGGAGAACCAGTTCGGCGGATGGTCGGGCAGAAGCGCCATGGTCTCGATTGGCTCTGGCCGCATCAAGAGCCGCGACGGACGCGGCCAGTGATCCGGCCAGCCCGCACCACCGGTGTCCTCGGCCAAAGCCGGAATACGGCGGACGGATCGTTCTGGCACATCGCTGGCGACCGGGGCGAAGCGATAGATCGCTCTCGCTCCGACCCGGTTAGCCAGCGTATCAATCAGCCCCGAGAGATCAGGTTCCGGCGTATCGATGAGCGATGTCGCCGCCTGCCGCGCCTCCAGAGGCTCGGTGATGGTGGCCGCGAGCGACATGATCTCGATGCCGAGGCCGGGATCGATGGTTTCGATCTTGTCGCAAAGCAGCCGGGTCAGCCGTTTCGGATCGCGAACCGGCCGGGCCAGCCCGATGCGGACCGTCTCGATGCGGTTGTCGATGCGATGGCACAGCAGATCGAGCCTGCGCGCGCCCAGGCCGCGTTCTTCCAGACTGGCGCAGAGGGAGACAACCAGCTTGCCGATATAGCGCGCGATGGTCTCGGCCGCACCGATCGGCTCGGCAAAACTGCGCCTCGCTTCGATCATGTCTTCGGGACGGACGGACGTGATCGGCTCTGCGGCCAGCCCAAGCGCCTGGTCGAGCCTGCGGCCGAGTTCCGGACCGAACCTGCGGGTGAGCGGCGCGCGGGGCTGGCCGATCAGATCACCTATGGAGTTGAAACCTAGATCGCGCAGCCCAGCCGGGATGGAAGGCGGCAGGCGAAGCGCCTCAAGCGGCGAAGGCGCCAACATGGCCTCTGCCTTTCCTGGCTCGGAGATCAGGATCGGATCGGCCCGGTATCGGGCGAGCGCATGGGCGGCGCCCCAAGTGTCGGCCATGGCGGCGCGGGCAGCAACACCCGAAAGGGTCAGCCGACCGATAAGCGCATCCAGCATGGCAGCCTCGCCGCCGTGTAAATGGTCGGCGCCGGTGGACTCAATGACGATGCCGTCCGGTAGATCGACAGCAACGATGGGGCTGAAGCGCTGCAATACCCAGAGGGCGAGACGCTCCAGGCCTTCCGCATCGGCCTTGGGGTCGGCGGGTTCGATGGCCAGCCCCGGCACCAGCGCCTGCGCCTTGGTGACAGGCATCCCGACCCGCAGTCCGAGCGTTTTTGCCGCCGCATCTGCCGCAGTGACGATGCGCCGATTCCGGTCTCGCCCGACGAGGACCAGAGGCGCTTCAACCGGCAGCGCTGTGTCGCCAGTCATCCGCCGCAGCCGGTCTGTCGGCCATGTCGGCAGGAAGACCGAGATGACCCGAGCCATCGCACGCCTCCAGTTCTATATCGAGGGACTCCCCGGCACGGGCACGGATCAGTTCGATGAGCCATCGTGCCCGTCCGACGCCTGGCACCGGCAAAGGTCGCGACGGAAGCACTGACACCCGCCAGCGCGTCATCGCCGCCGTTGGTTGCCCGAAATCGCTGGCTTCGGCTTGTCGCCGCCAGCGCCGCAGCGCGATACCTATGGTCCCGCTCTCCTTCGCAGCCAGATGCAGCCGCCGCGAGGCGGTCATCGGCAGGCGGGCGACATCGGCGACCACCGCGCCGAGACCGCCGTGCCGTAACCCTTCCTCCATGCAGGCAAGAACCGACTTGTCGTCCCCGGCCTCGACATGGATAACGCGATCAGGGGCGAGGCCAGCCTGTTCCAGCCCCGGCGCGAACAAATCCTGCTGCGCCACGCACCACAGAACCTTGCCAGGTGTTCGGGCGGCGATCCCGGCCACGAAACAGGCGGCTGCCGCACCGTCGATAGCGCCATTTCCGCCGCCCGCGACCTCATGCAGGCAGCCAAGCGCCAGTCCGCCACCCGGCAACCTCCGATCCAGAACCGGCACGCCGAAGGGCAGAACCTCCCGCGTGCGCGCACCATCTCCCTCCAACTGCGTGATACGTTCACGTAGCGCCAGAATGGCTGGATTGAGGGGGCGCGTAGTCATGCGCGGTTGGTGCTCCGAGGGTTGTCACGATGGATTCTCGTTGTTATGTTCCCTATTTGTTCTCATTCTGGTGGAGAGTCAATCTGAGTCCATCGAGATGTGAATGACAGGCTTGTTCAAGGTCCTTAGTCGCAAGCATCAATATGAGTGGCTTGAAAAGATCGAGCGCCGAACAGAGCCACACAGTCAGCTGCCGTTATTCTTACCGGGGGGAACAAATAGGCCGGTGCAGGCGTTTCGGACGCAAGTATTGCGTTGGGGGCAGTCATGGCGCCAAGAGCAAATTGGAAGGGTTTTCTCAAAATTGCCGAGGTCAGTTGCCCGGTGGCCCTCTATACGGCCGCTTCGACCTCCGAACGGATCGCCTTCCACACCCTCAATCGCGCAACCGGAAACCGTGTCCGACGCCAGTTCATCGACAGCGATACAGGCAAGCCCGTCGACAGGGAGGACCAGGTCAAAGGCTATGAAGTGGGTTCGGGCGAATACATCATGCTCGATCCTGAAGAAGTAGCCTCGGCGGTTCCTGACAGTGACAAGACCCTGTCGGTGTCGACCTTCATCGGCTGTGGCGACATCGACGACGTCTATTTCGACAAGCCCTATTATCTGGCGCCAACTGATCGTCATGCCGAAGAGGCTTACGCCCTGATCCGCGAGGGCATGCGCAAGAAGAAGGTCGCCGCGCTCGCCCAGACGGTCCTGTTCCGCCGCGTTCGCACGGTCCTGATCCGCGCGCACGGTACAGGTCTGATCGCGACCACGCTCAATTTCGATCACGAGGTCCGCTCGGCGAAGGATGCTTTCAATGACGTCCCGGACTTCAAGCTCAAGGTCGAAATGCTTGAGCTTGCCGAGCACATCATCAAAACCAAGCGCGGCAAATTCGATCCCAGGGAGTTTGACGATCGCTATGACGCCGCCCTGGCCGAGGTGGTCAAGGCGAAGATCGAGGGCCGCAAGATCGAGGTCCGCAAGGAACCGAAGGAAGAGAAGGTCGTCGACCTGATGGTCGCGCTACGCGAGAGCGCCGGCCTTTCCGGCAAGAAAACAGCCAAGCGCGCGTCGGCGAAATCGAAAACGAAGGCCACACGGGCAAAGGCTGCGCCGGCGCGTCGTAAAGCGAGCTGAGCATGGCGCCCCTCGAAACCTACCGGCAGAAACGCAACTTCAAGTCGACCACCGAACCAAGGGGCAGGAAAGGCAGGAAGAGCGGCAACGCTTTCGTCATCCAGAAGCATGCTGCCAGACGGCTGCACTATGATCTGCGGCTGGAACTGGATGGGGTGATGAAGAGCTGGGCGGTGACGAAGGGGCCCAGCCTTGTCCCCGGCGAAAAGCGGCTGGCTGTTCATGTCGAGGACCACCCGCTCGAATATAACGACTTCGAAGGCACGATCCCGAAGGGCGAGTATGGCGGCGGCACCGTCATTATCTGGGATCGAGGCACATGGGCCCCCGTACATGATGCCCATAAGGGCTATGCCAAGGGTCACCTCGAGTTCGAATTGAAAGGCGAAAAGCTTTCCGGCCATTGGCATCTGGTCAGGATGCAGGGCAAGCCATCCGAGAAGCGGGAAAACTGGCTGCTGATCAAGAGTGAGGATGATGCGGCCCGAACAGCCGCTGATCCCGACATCCTCGAGGAACGCCCGGAATCGGTGAAGACGGGTCGGCACATCAGGGAGGTCGCCGGCGAGGCGCCCGGTTGGTCGTCGAAGACCGGGAAGATCACCAGGAAAACCACGCGAAAGCCGACAAAGACGGAGAAGGCACCCGAGCCCGAGATCACCGTGGTACTGCCTGATCCCGCCGCGATCAAAGGGGCGAAGAAAGCTCCATTGCCGGATTTCGTTGAACCGACGCTTGCCACGCTCATGTCGGCGCCGCCGGCAGGGGATCGCTGGATCCACGAGATCAAGTTTGACGGCTATCGGCTTCAGGCTCGCATCGAAGCCGGCCGCATCAAGCTGCTAACCCGCAGTGGTCTAGACTGGACCAAAAAGTTCGGAAAAGACGTGGTCGCTGCATTGCAGGGGTTGCCTGTCGGAACGGCCATCATCGATGGCGAACTGGTTGTTGAGAGCGGCTCTGGTGCGTCGGATTTTTCGGCCCTGCAGGCCGACCTCAGTGCGGGGCGGTCTGATCGGCTCGTCTTCTATGTCTTCGACCTGCTATATCTCGACGGCTATGATCTGCGCGCCGTGCCGCTGATCGAACGAAAAACGCTGCTTGAGCAATTGGTAGGCGATGAGCCGGGGGTGATCCGCTACAGCAGCCACTTCAATGAGAATGGCGGCCTGGTGCTGCGCCATGCCTGCCGGCTGAGCCTCGAAGGGGTCATTTCCAAAGTCAGGGATGCGCCCTATCGATCGGGGCGCAGCAAGTCCTGGGTCAAATCCAAATGCTCAGCCCGGCAGGAATTCGTCATTGCAGGCTATGTGCCGTCCTCGACATCGCGCAAGGCGATCGGCTCCCTCATCCTCGGCGTCTATGACGGTGGCAAGCTGGAACATGTCGGCCGCGTCGGGACGGGCTTTACCGGCCCTGTGGCCGAGGATCTGTTCAAGCGTCTCGACCGCATGCGCATTGCAGCCAGCCCGTTCGCTGGGACGCTAACCCCCGAAGAAGCACGGCAGGCGCGGTATGTTCGCCCCGAACTCGTGGCCGAGGTTGAATTCCGGGCATGGACTGCCGATGGCCACCTCCGACATGCGTCGTTTCGGGGCCTGCGCGAGGACAAGGCTGCAATCGAGATCGTCCGCGAAATCCCGAAGAGCAAGGCGAAGACACCGAAGCCCCAGCGGCGCACTGTCACGCTGACCCATCCCGATCGTGTCTATTGGCCGGACGAAGGCGTCACCAAGGAGGGGCTCGCCGATTACTACACTGAGGTCTGGCGCTACATCGCGCCCTATATCGTGGGCCGGCCTTTGGCTTTGTTGCGCTGTCCGAGCGGCATCACCGGTCAGATGTTCTTCCAGAAGCACGCCTGGAAGGGGCTCAACAAGCATATCGTGCTGGTCAACGACCCAAAGGATAAGGACGACGAACCGCTGATTTCGATTAACGATCTCGACGGGCTTATGGGGCTGGTGCAGTCCGCCGTGCTGGAAATCCACCCATGGGGGTCGACGGTTGCCGATTGGGAACACCCCGACACGATCATCATGGATCTCGACCCCGGCGAGGGTGTCGCGTGGGAGACCATCATCACCGCTGCCGGGGAAGTCCGGCAGCGCCTGAAGGATGCCGGGCTGAATGCCTTCGTCAAGACATCTGGCGGCAAGGGGCTGCATGTGGTCGCGCCGCTCACGCCGAAGGCCGACTGGCCAGCAGTGAAGGCGTTCACCAAGGCCATGGCGGACAGCATGGCCTCCGACAGCCCGGACCAGTATGTGTCGACCATCACCAGGTCCAAGCGCCGCGGCAAAATCCTGATCGACTATTTGCGCAATCAGCGTGGCATGACGGCGGTGGCACCATACTCGACACGCGCCCGACCCGGGGCTGCGGTTTCCATGCCGTTGGCGTGGGAGGAGCTCAATCCGGGCATCGGACCTGACTATTTCACCGTGGAGAATACGCCAACCCGGCTGGCGGCGCTTACATCCGATCCGTGGGAGGGCTTCCGTGCGGCGGCCGCACCGCTGACGTCCAAACTGTCAAAGCGCAGGAAGGCGGCATAGGGTGGCGCGGTTCGGCTTCTATACCAGCTTCGATAACGGCAGATGCCGCGACAATGCAAATCGTTCAGCGAAGTTGATGTCATCCTGAGTGATCACCGGCACCGGGTCCGAGATCATGGCAAGAAGGGTTTCGCGAGAGATGCTTTCGTCTTCGAGAGCAGCCTCGAGCGCTCCGCGTGTTTCCCGCTCCGCCCGCAAGAGCGCAGCAAGCGCAAGGATCAGCCTATCCTTGCTGTCGAACGACGCATGAACCTTGGGTGACAGCTCACTCTCTGGCTCAGAAAGGCCGTCTGGCGGTAAGTTCTTCATCGCGAACGCCCCTTCCTCTCGGACGCGATGCTCTTTTTCAGCGCGTCCATGATATTAATGACATTGCTGGCCGGCTCTTCTGACGTAGGCTTGGCCTTCGCGACACGCTTCCTGCCCTTTTTCTTGGCGGCGATGATGTCGAGCAGTTTGTCCTGGACGGGATCATCGACTATCCCGGGTTCCCATGGGCCGGTGCGCTCATCAATCAGCTTCGCGACCAGGCTCATCAGCTTCGAATCGGGCTTGCCTTCCTTGATGTGGCCGAAATAGTCGCTCTCGTCGCGCACCTCGTCGCCGTAGCGCAAGGTCCAGAGGATAATACCCTTGTCGCGCGGCTCGAGCATGACGGCCCGCTCCCGGCGATACATTACCAGCCTTGAAATCCCGACCGTTTCCGTCGATGCCATAGCTTCGCGGATGACGGCGAATGCTTCTTCGCCGACGGCATCATTCGGCGTCAGATAATGGGGCTTGTCGTACCAGATCCATTCAATGCTATCGCGGGGCACAAAGCTGTCGATATCTATGGTGCGGGTGCTTTCCAGTGCGACCGCGTCAATTTCATCCTCCTCGAGCAAGACGTAGTCGTCTTCGCCACGTGGGTAGCCTTTGACCTCATCGTCCTCGTCGACGGGCTTCTCGGTGACCGCATCAATATACTGGCTGACGACGCGGTTGCCGGTCCTCGCATTGAGAGTGTGAAAGCGGACTTTTTCGTTTTCCGAGGTCGCCGGCGTCATCGCCACCGGACAAGTGACCAGGGACAGTTTGAGATAACCTTTCCAGAATGACCGCGGCGCCATCGACAACTTCCCCAAGGACCAAAACGACAACGGACCTAGCGGGGATTTTGTTCCTCACGCCTTGTGGCGATCACAGACGCCGACGCTGAGCCAGAGCCAAGCAGACGTGAGCATGATCGCTGGCCTCGCCCTAGCCTACAGTGTGCGTGTCATGATCCCTGAACCTCCACCGTCACCTGTCAGGCGGCTTTTAGGCAATAATGGTCGAAAAGCAGACGTCCCCACCTATGTAAGCCACCGACCGATATGGGGCCGACAGCAGCCTGTCCGGTCCTGGCAGGAAAATTCAGCACGCTGCCGATTGCAAACGTTCCTAAGTACGCCACTCGCAGTTGAGTTTCTGAACTCAATATGAGGGCGACAGCAGAACCACGTGTATCTACCGCAGTCCGACTGCAGAGAGCGAACCGTCCAAAACAAAAAACTCGGACTCTGCCCGTGTCTCAGATACAATTTTGCAATGAAGATTCTGGGCATCGACTTCACAAGCAGACCTTCCCGGCGCAAGCCGATTACGTGCATTTATTGCGCACTCCAGGACAACGTCCTCCGCATGCAGTCCTTGCAGGGATGGCCCGAATACGAGAGTTTTGAGGTCGCCCTCGCGAAGAGTGGCCCGTGGATCGCCGGGATCGACTTTCCCTTCGGACAGGCCCGCCGCTTCATCGAGACCATCGGCTGGCCCCAGGCTTGGGCCGCATACGTCAACCATGCAGGCCAGCTCGGCCGCACCGGTTTTCGCGAGGCGCTGAACGGGTATAAAGAGAACCGGATCGCTGGCGACAAGGAGCATCGCCGCGCGACCGACGAGGCCGCGGGTTCGATAAGCCCGCAGAAGCTCTACGGCGTTCCCGTCGGTCTGATGTTCTTCGAGGGTGCCCCGCGCCTGCTGGCTTCAGGGGTGACCATTCCCCACCTGCACGAAGGCGATCCGCAGCGTATCGCCATAGAGGCCTATCCCGGCGTTCTCGCCCGCCAGTTCATCGGTCGCCGCAGCTACAAGAACGACACCCGGAAAAAGCAGACCGCCGATCAGCACGAGGCGCGCCGCGATCTGCTGCAAGCCCTCCGGGAGGAAGCGCCACGGCGCTACGGCTTCGTCATAGACGCACCGGACGACCTTTGTGACGACCCCGGCGCCGATCATCTCGATGCGCTTCTCTGTGCCGTCCAGGCGGCGTGGGCATGGCGGCAGCGCGATGACCTCTTCGGCGCCCCCGAGACGGTCGATAGGCTGGAAGGCTGGATCGCAGACCCGCACCTCTCCGTAGCCGGACGACCGCGCGGTCAGCACCCATTCCGGCCCGACGTTGTCATGGATCACACGGGGACGATCTCTGGGAAGGTCGTCGCCAATGTCTGATCAGGGAAGCACAGCCATAAACTACCCGGTGTGGACCGAGTACAGAAAGAAGAACGGCCTCGATCCGCTGGGGATGCAAAATAGTAGCGTCAGCCTGTACCAGACCCTCCTTCCCGGCATCAGCAACGTGACGCTGCGGATGCGTTACTACGGACTATACGCTTGGCTCTGCCGGACCTATGCACTGACGATAGGCGATACCAACCCCGATTCCTGGAAGCGCTTCATCCGCCGTGCGGAAGCGCTCTATGCGCTGATCGCCTATCGGCACGGCGGCGAGGGCGGGGTCGCCGGCATCGAATGGGCGCAGAAAGTCTTGGAACCGAACCAGAGCGGGTTCATCGAATTCGCGCAGGCTGCGGAGCCCGGCAGCGAGAACTACTACCTGAAGCAGGCCTGGGGGGCATATGGCGCGGCCTATCGCAGCCAGCTGTTCGAGATCGGGATATTCGACCCCTCGAGCGAACACGAACTTCCGTTGCCCAGCAAGGAGATCGGCGAACGGCTGGCGGCCGTCTTCGAGAGTAGCGTGGGTGATCTGGCGAGGGTGTTCTATGAAATCGTGCAACGTGGCGACGTCACGGATGGTGAGCTCGACGAGCTCCGTTCCCTCGCTCCATCCGAGATCGCGCTCTCGGGTGAAGAGCGTGATCTCTATCAGGAGATCCTGCTCGGGCCCTTTGATCCCACCGACGGCCCTGCGCGTTCCCGTCGCGACAGCATCCTGCTGATCCTGAAAATCGCCGCCTTGCTCGGGCGCGAACCTAATCCCGAGGAGATACGCTGGATATTGTTCGCTGGCTGCGACCAGAAGGGCCGCGCGCTCGATCTCGGATCGCCCGCGCTCGAGGCGCAAAGACGGCTATGGTGGGTCTATCACGCCAACGATCTCTGCCACGTTGCCTACGAGGCGCTGCTCAAATTCATCCTCGATACTCTCGCCGAATACCCGGTCGGCATCGCTTTGTCGCGGCTGATCCCGCTGTGCGTCGAGAAGATATTGGAGACGGCACCGGGGAAGCCGGAGAACTGGACCGCTTTCGTCGACGCCACTCTTCCTGCCTCGAACTCCTATGCAGCGGATGAAGGCGGCTCGGAGTTCTCGCTCTCCGTTGGCATCATGAAGCGCGCCGGGCGGAACGACGCGAGCGTTTGTCCACCGGAGATCGCCTGGAATGCGGTGAGGCTTCTCGCCATCCTGCATAGGCGGGTACGCGACGAAGACCACGACATCACCACCGTCCTGGCTCGGTTCAATCCGGAAGCCTTTCACTCCCTGCTGACGGAAACGCGTTTCCTCGAAGCACACACGGGCGAGCCCTTCGAGGCGCTGCTGGCAAGACTTCTGGAAGAGCGCATAGTGCAGCGGCACTTGTGGGTCGCCCTGCAAAAGCTCCGGGCTGGAGATTACACGTTCCTGATCGAGCGCGACGAAGGGAAGCTCAGGCTGCGTGGGAAGGATGGGCCTATCTTCACGAACCCGCGCCTCGGCCCCGCTATCACATTCCTCAAAGACATTCACCTCGTCGGCGGCCAAGGGCTCACCGATTACGGCGCGGCAGCGGCTGGTGTCGCATGAAGCTCTATGAACGCTTCGCCGACAAGGAATTTCACACGAGCATAGCGACTAGTTTCGGGATAGATTTTGATGCCTATGAAAACATCGTGCTGCCGCGCCTCCGTGGCGCCCGGTGTCGCAACAATCTCGTACTCGCCGACGGACGCATGGTCACTCACGCGCTTTGCGGGGCATCGGCGCTACCCCACCATGCAGGGCGGCTCTACACGATCAGCGGCATCGGCGCGCCGGGAGTGTTCCATCCCAAACTCTTCTTGCAAGCCGGCCGCCGCCGTGGGCGTCTGATCGTCAGCTCCGCGAACCTGACGACGCCGGGCCTCGGCGGAAACCTCGAACTCGCCGGTATGGTCATGTCCGACGAACCGGGTTCGGGCGAGCAGCAGCTCGTCGCTGCGGGATGGCAGTATCTCTCCCGCTTCCTGAATGGGGATCAGCATGTGACCGCGGCTCAGGTCGACTGGATGCTCACGCGCGCACCCTGGCTCGCCAAAGCCACCCCGGCGACCGGCCCGGTCGGTCTCGCCGACGGAACGCTCGCTGCCCTCCTGACCACCGGGCAGACTTCGGGCATCGGCCAGCGTTTCACTGACCTGGTGAGCGAGTCGGTCGAGCGTCTGATCGTCATCAGCCCGTACTGGGACCCCAACCTTGCTGCGCTTTCCTACATGACGGAGCGCCTCTCCCCCGGCGAAGTCTCGGTTCTGCTCGACCCCGAGTACACCGTCTTTCCGAAATGGGCGCTCGGCAAAGTTCAGGGGGTGCACCTGTACGACCGCGGTGACTTTCGCAAAGGCCGCTTCATTCACGCGAAGGCGATCATCGCTCAAACGGCGACCGCCGATCATGTGCTGGTCGGCAGCGCGAATTGCACGCTACCCGCGCTCGGTGATGCGGACTTCGCAGGATCGAACGAAGAGGCATGCCTCTATCGCCGCCTCCCGCCAGGTTCCATGGCCGATGCGCTCGGCCTCGGTGCCATTCTGACGAGCGAGCGGCAACTCGATCCGGCTACTCTGCCTGACCTGCTCCTCGACGAGGAATTGCCGATGGGCGAACTGGCGGCTCTGAACCCAGGCAAGTTCGAGTGCCACGTTGACACGCTCACCTGGCACCCCGCAGACGCATTCGATCCGGCAGAGTGCACCATCACTCTCCTCGACCCGCATGGAAAGCCCATGCCCTGCCGCCTTTCGCCGCTCGCCAGCAGCGGCGACACCCGGCGATTCGAGATCGGCGATACACAGGAGCGCCCGGCATTCGCACGGGTTCAGCACGAGGATGGGCGGCGTTCCGCCCCATCGATCGTCACGCTGATCGATCGTCTGCGTGCGGTCGTCCGGGAAACATCCTCCCGCGAGGCCGACAATGCACTACGTCAACTGGACGACGAGACCGAAGCGAGCCTGATGCTCCTCGACGTGCTCGGCATCCTCGAGCGGATCGAACGAGGCGAGCCATCGGACAAAGAACCCATCTCGATCCCGAAGGCACGCAAGGACGAGGAAGGCGGTGCTGCCGCGTACAGGACGCTCAGCTACGAGCAGTTCATCGCCGGGCGAAGGCCGCGCATGGAAAACCAGCTCCCCCATAACAGCCTCGCCGGAAGCGACGTCTCCATCGTGCGCAGCTTCCTCAACCGGGTGATCGGCTTGGGCGCCGATGAACGGGACGATGAAGAGGACCAGTCTCCCGTGCCGGCCAGCACATTCGATCTCGGCGATGAGACCGGCGATGGCCAAGCTGCGCTCGATGCCGGTGAAGAATTCGACACAGAAAAGACGCGGCGCGAAGAAGAAGAGCGCGAGCGGGCGGAACATCGAAAGGCCGCGGCGGCGAAAAAGGCGACGAAGGAGCAGATAGTCGCCGCCGTAGCTGCCTTCAGCAAGCGGATCAGAGAACGCAGGGAAAGCGGTGCACTCGACAATCACGACGTCATCCGCCTGCGGGCACTGCTGATGATCGTCTGCACGGCCGCTCTTTCGGTAGCCACAACGACAGACTCCAAGGCAAAGGGATCGCGATTGCAGGTTCTGCCTCCGGAAGGCGATCCGAATAGCTGGCCCACCGTGATCGGCCGGGCGCTTTTCGAGCTCTTCGGCGGGAAATCCCCCGGCATCCGCCATCTCTACCTGACCGGGGAGCATGATCAGATCCCCGACGACATCCTGGAATGCTGGGCGACTTGTTACTGGTGCTTGCAGGCTTGTCTGACGGCACCGGTTTCGCCCCGCGAACGGGAGCGCCTTACGCATTATGTCAAGCCACTTGCCGAGCTCGCCTATCTCTTGACACTGCCGACCAAGGCGGAGCTGCTGAGCTTGGGCGTTACGAAAAACATGAGCGCTATGAGCGAAGCCTATGGGAAGCGGCTGGGGATCGAAGGCGCAATGATCGCACGCGCGCACCAAGCGATGGTTGAAGGGCTGTTCCCAGCCAGAGTGCACCATAAGGTCACTGTGTAGCGAGTATTGCTGGTCCGGGCCAATAAAGTACGGACCGGCCGAGAACTTGTTTAGAATCTACGGCAATCCTTCGCCTCGATCTTCTCGGGATCCGTACCGGTAAGTTGGGGAGCGGTAGCGGACGGTCCGCTATGGGAGAATCTCTGTCAGAAACCGAATTCTGCCTCGAGGGTGACTTCAGTCGCGAGAACAATTCGCAGTGTTGTGTCGGGTGCGCATGACGTGCCTAGCCCTCTGTAGCCGGCTTGATGCTGGCGAGGGTATCACGCTGCTTTTGGTCCCGTTTCTTGTCGGGATCGTCAAGGGCCTCAACCGAGCGAATATACTGCTCCACATATTCATCAGGCAGTTGGTGCTCGAGGCTACCAGCAAGCACGAAATCCTTGTACCAGCTGTAGGGTTTGAGCGCGTCGTCGATATAGTCCGGCGTGGCGAGGTAGGTGAGCACCTTGCGCCTGCGCCCTTCATCGTTGACCACGGTTACAACCGCGGGCTCGTATCCGCTGCCGACGCCTTCCGCCTTGTCCAGTTTTGCGCGATCCGCGGGGTCGAAGGTAAAAAGCACGCCCGCCACGATACTGTCGTCATCGACGGCAAAGGCGTTGCATTTGCCGGACCGGTCGACGCTGCGCTTGTGGAAGCGCAGCTCGTGACCATGCAGTACCGCGGTGCCGGTTGGTAGGCAGCTCGGCATGCGTTCACGCAGCCGCGCCGTCGACATGTTCGACCCGTAGGCGAAATACTCGGTTGGCTCCGGCAGACCGCTATCAGTGGCTGGCAACGGCGTGATCAGTGGGTCACCGGGCTTGACGATGGTGCGCAGCGGCACAGTCATAATGCTGTGGTCGTGAGTTTCTTCGCCCTGTCGCACGATAATTGGCTGCCCATCTTCAAGATCGAGAATTGGCAGGGGCCTGCCCGTCCAGCCGCAATCAGCGCAGCGGGGGCGTTCCCAAAGCACGCCAGGTTCGGCTGTGTTTTCGCCATGCTCGGGCTCAAGGTGAGGAGAACCACACTTTGGACATTCGCTCGGTACGCCCCTCAATGCCCTGAGGATCAAGGAGATCGCCATCCCGCAAGCGTGTTGCAAGAGGGAGTGCGCCATGTCGGCATCGACCCAGGTAGCCGACTTCGTATGTGTCAGCCAGTTCGAAAAGGTCCATGCCGATGACAAGCCGTCCTTGAGAGCGGCGCGCCGTTCCTTATTGGACTCCCCCGGAAGAAGATCGTTGCAGATGATCTCGGTCCATTCCCGGAAGTTTGCCCGCTGCGGCGGCTTATCTGTCCATACGGCGGCATCTTGCGCCACGCCAATCAGTTCGAGGAGCGTTTCACGGCAGCGGACGCCGACGGCTTGATAGCCGGCAAGGTGATGAGCTTGCGTGACGGCCGCGCCTGCCTCTTCCATTTTCTCGAAGACAGGGCCGAATGGGAGGAGGCGCAGATCGTCTTCTCGCTGCTCCTCGGTGCGAGGAATACGCATCATCAGGCCAATGTGAAAGGTCAGGGCGAGATCCATATTGGGAAACTGCTCTTGCGAATAGAGGTTGGTCCCGCCCGTGATGACCCACCATCGGTCCTTGTTGGTGTGGATGTCCCACACATCGTGGCGCGTGTTGAGTACCGCCTCTGAGTAGACCTTCTGAAGGAAGGTGATTTTTAGGTCCGGCGCCTGCCATTCGAAGTACTCGCGCACCTCTTCAATCTCTTCTTCCGTCGCTCTCAGCATGGCGGCCTCTATCCAATGCCTCGTTTTCTATCCGGGGATAAATCCGCGGCGCTGACCGGGCAACGCATTCTCCCCGGCGAACCATTCATAGTGAACGGCGGCCGCGATATCCTCGGGAGGCTCCTTGTTCTCGATCACAATAATCTGGGTGTCGGGGGGTACTGTCTTTAGGGACGTCCAGAAAGCCGCCTCAATTCCGGCGTCAACAGGTTTGTCTCCCCCGTTTGCGGAGGACTTGCCCTTTTTGTAGCTCGTGAGAGGGGAGTCGATCACAACCAGGCCAAGATGCGGAAGATCATTGGAAGCGCAATAGCGAAGCAGCCCAATTGCAAACGCAGCATAGAGAACGGCTCGTACGCCTTTGCCGTGTGAGCGCCGATCTTGGCCGTCCACGATGATGTCGTATTCCGTCTGATCGAACTCTACCCTTGGCTCCGGACCCCACTTCCAATCCTTCAGCACCGCCTCAATTTCTTGGCAGAATTTGCGAAGTGCGGAAGACGGCAACGGCTCCCATTTCGATACTCCATCATCTGCCTGTGTTGCCCGCTGAAGCTCTCCTTTTAAGGCGCGAAGCGTCTGAATTTGATCCTGGTCCTTCCGCGCCGCCTCCATTTCCACCCGGCGTGTTACGAGCCGATCCAGTCTATCAGTTATTGATTGGGCTGCGGGGGCGAGAATGGTGGCTATGCGCTTATCAACGCGCTCAAGAGTTCCTCCGCCTCGCGAACTCTGCAAGGACCACTGCTCGCGCCGCGCATTCAAGCTAGCGATCGCCGCCGAAAGGTCGGTCCGCAAGGCGAGGATTTTGGCGGCCTCCGCCCGGGCCGCGTCATAGATACCAGCACTTCGCTCCTGGGCCGTATGGGCATGGTCTGAGGTCATGAGCTGGTCGCAAAGCGGACAGCGCACCTCCTGCAGGGCATCGAAGAAGTGAGAACCCTCTGCGACGAAATCCAGTCGCTCGAGATCCGACCCGTACCGCTCGTCGAGGAGCTTGTAACGCCCAAGAAGCTCATCGATAGCCAGTATCTGGGAGTCAGCCTTTTGCCGAACGGCTACGGCGTCGCGCCGCTCCTCTTCAAGCGTCTCCCGCTCTACGGAGGTGTCGTCCAGCGATTGCGACAGCGAAGCGATTGTCGCGTCAAGCCGCTCGATCGATTGCTCCGTTTCATCGAACGACTGATCTTTCCACCTTTGTTCGAGCGGGTTCAGGAGGTCATCGATCACCCCAAGCCGAGCGGATATCCTCGCGCGAACAATGTCGTCCCTTTCAGCCGCGACGATCCCTGTGTCGTCCTTGCCGCTGAGCAGATACGACATCATGCGCTTGCGGGCCGTTCTATCGAATCCCCCAGTGCCCAGAACCGGCGATGACCGGTCGTCAATGATCGAGACTTCATCGACGACAAAAACGGGCAGCATAGTGCGGATCGTAAGACGCTGCGTTTCTCCACGATCGTTCTTGCGGAGCTGTGCCTCTCCGATACCGGCAAACGGAAATAGCACCGCTGTTACATCGTCGCCTGACCCTCGGGTCCGTTTCGACAAAATCGTCTTGCCCGGCTGCCGGATCGCATCAATCGCCAGGTCATGTGCCGCCAGTTGCCCGCCGGCAAGACTGCGCTCTAGGGTGAGTACGCAGCCCTTGGAGTTCTCGAACTCAATGTAAAGCTGCGAATAGAGTTCGGCTTCAGGGATGCGTTTGCGCATCTCGTCGGCGCCGAAGATATAGTCGAGGCAGTAGACCAGATAGCTTTTGCCGGTATCGGAATCGCCCGCCAGTACGTTGGAGCCGGGAGCGAACTCCACCAACGCATCTTCCTGTCCGGCTCCTCTCAGGAGTATTTTTCGAACACGGAGCATCGGCTACAGTTCCAGATCGGCGCTGGCAGTCAGGCGCTCAAATTCGGCGCCCCATTTGCCGATGTTGGAGTGCATGTAGGCTTCCAGCTCCGTATCCGACAATGCTGCAAAGTTCGCGATGAGCCACTTGGACCGAATGCGCAGTTCGTCGGCATAGGAGGATTTTAGGAGCGCGATGAACGCCTTCGTCAGCTCGGTGCCCTTGTAGAGAATGCCCGAGGTATCGAATGTTTTCTGAATGAGCTCGCGAGAAAACATCTGGTTCAATCCCGCACTGACCAAATCGCGCTTTACCAGCCATTCCGTGCCCCGGAAAGGTACAGATGGATGAAGACTGGCCGGCCCATGTTGCACATCGCCGGAATGCACAAGCAGATAGTCATACGAAATCATTCGCTGAAGGTCCGCGGACCTTCCATCCGCGGCGTCCAATACAAAAAGAAGCCTCATGCCACATTCGAAAGGCGTGTTGAAAAGTCGTTGTGGCGGCGAGAAATGTGCGCTCATGGGCACCACTTAACGCGCGACACGTTCGCCAATTGGTGACACATGCCCTCCCGGTCGTTTGCGCGGACATGGTTGGCAAGGACGTGGCCACCGAGTTGCAGGGACTGGGATGCCATGACCGTCGCGGCAAGCCGCTTCATTCCTGTATCGCTGGCCGAGGTGTAGGCAAAATAGAGTCCGTCGGAAAACTCGTCCAATAGCGTGTCGAAGAAGGATGCGTCGGCCATTTGGTCCCGGGCCAACTCCTTGAGCCCCTCGGCGCTGTAAAAGGTAATGCGCGAGCGGTCAAATAGCCGGGCATGAGGCGTGCTGCCCCTAAAATCGTCGACAGAGTCGATCTTGACGCTAAGGTCCTCCGCAATCACGTCGAAGAGCTGGCGAACATAGGCTGTTTCCGCGGGTGCAACGCTCGAGGGCGGCTGCGGCGGAGGCGGGCGCTCGATCAGCGGAGCGCCAAAGACCGGTAAGTAGTATGGGGTCTGCGCATGCTCGTTCAGGAGGTCGAGCGGCTGCTTCGCCCTGAAGATCGTAAAGTCGAAGGCCTCAATATGCGCCTTCAGTTCGTCCGACAGGGCCACCGTTTCCTTGGACGTTATAGCGGTGGCGCAATATTTGTCCCAGTTGTCGAGTATCCAAGTGCGTAGCGAGGCCGGATCGTCCAGCAGATCCTGGAAAGGAGACGTCATGCCTTTGTGGGTTACGAACCAGTAGGCGATCGGGGCGGAGTAGTCGCTCCGGTGCGTATAGAAGAGCACCTTCGCTATTTCGGCCGCGGCGGTTCCTGCGCCCAGAGCGGCGCTATAATGCTTGCACTGATACAGGCTCCATCGACGCGGTGAAGCGTCAGGGGCATCGTGCCAGACGATGACGTCACGGCCTTTGTCTCCAGCGCCGCCTCGCTGCTGGACTTCGTATATGTCTGGCAACTTCTTTTTTAGGTAGCCGGTTGCCCATTCCAAGGTGAACCGTTCGAACTCGTCAGCTTCAAACAACGCGAGACGATCGATAGGCGCGATCGGCAAGCCCATGCCTAGCCCAAGTAGCCGCGAGTTGGCATTCGGCCATGGTGTTGGCTCACCGAGTTGTTCCGGTTGCCCGACTTTACTGTCCGACTGCTCCATCGTCCCCCCCCTCGCCACAGTACTATTGAGCGCGACGGACTGTAAATACTTGAATTTCTGGCACACTCTTAACCATTGACGAATGCCGCGATGCTCGAGGTTGGACCGCAACCCGACCGGTGTCTTGCATTCATTATACCAATGTCCGCTTTCGGGTATTCGCGAAGATCCGTCGAACGACCGACATGGGGGCGCGGAGCGGAAGGCATACGCCCCATGCCGTTGTTGGCTAAACGCTCGCCGCGTAATCGCTGCTGAAACTGCTGATTGCCGCTATGGCAAGTGAAATTTCTTTGCGTTTTCATAACATTAACACCCGATTTCACGGGTCAATCGGGAGGGCTATAGAGTAGGTATCGTGCCCATCGGTATCTCGCATGGCCCGCCATTCGGGTTCAATAGTTCATATTTGCGAACGACTTTCGTCGCTGACCTTTTGCTCCAGCTTTTCTGAAACAGTTCGAAATCATCGATGTCAGCGGGCTGGCACATGACGTTCTTGGCCAAGTGAGTCTGCCGACCTCCAGCTTGACCTCATTTTCGCTTCGCCGCGTCATTGCGTTTCCCAACGGATTGGCCTGCCTCATCCAGCAATCGCCGGAAGCTTGGGCATTCCATATGTGAAGGCGCGCGGCAGTCGGCGACGTGGCGGAGCGTGTCGCGCAGCGCAGTCAGTTCGTGGATCTGTCGGTCGATCTCGGCGGCCTTCTCGCGAAACACCTCGCGCGACAGTTCCGGCATGCCGTTTCGGCCAAACATGCCAGCGATTTCATCAAGCGAGAAACCAGCCGACTTTCCCATTGCTATCAACTTGAGTTGTAACAGCACTTCCGGCGGAAACTGCCGGCGCAGCCCGTGCCGGGAAACCGAGCAAATCAGCCCCGCCTCCTCGTAGTAACGCAGCGCGGAGGGCTTCATCCCGCTTCGTGCCGCGACCTCTCCGATATCAAGAAATTTCATGCTTGACCTCAAGTTGGCTTGAAGTGGCAGCCTGCACTCGAAGTGAATTTCAAGCAACAGGGCAATAGGATGGAACAGACGAAACCGCGCCTATCGATTAATATACAACAATCGGGAATCACGATCACGCTGGCGCTTTCGATGCTGCTGGCATCGCTCGGCACCAGCATCGCCAATATCGCTTTGCCGATGCTTGCTGAGGCTTTCTCCGCGCCGTTTGCGCAGGTGCAGGCGGTCGTCGTCGCCTATCTCGCAGCCCTGACGGTCTCGGTCGTCATCGCCGGCCGGCTGGGCGACAATCATGGGCTGAAGCCGATGTTCGTTCTTGGTCTGATTGTCTTTGCCGTTGCGTCAATGCTCTGCGCGGTCGCGCCGAACCTGTGGATGCTGATCGGCGCGCGAGCGCTTCAGGGCATCGGTGCTGCTTTCCTGATGACGCTCGCGATGGCTCTGATGCGCCAGACGGCCAGCGAGGCTCGTTTAGGCAGGGCAATGGGCCTGCTCGGCACGGTATCCGCGCTGGGAACGGCACTCGGCCCTGCGCTCGGCGGCCTGCTGATCCCTGTCACGGGATGGCGCGGCATCTTCTGGGCGCAGATGCCTCTGGCGGTTCTTGCGCTGATACTTGCCATCAAGACGCTGCCGAGCGACACGGGAAGCGGAAAGGTGTCTGCTGCAAGCCTGTGGTCGGTGATGGATCGGAGCCTCATGCCCAACCTCGTCGTCAACATATTGGTCGCCGCCGTCATGATGACGACGCTGGTGGTCGGCCCCTTCTATCTCAGCCTCGGTCTCGGTCTTAAGGCAGGCCATGTCGGTTTCATCATGGCGATCGGCCCGGTGATTTCCATCTTCAGCGGGGTTCCGTCCGGTCGGCTTGTCGATGCCTGGGGCAGTAGCCGTGTGCTCGCCATCGCACTCATCCTTCTGACGGCCGGAGCGTTCCTCCTGGCGTTTCTGCCGAACATGATGGGCGTTGTGGGTTATGTATTTTCCATCATCGTCCTGACGCCGGGCTATCAGCTCTTTCAGTCCGCAAACAACACGGCCGCTCTGGCGAACGTGCCCAAGGACCGGCGCGGCACGGTTTCAGGCACCCTCAACCTGTCGCGCAACATCGGCCTGATCATAGGCGCATCGCTGATGGGAACCATCTTCGCTTTCGGCGTCGGAACCGGGCAGTTCACCAGCGCGACCGCCACAGCCATCGCCGGCGGGATGCGACTGACCTTCCTGTCGGCATGGGGAATGATGGTCGTTGCCATCGTTGTTGTCTTTTGGAAACGCAATTCCGCCAAAACTCCGGCCTGACCGCCCTACCCCCACAATCAGCGCTTAACCTCGCCGATTGTGGGACCTGATGATGTTGTGACGTCATGGGCTCACGATTGTCTCGTGGCATACATCTGTGCTCGGCGTCATTTGGCTGCTCTGCGTGTCAGCGCTGCCGAGAAAATCCGCAACAGGACATTGTCTCGATGCCGGATTGAGCCTCCGATCCAAACCGCTATTCTCTCTTGTGGGATCGTTGTCGCTGGTCCATGTGTGATCGGCAAGTTAGTAGGACTGATACGGAGTTTTGATCTTGATCGAAGTCGGGGCGTTCCTCTCGTTCAATCTGGCAATTGTCCTGCTGATCGGCGGCAAGCTCCTGACGATGAAGATCGCGGTATTGCGGAAATATTCCATACCGGACCCGGTTGCGGGAGGCTTCGTCTGCGCCGCGGTCGTGGGCGCGATCTTCCTATCCACCGGCCAGAAGGTGGAATTCGCACTCGGCGTGCGGGACTTTCTGCTTCTGATCTTCTTCGGCGGCATCGGTCTCAACGCCGATGTCCGCACGCTCCTGCGCGGCGGCCGTCCACTGGCTGTTCTTCTGATCCTCGCGGCAGTCTTCATCGTCCTGCAGAATATCGCCGGCACCAGCATTGCCACACTTTTCGGCCACGATAGCAAGGTCGGCCTCATGGCCGGCTCGATTTCGCTGGTAGGCGGTGTCGGTACCACGCTTGCCTGGGCTCCGATCTTCGTTGCCGACCACGGGATCACCAATGCGCTGGAAATCGGTATTGCCGCCAATACCTTGGGTCTCATCGCCGCCTGCGTCATCGGCGGGCCGATCGCCACCTATCTCATCTCCAGCCGCCAGATAACTGTTTCCGGCGAGGTCACCCCCAATAGTGGGGCGGCGTACCAGCAGTTTACCGAGCGTCTCGATTATTTCTGCGTGCTATGGGCCATTCTCGCGGTCAACCTGACCGTTATGCTTGGCACCGGTATCGACCGGATGATCGCGCTGACCGGTCTCACCCTTCCCGCTTTTGTCAGCTGCCTCTTTGCCGGAATTCTGATCAGGAATCTCATGCCGATGACCATCGATACAGCCATCAATCGCCTTTGGCCGCGCATCGATGAGGGTCTGACATTGATCTCCGATCTCTCACTTGGCCTCTTTCTCACCATGGCGCTGATGGGATTGAAAATCTGGGAGTTGCAGGGATCGCTCGTGTTCCTCGCAACGGTGTTGGGCGCGCAGGTGGTACTTACTGTTCTCTATGTGATCTTCGTGGTCTTTCCCGCGATGGGGCGTGATTATGAAGCCGTCGTTGTCTCTGCCGGTTTCAGCGGAATTTCTCTAGGCTCCACGGCGACTGCCGTTGCCAACATGACGGCCGTCACCCAGCAACATGGTGCAGCACCTCGTGCATTCATCATCGTGCCGCTCGTCTGCGGGTTCTTCATCGACCTCGTGAATGCCTTCGCGATCTCTGCCTTTCTTCGATAGGACGGTTTACAGGAGTTCCCGTTTTAAGAGGCTCTCCAGCCAGTCGGCGAAGACCTGCAATCTGCGGGTAAGGTGCCTGCGATGCGGATAAAGAAGCGTCATCGGCATGGGTTCCGCGCGATGATTGGGCATGACCTCCACGAGTTCGCCGGCGCCAAGATGTTCCCTTACGTCATAAGCAGGGATCTGTATGAGGCCGAGGCCGGCGAGGCAGCATGCAATATAGGCCTCTGCGCTGTTGACGGTGACACGACCGTGCAGGGGCATCGTCCGCAGTCCGCCATGCTCGACCCATTCCCAATCCTCGACCCTGCCGGTGGATGGCGAAGCGTAGTTGACGGCGAAGTGGCCGGCGAGGTCGTCGGGAGCGTTCGGTATACCGTGCCGCGCCAGATAGTCGGGGCTGGCGACGTTGATCAGCGGCAGCTTGCCGATCGGTCTCGCGATCAGGCCTGAATCGTCGAGCGGCCCGACCCGCAGCACGCAGTCGATGCCATCCTCGACGAGGTCCACGGCGCGATCCGTGACGCCGAGATCCACATGGATCTGCGGATAACGATCGAGAAAAGCCGGCAGTGCGGGTGCGATGATGAGCCGCCCTATCCTGCCCGGCACGTCGATTCGAAGCTTGCCCGACGGTTGTGCGGCCGTCTGCTTGAACAGGTTTTCCGTATCCTCGACATCCGACACGACCCGCTGGCACCTGTCATAGAACACGAGCCCATCCTGCGTCGGCGAGACCTTGCGGGTTGTACGGTGGAGCAGGCTTGCTCCGACGCGGCCCTCCAGTTCCTGCACCGCTGCCGAAACGGACGAGCGCGGGATGCCGAGCGTATCTGCGGCGCGGGTGAAACTCGCGCAATCGACGACGCGCATGAAGATGCGAAACAGGTCGATGCGGTCCACGATTTCACACTCCAATTGGTCGGATTTTCTGACAAGTGATGTCAGGTGCCCATGCTTTATCGGAGATTTCTAGACGATATCTTTCCTCAACGAAAGCGGTCCATCGGATCGCGAAGAGGCAAAGGAGACCGTTTCATGGCAACCCATAGCATCAAGGGCAAGACCGTCATCATCGCCGGCGGCGCAAAGAACCTCGGCGGCCTGATCGCCCGCGATTTCGCCACAAACGGCGCGAAGGCCATCGCCATTCATTATAACAGCCCGGCGACCAAGGCCGATGCAGAAGCAACCGTCGCGGCGGTAAAGGCGGCCGGTGCCGAGGCCGCAGCCTTTCAGGCCGATCTTACCACGGCGGGTGCAATGGAAAAGCTGTTTGCCGACGCGGTCGCCGCTTTCGGCAAGCCGGACATTGCTATCAATACTGTCGGCAAGGTGCTGAAGAAGCCTATCCTCGACATCTCCGAGGCCGAATATGACGAGATGAGCGCCGTGAATGCCAAGACAGCCTTCTTCTTTCTCAAGGAGGCCGGACGCCACCTCAACGACAGCGGTGCCATTGTGACGCTGGTGACGTCGTTGCTCGGAGCTTTCACGCCCTTCTACTCCAGCTATGCTGGTACCAAGGCGCCGGTCGAGCATTTCACCCGCGCGGCGGCCAAGGAGTTCGGCGACCGCGGCATTTCGGTGACGGCAATCGGCCCCGGCCCGATGGACACATCGTTCTTCTACGGCCAGGAAAGCGCAGATGCGCAGGCCTACCACAAGAGCGCCGCAGCGCTGTCGAAGTTCTCGAAGACCGGCCTGACCGATATCGAGAACATCGCTCCCTACATCCGCTTCCTCGTCACAGAGGGATGGTGGATGACCGGTCAGACCATTCTCGTCAACGGTGGTTACACCACGAAATGAAGTCTCTGGCGCCCTGCTCTAGCGGTCGGGGCGCCAGTCTCCAAAAGCATCGAGCTTGATGCTGCGCGCGCAAAGGAGGCTAAAACCGCGTCCTTATGCCTTCCCGGTAGCGGCAATATCTTCCTTGTGAAGGATGTTGGCATCTTCATCGAGAAAGGTTGCCGTCGCTTTATCCTCACCAAGTTCCACCAGCATGAAGCCGAGTTGCGATGCTGAAAACGTATCACCGGTATGCTTGCCGATTGGGCGTGTTCGCGAGCCCGCCCCTGAAACCAGATAGGTGACCGGCCCCTGCCTTATGGCTTCGAGATCGTGATCGTGGCCGCTCATGTAGATCTGTGCGCCGTATTTCTCCATCAGCGGCTTTACCCGCTCGACCATGATGGCCGTGTCGCCATGCTCGCCGCCGGAGAATATCGGGTGATGCCCGACGAGGATTTTCCATTTCGCCGAACTTTTGGCGAGGGAGGATTCAAGCCAGTCAAGCTGTTTTGCTGGGTCCCGTTCCAGCCCCGTCATCCGCTCCCACCAGGATTCCTCCCTGAGCGGTTCCGTATCGAGGAAGAAGAAGTCCACCGACGCCGTCGGTGTCACTGGCTTGCTGATGCTGTAATAGACGGCCGGCATGGTCCAGCGATTGCTTTTGGCGCTGTAGTCGATCTGCGCTTGAACGCTGCCGGTATGGTCGTGATTGCCGAGCACCACATACCAGGGACATTGCAGCGAGGGCGCGGAATAGATGTTCTCGAAAGCGTTCTGCCAGAGCGCATCGGACACGTCCTTGACGCCTGTTTCGTAGAAGTTGTCACCGGCCGAAATAACGAAGGATATCTTCGCCTGCTCCGCCACTTTGGCCATAGCGCTGGCAACCTTCAGCGCGCCGGTGTGGTTGTCGGGTTCGCCCCAGTCCCCGACCACCAGGAAGGAGAGCCCGCCCTCGGATTGAGCCCGTGCCAGTTGCACCCGCACTCCATTTGCGAAAACAAGGCCTCCGGCTCCGACCAGAAGGAAACGGCGGCTGATTTGCATTGGCGTTTGTCTCCGAAAGGCGTATTTTCTGCACTATTAGAACAAGCTGTTTCGCCAAAAAATGTCGAATTCGTGTTTAACGGCTGTCCGCACCTTGGCGAATATGCGGGCGAGACACCAGATTCTGTCAAAAGCAGTTGCCGGTCCCTTTCGGCAGGCTTCGTGCATTGTTGTGGTAGCCTGAGCGAGTTTTTGCCGATAGCCGAGGTACAGTTCAAATGCGTGCCATCGTCATCGTCATTATCGCTTCGGTGCTGAGCATCCTGGTGATCAAATATTCCAACAACCAGATCGGACAGTCCGAACTCCTAGCCTCGCCCATTGAAACGGCTGGACCTCACTAGATCAGTTGCTCAAGCGCAACATGTCGGGAAGGATCATGTCGATACCCGAGATAATGAACGATTGCGTCGCATTTTAGCGAGTGATTTAGGAGGGTTGGAACCGGTTTGGCCATAATCACGGCACTGCTCAAACCGCAGGGGCAATGCAAGAAATGAGAGCCATCTTCGTCGTGCTGATCGCTTCGGTGCTCAGTATCCTGATCTTCAAATACTCCGACAATTCACTTGGAAATGGTGAATTGATGGCATCGCCGCTAGGCGTTGCCTCGCGCTCCTGAACATTCTCACCCCATGAATGACTTGAGCCATTCCGGCGAGAGCCTCTGTTCCAGTTCGGCCGCCACGGCATCGAGGGCCATTTCGACACCTTCGCGGTAGTTCTGCCCTCCACCGTCTATACCGAAGCTTTCAAGCAGGCGGGCGCGATAGGCGTCGCTCGAAAACAATCCGTGCAGATAGGTTCCGCTGATTTTGCCATCTGTGGATACGGCGCCGTCTGGCCGTCCGTCGATGGCCACCGAAGGGCGCGAGCAATCCGGCCCGCGGGTGATGCCGAGATGGATCTCGTAACCCGAAAGCGGCGTGTCGTATTCGATCGATCGTGCCGTGCTGTTTCGCACGGTCTTTTCCGGCGCCATCTCCGTCTCGATGTCGAGCAGGCCAAGCCCCGGCACAGACCGGCTTTGGCCTTCAAGTCCCAGCGGATCGGATACGACGCGGCCCAGCATCTGGTAGCCGCCGCAGATACCGATCACGCGTCCGCCACGTCGCACATGTGCCACAAGATCGCTCTCCCAGCCTTGTGCACGAAAATCCTCAAGGTCGCCGATTGTCGCCTTCGAACCGGGCAGGATGACGAGACCCGCATCGGCGGGAAGACGCTCTCCCGGCCTGACGAAAACCAGTTCCACCTGGGGCTCTGCTGCTAGAGGATCGAAATCGTCGAAGTTGGCGATGCGCGACAACACCGGCACGGCAATCTTCAACGCGCCGGCCTTGCCTTCCGCCAGGCGCTCCAGAACGACCGAATCTTCCGCCGGCAGGCGTCCCGCGGACTTCAGCCATGGGATAACGCCGAAGCATGGCCAGCCGGTGAACCGGTTGATCGCTTCGATCCCTTCGGAAAACAGGGATATGTCGCCCCTGAACTTGTTGATGATGTATCCGGCAATCTGCTGCCGGTCCTCTTCTGGAAGGATCGTGTGCGTTCCAACCAGGGAGGCGATCACGCCGCCGCGATCGATATCGCCGACCAGCACCACCGGGACGTTCGCGCGTCGGGCAAAACCCATATTGGCAATGTCGCCTGCTCTCAGGTTGATTTCCGCGGGTGAGCCAGCTCCTTCGACGATGACGAGGTCCGCGCCGCGCCGCACATGCTCGTAGCTTTCCATCACGGCGTCGAGGAGTTGCGGCTTGAGCCGCTGGTAATCCCTGCCCTTTGCCTGCCCGAACACCCTGCCCTGCACGATGATCTGGCTACCGGTTTCGGACTGTGGTTTCAACAGAACCGGGTTCATATGGACGGATGACGGTACTCGGGCGGCCATGGCCTGCAGCCATTGCGCCCGACCGATCTCCCCGCCGTCATCGGAAACGGCGGCGTTGTTGGACATGTTTTGCGGCTTGAATGGTCGCACCTTCAAGCCTCGGTTCGCGGCCAGCCGGCAAAGTCCCGCCACCAGTATCGTTTTTCCGACATCGGAGCCGGTTCCCTGCAGCATGACGGCTTTGCTCATCGCGTCCCTCGTTCGTCTTTCGCAAATCGCAAAGTCATTGTTCTGCCGTGTTTTAGCCGTGCATCTGCGCGGAATGTTAATGCTGTGGCGGCGCTGCGACAGCTTGCCGCCGGGGATGATTGTTCACTTGCCTTTTTGCGACACGTAATGGCGGCCACAGCCACAGTGACGCGTTCAAAGAGGATTATGAGCCAGAGCGAAAAGACAACACAGGGGCCGACAGGCCACGCGTCCGGAGGACATCCAATGCTTTATATCCTGCAGAACAACAAGGGCCTGAACATAGCCTGGAACGGTCGCGCTCCTAAAAAGCCTTCCCTTCTCCATTGGGAAGAGCTTTTCCCCCGGATCACGATGGCAACGGGCCGAAACGACCGATCCAAGTAAGCGACACAAGGGCCAGCCTGAGCGGTATCAATGAAAAAAAGTGGCGCAACCTTAGGGGTGGCGCCACTTTTAAAAAAAACCTTGGCGCCCCGGTACGAAAAACCAGATCCGGGGCGCAGGCGGCAATAACGCGCCGCGTATAATGAGAAATAGCGGCCGCAGGTTACCCAAGCGTTATTTTCGGGATTTATTTCAGTTTTTTCTCTTTTTTTGCAGTTGCGCGTTGAATGTCCGGATGTGGCGAAAATGCCGTTTGTGAGACAGATAAGGTCTCTTTTCGCAGGGCATTTCCAGGGGGTTTTGTTCTCCGCCGGGCTGCCGCCTATCCATTGTGCGCCGGGCGACGCTTTGTGACAGCAATTTGAAGCAAAATGAGGCGTTACAATGGGTTGCGGCGGGCAGGTCATGTCCGCGCCCGCCTTGCTGGAGGTTGATTTCTTTTGGGGAACCCGTAGGCTGCCTTCAGTTGCCCTACGGCCTGAATGAGCTGCACCCATAAGGTTGCGGTCCCAACGATAATCGCCGAGGCCGCTTTGCGGAAGCCCTGCCGTTCTTGACTCGGTTGTGCGACCGGCCCTCTCGCTATTTGGCCTGATCGGGATCCGCAGTAGCCCGACATGCCCGTCCAGAAAGCTGCAAGAGATTAAGACTGGGAGGTCTTAAATCATGAAGAAGCTCCTTGCCTCCACCATCCTCGCTGCCGGCCTCTATGCCGCGGCTGGATCCGCTCAGGCTGCCGAGTGTGGCGATGTTTCCATCGCGGAAATGAACTGGGCATCGGCGGGCGTTGCCGCCTATGTCGACAAGATGATCCTTGAAAACGGCTATGGCTGCAAAGTGACCGTCGTCACAGGCGACACCATGCCGACCTTCACCTCGATGAATGAAAAGGGCGAACCGGATATCGCTCCTGAACTCTGGGTCAACGCCGTGCGTACGCCGCTTGATGCGGCAATCAAGGAAGGTCGCCTTCTCCAACTCGCTCCGCTGCTCAGCGACGGTGGCGTCGAAGGCTGGTGGATTCCGAAGTTCCTTTCCGATGCTCATCCTGACATCAAGACCGTGCAGGACGCGCTGGGCTATCCGGAGCTCTTCCCGGCACCGGAAGATCCGTCCAAGGCCGCTGTCACGAACTGCCCGTCGGGCTGGAACTGCCAGATCTCGACTGCCAACCTTTACAAGGCGCTCGGCGCCAAGGAAAAGGGCTTCGAGCTGATCGATACGGGCTCCGCTGCTGGTCTCGACGGTTCGATTGCCAACGCCTTCGAAAAGAAGACCGGCTGGCTCGGCTACTACTGGGCTCCGACCGCCATCCTCGGCAAGTATGAGATGGTGAAGCTGTCCTTTGGCGTCGAAAACGACAAGGCCGAGTGGGACAGGTGCACCGCCGTTCCGGATTGCGCCGATCCGAAGGTCAATGCCTACCCCGTTTCCGACGTGTTCACGGTCGTGACCAAGAAGTTCGCCGATACCAACGCCATTGCCGTCGATTACCTGAAGACCCGTAAGTGGGACAACCAGACGGTCGGCAAGGTTCTCGCCTGGATGGACGAAAACCAGGGCACTAACGAGGATGCTGCAAAGTATTTCCTCGAAAACTACGGTGACATGTGGACGACCTGGGTAAGTCCTGAGGTCGCCGCGAAGGTCAAGGCCGGCCTCTGATCTTCAAGAGAAACGTGACGGGCGCAGGTTGTGCCCGTCAAGTCTTGCTTCGCAGGCGCATATGCCGCTTACCGCCATTCAGGCGCCTGCAAGGTCGCAGACAGCACGAATTCCCGATGTGGAATCCTCTAAGCATTTGTCTGTGGTCTTTCCCGTTTTTCGCGACGGTCGCGAAAAGGCGGTAAGGTTCCCGATACGTGGAACCACCTGTCGCTTGGATGGGGTAAAAAGGGGAACAAGATGGCTTCAGCTATTTGCAGTTACCTCCCGGAACTGCTGTGTAAATTTCCGTCGATAGACGAAAACCTCATGCGCGAGTTCAAGAAGACGGTTGATATCGGCTTCAAGGCTTTCGTGCGCAACTACACCAATTTTATCGATGTGGTGAAACAGCCGCTTCAGTGGTTCCTGAACTCGCTTGAGTCCTTTTTCGTCAACACGCCGTGGTTCATCATCCTTGTCCTGATGGTCGCGATCGTCTGGCTCGCCAGCCGAAACATCAAGATCACCATCGGTGCCGCCCTGTCGATGATGGCGATCGGTCTCGTTGGCCTGTGGCAGGACACAATGGTGACGCTGTCGATGGTCACCGTCTGCACGTTGATATCGATCGTGATCGGCATTCCGGTCGGCATTCTGATGGCCCGTTCGGATCGGATTCAGGGCATCGTCAATCCGGTGCTCGACGTCATGCAGACCATGCCGACCTTCGTTTACCTGATCCCGGTCGTCATGATCTTCGGCATCGGCAAGGTGCCGGGCCTGATCGCGGTGGTGATCTATGCGGTTCCGCCGATGATCCGCCTGACCAATCTCGGTATCCGGCTGGTGGACAAGGAGGTGCTGGAAGCAGCCGACGCCTTCGGCTCCTCCCCCGGACAGAAGCTCAGGAATGTGCAGATCCCGCTGGCGCTCCCGACCATCATGGCCGGCATCAACCAGACGATCATGATGTCGCTCGCCATGGTCGTGGTGGCTTCGATGATCGGTGTGGGCGGTCTGGGCAAAAACGTTCTGCAGGCCATCGCCAACCAGTTCTTCACCATCGGTTTCCTGAACGGTTTCTCGCTGGTTGCCATCGCCATCATCTTCGACCGGACGAGCCAGGCTTATGGCAAGCGGCTCCAGAAGCACACGGAGGTCATCCATGGCTAGTCAGGGCATTGAAATCCGCGGCCTCTACAAGATTTTCGGTCGGCGTGGCCGGGACTATATCGAGGCCGTCTATCGCGGCATGAGCAAGACCGAGTTGAACGGCACGCATGGACATGTCCTCGGCCTCAAGGACATCAACATCTCGATGCCGGCCGGCGGCATCACTGTCGTGATGGGCCTCTCGGGTTCGGGCAAGTCTACCCTCATCCGCCACATCAACCGGCTGATCGATCCGACTGCCGGCGAAGTGCTCTATGACGGTGTCGATATCTGCCGGATGAACCAGCAGGAACTCAGGGAGTTCCGTCGCCACAAGACGGCCATGGTGTTCCAGAAGTTCGCGCTTCTGCCGCACCGGACCGTGCTCGAAAACACGCTCTACGGTCTTGATATCCAGGGCATCGATCGCTCCGTCAGTGAAAAGACCGCTCGCCACTGGATCGATCGCGTCGGCCTGTCCGGCTTCGAACGGCATTATCCCAACCAGCTTTCGGGCGGCATGCAGCAGCGCGTCGGGCTTGCACGTGCTTTGACCAACGATGCAGACATTCTCTTGATGGATGAGGCCTATTCGGCTCTAGACCCGCTGATCCGTGTCGACATGCAGACGGTTCTGCTCGACTTGCAGAAGGAACTTAAGAAGACGGTCGTCTTCATCACCCATGACCTCGATGAAGCGCTGAGGCTCGGAGACAAAATCGCCATCCTTCGCGATGGCGAGGTCGTCCAGCAGGGCAGCGGTCAGGAGATCGTACTGTCGCCGGCCGATGATTACATCACCGCCTTCGTGAAGGAAGTGAACCGTGGCCGCGTTATCCGGGTGGCCACTATCATGACGCCGCTCGCCGGTCCGCCCCAGGGGCCAGCGCTTGAGGCAACGGCTATACTGGAGGCCGCCGCCCAGACGATGACGGCAGCCGGTCAACCTGTCGCCCATGTCGTCGATGCTTCCGGCCAGCCGATCGGATCGATCGACTTGCAGGCGATCATTGCATCCATGGTGACGCCGAGCAGCCATCTCGATCAGCCCATCGCTGCCGAGTAGGCGTTGGTCCAGCCATTGGTGAATTGCAAGCTCCGTCCGCCCTGTGCGGGCGGAGCTTTTTCGGTGAGGCCATTGAAGTGATATAAAGATTTCTTTATATGGAAATGAAGCTACGATCAGAGGATAGAACCATGGCGACCGCCACCAATCCGCTTTCCGAACTCCTTGCCGAAAAGGGCGTCCTGCTCGCTGACGGCGCGACCGGCACCAACCTCTTCGCCATGGGGCTTGAAGCAGGTGAAGCGCCGGAGCTGTGGAACGAAAGCCAGCCGGAAAAGATCGTCAAGCTCCATCAGGATTTTGTCGATGCGGGCGCTGATATCGTCCTCACCAATTCGTTCGGCGGCACGCGTCATCGCCTGAAGCTGCACAAGGCGGAGGATCGGGTTTTCGCGCTCAACAGGAAGGCCGCTGAAATCGCCCGTTCCGTCGCCGACAAGGCGCCGCGCAAGGTTATCGTTGGCGGCTCCGTGGGGCCGACGGGCGAGCTGTTGCAGCCGCTCGGTGCGCTGACCTACGAAGATGCCGTCGCGGCCTTCGCCGAGCAGATGGAGGGACTCAAAGCCGGTGGCGTCGATGTCGCCTGGATCGAAACCATGTCTTCGCCCGAGGAAATCCGCGCGGCTGCCGAAGCGGCCGTCAAGGTTGGCCTGCCCTACATCTACACCGGCTCCTTCGATACGGCGGGCCGCACGATGATGGGCCTCGATCCCAAGGACATACATGGCGTGGCTAAGGATATCGGTGGTGGTCCGCTGGCTGTCGGCGCCAATTGCGGCGTTGGCGCTTCCGATATTCTGGCAAGCCTGCTGGACATGACGGCGGCAGATCCATCCGCGACGGTCATCGTCAAGGGCAATTGCGGCATCCCCGAATTCCGCGGTTCCGAGATCTACTATTCCGGTACACCACCGCTGATGGCCGACTATGCGACGCTTGCCCGCGACGCCGGTGCAAAGATCATCGGCGGCTGCTGTGGTACGTCCTGCAACCACCTTGCAGCCATGCGAGCGGCACTCGACAGCTACACGCCGGGCCCTCGCCCGACCATCGAGACCATTGTCGAGCGCATAGGGCCGCTGCGCAACAAGACGGCTTCCCAGTCGGGCGAACAGGAAGGCAGCCGCCGCAATCGCCGCCGCGGGTAAGTCATGGATTGCAATGACGCCGGTTCGGCCGGTGTCATTGTGCCGCGGGATGGGCATACGGCAAGGCTCGGGCAATCTTCGGATGGTCTTCAGGCGATCAGTATTGCCTTCAACCTGCCAGCAAAGAGGGAGACAGGTCCATGTCCGCCCAGCACACGCCCTTCCTTGATCGCGAGACCGTTGCCGACAAGTTTTCGAGCTTGAACGAGGCTGACCAGAGCTTCCTCGCATTGCTTTTCGAAAACCCGCAGCAGGACGAGTGCCTGCTCGAGGGGCTGCAGCTCTATCTTGAACGGGCAAGTGAGGCCCGTTTCCTGAATAGCCTCAAGCTCGAGCGTGCGGGCGAATGGACCGGCCTGAATGCGCCGGCGCGCCTGCAGATTCGGTTGACCGAGGCGGCGCGCTCCAGCCAGCATCCGGCCTATGCTGCGTTCCGCACCGGCCTGACCCGCTCGGGCGGCCTCGAACGGGCTTATCCCAAGGCAGCCGTCTGACCGCCGCCAAGCTGTCACGGCATTTGTTTGAAAGACAGCTTTGTCCAGCGCAAGTATCCGTCGATGGAAACTTGCGCTTCTTTCGCGCATTACCAAGAATTCACTTCAATCCCTCGGTCGACTGTGGGACACAACCAAAGACGCGTGAAGCAGTGATGGCATGCTGATCTGTAGTTGACCGTGGACGATTTCTAAAGGGAATTGACACGGGTCAATACCAGCGACGTGGTTTCATTTGATACCTGCATGCGAGACAATGAAGACGGATCGGAAATGAGCAGCGACGACAACGGCACCAAGGCCAATCAACCCTCTGCTGAAAGCGGTGATCTCGCGGCCATTCTTGCGAGTGGTGGCAAACGGAAAAGAGGCAGTCGTTGGCTCTGGAGGGCGGCTGCGATCATCGTCCTCGCTGCTGCGGGATATGGCTATTATCTCTACAGCAGCGAGGCGACAGCCTACACCTACGCGACGTCCCCGGCAAAAAAGGGAGACCTGACAGTTCTCGTGACCGCGACGGGTTCGGTCGAGCCGACCGTACAGGTGGATGTGTCGAGCGAACAGTCGGGAACCGTGCGCGAGGTGCTGGTCGATTACAACAGCGCGGTGAAAAAGGGCGAGGTGATCGCTCGCCTCGATACCGCCCGTTTCGAAGCGGACGTGAAAAGCGCCGAAGCCGCCCTGCTCGCATCCAACGCGGCGGTTGCCAAGGCGGAAGCGGACATGAATTCCGCGCGGGTTTCGATGGAGCGGCAGAAGACCCTCGTCGGCAATCGCGTCTCCACCCAGCAGGATCTCGATTCCGCCCGTTATAACTACGACGCCGCAGTCGCGACGAAGGAAAGCGCCGAGGCCAATGTGCAGGCGGCCGAAGCTTCTCTGGAGCAGTCGAAGGTGACCCTGGCCAAGGCAACGATCATGTCGCCGATCGACGGTATCGTGCTTTCGCGCGATGTCGATCCGGGCGCCACGGTGGCCGCCTCCCTGCAAGCGCCGACGCTTTTCAAGATCGCCGGCGATCTTCGCCAGATGGAATTGCAGGTCGATATCGATGAAGCCGATGTCGGGCACGTCGCCGTCGGCCAGCAGGCGACCTTCACCGTGGATGCTTTCCCCGACAAGCGGTTCCCCGCGGAAATTACCCAGATCCGATACGCCTCCGAAACGATCAATGACGTCGTCACCTACATGGGTATCCTGACAGTGCGCAACGACGACCTGCTGTTGCGTCAGGGCATGACGGCGACGGCAGACATCGTGGTGCAGGCGATCAGGGATTCGCTGTTGGTACCGAATGCCGCCCTGCGCTACACGCCGCCGGAAAACCTTGGATCAAAACAACGGAGCAGCAGCATGTTCAGCCTGTTTCGTCCGCCACGTATGGGGTCGATCACGGCGCCGGAACCGGCAGGTGGCGAACGCACGGTCTGGGTCATGCGCAACAACGTGCCGACTGCGGTCAATATCGAGATCGGCGCTAGCGACGGGCAGAACACGGTCGTCACCAAGGGCGATATATCCGAGGGCGACAAGCTGATCATCGACGCTACGGCGAAGCGCGGTTGAGGGCGGCCGATGGCAACCCCTCCCCTCATCCAGTTCAAGCAGATTTCGAAGACCTACGGGCGCGGAGAGGCGACGATCCGGGCGCTGGACCGGATCGACCTGACCATCGAGAAGCATGAATTCGTGGCGATCATGGGCCCATCGGGCTCGGGCAAGTCGACGGCGATGAACATCCTCGGATGGCTGGATGTGCCGACATCCGGCGAATATCTGTTCCAGGGTATCTCGACGGGAGGACTGGACCGCAGCCAGCATACGCTTCTGCGCCGCCACATGTTGGGATTCGTGTTCCAGGGCTTCAACCTGCTTGCCCGGACGTCCGCGGTTGAAAATGTCGAACTGCCGCTTGTCTATCGCGGCATGGAGGCGCGCGAACGGCGCCGCCTCGCCGAAAGCGCGCTGGCGAAGGTCGGGCTTGCCGGACGCGAACACCATACGACCCAGGAACTCTCCGGCGGCCAGCAGCAGCGTGTTGCAATTGCGAGGGCAATCGTTACCAACCCGGCAGTCCTGCTGGCGGACGAACCTACGGGCAATCTCGACACCAAGACCAGCCGCGAGATCATGGAGTTGATCACCGGCCTCAACCGTGATCAGGGCATCACGGTCATCATGGTCACCCATGAGGATGATATCGCTGCATATGCCGGGCGTAATCTGCGTTTCGTCGATGGACATCTCCACAGCGACAGCCTGAACGGAGTTCAAGCCGATGTTCCTTGAAACGGTGAAACTCGCCTCGCGAGCCATATTCCGCAATATGCTGCGCTCATTCCTGACGGTTCTCGGCGTCGTCATCGGTGTCGCAGCGGTCATCGCCATGGTGACCATCGGCAACGGCACGACTGCGCAAGTCACGGCGGAGATCTCCAAGCTTGGCACGAACCTGCTGTTCGTGCGTCCGGGCCAGTTTGGACCCGGTCGGGCAAGCACCGAAGCCAAGAAGTTCAACGAGAGAGACGTTCAGGCGATCAGCGACCAGATCGGTGGCCTTCGCGCAGTTGCTGGCGTCAACCAGTCGACCCAGACGGCGATTTATGGTGGAGAAAATCACTCGACCTCGGTCATCGGCACCACCGGCGATTATTTCGTCGCGCAGGACTGGGATCTCGCCAGCGGCCGCACCTTCCTCGTGTCGGAAGAACGCGGCGGTCAGGCAGTCTGCGTCATCGGCGAAACGATCCGGCGCGAACTCTTCGGCTCCACGCCACCGCTGGAAAAGAACATCCGCGTCGGCGCGATCTCCTGTCAGGTGATCGGTGTTCTGGCGCGCAAGGGCCAGAGTGGCATGGGCAACGACCAGGATGATGTCATCGTCATGCCGCTCAAGGTCTTTCAGCGCCGAATCAGCGGTTCAAGTGACGTTTCGAGCATGATCCTGTCGGCCCGTGACGGTGTGTCCACCTCCAAGGTTCAGGCCGATGTCGAGCGTCTCTTGCGCGAGCGGCGCAAGATTATCGCCGGCCGCCAGGACGATTTTTCCGTCAACGACATGACTCAGATGGCCGCCACGCTCACCGGCACCACCACGCTGATGACCGGCCTGCTCGGCGCAGTCGCCGCCGTCAGCCTTCTCGTCGGCGGTATCGGCATCATGAACATCATGCTGGTCTCGGTGACGGAGCGAACCCGCGAAATCGGCATCCGTCTGGCGATCGGCGCGCTGGAAAAGCAGGTGCTCATGCAGTTCTTGGTCGAGGCGGTGACGCTCTCGCTCGCCGGCGGGATCATAGGCATCCTGCTCGGCCTCGGCCTCGCCTATGCCGCTGTGAGCTATATGAGCGTTCCCTTCGTCGCCAGCCCCTCGATCATTCTGCTCGCCTTCGCCTTCTCGGCGGCGATTGGAATGGTCTTCGGCTATTTCCCGGCTAGGCGGGCGGCACAGATGAATCCCATCGAAGCGCTCCGGCACGAATAGGCAGCTTGCATTCGAGGAGCCGTGGAGTTCCACGGTTCCCTGCCTGCCAATTCGTGTCAGTTGGCGGTCGCGAGTTGTGCGAACTGCGTCATGACCATGGCCGCGCCCGCCAGCCGCTTTTCCGGCGTCGGAAGGTCGCGGTTCAGGAATACGCTCTGGTCCGGACGGATCTTCGCCATGGTGCCCTGCTTGGCAATGAAGCCTACCAATGCGGCCGGGTTCGGGAATTCCTTGTTGCGGAACTGCACGACCACGCCCTTCGGACCGGCTTCCAGCTTCTCGACATTGGCCTTGCGGCAGAGCGCCTTGATATAGACGACCTTGAGCAGGCTCTGGACTTCGGCCGGAAGCGGCCCGAAGCGGTCGATCATTTCCGCGCCGAAGGCATCGATGTCGCCGAGTTCGTTGAGCTCGCCGAGACGACGATAAAGGCCGAGGCGCAGATGAAGATCCGGCACGTAATCGTCCGGGATCATCACCGAGGTACCGACGGAGATCTGCGGCGACCAGCCGGTATCCGCCACTTCGTCCACGCCCTTCACTTCCGCAACGGCCTCCTCCAGCATCTGCTGGTAAAGCTCGAAGCCGACTTCCTTGATATGACCGGACTGTTCCTCGCCGAGCAGGTTGCCCGCACCGCGGATGTCGAGGTCGTGGCTTGCAAGCTGGAAACCGGCACCCAGCGTGTCGAGCGACTGCAGCACCTTGAGGCGTCTTTCGGCCGTCGTCGTCAGCACCTTGTTGACCGGCAGCGTCAGCAGCGCGAAGGCGCGCACCTTGGAGCGTCCGACGCGACCGCGCAACTGATAGAGCTGTGCCAGCCCGAACATGTCGGCGCGATGCACGATCAGCGTATTGGCGGTCGGCACATCGAGACCGGATTCGACGATGGTGGTCGACAGCAGCACGTCGTACTTGCCGTCATAGAAGGCATTCATGATGTCTTCGAGTTCGCTCGCCGGCATCTGGCCATGGGCGATGGCGACCTTCAGTTCCGGCACGTCGGATTGCAGGAACGCCTGGATATCGGCAAGATCGGCAAGCCGCGGGCAAACATAGAAACTCTGGCCGCCGCGATAATGCTCGCGCATCAGCGTCTCGCGAATGACGAGCGGATCGAAGGGCGAGATGAAGGTGCGCACCGCCATGCGGTCGACCGGCGGCGTGGTGATCAGCGAAAGCTCGCGCACGCCGGTCATGGCAAGCTGCAGGGTGCGCGGGATCGGCGTTGCAGACAGTGTCAGCACATGGACGTCGGACTTCAGTTCCTTCAGCCGCTCCTTGTGCTTGACGCCGAAGTGCTGTTCCTCGTCGATGATCAGCAGGCCGAGATTGGCGAACTGAATGCCCGCGCCGAGCAGCGCATGGGTGCCGACCACGACATCGGTCTTGCCTTCCGCGACCTCCTTCTTGACGAGGTTCAGTTCCTTCGTGCCGACCAGACGGGATGCCTGCTGCACCCGGATCGGCAGCCCGCGGAAGCGCTCGGAGAAGGTCTTGAAATGCTGGCGGGCAAGAAGCGTCGTCGGCACCACGACAGCGACCTGAATGCCGTTCATCGCGGCGACGAAGGCGGCGCGCAGCGCCACCTCGGTCTTGCCGAATCCGACATCGCCGCAGACCAGCCGGTCCATCGGCCGGCCGGCGCCGAGATCGCCGCGCACCGCTTCGATGGCGTTCAGCTGGTCTTCCGTCTCGTCATAGGGGAAACGGGCGGCAAATTCGTCGTAGAGGCCTTCCTGTGTCGTCAGCACCGGAGCGGTCCGGGTCATGCGTTCGGCGGCGACCCGGATCAGTGCGCCTGCCATGTCGAGCAGCCGCTTCTTGAGCTTGGCCTTGCGCATCTGCCATGCGCCGCCTCCCAGCTTGTCGAGCTGAGCATCGCTCGCCTCGGAGCCGTATCGCGACAGAAGATCGATGTTTTCGACCGGCAGGAACAGCTTGGCGTCGTCGGCATATTGCAGCTCGAGGCAGGCATGAGGAGCGCCGACGGCCTCGATGGTGCGAAGGCCGACGAAGCGGCCGATGCCGTGCTCGGCGTGAACCACGATGGAGCCTTCGTCGAGGCCCGCCACTTCCGAAATGAAGTCGGCGGCGCGCTTGCGCCGCTTGGAGCGGCGCACCATACGGTCGCCGAGAATATCCTGTTCGCCGACGACGACGAGATCACCGGCTTCGAAGCCGCCTTCCAGGCTGAGAACGGCCGTTGCAGCCTCGCCCTTTTTCAGGCCATCGATGTCCTTGAGGGCTGTGATCTGCTTGAGATTGGCAAGCCCGTGTTCGGCAAGCACCTGCAGCAGGCGGTCGAGCGAGCCTTCGGACCAGCCCGTAATCAGCACCCTTGAGCCAGAGGCCCGCTTGTCGGCGATGTATTTCACCGCCTGATCGAACACGTTGGTGCGCGTCTGCCCGTCGCCCTCGCCGGCCTCGACCGCATTCTTCGCCCATCGTGGACCCGGCCGCGCCGGCAGCTCGATCACCCGGCGGGATTCGCCATCGTGTTCGGCAAAGGGCGTGAGCCGCAGCGGTTCGTGAGCGTCCAGCGTGCGGGCGAATTCGCCGGCGCCGAGATAGAGTCTTTCTGGCGGAACGGGCTTGTAGGGCGTGCCCTGTCCCAGATGTCCCTTGCCGGGCGTGCCGGAATTCAGTCGCGCCTCGTAATAGTCGCGGATCAGCTTGGCGCGTTCCTCCGCCGCTTCCTTCACCGTATGGTCCGTGACGATGCGGAAGCCGCGGAGATAGTCGAACACCGTTTCCAGATGATCGTGGAACAGCGGCAGCCAGTGTTCCATGCCGGCGTAGCGGCGTCCCTCGGATACGGCCGAATAAAGCGCGTCGTCGCGGGTGGCCGCGCCAAACAGCGAAAGGTAGTTCTTGCGGAAACGGCTGATGCTTTCCGGCGTCAGCGTCACCTCGCTCATCGGGTTGAGATCGAGGGAGCGCGCCTGCCCCGTGGTGCGCTGGCTGGCCGGATCGAAGAAGCGGATGCTTTCCAGCGTATCTCCGAAGAAATCGAGGCGGACCGGCTCCTCCGAGCCCGGTACGAAAACGTCGAGAATACCACCGCGGACGGCGAATTCGCCGACCTCGCGCACGGTCGGCACCCGGTCGAAACCATTGCGCTCGAGCCTTGCGGCGATATCGTCCATCCGCACCTGATTGCCGGGTCTGGCCGAAAAGGCGAGGCTCTCGATCACATCCGCTGGCGCAAGCTTTTGCAGCATGGCGTTGACGGTGACCAGCACGATGGCCGGATGTGGTTTCTTCGAATGCGCGATCAGCCCGGACAATGCGGCGAGACGTCGGGCCGAGACATCGGCCGATGGCGATACGCGGTCATAGGGAAGACAGTCCCAGGCAGGCAGTGTCAGAACCGGGATGTCCGGTGCGGCAAAGCCGAGCATCTGCTCGATATCGGCCATGCGCTGGCCGTCCGACAACACGTAGGCGACCGGTTGTCCCTGCCGGGCAATCTCGGCGATCAGAAACGCGACCATGCCATCCGGCACATGTGAGATCGTCAGCCCGGCCTTGGCGGCAGCGATCGTCTTGGCATCGAGAAGCGAGATCATTCCGGGCGTCCGGCGGTGTCCATGGTGACGGGTGAGAAATCGGGGCGACAGGCCATGATGCGCTCGAAGAGCGGGGTCTTCAGATGATCCGGTACGGGAGCCGCTTCCGTGATCCACTTGATCAGGTCCTGATCTTCCTCGGCCATGATGAGCTCCAGCTCGTCAAGCGTCGCCTCGTCCATCGTGCCGATTTCCGCTTCCGCGAACTGTCCGAGCATCAGGTCCATCTCGCGAATGCCCCGATGCCAGCAGCGAAACAGAATGCGCCGGCGGCGCGGATCGAGATCGGCACTGCTGAGGATCAATCCTGTCATGTCGAAACACCTTCCTGTTGATGCGCCTCTATAGCCGCTCGATCGGGAAATGTCAGCCTTGCCAAGGTGGTAATTATCGGGCCATTTTGGCGCCCATCATGCGGCCGGCTATTCTCGATCCCCTGTTCTCCTCCGTTGCTTCGCTTTCCGGCGTCGGGCCCAAGCTCGCGCAATTGCTGGCGAGCCTGCTCGGCAGGGAGGACGCCGAGGATGCGCGCGTCGTGGATCTGCTGTTCCTTGCGCCCCATCGGCTGATCGACCGCCGCAACCAGCCCGGCATCGCGCTTGCGCCGCAAGGCGCGATCGTCACCGTCACTGGCCGCGTCGACCGGCACCAGCCGCCGCCTCCCGGCAAGTCGAACATGCCTTATCGCGTGTTCCTGCACGATCCGACGGGCGAACTGGCGCTGACCTTCTTCCGCGCCAAGGGCAACTGGCTGGAAAAGGCGCTACCGATCGATGAGGAGGTCATCGTCTCCGGGAAGATAGACTGGTTCAACGGTCGTCCCTCCATGGTGCATCCCGATGTGATGATGAAGGCGAGCGAGGCGGAAAACCTGCCGCTCGTCGAGCCGGTCTATCCGCTGACGGCCGGCCTGTCGCCCAAGGTGCTGCGCAAGGCGGTGGAGCATGCGCTGGAGCGCGTTCCGGACCTGCCGGAATGGGCGGATTCCGCCTTGACCGTCAAGCAGTCCTTCCCGACGCCGAGGGAAAGCTTCCGCCAGTTGCATCATCCGCGCGATGCGGCCGACATCGATCCGCAGGCGCCTGCCCGTCGGCGGCTTGCCTATGACGAATTTCTCGCAGGCCAGGTATCGCTCGCGCTCGTCCGCCAGCGCCTGCGCAAGGTACCCGGCACGCCGGTCCGTCCAAGCGGAGAACTGTCGTCGAAGATCTTGTCCTCGCTGCCCTTTTCTCCGACCCGCAGCCAGACGGAAGCGATCGCCGATGTGCTGAAGGACATGGGGTCCGATACCCGCATGCTGCGTCTCCTGCAGGGCGATGTCGGCGCCGGAAAGACGCTGGTTGCTCTACTCGCCATGGCGGCTGTGGTCGAAAGCGGCGGACAGGCGGTGCTGATGGCCCCGACGGAAATCCTCGCCCGCCAGCATTATGCGACGATCTCGAAATTCGGCGCGGCCGCTGGTCTGCGCATCGAAGTTCTGACCGGACGCACCAAAGGCCGCGAACGCGACGCGATCACCGAACGCATTGCCTCGGGCGAAGCCCAGATCGTCATCGGCACCCATGCGCTCTTTCAGGACACGGTCAGCTACAAGAACCTCATGCTGGCGGTCGTGGACGAACAGCATCGCTTTGGCGTGCACCAGCGACTGCGGCTGACCGCCAAGGGCATCTCGCCCCACATGCTGGTAATGACGGCAACGCCGATCCCGCGCACACTGGTGCTGGCCGCCTTCGGTGACATGGATGTGTCCAAGCTCACGGAAAAACCCGCTGGCCGCAAGCCGATCCAGACGGTGACCGTATCGAGCGAACGCACCGGCGAGATTGTCGACCGGCTCCGCGCCGCCATTGCAGATGGCAAGAAAGCCTACTGGATCTGCCCGCTGGTCGAGGAATCTGATGTCTCAGACCTGATGTCGGCCGAGGAGCGCCATGCGGTGCTGTCTAAAGCCATCCGCGCGCCCATCGGCCTCGTCCATGGCCGCATGAGCGGCCCGGAAAAAGACGCGGCGATGCTCGCCTTCAAGTCGGGCGAAACCCGCCTGCTGGTCGCGACCACCGTGGTCGAAGTGGGCGTCGACGTGCCCGATGCGACGATCATGGTGATCGAGCATGCCGAGCGTTTCGGCCTGGCGCAGCTGCATCAGCTTCGCGGTCGCGTCGGCCGTGGCGACGAGGCATCGACCTGCATCCTGCTCTACAAGGGACCACTCTCGGAAAACGGCCGCGCCCGCCTTTCCGTGCTGCGCGACAGCGAGGATGGCTTCCTCATCGCGGAAGAGGATCTGAAATTGCGTGGCGAAGGCGAACTGCTCGGTACCCGCCAGTCCGGAACGCCCGGCTTCAAGATCGCCAGCCTCGAGGCCCATGCCGATCTTCTGGAAATCGCCCGCAAGGACGCGAGCTATTTGCTGGAGCGCGACCCGGACCTCACCTCCGAGCGCGGTCAGGCCGTGAGGACCCTGCTCTACCTGCACCGGCGAGACGAAGCGATCAGGTTCTTGCGAGCAGGATGATATACTGAGAGTGTTGCAACTCAGGTATCAGGCCACCGGTTTAGAGACCTTTGGGGCGCTATCCTTTGGCGTTGGCCAGTCCGGTATCACGAGACCACCCGAAATCAGCAGCTTGGCTCCCTCTTCCGGTGTCATGTCCAGTATCTTGATCCGGTCTCGTGGCACGAACATCAGGAAGCCGGCAGTCGGCACGGGCGTCGGCGGCAGGAATACGGCGACCATCTCCACGCCGTCCTCGTTCAGCTTCGCGGCGATTTCTCCCTGGGCATCGGTTGCAATGAACACGAGCGCCCACATGCCCGGGCTTGGAAACTCGATCAGGCCGACCTTCTTGAAGGAGGAGGACTGATCCTTCAGCACGCTCTCGAAGATCTGCTTGACGCTCTTGTAGACCGTGCGGACCAGTGGTGTGCGGTGGAAGATCTGCTCCCCGAAATCGACGATCGACCGGCCGATCAGGTTCTTGCCGAGAAAGCCGATCAGCGTGATGACCACCAGCGCGATCAGCAGGCCAAGCCCCGGCACCGCAAATTTCAGGTAGCTTTCGGGATTGTAGCGCTCGGGGATATACGGCTTTACCCAGCTGTCGGCCCAGTGAATGAAGGTCCATGTCAGCCAGATGGTAATCGTCACCGGCGCGCAGATGATGAGGCCGGTCAGGAAGTTGTTTCTGAGCCGCGTTGCGACGGATATACGGTCGGAAATCTCGTTCATCGCTCGCTTGCGTCTATGTTGCGTCGCCGTAAAACCCCGGATGGAAGGCGACAATGCCGGAGGGTACCGGACCATGCAAGGGCAATGCCGGTAAATAGTCCGGTGAAGCGCCCCCACTTTCAGGGACGGACCGGCCGCTTTCTCCGGCGCAAAGCGTGGTCGGCAAAGGCAGCAGCGGTGACGGCCCTATCGCGGTTTCGTCACCTGCTGCCTCGTCCCGGATGATCATTCCACCGTGACCGACTTGGCGAGGTTGCGCGGCTGGTCGACGTCCGTGCCCATGAAGACTGCCGTGTGATAGGCGAGCAACTGAATCGGCAGGGCGAACACCATCGGCGAGATGATCTCCGCGACGTTGGGCAGCACAATGGTCGCCATGGTCTCGAGCTTGGAGGCGGCAGCCCCCTTCTCGTCGGTGATGAAGATGATCCGGCCGCCGCGGGCCGCCACTTCCTGCATGTTCGAAACCGTCTTCTCGAAGAAGCGGTCGTAAGGCGCAATCACGATCACCGGCATGTTTTCGTCGATTAGCGCGATCGGGCCATGCTTGAGTTCGCCGGCCGCATAGCCTTCGGCGTGGATGTAGGAGATTTCCTTGAGCTTCAACGCGCCTTCCATGGCAAGCGGGAAACTCGTTCCGCGGCCGAGATAAAGCACGTCCTTGAACTTCGACAGATCGCGGGCGAGGCTTTCCATCTGCGGCTGGATGCTGTTCAGCACCTGGCTCATGATGCGCGGCATCTCTGCGAGGCTCTTGACCAGCTGCTTTTCTTCCTCTGGCGTAATGGTGCCGCGTGCCTTGCCGGCGGCGATCGCAAGCGAGGCGAGCACCGCGAGCTGGCAGGTGAAGGCCTTGGTGGAGGCAACGCCGATTTCCGGGCCGGCGAGAATCGGGAAGATCGCATCGGATTCCCGGGCGATGGTCGATTCCTTGACGTTGACGATCGCGCCGATCTTCAGGCCGTGCTCATGGCAATAGCGCAGAGAAGCGAGCGTATCTGCGGTTTCGCCGGACTGCGAGATGAACAGCGCTGCCTGATCTTTGTAGAGCGGCATTTCCCGGTAGCGGAATTCCGAGGCGACATCGATCTCGACCGGCAACCGGGCATAACGCTCGAACCAGTACTTGCCGACGAGGCCGGAGAGATAGGCAGTGCCGCATGCCGAAACGGCTAGCCCGCGCAGCGACTTGAAGTCGATGGCCGCATCAACAGGCTTTACGGTGTGGCCGTGGAAATCGACATAGTTCGAAAGCGCGTGGGAGATCACTTCCGGCTGTTCGTAGATTTCCTTTTCCATGAAATGGCGGTGGTTGCCCTTGTCGACGACGAAGGCGGTCGCCTGCGAAATCTGGTGCGGGCGCTCGACCGGATTGCCGGCGAAATCGATGATCTCGGCGCTGTCCTTGTGCAGGATCGCGCAGTCGCCATCGACCAGATAGGCGATCTCGTTGGTGAACGGAGCAAGCGCGATAGCGTCCGAGCCGAGGAACATTTCGCCCTTGCCGAAGCCGATCGCAAGCGGAGGCCCGAAGCGAGCAGCCATGATGGTATCGGGATCGTCGGCGAACATCACCACCAGCGCATAGGCGCCGGTGACGTGGTTCAGCATGGCTAGCATCGCCGCGCGGTTGTCGAGACCCTGCCGGCGATACTTGGCGATCAGCTGGGCGACGACCTCCGTGTCGGTCTGGGTGGTGAAAACCGCGCCGTCGGCGATCAGTTCGTCCTTGAGTTCGGAGAAGTTCTCGATGATTCCGTTATGCACGACCGCGACGCCACCGACGAAATGCGGGTGGGCATTGGTCTCGTTCGGCACGCCATGAGTCGCCCAGCGAGTGTGGGCGATGCCAATGGTGCCGGCGAGCGGTTCGCTGTCGAGCTTCTTTTCGAGGTTGAAAAGCTTGCCCTCGGCCCGCCGGCGATCCATCACGCCCTTTTCGATCGTGGCGACACCTGCGGAATCGTAGCCGCGATATTCGAGCCGCTTCAGCGCATCGACCAGACGTTCTGCAACCGGCTGGTTACCGACAATACCGACAATACCGCACATAGATTTCTCCGTCTGGGTGAACTCGTGCGCCAGTCCTATCGCTTTTCGCGATTTCCGCAATCGGACCGGCGGTCACATTCAGTTTCGCTGCGTTACGCAACCGCAGCATTCAGGATTTGCTGCTGCGGGCAGCCTTCAGTGCCTGATTGCGCTCGCGGATGACTTTGGCGCGTTCCGACTTGATTTCCTGCCGGGCACGACCGAGCGCCAGCGCGTCGGCCGGAACATCCTGCGTAATGACACTGCCCGAGGCGACGAACGCACCGTCTCCAACGGATACGGGTGCCACCAGCGACGAGTTGGAACCGATGAACGCGCGCTCCCCGATATGGGTCTCGTGCTTGTTGATGCCGTCGTAATTGCAGGTAATAGTGCCTGCCCCGATATTGGCGTCCGCGCCAATCGTCGCGTCGCCGATATAGGTCAGGTGATTGACCTTGGCGCCTTTGCCGATCTCGGCCTTCTTCACCTCGCAGAAATTTCCGACCTTGGAGCCTTCCGCCAGATTGGCGCCCGGCCGCAGGCGCGCAAACGGACCGACGGTGGCGCCGGCCGCCACATGGGCGCCCTCTATGTGCGAAAAGGCATGGATCACCGCGCCCCCTTCGATCACCACGCCGGGGCCGAAGACGACGTTCGGCTCGATCAGCGCATCCTGCCCGATCACCGTGTCATGGGAGAGGAAAACCGTTTCCGGTGCGATCATCGAAACGCCGGAGATCATCAGTTCGTGTCGGCGGCGATCCTGCCACAGACGTTCGATGGCCGCGAGTTCCGCGCGATTGTTGCAGCCGGTCAGTTCCGCTTCCGGAGCATCGACAGCAACGGCACGACCGCCGAACGAGCGGGCGATTTCGACGAGGTCGGTCAGGTAATACTCGCCCTTGACGTTGGCGTTGCCGATGCGGGAGAGCAGATCCAGCGCCTTGCGGCCATCGATCGCCATCAGGCCGCTATTGCACCAGGTGACGGCGCGCTCTTCGTCACTCGCATCCTTCTCCTCGCGGATGGCGACGAGTTCGCCATTTTCGACGAGCAAACGACCGTAGCCGGTCGGCTTGTCCGTATGGAAGCCGATGACGGCGATGTCGTTGCCCTTCGCCAGCGCTTCCCGCGCCGCGATCAGCGGTCCTGCGGTGATCAGCGGCACATCGCCGTAGGCGACGAGAATATCGTCATAGCCGCGGGCAATCGCCTCGCGCGCTGCGAGAACCGCATGACCGGTGCCGAGCCGTTCCGTCTGTACGAAGGGAGTGACCTCGAGACCTTCGACGCTGGCGGCTTTTGTGACCTTTTCCGCGTCGCGGCCGACTACAATGGCGACATCCGATATGCCCGAGGTCGCGATGGTGGCCATCACATGGGCGATCATCGGCCTGCCGGCGACCGGATGCAGCACCTTCGACATCGAGGACTTCATGCGGGTGCTTTCGCCTGCGGCGAGAATGACGGCGAGACAGCTGCGGCTCATGATTGCTCCGGCTTGGTTCCGATTCAGGAAACTGTTGTTCGGCCCGGTACATAGCAGCAACGCTTCACCGGAACAAAGAACAAAAAGGGCGCCGCAGGACGGCGCCCTTTTCAAAAATCATTGCGGCCTGAAATTATTGCGGCAGCTTGTCGTCTACGCCTTCGACGTAGAAGTTCATGCCGAGCAGCGTGCCGTCGTCAGCCTTCTCGCCTTCCTTCAGCCACGCCGAGCCGTCCTGCTTGTTGACCGGGCCGGTGAACGGATGCAGTTCGCCGGACTTGATCTTGGCTTCGGTCGCTTCTGCAAGCGCCTTCACGTCGTCAGGCATGTTGGTGTAGGGCGCCATGGTCAGGATGCCGTCCTTCAGGCCGTCCCAGCTCTGCTGCGACTTCCAGGTGCCGTCGAGAAGTTCCTGCGTGCGCTTGATATAATAGGCGGCCCAGGTGTCCTTGATGGCGGTCAGCTGGGTGTTCGGGCCGGCGGCGATCATGTCTGAAGCCTGGCCGAAGGCCTTGATGCCGCGCTCCTGCGCAACCTGCATGGGAGCGGTGGTGTCGGTGTGCTGGGTCAGGATGTCGACGCCCTGGTCGATGAGAGCCTTGGCGGCGTCTGCTTCCTTGCCCGGGTCGAACCAGGTGTTGGCCCAGATGACCTTCATCTTGAAGTTCGGGTTGACCGACTTCGCACCGAGTTCGAAAGCGTTGATGCCCATCACGACTTCCGGGATCGGGAAGGAGGCGATGTAGCCTGCAAGACCCTTCTCGGACATCTTGCCGGCGATGACGCCCTGGATGTAGCGGCCTTCATAGAAACGCGAGTTGTAGGTGGCAACGTTTTCGGCGGTCTTGAAGCCGGTTGCGTGTTCGAACTTCACATCGGGGAACTTGGCGGCAACCTTGATGGTCGCATCCATGAAGCCGAAGGACGTGGTGAAGATCAGCTTGCAGTCTGAACGGGCGAGACGCTCGATGGCGCGCTCGGCATCCGGGCCTTCCGGAACGCTTTCGAGGAAGGGCGTGTCGATCTTGTCGCCGAAGTGAGCCTGCAGCTCCTGCCGGGCGATGTCATGGGCCTGCGTCCAGCCGCCGTCGGTCTTGGTGCCGACATAGACGAAGCAGACCTTGGTCTTTTCTTCTGCTGCGGCAGTGCCGGCGAGACCGCCGAGCGCGGCTGTTGTTGCAGCCAGTGCCAAAAACAGTTTCTTCATGATAACCCCTATCCTGGTTCGTTGATTTTGTTGAGCTTTATCTATCCGGAACGAAGGGCTTGCCCAGCGAGGCCGGTGTGTTGATCAGCGTCGTGCGCCGATTATGGGAAATTATGATCAGGACGACAATGGTCGCGACATAGGGCAGCGCGGAGAGAAACTGCGAGGGTAAACCAATGCCGAATGCCTGCGCATGCAATTGCCCGATCGTGACGGCTCCGAAGAGGTAGCCGCCTGCCAGAACCCGCCACGGGCGCCACGATGCGAAAACGACCAGCGCGAGCGCGATCCAGCCGCGTCCCGCCGACATGTTCTCCACCCATTGCGGCGTGTAGACGAGCGACAGTTGCGCGCCCGCCAGACCCGCACAGGCGCCTCCGAACATCACCGCGAGATAACGGGTGCGGATGACGTGGATGCCGAGTGTATGCGCCGAGGCATGGTTGTCGCCGATAGCCCGCAGCTTCAGCCCTGCCCGCGATGCAAACAGGAACCAGTTGACCCCGATGACCAGAAGGATCGACAGGTAGAAGATCAGATCCTGCTTGAAAAGCAGCGGCCCGAGAAAGGGAATGTCCGCAAGCAGCGGAATGGTGATCGGCTGCAGCTTGATGCCCGGCACGCCGACGAAGCTCTCGCCCAGCATGCCCGATACGCCAAGGCCGAGAATGCTCAGCGCAAGACCGGTCGCAACCTGATTGGCGACCAGCGTGAGCGTCAGGAAGCCGAAGAGCAGCGAAAAGGCGGCACCTGAAGCGATGCCGGCGAGAATGCCGAGAAATGGCGAGCCGGTCGTGTGGGCGGCTGCGAAAGCACAGACAGCACCGATGATCATCATGCCCTCGACGCCGAGATTGAGGACACCGGAGCGTTCGGTCACCAGTTCGCCGAGCGCGGCGATGACCAGCGGCGTGGAGGCGGTGATGACGGTGAGAAGGATGGCTTCCAGGATCATCATGCACCTTTGCCCAGCACGGACTGGGCCTTGGAGGCCACGATCCGGATCTTGTAGTGGATCAGCGTGTCACAGGAGAGCACGAAGAACAGCAGCAGTCCCTGAAAGACGCGGGTCACCTTGTCGGACACCCCGATGGAAAGCTGTGCCGCCTCGCCCCCGAGATAGGTCAGCGCCAGTACGAGGCCGGCCGCGATGATGCCGAGCGGATTGAGCCTGCCGAGGAAGGCGACGATGATCGCCGTGAAGCCGTAGCCCGGAGAAATCGACGGCTGCAGATGTCCGATGGAGCCCGAAACCTCGGAAATCCCGGCAAGTCCGGCGAAGGCGCCCGAAAGCAGCATCGAGAACCACACCATGCCACGGGACGAGAACCCGGCGAAGCGCCCTGCTCGTTCCGACTGGCCGAGCACCACGACCTGGAAACCCTTCAGCGTGTAGCGCATCATGAACCAGACGCCGACGGCGGCGATGATGGCGAAGGCAAAGCCCCAGTGGGCTCGGCCGGACGCCAGCATCTCAGGCAGGACGCCTTCCGTCACGAAGCTCCGGCTCTGGGGGAAGTTATAGCCCTGCGGGTCACGCCATGCGCCGCGCACCAGCCAGTCAAGGAAGAGCTGCGCGATATAGACCAGCATCAGGCTAGTCAGGATCTCGTTGGTGTTGAAGCGGGTCTTGAGCAACGCCGGAATGGCCGCATAAAGCGCGCCGCCAAGCGCACCCATCACCATCATCAGCGGCAAAAGCAGCGGCGAATGCCATTCGTAGAAGACGACCGGCAGGAACGAACCGGTGATCGCGCCGATGGTGAACTGCCCTTCCGCGCCGATATTCCAGTTGTTCGAGCGATAACAGATCGATAGCCCCACCGCGATCAGGATCAGCGGGCCGGCCTTGATCGCAAGCTCGTGCAGCGACCACACCTCGAGCAGCGGCTCGATGAAGAAACTGTAGAGCGCCGATACCGGGTCCTTGCCAAGCAGCGCGAACATCACGCCGCCGAAGAACACCGTCAGCGCCAGCGCCAGAAGGGGCGAGACGATGGCGAACAGGCCCGACATGCGGGCGCGCTTTTCGAGTTCAATGCGCATCGGCAGTCTCCAGCCCGTGCATGCCGCCCATCAGCAGGCCGATTTTCTCGCGTGTCATCGTTGCGGCCGGATAGGCTTCGGACAGCTTGCCCTCGGAAATCGCGGCGATGCTCGTCGCCACTTCGAAGATCTCATCGAGATCCTGGCTGATCACCACCACGGCAGAGCCCGAACGGGCGAGATTGACGAGCGCCTGACGAATACGGCTTGCGGCCCCTGCATCCACGCCCCAGGTCGGCTGGTTCACCACCAACACGGCCGGCTGCCGGTCAAGCTCGCGCCCGACGATGAATTTCTGCAGGTTGCCGCCGGAAAGCGAACCGGCGGCCGGATCGTCGCCGCTCTTTCGCACGTCCATCGTCTCTGAAATCCGCTGCGCCGCCTTGCGAATGGTATCGTATCGAATGAGCTTGAGCGCCCCGCCGGCAAGAAATGCCTTGGCGTCGGAGCGATTGCGCGCAAGCAGCAGATTGTCGGACAGTGAAAGGGCCGGAACCGCCGCATGGCCGTGGCGCTCTTCCGGAACGAAGCCGGCGCCCATCAGCCTGCGGGCGGAGATACCGAGCCGTCCGACCGCCCGGTCGCGAATACGGACCGTTTCGTTGTCATCCACCGCATGCTCGCCCGAAAGCGCATCGAAAAGCTCGCCCTGGCCGTTACCCGCGACACCCGCGATCGCCAGCACTTCGCCGGCCTTCACGCGCAGCGACACATCCTTGAGCGACATGGCAAACGGCGTGCGCGCGCTGACCGACAGATGACGGGTTTCCAGAAGCACGTCGCCGGTCGAGACGTCGTCGTCGCGGTGGACACCTGCGACCTCAGAGCCCACCATCATGCGGGCGAGCGAGGCCGGCGTCTCCGAACGCGGATCGCACTGACCCGTGACCTTGCCGTGGCGCAGAACCGTGGCGCGATCGCAGATGCGCTGAACCTCTTCCAGCCTGTGGCTGATATAGAGAACCGAACGCCCTTCGGCTTTCAGCTTGAACAGCGTTTCGAACAGCCGGTCGGCTTCCTGGGGTGTCAGAACCGAGGTCGGCTCGTCGAGAATGATCAGCCGAGGGTTTTGCAGGAGCGCGCGCACGATTTCGATGCGCTGGCGTTCGCCCACCGAAAGATCGGCCACATGCGCATCGGGATCGAGCGGCAGTCCGTAAGCTTTCGAAAGCTCCGCAGCCTTCTTGGAGATTTCGGAGATCGACACGGCTTCATCGAGCGCAAGCGCGATGTTTTCGGCGACCGTCAGCGCTTCGAACAGCGAGAAATGCTGGAAAACCATGCCGATGCCGAGCTTGCGGGCGGCAGCCGGTGACGGGATGGAGACCTGCCTGCCCTGCCACGAAATCGTGCCGGCCGATGGCGCGAGAATTCCGAACAGCATCTTGACGAGTGTGGACTTGCCGGCGCCGTTTTCACCGAGCAGAGCATGGATCTCTCCATGGCCGATATCGAGGTCGATGCCGTTGCAGGCGGTGAAACTGCCGAACAGCTTCGTAAGCCCCTGCACGGCAAGAAGCGAATCAGCAGCCTTCATGTCGGTATTCGACACTTGTCCCCCTCGGTCATTATGCCCCGGATCTTGTCCCGTGTCCGGATCGATATCGTCATATTGATAACGCGTTTGCGGCGTCCGGCAACTGACATCGCTGACTTTTTACGTTTTTTTGCACTGCATTATCGATGCTTGATGCCGCGACTTCCGAGGGAGGGGAAAAACTGCAACACGCCGCCGATGCAATAGAGGTAGAGGCCAGAGGCGGAAAAGGCGACCTTGAGCCAGAGCGGTGTGTGGAAATGCAGGAGAAGCGCGTAGATGCCGAGCGCGCTCCAGAGCAGGAACATCCCGAGATTGAGCGGCCGCAGCCGCTCCACGCGAACCGGGTGCAGGAAGTGGATCGGCAGGAAGGTCAGGATGACGGAGAGCGTTACGATGATGAGCGCCGTATTGGCGTCGGCATCGATGACGAATAGCGTGAAGACAAGCATGTTCCAGACGACCGGGAAGCCCGAAAAGAAATACTCGTCCGTCTTCATGCCCGTATCGGCATAATAGATCGCGCTTGAAACCACGATCATGCCGGCTGCGACGAAGGACCATGGCTCTCCGATCATGCCGCTCTGATAGAGCGCGAAGGCCGGCAGGAGCACATAGGTCACGTAGTCGATGATGTTGTCCAGCGTATCGCCGGACCAATTCGGCAGCACTTCCTTGACCCGCACCTTGCGGGCGATCGGCCCGTCGATACCATCGACGAGAAGCGCAAGGCCCAGCCACCAGAACATGTCGACAAAGCGGAGTTCCGCAGCGGCGACGACGCCGAGAAATGCAAGGAAGGAGCCCGAGGCTGTCAGGATGTGAACGGAGAAGGCCCGGATTTCCGCATAAGGAACCCGCCGGTAATTGAAGATTTTCATGTTCGCCGTGTCGCCCCCTTCAGACTGCGCATCGGTATCTAATGAAATCAGCGGTTTTGCAACCGGAAGCGCGCCGCGTCCTGCGTTTTGTCAATTTATCCCGTCTCCCGGAAAGCTGAGCTATGTGCCAAATCGGCCCATGGATTTCACCGCCGCCTCGGACTAAAATGCATGACGGAAGAATTGGATGCATGACATGACACATTTCGATATCGCCGTGGTTGGCGGAGGCTTGGCCGGTTCCGTTGCAGCAATCGCTCTCGCTCGGGCGGGAAGAAACATTGCCCTGATCGCGCCGAAGGCGGCGGCGAACGATGGTCGCACGACCGCGCTGATGGACCAGTCGATCCGCATGATGGAGCGGCTGGGCCTCTGGGAGGCGATCCGGCCACATGCCGCCGCCCTCTCGACCATGCAGATCATAGATGGCACGAAGCGCCTCCTGCGCGCGCCGACCGTTGCCTTCCGCAGCGCGGAAATCGGGCTTGACGCCTTCGGCTACAATATCCCGAACAGTGCGCTGAATGACATTCTGGGCAAGGCCGTTGAAGCCGAGACGCGGATCACGGTCTTCGGCGCAGTCGCAGAAGATATCGCGTTGGGTGACGACAAGGTCAGGATCACGCTTTCAGGCGGTGAGGAACTGGACGCCGATTTTGTCATCGGTGCCGATGGCCGCAAGTCCAGGACCCGCGAAACCGCTGGTGTCGGTGTCCGCACATGGTCCTATCCGCAGACGGCGGTGGTGCTGAACTTCGCCCATACGCTGCCACACCAGAACATATCCACCGAATTCCATGGAGAGAGCGGGCCGTTTACGCAGGTTCCCCTGCCCGGCCAGCGTTCGAGCCTCGTCTGGGTGGTAGAGCCGAAGGAAGCCGAGCATCTGCTGGGGCTCTCTGTCGCTGAGCTTTCCCAGGCCGTCGAAACCCGCATGCAGTCCATGCTCGGCAAGGTGACTGTCGAGGAAGGCGTTCAGGCATGGCCGCTGTCGGGCATGACCGCCAATCGGTATGGCAAGGGTCGTGCCGCCTTCATCGGCGAAGCAGGCCATGCCTTCCCACCGATCGGCGCACAGGGCCTGAACCTCAGCCTCCGCGATATCGCCACGCTCGAGGATATCCTGACGGATCGTTCGGGCGGCCGCATCGATGCCCGCGCCGGTGACCGTTTCGACGGACGCCGCAAGCTCGACGTCCTGTCGCGCACGGCAAGCGTCGATCTTCTCAACCGCTCGCTTCTGTCCGGGCTTCTGCCGGTGCAGATGCTGCGTGCCACCGGCCTGCAGATCCTGGCAAGCTTCGCGCCGCTTCGAAATCTTGTGATGCACGAAGGCGTGGCGCCCGGCCACAGCCTCAGCGCCTTCCCCAGGTTCCTAAGGGAAAAGATCCGGCGGTAACGCGCCGGATTTGATCGCGTAGAGCAGGCCGGAAACCGAAAGCACCGAAATAAGCGTGGTGATCAGGATCGTCGCCGAGGCGCGCTCCTGCCAAACGCCATATTGCTGGCCGATGACGAAGACATTGGTCGCCGTCGGCAGCGATGCCAGCAGCACGGCGGTATAGACCCACAGCGGATCGAAATTGCCGGCAAGGCTCAGCACGACATAGACGAGCAGCGGATGCAGCACGAGCTTGATAGGCACGATGTAGCCGAGCTCGACCGGAACGCGCTTCAACGGCCGCAGCGCCAGCGTCACGCCCATGGCGAAAAGCGCGCAGGGAGCAGCCGCCTGCGCCAGATAGTCGATCAGCCTTTGCAGGGCGACCGGCGGTTCGAACGACAATGCTGCCGCGAGAAAACCGACGGCTGTCGCAATGATGAAGGGGTGGTAGGCGATCTTCTTCGCCACTTCGAACGCCACCCGCCCCGGCCGCCGTTCCTCTCCGCCGGCAAAGGCCATCAGCGCGGGAGCCGCGGTAAAGTGTGCGGCATTCTCGAAGCAGAAGATCAGCGCCACCGGCACTGCCGCAGCCTCCCCGAAGGCAAGCAGGGCAAGGCCGGGCCCCATGTAGCCGATATTGCCATAGGCGCCGGCGAGCGCCTGCATCGTGCAGTCCGCGATGGAATTGCCGCGTATCAGGCGACCGATCAGGAAAACCAGCAGGAAGATCCCGTATGTCGCGGCCATCGCGGCGGCGATGAAATCGATGCGGGTCAGTTCCGAAAGCGGGGTGCGCGACACGAGCTTGAAGAACAGCGCCGGCAGCGAGACGTAGATGACGAAGAAGTTCAGCCAGCCGAGTGCACTGGCTTCATGCTTCGACAGCTTTCCCGAAATATAGCCAATCAGGATCAGCCCGAAGAAGGGCAGAACCAGCGCAATGATATCCCCCATGGCCGCCTCTCCTCCAGATTCCGGCCGGTCGCATGCGACCTATATAGCAAATCCAGCAAAAGTGGGAACCGGTCTTGCGTCCGGAGTTGCGTGAAAACAAAGAGATAGAGCATTGAAGGCGAGACTGTTTTCGCCGGAAACGCTCTATCTTTTCGCTTAGCCGATTTGGGAGAGGATTGGAAAGGTCTGCTGGAACCAGATCGCCAGATTGGAGACGAAACCGAACATGAAAGCGAGGCCAGTTAGCACGAGCAGAGCACCCATCGCCTTTTCGACAAGACCGAGATGACGGCGGAAACGGGCAAGAAAGCGCATGAACGCCCCGGAGAAGGCCGCAGCGATCCAGAACGGAACGGCAAGGCCGAGCGAGTAGATGGCAAGCAGGAATGCGCCGTCGCCCACGGTGTCGCGGGAGGCTGCAACGCCGAGGATCGCGCCGAGCACCGGCCCGATACAGGGCGTCCAGCCGAAGGCGAAGGCCAGGCCCATGATATAGGCGCCAGAAAGCGTCGCCGGCTTGCCGCCGCCGGAAAAGCGCATTTCGCTCGAAAGGAAACCTATCCGGAAAATCCCGAGGAAATTCAGGCCCATAACGATGATGATCAAGCCGCCGATTTTCGACAGAAGATCGAGATGCTGGCGCAGCATCGTACCGATGGTGGAAGCCCCCGCTCCGAGCGCGATGAAGACGGTTGCGAAGCCGAGCGTGAAGATGAAGGCGGAGAGCATTACAGCCCGACGTGCGCGTACATCTCCTCCGGCCGTCGCGCCGGTCCTGAACTGATCGACCGAAATGCCCGCCATGTAACAGAGATAGGGCGGCACCAGAGGCAGGACGCAGGGAGAAAGGAACGAAAGGGCACCGGCAAGCAAGGCGCTGACGAAGGAAATATCGGCTATGGACACGAAAGGCGGCTCCGCTTCGGGCTATTTCGGCTCTTCCTAACGCTGGTGCGAGCCTCTTGCCAATCACCTTTGCGTTCGCTGCGACAATGATGCATTTTAGCGCTTGATGGCGCAATTTTTCGGGTTGACCCGGCGGTGTCGCCTGCATATGTTCCGCCCACTTCCGCAGGGCCTTGAAAATCCTGCCTGGGAGAGCGTAGCTCAGCCGGTAGAGCAACTGACTTTTAATCAGTAGGTCCAGGGTTCGAATCCCTGCGCTCTCACCATTTTACAATCTTTCCACTTCCAATTTTTGATGTTTGTCAGGTGTGTGCTTGACCTGCCCGGATTCGCCGGATTATCGAGATCTATCGATGTTCCTCTCGGTCGGGCGGCAATCTTGGGCATCCATTCCAAAATCGGGCGTGTCGCGCGCCCTGCAGGTGTTCGCGGCCGTTTTTTCTGGTTCGTGCTGCTCGGTTCGAAACCAGGCGCGGACCAGTTCCTCTGGCATAAATGCGCTACCCCCTTCTGGCCTCGCAAGACTGTCGATGGGCGGTACACGTCGATAGCGGGGCAGACATGGCGGCGCTTTGACGGCACGCGTTGGCTTTATCGGCGGACGGATCGTGATCTCGACGACTTCGTGGATGAGTGGCCGTAAGATCGCCGCCCAAGTCTTTTGTGAATGTGGAATGCCGCACTTTCGGGTGTAGTTATGGCCCTTCGGCTGACGGAATCACCCGGTAAGCTACAGCCTGAAACAATTTGTCACCGTTAACAGGCTTGCAAGCATATTCAATTAAAACTATCTGCTTTATCGGTTTCGCTCGACATAAAGTGGAATCTCTCGTCCCGCTACATCATGGATTTCCGGTATGCTCACCAAGAAAGGCAAGTACGGGCTGAAGGCGCTAGTCGACCTTGCGCAGCTTGCGCCAGGCGAAACGGCCTTCGTGACCGAGATCGCCACCCGTAACAACATTCCGAAGAAGTTTCTCGACACCATTCTTCTGGAATTGCGAAACAGTGGCATGCTGCGCTCCAAGAAGGGGCCGAACGGTGGCTACTCCCTGTCCAAGCCGGCGAGCGAGATCATGATCGGTCAGGTCATCCGTGCGCTGGATGGTCCGCTGGCGCCGATCCGTTGTGCCAGCCGCACGGCGTTCGAGGCTTGCGACGATTGTTCCGATCCCGTCGGCTGTCAGGTGCGTCTGTCGATGACCGAAGTACGCGATGCGATCGCTTCGATCCTCGACAACATGACGCTCGAACAGTTTGTCAGCCGCAAGGGCAGCGACATCGAGGACGGCGTCCTCTCCGTCTGACAGCGCTTCCGTGCTACGCGCTTCCACCCGATCTGTCGGCCAGATAGCTCCGGCCGATGGCGAGAATTTCGTCGAGCGCCTCTATCTGCCGGTCACCGACAGTTCCGCGGGCTGCGACGAACTCCAGGATGGAGGCCTGCCGACACGCCTCCCCGATCGTCTGGGAGGAAGGATTGACCTGCGCTATGTCGAAGGCCGTTCCGCATTTATGCGTCAGCGCCGAAAGCGTGGTGGTCTGAACCAGCAACTGCCCGATTGCGCTTTCCCGGTCCGCATCGACGATCACACTCTCGCGGTTCCACTGCGGCTGTCGCGAAAACTCGGCAATCGATCGTTCGGTCTCCCCAAGCGTGATCGACGCACGAAGCAGCCGGTTCAATGCGGACGAGAGCCTGACTGCGTCGCGTCCAAGCGCAAGTACACTGTCGCTATGGACATGCTCACTTTCAAAGAGAATCCTGGCCGGTCCCGCATTCGAGGATCGCTCGATCGTTCGGCCGGGAATTGCCGGTATCAGCAGCGCCGTATCGTCGGTCGGCGAACGACGATTGATCACCAGCCACTCCGCTTGTGGCATGCACAGGCATTCGACTTCCCCCGATAGGGCGTAACCTATGCCGTCAGGCAGGAGTTGAAGAACCTCACCGGACTGCACGAGGCAGAATCGCTCACCCGCTCCTGCTCTTGCGAATGCTGCCCGGCGCTGCTCCTCCGTGCCGCCATTGTGTAGCAACTCGAGCGACGACAGGTGCAGCGTCAGCATGCTGGCTGCAAGCGGCGTATGCTGCGCAAGCACCGCCGCGATCTGGCTCAGCACCACGTTCGATACATCCGCGCCGCCGAAATCCGAGGGAATGGAGACGGCAAGCAGTCCCGAACGGGAAAGCGCTTCGGACAGGGCGCCATTCTGCACGCCGGAAAGCGAAATGGCGAGTTCGGTAGCGACGGAAAGCGCTTCCTCCTCGGTGGTGATTCGGATTGGTGCCGCGCGCTGGCGCTCGTTCAAATGTGTAATCGTGCCCATGGCTCTTCCTCCTGTTCACGAATGGACACGGTCAGGCAGCATAGGCCGAAGATAGGCCGCAGAAAGATTTCCGCCATTGACCGGTAAACATCACTTCGCCGACCTCACCGCCTCCGCCGGATGCATAAGCGCGGCCCAACCAAAGGTCATATATCGGAGACGGCGCGTCGAGATCGGTTCCCGAACCGGAATTCGGATGCGGCATTCCACGGTGCTTTTCGAAGGAAAGGCTCAGGTCAATATCGAGTGGCATGCCGGCATCCCCTGTTTGATATTCTTGTGAGCGGACCGAAGTGTCACGATAAAACACACTTTAGTCAATATTTTCGATAAACTCACTGAATTACAAGCGAATCTGGCGTTGTCATCCGTCTCCGTCAGTCACCGATCTTGATATATCGACCGTCCCGATAAGCGAGCGAAGCGCCGCCGCGGGTACGGATGGCCACGACCTTTCCGATAACGATGACGTGGCTATGTCGTTCCAGAGTATCCTCCACCTGGCAGTCGATCGCTGCCGCCGCATCTTCCAGTACAGGTGCGCCGCTGGCAAGCAGCGTCCATTCGGCCCCGCGGTAACGGTCTGGGCCTTTCAGCCCGCCCCGCCCGGCAAACTGGTTGGCGATGGCCTCGTGCCCGGCGCCGATGATGTTGACACAGAAATGCCCGAAGCGCTCTACTACGGGCCAGGTGGATGATGTGCGGTTGAGTGACACCAGCATGCGCGGTGGCTCCACGGAGAGCACGGAGGCCGAGGTGACTGTCGCGCCGGTCCGGGCTTCGCCTTCTCCGGCGGTGATGATGGTAACCCCGCCGGCCAGCTGCCGGAGAGCTGCCTTGAGGCTGTCGGCATCGGCAGGCCGGTCGACGGCCAGACTTGCCGGTCCTTCAACAGGTTCATGCGAGCGAAATGCCAGGGAGGAAGGCTGTGTGGTCATCGTCTGCGGTCCCGTTGTCATCAAGATCCTTGGTGTAGCCAACACATAACCCGATGATGGCATGGAACCGTAGACATCCATTTTCATTATCGATATATTTAGTAGAAAATATGTTCCCGGAATGGATCTGGGCCGTTCAAAGCCCGGATCGAGAACCCAGAGGAGAACGGCATGCTGAGGATATCGATACCCTTGCAGCAGAAGGCTTTCCAGGTTTCCGGCACATGCCGCGTCGCAATCATTGGCGGCGGTTTCTCCGGCGCTTCTCTTGCAAGACAGCTCGCCTTGCATGGCGGGCTTGCCTCCGGTGATATCGTCGTCTTCGAACCGCGGGAGACGCTCGGGGCCGGCGTCGCTTATGATACGGCGGATCCGGCGCTAAGGCTGAATGTAGCCGCACATCGCATGCGCGCCCTCCCCGAGGATCCCGCCGCATTCATCGACTGGCTGGGCGCGAGCGGTCGTCTCGAAGCCGATCCCGATTCGGCGCGGGGTGATGCGATCTATGCCCGGCGCAGGGATTTCGGCGCTTTCATGCAGGAGGTGATGCAGCCTCTCCTTGACGAGGAGAAGGTCGTGCACATTCGCGAGCGGGTGGAGCACGTCAAACGCCATGGCGGCCTCTGGCTGGTTCAGGGGGAAAGCTCGACCGTCTATCTCGCCGATATCGTCGTCATCGCGACCAGCCACCCTGCCCCTCGCGCCCCGGCGCCCCTTGCCCTCGCCTTGAACGGCCATCCCCGTTTCATCACCGACCCCTCGCGGCCGGGCGCGCTGGACCCGATCATGCCCGACGACCGCGTCTTCGTCGCTGGAGCAGGACTGACCGCGCTCGACATCGTCGCTTCGCGTATTGCCCGCGGCCATGCCGGCACGACGACGATCTTTTCCCGTTCCGGTCTTCTTCCGCGGGAGCAGGATACTGCCAGCCCCGCGCCGTTCGGCGATTTTACCACCAGTCCCGCGGTCACCGCACGCATGCTTCTGCGGCAGGTCCGGGCATGCCTCGCCTCGGCAAATGAAGCGGGACTGCCATGGCAGAGCGTCTTCGATGCGCTGCGTCAGCAGGGACAGGCCATCTGGCGCAATTTGCCGCTCAACGAACAGAAGCGTTTCCTGCGGCACCTGCGCCGGCGGTTCGAAACCCATCGCTACCGCATGCCGCCGCAGAATGCCGAGGTCATGCAGAAGGAACTGGCGACCGGGCGACTGCGCCTGCGGGCGGGCCGCATCTGTCGTGTCGAGCGGATCGCCCATCGCCTGCAGATAGACCTCATTCTGAAACCCGAAGGCATTGTCGAACGATGTAGTTTCGACTGGGTGATCGCCGCCACCGGCCCCGATCACGCCTCGGTGCTGAAATCCCAGCCCTGGTTGTCTGAACTGGAAGAAAACGGTTTCGTCGCCGCAGACCGCCATGGTGTCGGTGTGGCCTGCGACGAGGCGAGCCGCGCCGTCGATCGTGACGGTCAGGCGGTCGACAATCTCTTTGTTGCCGGTCCCCTCGCCCGTGGCCTTTTCGGAGAATTGACCGGTGTGCCGGAGATCGCTCAACAGACGAAGGCTATCGCCGAAAGCATCGGCGCGCAGGAGGCACGCTCCGTCGTTGGCCGGTTTCTCGGCTGAAGACTGATAGATCCTCCCGCACTGCCCACGATCTCAACCCTCGCCGAGAATGGCGTCCAGCAATTGCCGCTCGAGAGCCGCAAGCTCCGGATCGCCATGATTACGCGGATGTGGCGCCGGAATGTCGAGGTCGAGAGCGATCCGGCCCTGATCCAGCACGATCACGCGGTCCGCGAGGTTGACCGCTTCGCTGACGTCATGGGTCACCAGAACGGCAGTGAATCCGAGTTCCTTCCATACGCGGCCGATGAGTTGCTGCATGGTAATGCGCGTCAGGGCATCGAGTGCACCAAGCGGTTCGTCGAGCACCAGAAGACCGGGATGGCTGACGAGTGCGCGGGCAAGGGCCACGCGCTGGCGCTGGCCGCCAGAGAGCTTCGCCGGCCATTCTCCCGCCTTCTCCGCAAGTTGCACGTCACGCAGGGCTTCGCGCGATTCCCGCAATGCGACCTCCCGGGAAACCCCTTCCCCCAGACCGACGACCACATTGTCGATCACGCTCGCCCATGGCAGCAGCCGTGGCTCCTGAAAGACGATGCGGGCATTGGCGCTCGCGCTGTCGTTCACCGTATCGCGGAACGAAATCGTCCCGGCGCTCGGCTGATCGAGCCCGACCAGCAGCCGTAGCAGCGTGCTCTTGCCGCAGCCGCTCTTGCCGACGATGGCGAGGAATTGACCGGCCGGCACGTCAAGATCGATGCTGCGCAGCACATGATTGGAGCCGAAGCGCTTGTCGACATGCCTGAGCGAGAGCGCAACGGGACCGGAAGCCCCGGCAGGAGCGGCCGGGCTGGTTTCCGCCTCCTGCAGTTCGGCAAGGTCGTGAGGATTGTGACGGAGGTGGGCGACGTAGCGGTTCATCTCGGCATCCTCACTTCTGATAGGCCGGGTTCCAGGAAAGCGTGCGCCGCTCCAGACTGCGGGCGATGACGTCGGCAAGCTTGCCCAGCGCCGCATAGATCAACAGCGCAAGCACCACGACATCCGTCATCATGAATTCGCGGGCCTCGTTTGCCATCTGGCCGATACCGGAGGACGCGGCGATCGATTCCGACACGATAAGCGTCAGCCACATGATGCCGAGTGCATAGCGCAGGCCGACGAAGATGGAAGGCAGCGCGCCCGGCAAGATCACTTTGCGAAACAGCGTCCAGCCGCTCATGCCGTAGATCCGGCCCATCTCCAGAAGGTCGCGATCCACATTACGAACCCCGTGGAACGTATTGAGATAAATCGGGAAAAGAACGCCGAGCGACGTGAGGAACAGTTTCGATTCCTCGCCGATACCGAACCACAGGATGACGAGCGGGATCATCGCGAGGTGGGGAATGGTGCGCAGCATCTGCAACGTCGTGTCGGTCAGCTGTTCCGAAAGCTTGGAAACGCCATTGGCAATGCCGAGCGCCAGTCCGATGCTGCCGCCGACGATGAGGCCGGCAAGCGCGCGGCCGCCGGATACGGCGATGTCGCGCAGCAGTTCGCCGCTCGAAAGTTGATCGATGAAGGCGACCACCACGTCGCTCGGTGCCGGCATGATCCGGCCCGAAATCCAGCCGATGGAGGAAAGCAGTTGCCAGATGGCGATCGCGCCTGCCGGAAGCAGATAGGGCACGAAGCCACTGAAGCTGACACGTGGACGCCATGCGCCGAACCATTGGGCCGAACGATTGGTGGCCGGTCTCTCCGTTGGAATGTCATATGCGGTCATGGGAGCGCTCTCCTTGGATGGGAAAAAGGCCGCGAGATGAACTCGCGGCCAGAAGAGGTGCCAACCGGATCAGGAACCGGACACCACCTTGAGATTGCCGCCATGGCCGCCGCCGCCGAACACCTGGCGTTCGCCGAAGGAGGAGCGGATCTGGTTGCGCGGTCCGGGAAGACCAATTTCCGGGAACAGCAGTTCGGCGACGGTGTAGGCTTCCTCGAGATGCGGATAGCCAGACGCCACGATCGTATCGATGCCGAGCTCCTGATATTCGCGCAGCCGCGCGGCCACCGTCTTCGGCGAGCCGACCAGTGCGGTGCCGGCGCCGGAGCGCACGAGACCGATACCGGCCCAAAGGTTCGGCGACACTTCCAGCTTGTCACGACGGCCGTTATGCAGGGCCACCATGCGCGCCTGCCCGACCGAGTCGGAGTTCTTGGCAAAGCCTTCCTGGGCCGCTGCGATCGTCTCGTCTGAAAGCTTGGAGATCAGCTTGTCGGCCGCTGCCCATGCTTCGTCGTCGGTTTCGCGGACGATGAAATGCAGACGGATGCCGAAGGAAACCTCCCTGCCCTTCGCTGCAGCCGCCTTGCGAACGGCGGCGATCTTTTCGGCGACCTGTGCCGGCGGTTCGCCCCAGGTCAGGTACTTCTCGACGTGAGCGCCGGCAAACTCGATGGCCGCATCGGAGGAACCACCGAAATAGAGCGGCGGGCGCGGCTCCTGTACCGGCGGGAAACCGATCTGCGCATTGAGCGCCTTGATGTATTTGCCGTCCAGATTGGCCTTGCCGGTTTCGAGCAGCGAATTGAACACCTGGAAGAATTCTTCCGCATGGTCGTAACGTTCGTCATGCGGCAGGAAGATGCCGTCGCCGGCGAGTTCCTGCACGCTGCCGCCGACCACGATATTCAGGAGCAGCCGACCGTTGGAAACGCGGTCGAGGGTCGATGCGAGACGCGCGTAATAGGCGGGTGATGCCGTACCGGGGCGGATGGCCACGAGAAACTTCAGCTTCTCGGTATAGGCGGCCAGATTGCCGGCAAGCACGAAGGATTCCTCGCAGGCGACGCCGGTCGGGATCAGCACACCGGAGTAACCGAGCCGGTCGACGGCGGTCGCGAGTTCGCGGAAATAGCCGGGATCGGAGGGGCGGCTGAGGTCGTCGGAGCCGAGATAGGCGCCGTCCCCCGAGGTCGGGATGAACCAGAGGAAGTCGAGCGGTTGGTCGGTCTTGGTCATGGCAATGTCCTTTCAGAAATAAACGTCAGCTGGCTTTCGGCCGCCAGACGATGTCGGAAATCGTGAGTTTTTTCGGCAGGATGCCGAGCCCGTGGAACTCGTCGGCAAGCGCCTGCTGGTAGGTAACGGCTTCATAGGTCAGCACACCCACCTTGCCGAGGTCGGCTCCCTTGCGGGTCAGCACGGTGCGGGTAACCTCGATCGGTACGCCGGTGATTGCCGAAAGGGCCGCAACCGTTTCATCGAGATGGGATTGAGCCCACGCGCCGGTCTTGGCCAGTTCATCGATGACCTCGGAGAGGACTTCCGGATTGGCTGCCGTGAAGTCGCCATTGCCGAAATAGAAGCTCCAGCTGTCGACAATGCCCTCGGCTGTCGTCAGCACCCGTGCCTGCGGATCGGTTTCTGCTACGGCATAATAGGGATCCCAGATCGCCCATGCATCGATACTGCCCGTCTTGAAGGCTGCCGCTGCATCCGGCGGCGGAAGGTCGATGGCTTCCACGTCACCGACCGTGAGACCCGCCTTGCGCAAGGCCTTCACCGTGAAATTGTGGGCACTCGATCCGCGCTTGAAGGCGACCTTCTTGCCCTTCAGGTCCTCAAGCGTCTTGATCGGCGAATCCTTGTGGACGAGGATCGCGGAGCCGGTCGATGGCCCCCGATAGGTACCGACATAGAGCAGGCTTCCCCCGGCAGCCTGAGCAAACAGCGGTGGCACGTCACCGGTCGGCCCGAAATCGAGTGAGCCCGAGCCCAGCGCCTCCAGCAGCGGCGGGCCGGAGGTGAATTCCGACCACGTGACGGAAATGCCTCTTGGCGCGAGCCGTTTTTCGAGCGCACCGGTGCGCTTGGCAAGCGCCAGCACACCGTTCTTCTGCCAGCCGATGCGGAACTCGCTGGCCGCTGCACGAGCCGTCCTGATGTTCGGCAGTGCAAGCGCCGTCGCAGCGGCGCCGAGAAGGCCGAGGGTCTGTCTGCGGTTGATCATGGCGATACCTTTCGGATGACGGTTTGGGGATCAGCTTGCCTTCGGACGCCAGACGATGTCCGAGATGGTGAGTTTGCGCGGAAGGACGCCGAGCGCGTGGAAGTCGTCCGCCAGCGCCTGCTGGTAGGCCACGGCCTCTTCCGATACCGTTGCAACCTTGCCGAGGTCGGAGCCGGCGCGGGTCAGGGTGACGCGTGTCACATCGGCCGGAACGCCGGTGATCTTCGAGAGCGCCTCGGTCGTACCGTCGATGTCGGACTGGGCGGCAGCGCCGACCTTGGCGAGTTCATCGAGAATTTCCGATACGACGTCCGGGTTGGCTGCCGTGAAGGCACCGTTACCGAGGAAATAGCCCCATGCCTCGACGATGCCTTCGGAGGTGGTCAGCAGCCGGGCGTCCGGATCCTTTTCGGCGATGGCGAAATAGGGATCCCAGATCGACCATGCGTCGATGCTGCCGTTCTTGAAGGCGGCTGCGGCATCCGGCGGCGGCAGATCGACTTCCTGAACGTCTGATGGTGTCAGGCCGGCCTTTGCCAGAGCCTTGAAGGCAAAGTTGTGGGCGCTCGATCCGCGCTTGTAGGCGAGCTTCACGCCCTTCAGGTCGGCCAACGTCTTGATCGGCGAATCCTTGTGAACGAGGATGCCGTGGAAAGCCGCCGGCGGCTTGTAGGTGCCGACATAGAGAAGATCGCCGCGAGCCGCCTGGGCAAAGAGCGGCGGCACGTCGCCGGTCGGGCCGAAGTCGAGCGAGCCGGCGCCAAGGGCTTCGAGCAGCGGCGGACCGGAGGTGAATTCCGACCATTCGATGTTGATGCCGCGGTCGGCGAAGCGCTTCTCAAGCGCACCCTGCTGCTTGGCCAGTGCCAGCACGCCGAACTTCTGCCAGCCGATCCGGATGGTCTTGGTTTCTGCGAACGCCGGGCGGCCGAACGGCACAGCTCCTGCAATCGTAAGGACCGCCGCAAGCTTCAGTCCCTGTCTTCTCGTAATCATCTCGACCTCCGATGCGGCGCCTGATCGCGCCGATGTTTCGATGGTTTGATGATATTATTTTCTATAGTTTCGATAAGGAATATTATTCCAACCCTGAGGGCGGTGTGGAGATTATCCGTTGCCCTGTTCGCCCGGTTGTGGACATTCCAACGGCTGCGAGCTCTCGTTGCGTTGCGTTGCGTGGCGAACCGGTTCACGCATCGGGTGGTAGAAGCGGTGGCGGGCTATGGACTCCCCGATGGGGACAAAGAAAAAGGCCTCCGAGAACGGAGGCCTGGGAATATCGATAACCTGAAAAATGGTTGTTAGAGAGCAATGGTCAGCAGTGCGACGAAGGCGATGGAACCGACGACGGCTGCGATACCGCACATCTCACCCCAGGCCGTGGACGACCGGCGGATTTCGATGCGCTGCGTGCGACTGGTTTGCGTCTGAACGTAAGCCATGATTGGTCTCCAGATCAAAGAACCGGGAAAAGGCCCCAGAAGAAGATTTCGTGACGGCCCGGGCGATCCAGATCGGAATCGTCCTCGGCCGGGCTTTCCCGACGTGTCTCAAGCTTGGCCTTGGACACGTCAGCGGTTGTCGAAGGAGTTGCGGCCGGAGCGCCCTTGCGGGACAGGCCGAACAGGTCGAAGGAGAAGAGTTCGATACCGTATGGCATTGCTGGATCCTCCTTGGGTTCACTCGACATTGAGCTTGTTTGATAGTTTCGCTGGCAAAATCGATATGGTCAATATTTTCTACAAAATTTGTATTCTATATTCCTCGTGTTCGGGAGAAAGATGATCCGCCTTTTTCCCCTCGTGCGGAATAACTGCCGGGAAGCCGAAAGGTTCGGCTTCCGATCGATTTTTCAGAAGTAGGCGGCGAGCGGTGCGGCCTGCCGGCCGGCCAGCGAACGGTCGTGGGGTCGCTTGCTCTCGCCTTTCAGCAGGTCGAGCAATTCGTAGCCGGTCGGCCAGCGGCCATAGCCGCTGCGGATGTTGATGTGTCCGGCATAACCGATGTCGACGAGGTCGCTGCCCCAGAGCCGCACCATCTTTCGCGTGGTGGCGAAATCCATGTAAGGGTCGTCGAGACTGCCGACCACAAGGCTCGGAAAAGGCAGTCGCTGCTGCGGCATCTCGCCGAAATTCACGACGCAAGGGTGCAGTCGCTCCACCTGGGCAAGGTCGCAGGGAGCGACCAGCAGAGCGCCCTTCACGCGGGCTGCGAGCGGGCTGTCTGCAAGTTTTGCGGTCAGGATGCAGCCGAGGCTGTGCGCGACGATCCAGACATCGTCATGCTGCGACAGGACTTCGCCGAGACGCTGCTGCCAGCTTGAAAGATTCGGGCACGACCAGCTGTCCTGTTCCACAGTGATGGCGCCGGGCCGCTCATGGGCCCAATGCCACTGCCAGTGACCATCGCCGGAGCCGTTCAGCCCCGGAATAACGAGTGTTGCTTCAGTCCTGCTACAGTCCGGGTCCTTCATCGTCTGGCCTTCCCGTTGGAATACATCGGGATTATGCCGCAACGCGAAAGCTTCGCTAAGAAAGTGCGACCTATTGTCGACTGTTTTAGTAGAAAAGCATTGCGCAATGACGGCTCATCGGTTGTGCCGCCGTTTCGTGATGCCCTTATTGCGGAACGGTCACGATCACCGCGATGATCGGTCCAAGCGGAAAGAATCGGTCGCGCCTGCCCATCGACGAGATGAGCGCGCTCGAAATCGTACCATCGAGGTAAAGCGCGTTGCCGCAACCCAGTTCATCGCGAAACAGCGATGCGAAGGCATAAAAGTTCACCGGGTCCCGGCTGATGGCGAAATGCACCCTACCCCCGGCATCGACACCGACCCCGTTGCGGATCTTGAGACTGTCGCTGTCGGGCAGGAAGCGCGGATGCAGCTTGCCGTCGATCACCAGCATCGGACCGGACTGGGTGGCATAGTCGGCCTTCGGTCTCTCCCGGATATAGGCCTGTGTCTCCATCACACCGGGTTTCCCATCCGCCACATAGAAAACGCCGTTCGGCAGTAGATGGAAGTTGCCCCACCCTGCCCGTGTGCTGATCGGCTGACGCTCGATCCCGTTCTCGACGAACAGCCCGACCGGCGAGAGGTCGTAGTGATACATGCCGCCATTCATGGCGAAGAGGGGATAGTGCCGTTCCTTCCAGAGCTGAAGCGCAAGAGAATCGAAATTGCCGAAGGGCATGCCGGCTGGATCGGAATGGTAGATTCTTAACGTCGCATCAGGCGCGAAACTGCAGACCGTGTAGCGGACGCCGTCTCGTGTGAGCTCCCTGCAAGGGTCGGTTTCGGCCGCATGGGAAATGCTGCAGGCACTGAGAATTATGGAAAATAGCAGAAAAAGCAGTCGCATGAATGAGGCCTGTGTTTCCTTGTGTCGCCGATGCCCTGTCGAATATGTCTCGCGGAAAATCCGGCCAGGATTCGCCGGCGGATGTTAACGAATGTCATCCCTTGTTTACTCTTCATTAACCATAACTACCAAGAATGGCCACGACGCGGCATGGAGAGCCGCCTCATCCCCCTGCAGAGCAATGACTTGGCTCGGACCCTTTTTAATGAAGGAAATGACATGCCAGTAATTACGTTTGCCAATACCAAGGGCGGTGCCGGAAAAACCACGGCCGCACTCATTCTTGCAAGTGAACTCGCCGCTCGCGGCAATCGCGTGACCATTCTCGACGCCGATCCCCGCGGCTGGATCAGCCGCTGGCATGCCCTCGGCAGCGCCAATGGCCTGCTGTCGGTCGCCCAGGTCACCGAGGAAACCATCGAGGCGGCTACCCTCAGGGCGAAAAAGCGCGGCGATTATATCCTCATCGACCTCCCCTCCAGCCAGGATGCCCTGCTTGCCAAGGCCGTCGGCCTTGCCGATCATGTGCTGATCCCGGTTCAGGGGTGCGCCATGGATGCCCAGGGGGGAGCGGAAGTGCTCGAACTCCTGAAGGCGCTCAGCGATACCTGCGAAGTGCGCATTCCTCATTCGGTCGTGCTGACGCGCGTCAATGCCGCCGTCACCACCCGTGCACTTGGAGCTGCCAAGGAATTCCTTGCTCACCGTGGCATTCCGACGCTTGCCACCGCACTGGCTGAACGCGCGGCCTATCGCGACATCTTCGACAAGGGCGGCCTGCTGCACACACTCGATCCCCGCGAAGTCTCGAATCTTCGCAAGGCCATCGAAAACGCCGTCGGCTTTGCCGACGAAGTTCTTGCACAGCTTCCGCAGCGCTCGGTCCGCACCGTCAGCCGCAAGGCTCCGGTCCTGAAGGCCGCCTGATAAGGAATAACTATCCGGGAGGAAGGCGGAGCGCTTCCATGTGGAAGCGCAGCTGCGCTTCGGGATAGCGATACATCGACCCGACCGGGCAAGCTGCGCGCGCAAGACACCCCAAAGTCATGCACCCCGCCTTGCCCGCGGTCGTGGCGAGGTGGGAACGACAGCCGGCAACGTCGAAACGGTCCCGGGAGACTGCCATGGCGGGACAGGTCGAAAGACAGGGCTTGTCGTGACACTGGCCGCAGATGTCGGTATCGTCAGGCGGAACTCGTTCTTCAGCGATATCTTCCGCAAAACCCAATGCCCCGCGATAGCCATGCCACAACCCGTGTTGCGGATGGATCAGGATGCCGAGCGGCGAAGCCTTGAGCCCTTCCCCTTTCATCGCCCACTGCTGGAACGGCTGGTAAGGCGGATCGGAAGGATAATATGCTGTCGCACCAAGGCGTCCGGCTATCTCGCCGATCGCCTCCTTCGACCATGCGTCGAGAGGATCCGTCCCGCCGCGATCCTTGCGTTTTTCCCGCCAGTGCGAAAACGCCTCCCACAGCGAGCCGCCGATATTGCCGATCAACACCACTGACCGTGCCTGACGGCCATCCGAAAGCGCCGGCCCGCCCTGCCCGTCCGGAAAATGCGCGACACCCCTTACATGCAGTCCGTGTTCGGTGAGTGCCGAGCGCATGCCGTCAAGAATGGGCAAAGGGCCGCTCATCGCGGCCCCTCGTATTTGTAATGCGGTCGCCAGACCTCGCTCTGGATCATGTCGGCGACCAGCGCTGACCCGCCTTGCTCCCTGGCGGAGTCGGGATGCCTTCAGGTGAAAGCGTCGGGCATCGAATCCTTGCGCTTGGCGATATAGGCCAGAAGCGCCTCGTCGATGGCTGGATCGAGCGGCGGAGCTTCATACGAGTCGAGCCAGGAGCGGCAAAGCGCGTTGGCGCGGTCCTCGATGCGTTTGCGGCCTTCCACTTCCCACTGTTCGAAGGAGTTGTTGTCGGCGAGCGCCGAGCGATAGAAGGCCGTCTGGAAGTTTGCCTGCGTGTGGGCGCAGCCGAGATAGTGCGCGCCCGGACCCACTTCGCGGATGGCATCCATCGCCTGCCCGCTCTCGGAAAGATCGACGCCCTGTGCGAGCTTCTGCATCATGCCGAGCTGGTCCTGGTCGATCATGAATTTCTCGTAGCAGGCGGCAAGGCCGCCCTCGAGCCAGCCTGCGGCATGCAGCACGAAGTTGGTGCCGGCAAGCAGCGTCATGTTGAGCGTATTGGCGCTTTCATGGGCCGCCTGCGCATCCGGAACCTTGGATGCGCAAAGAGAACCGCCGGTACGGAACGGCAGTCCGAGACGTCTTGCAAGCTGAGCCGCGCCGTAAGAAACCAGCGCCGGTTCCGGCGTGCCGAAGGTCGGCGCGCCCGACTGCATCGAGATCGAGGCGGCGAAGGTGCCGAACAGCACCGGCGCGCCCGGACGGATAAGCTGGGTGAAGGACGCGCCCGCCAGCACTTCCGCAAGGATCTGGGTCAGCGTGCCGGCGACCGTGACCGGGCTCATCGCACCGGAAAGGATGAAGGGCGAAATCACGCAGGCCTGGTTGTGCCGGGCATAGACCTTTGCCGCGCCGAGCATGGTCTCGTCGTATACCATCGGCGAGTTGGCGTTGATCAGGTTGACGAGGACCGTGTTGTTCTCGACGAAGTCGTCGCCGAACAGGATCTTGCACATGGCGACCGAATCTTCCGCCCGTTCCGGAGCGGTGACCGAGCCCATGAATGGCTTGTCGGAATATTTGATGTGGCTGTAGACCATATCCAGGTGACGCTTGTTCACCGGAATGTCCACCGGCTCGCAGACCGTGCCGCCGGAATGGTGCACCGAAGGCGCCATGTAGGAGAGCTTCACGAAATTGCGGAAGTCCTCAAGCGTTGCGTAGCGGCGATTGCCGTCGAGATCGCGGACGAAGGGCGAACCGTAGTTCGGCGCGAACACGGTGGCCTTGCCGCCGATCTGTACGCTGCGCTCCGGATTGCGGGCGTGCTGGGTGAAGACGGAGGGAGCGGTCTTCAGGAGTTCGCGGCAAAGCCCCTTGGGGAAATGTACGCGCTGTCCCCTCACGTCGGCGCCGGCTTGTCTCCAGAGTTCCAGCGCCTCGGCGTCGTCGCGAAACTCGATGCCGATCTCCTCCAGAATGGTATCGGCATTGCGCTCGATGATCTGCAGGCCTTCCTCGTCGAGCACTTCATAGGGCGCGATCTTGCGGGTGATGTAAGGCATGGCGGGTCTGGCGCCGCCTCCGCTGCGCGACGCCCTGCGGGCGGCAGCCCCGCGCCCCTCGCCGCGCGAGCGACGTCCTTCGCCTGATTGTGCCGTGATGTCGTCCATGTCTGTTTCCTCGCTCAGGCGCTTGATGCGCTGCTTCTCACTCCTTCATTATGCTATTCAAATTCGTACGTGAAACCATCCTTAATGCGCCAAGCGCTTGCGTCTGACAGACATGGCATTTGTCAACGCTGGTCTGATGCCGTCGTTTTTCAGGATCGGCGCGTCGCTTTCGAAAAGAGTTTTTGGCGATATTGAGGTTTAACTTCCCTTCAGGCAGTCTGATTTGGCTGCGATCGGAATCGCGATAAAAAACGAAGCGGGAAGCACCATCATGTCCGACGACGAAATCATTCTTTCGGAACTCTCCGACGAAGAACTCGTGCAGCAGATGCACGACGACCTCTATGATGGCCTCAAGGAGGAGATCGAGGAAGCGACCCAGATCCTGCTGGATCGCGGCTGGGCTCCTTACGACGTACTGACCCAGGCGCTTGTCGAAGGCATGCGCATCGTTGGTATCGACTTCCGCGACGGCATCCTCTTCGTGCCGGAAGTGCTTCTGTCCGCCAATGCGATGAAGGCCGGCATGACCATCCTTCGTCCGCTGCTGGCTGCCACGGGCGCACCGAAGCAGGGCAAGCTGGTCATCGGCACAGTCAAGGGCGACATCCACGACATCGGCAAGAATCTCGTCGGCATGATGATGGAAGGCGCCGGCTTCGATGTCGTCGACCTCGGCATCAACAACCCGGTCGAAAACTATCTGGAAGCCATCGAGCGCGAAAAGCCGGATATCCTCGGCATGTCGGCGCTGCTCACCACCACCATGCCCTACATGAAAGTCGTGATCGACACGCTCAAGGAAAAGGGCATGCGCGACGACTACATCGTGCTGGTCGGCGGCGCGCCGCTCAACGAGGAATTCGGCAAGGCCGTCGGTGCCGACGCCTATTGCCGCGACGCCGCGATTGCTGTCGAAACGGCGAAGGAACTCATTTCCCGCAAGCACAACAGCCTCGGTGCCCGAGCCTGAGGCCCTGCTTCGGTAAATGCCAGCCAGGTATCAAAAAGCGCCGGTTGCCTTGCTGCCGGCGCTTTTTGATTGATGAGGTTCGGAAGGCCACCGGATCCCACGGCCTCAAAGCCGCGAGACCCGGCAGGCCGCCGCAGTTGTCGCAACAACGGTGATCGCCCTATATATCGGAGGAAGGGTTCACTGGGCTGCCCTCTCGACATCCTGTCCGGCAGCCTGGGTCGCATTGACGGCGTTGGCGGTGTCCTTGCCCATGCCGCGGATGGTATTGCCGCAGCCTGCAAGGGTGAGCCCGGAAACGATGAGGACTGTGGCGACGGTCAGTGTCTTGAAGGTCATGATTGGAAGCTCCAGAAAATGGTGATGGAACAATTGCATCGGATACCAGCGTGAAACGCGGCAGCGCGAAAAAGGTTCACGTCATCGCTTGCGGCGCCATCGCCCGCGAGATCCTCGCCGTTTCGCGCCTGTCTCAACTCGAACATCTGGAGCTTTCCTGTCTGCCGGCGATCTGGCATGCGACGCCGGACAAGATCGCGCCGGGCGTGGAACAGGCCGTCATGGAAGCTCGCCAGAACGGTGCGGAAAGGGTTTTCGTCGCCTATGCCGATTGCGGCACCGGCGGTCTTCTCGACAAGGTGTGCGAACGTCTCGGCGTCGAACGCCTTTCAGGGCCGCATTGTTATTCCTTCTTTGCCGGCAACGAGGATTTCGCCGCCCGCTGGGACGACGATGTGACGGCCTTCTTCCTCACCGATTTCCTTGCCCGCCAGTTCGAGGCCTTCGTCATCGAACCGCTGGGGCTCGACCGCCATCCGCAATTGAAAGACATGTATTTCGGCAACTACACGAAGCTGGTCTATCTGTCGCAGGAAGAGGATGCGGCCTTGCAGGAAAAGGCCAGATCCGCGGCCGATTACCTCGGCCTCGCCTATGAATACCGGTTCACCGGTTATGGCGATCTGCAGAAGGAACTGTCGGTCCTCTGACGGAGCGGAGGAAACTGCCCCGCCTGTCCGGTTACTTCACGGAATTTGCAACACTGCGTCCCGCGTCCTTGGTCGCATCGACCACGCCTCCGACGTCCTTGCCGACGCCGCGGATAGTATTGCCGCAGCCGCCGAGGGCAATCAGCGCGAAACCGAGAACGACAGCCGTGGAAATCTGCCTTGCCGACATGAGAAACCTTCCCGATGAAACATTGGAACCAATCAGCGTCCATCGCACCGGCTCAGGATAAATGCAAGGCGGCGCACCTCCCCCTGACCCGGTCATCCAGCCGGTGCGGGCGGTTCAACGAAGACTGATCAGCGCCGTGCCCACGATGGCGATGATGCCGCCGGCCCAGGCTTTCGCGGATGGTCTCTTGCCGGTGCGCGCCCATACCATGGGCAGGATGACGACAGGGGTCATCGAGGAAAGCGTCGAGACGATACCGACATCGCCGCTTTCCAGCGCGGCCATCAGCAGCGACATGCCAAGGCAATTGCCGAAAAAGGACGAGCAGGCGCTCAAGCCCAGATCCTTGAAACGGAAGGGCTTCACGTTCTTGTCTCTGCCAAAGGGAAAAAGCGCAAGCAGCAGGAAGAACCCGGCGGCAAGTCCTGCCCGCAACGCGACCGCCGTGAACGGCTCCACGCCGGAAGCCATGGCAGGCCGCGCGAAGATCCCGCCCAGCGCCTGGCCAAGAGCGGTGACGACACCGAACAGGATGCCCCACCGAAGAAGCGAGGTGGCAGCGCTGGCTTTCGTCGCGCTGTCGCTCAGGCGTGGCGAGCCGATGGCAAGCACGATGCCTGCCAGCACCAGAGCGACACCAAAGCCCTGTTGCAGGGTGATGGTCTCGCCATAGGCGGCATAGCCAAAAGCGAGCGCAAACGGCGAGGTCAGCGAAAACAGCAAGGCGGTTAGCCGCGGACCGGCCGTGTAGATCGCCGCGAAATAGGTCGTGCTGGCAATCGCGATGCCGAAGAAACTCGAGGCCGCCAGCAGCTTGAATTCTTCGAAGCCTACGGTGCGCCATCCGCCGAGAACCAGCGAAATGCAGCCGGTCATCAGAAAGGCGATGATGAACTGCCAGCGGGCGAGCCGCATCAGCGCAACCCGTCCCTTGAGTTCGCTGATGAACATGGAGCTGAGCGCAATGCTTGTGGCGGAAGCGACCGCCAATGCTTCGGAAACGAACACTTGCCACCTGTGGAGAGAGATGGCGCTCCTTAGCGTAATTCCAGCAAAAGTGTGAAGCGGTTTTGCGTCAGGACAAGTGCTGGAGCATCAAGGACGGTTCCGCTATCGCCGGAACTGTTCCGGCGTAAAGGTACGAGCCCCGGGCCAAGCCCCTTATGGGGCGATTAACCTGACTTTCAGCAAGCAACGCTAAACAGGACGCTCTCTGTGCCGACGGGAATGTTTCCCGGCAGAAAAGCGCAGGAGACGGGGAGATCGGATGATGTCGGGCATTGCGGGAGTGGTCATCGCTTGGTTTCATCGTCCGGAGGCGTCGAAGTGACCGAACGCGCGCCGACCATTCTCCTTCTCACCGCCGGTGGTCCGAACCCGGCCATCGTCGCAAATGCACTGGCTACCCGTTTTCCCGGTTTGCAGGTCGTACTCGAGGGGGCGGAATCGAAATGGGGCATTACCCGCCGTCGCGCGCGCCGTCTTGGCTGGCCGAACGCGCTCGGGCAACTGGCGACGATGATCGCCGCGCGTCTGCTCCGCCGTTTTGCCGCAAGGCGCACTGAGCAACTGGTTGCCTCCAGCGGCTATGGCGCCGAGTTTTCTCCTGCCATTCCCCAGCACGAGGTTTCTTCGATCAATGACGAGAGCTGCCTTGCGCTGGTGCAGGCGCTCCAGCCCAAGGCCATAGTGCTGGTCAGCACGCGGCTGATGTCGTCGGCCGTTCTCTCTTCCATGCCCTGCCCGGTCATCAACCTGCATGCCGGCATCAATCCCGCCTATCGTGGCCAGATGGGCGGTTACTGGTCGCTGGTGGAGCGTGACAGCGGAAACTTCGGCGCGACCGTCCATCTGGTCGATGCCGGAACCGATACCGGCGGCACGCTCTATGAAGTCCGCACCGCGCCGGAAAAAGGCGATTTTATCTCGACTTATCCGCTCGTCCTGACGATTGCGGCGCTCGACATTACCCGTCAGGCCGTTGAAGATGCGATGGCCGGACGCCTGTCGCCCCATCAGCCCGGCGGGCCTTCGGCACTGCGCTTTCCGCCCGCCATTTGGGACTGGCTGCGTCACGGCCTCGTGCGCGGCGTCTGGTAATTCGGTGCGGCGTCGCTTTTTGCCATATGCGACGTCGTCAGAAGCGCAGTCCCTCGCCTGAGCCACGTGCATTCTGACGAAAAAGGGAGTGAAGACATGGCCGACAGGATCATCGTCTACTGGCGCGACATACCCGCCCAGGTCATCGTCAAGCAGGGTAGGAAAACGGCAAAACGGGAACTGTCCCTGCGGTTTACCGAAGCCATCGACATGTGCGCCATGCGCACCGGCGCGGCCGAGACCGACGACTATCTCGCGGAATGGCGCAAGGGCGATCCGATCCCGGTCGGCGACGATCTCGAAGCGGAAGCCGACAAGGCCACGGCGGAAATCGAGGCGGCCTACGACAAGGCCCGTCTCGTCGCCCTTGTCCATGCCGGAGGCCGGGACAATGGCTGAGGTAAAGCCGCTCAAGGGGAATGCCGCCCCTGCCGCAAAGGCTGCTTCCGGCGCTTATACGCCGTCCAGCGTGTCGCCCAACCGCCGCGCGCGCCGTTCCTATACCATCCGTCTCTGGTCCGTACGTCATTCGCGGGCGCTGGAATGGTTCTATGCGCGTTTCGCCAATGCCTTCCTCTTTCTCCATCCGCTGTGGAAGAAGCTGGGTTATGCCCGCGTCGAGCGGCCGGTGACCTTCGTCGAGCGCAACGTCAAGGGCCTGCTATTCGACTGTCGCATGTGCGGCCAGTGCGTGCTGTCGTCCACCGGCATGTCCTGTCCCATGAACTGCCCCAAGCAGCTCAGGAACGGTCCCTGCGGCGGCGTTCGCGCCAACGGCAATTGCGAGGTCGAGCCGGACATGCCCTGCGTCTGGGTTCAGGCCTGGGCGGGATCGCGCAACATGGTGCATGGAGAGGCGATCATGAAGGTGCAGAAGCCGGTGAACCAGTCCCTGCGCGAAACCTCATCCTGGCTGCGCGTCACCGCCGAGGCCGCCGAGATCCGGGACACTCTCTCGAAGGATGCGAAGGCATGAGCCCCGATATCGATCCCCATGATCCCGGCGCGCCTCTCGATCCGCTTCCCGGCCATTCCTCCCGCGGCCGCCTTGAGCGCGTGCTGCGTCGCGGCGAATTCGCCGTCACCGCCGAACTCAACCCGCCCGACAGCGCCAATCCGCAGGACGTCTACGAGCGCGCCTCGGTCTTCGATGGCTGGGTGGACGGCATCAATGCGGTGGATGCCTCCGGCGCCAATTGCCACATGTCCTCGGTCGGCATCTGCGCGCTGCTGACGCGCATGGGTTACGCCCCGATCATGCAGATCGCCTGCCGCGACAAGAACCGCATCGCCATTCAGGGCGACGTTCTCGGCGCATCCGCCATGGGTGTGCAGAACATCATGTGTCTGACCGGCGACGGGGTGCAGGCCGGCGACCAGCCGGGTGCCAAACCGGTCTTCGATCTCGACTGCATGTCGCTTCTGGAAACCGTGCGCACCATGCGCGACCAGTCGAAATTCCTCTCCGGCCGCAAGCTCACCTCGCCGCCGCAGGTCTTCCTCGGCGCCGCCATCAATCCTTTCGCCCCGCCTTACGATTTCCGGCCCTACCGCCTTGCCAAGAAGATCGAGGCGGGTGCCCAGTTCGTACAGAGCCAGTACTGCTTCGACGTGCCGATGTTCCGCGAATACATGAAGAAGGTCCGCGATCTCGGACTGCATGAGAAATGCTTCATCCTCGTCGGCGTCGGTCCGCTCGCCTCGGCCAAGACGGCCAAGTGGATCCGCTCCAATGTCCCCGGCATCCACATTCCCGACGCCGTCATCAAGCGGCTGGAAGGGGCCGAAGACCAGAAGAAGGAAGGCAAGCAGCTCTGCATCGACATCATCAACGAGGTCAAGGAGATCGAAGGCATCTCCGGCGTCCACGTCATGGCCTATCGCCAGGAGGAATACGTCGCCGAGATCGTCCATGAATCGGGCGTCCTGAAGGGCCGCAAGCCGTGGCAGCGCGAACCGAGCCCTGTCGATGCGCTCGTCGCCGAACGGCTCGAGGCGATCCGTGGAGAGAAGCTCGAAGATCAGCAGCAGCTCGCCGAAAAAGCCGCCAGCCATCCCCATTGACCGTGGCGTTCGGCCGCCCGCCGACGCCCCGGCGCTGCCCCAACCGCCGCCCTTGTAACCCATTTCCCGGCACGCTAGACCTCATTGACGCGCGCCCGACCGGAGGACCGAAATGACCCGTACCATCGTCGCATCCGCAACCCGAGAAATCATCATCGGCTTCGACCAGCCCTTCTGCGTCATCGGGGAGCGCATCAATCCGACCGGCCGCAAGAAGCTCGCAGCGGAAATGATCGAGGGCAATTTCGACACCGTCATTAAGGATGCGCTGGAACAGGTCGCCGCGGGCGCCACCATGCTCGACGTCAATGCGGGCGTCACCGCCGTTAACCCGAACGAGACCGAGCCGCCGCTCCTCGTCAGGACCATGGAAATCGTCCAGGGTTTGGTCGACGTGCCGCTTTCGATCGACAGTTCCGTGACCGCCGCCATCGAGGCCGCGCTCAAGGTCGCCAAGGGTCGCCCACTCATTAATTCCGTCACTGGCGAGGAAGAAAAGCTCGAAGCCATCCTGCCGCTCTGCAAGAAATACGACGTGCCGGTCGTCGCGATCTCCAACGACGAGACCGGCATTTCGCAGGATCCCGACGTCCGTTTTGCGGTTGCAAAGAAGATCGTCGAGCGCGCCGCAGATTACGGCATCAAGCCGCATGACATCGTCGTCGATCCGCTGGTCATGCCGATTGGCGCCGTCGGCTCGGCCGGCCTGCAGGTCTTCGCCCTCATCCGCCGCCTGCGCGAGGAGCTGAAGGTCAACACCACCTGTGGCCTGTCCAACATTTCCTTCGGCCTGCCCCATCGCCACGGCATCAATGCCGGCTTCATTCCGATGGTCATCGGCGCCGGCATGACAAGTGCGATCATGAACCCCTGCCGTCCGGCCGAAATGGAGGCCGTGCGCGCCGCCAACGTTCTGAACGGCACCGACGAGCATTGCTACAACTGGATCAAGACCTACCGCGACTACAAGCCCGCCGAAGGCGGCGCGGCCACTCCGGTAGCCGCACCTGCTGCTGCCGGCGGTCGCCGCGGCGGCCGCGCCGCGCGGGTGGGTGGTGGTGCTGCGACCGAGTAATTCCAGAGGCACCCCTCATCCGCCTGCCGGCACCTTCTCCCCGCAAGCAGGGAGAAGGCGGATCGCGAAAAGCTCCCGGCCGGTCTATTGTCAGGGGAATTGTGTGTCTGCCGGCGAACAGGGCGTTGTTCCCTCTCCCCGTTTACGGGGAGAGGGTTAGGGTGAGGGGCAATCCTGCGCCAGGGTATTTGTTAGGAAGCACGTCGAGTATCAATCGAATGACCGAAAAAGATCACCTCGTCCTCTTCATGCCGTCCGGCAAGCGTGGCCGCTTCCCCGTAGGAACGCCGGTGCTTGATGCTGCCCGTTCGCTCGGCGTTTATGTCGAAAGTGTCTGCGGTGGCCGTGCCACCTGCGGCCGCTGTCAGATCGAGGTGCAGGAGGGCAATTTCGCCAAGCACGGCATCGTATCCTCCAACGAGCACATTTCGTCGATCGGCCCGAAGGAAGAGCGCTACGATCGCGTCCGGGGTCTCCCCGAGGGTCGCCGTCTCTCTTGTTCGGCCACCATCCAGGGCGACCTCGTGGTCGATGTGCCGCAGGATACGGTCGTCAATGCGCAGGTGGTACGCAAGGCCGCGACCGACCGCGTGATCGAACGCAATCCGGCCGTTCACCTCTGCTATGTCGAGGTCGATGAACCCGACATGCACAAGCCGCTCGGCGATCTTGATCGTCTCAAGGTCATGCTGGAAAAGGACTGGGGTTATTCCGACCTGCAAGTCGCGCCTTACCTTCTGCCCGAACTCCAGAAGATCCTGCGCAAGGGCAGTTGGGCGGTGACCGCCGCGATCCATCGCGACAGCCCGACCTCGCGTCCAACCATCGTCGCGCTGTGGCCCGGCCTGCACAACGAAGCCTATGGCCTTGCCTGCGACATCGGCTCGACCACCATCGCCATGCATCTGGTGTCGCTGCTGTCAGGTCGTGTCGTCGGATCGTCAGGCGCATCCAACCCGCAGATCCGCTTCGGCGAGGATCTGATGAGCCGCGTCTCCTATGTGATGATGAACCCGGATGGCCGCGAGGCCATGACCAGGGCCGTGCGTCAGGCGATCAACGAACTCACCGACAAGGTTTGCGCCGAAGGTGGCGTGTCGCGCACCGACATCCTCGACAGCGTCTTCGTCGCCAACCCGATCATGCACCACCTCTTCCTCGGCATCGATCCGACGGAGCTCGGTCAGGCGCCATTCGCGCTGGCCGTCTCCGGCGCGGTCTCCTGCGAGGCAAGGGACATCGAGCTTGCCCTCAATCCCGGCGCCCGTACCTACCTCCTGCCCTGCATCGCCGGCCATGTCGGCGCTGACGCGGCAGGTGCAACGCTTGCCGAAGGGCCGCACCGGCAGGATCACATGATGCTGCTCGTCGATGTCGGCACCAATGCCGAGATCGTTCTGGGCAACAGCAATCGCGTCGTCGCCGCCTCCTCGCCCACCGGCCCCGCTTTCGAAGGTGCGGAAATCTCCTGCGGCCAGCGCGCGGCCCCCGGCGCCATCGAGCGCGTCCGCATCGATCCCGAAACCCTCGAACCCCGTTTCAAGGTCATCGGCGTGGAACAGTGGTCGGACGAGCCGGGCTTTGCCGAGGGTGCCGAAAAGGTCGGGATCACCGGCATCTGCGGCTCGGCGATCATCGAGGTCGTCGCGGAAATGTATCTCTCTGGCGTCATCTCCGCCGATGGCGTGGTCGACGGTTCGCTCGCCGCCCGCAGTCCCCGTATTCTCGAAAACGGCCGAACCTTCTCCTACCTGCTGCATGACGGCGCGCAGAAGATCAGCGTGACGCAAAACGACGTGCGTGCCATTCAGCTCGCCAAGGCGGCGCTCTATGCCGGCATCAAGCTGTTGATGGAAAAGCAGGGTATCGAGACGGTCGACACCATCCGCTTCGCCGGCGCTTTCGGCTCCTTCATTGATCCGAAATACGCCATGGTGCTCGGCCTCATTCCCGATTGCGATCTTGCCGAGGTGAAGGCGGTCGGCAACGCCGCCGGCACCGGCGCCCTGATGGCGCTTCTCAACCGCGACCACCGGCGCGAGATAGAGGAAACCGTCCGCCGGATCGAGAAGATCGAAACCGCCCTTGAGCCCAACTTTCAGCAGCTGTTCGTCAACGCCATGGCCCTGCCCAACAAGGTCGACGCCTTCCCCCACCTCTCGACAGTGGTGACGCTGCCCGAACCGAAGACACCCGCCGACGGCGATGCCGGCGGCGCCGGTAGGCGTCGGCGCAGAAGCCGGGACTGACGTTTGAAACAACCAGTTCGTGCTGTGATGAGACCGCCGGGTGCAAACACCCGGCGGCAACCGTTTAGAACGTGGTCTTCAGGCCAAGCCGACCGGTATATGCCACCGATTCGTCCGTATAAACGGTACTTTCCACGCCGCCATAGACACTCATCGCTTCCTTGATCTGCGCATCGAACGACGCGCCGAGGCGGAAGCCGACGACATTGCGGGCGGACGAGTCCGTCAGCTTGAACTCGGTGTCATCGAGGCTTGCCATGTATCCGGTATCGCCAAGATTCTGCGTGTCGATAACTGCGCCCGACAGGGAAAATGCTGCTGCCTGGCCAGATTGCAACGTGGTGCGGCGGGTCAGGTCCATCTGCAGTCGCCCCTCGAGCGAATGCGTTTCTCGGTCATCATAGCTGAGGTTCTGCGACGAACCGCTTTCCGTATAGCTGTCGTAGAAAGCGCCGACATAACGCAGGCGCACACTTGGCGTCAGAGACCATTCGGGCGCTATGTCAAAGGCCTTGCTGACGGCGATTTCAGGCGAGAGATACCAGCCCCAGAAGTCGCCCTCGGCCCATTCGCTGCCGGCATTGATAGACCGTTTCGTCTCGTTGTCGATCGCGCCGAGCGTAAACGATCCGTTGACAAGGTACCCATTGACCGGAGCCGAACCGTAGAGGCCCAGGAAAGCCGTCCGGCCATCGATCGAGCTGCTGTTGTCGCTGAGTTCGGCGTTGACTGCACCCGCGCCGCCAAAGAGCCCGATGCGCATGTCGCCAAACTGCCGGTCGGCACCGGCGATCATGCCGTAATGATAGATGTTGCTTTCGAGGTCGTCCGAGGTTCCCGGCTGGTGACGTCCGCCGCCGAAAACGCGAGCCCAGAACAGATTGCCTGCACGATCGACGGCAAGCCCGTCACTGATGCTTGCGATTGCCTGCTGCGCCGGCGTAGCCTGCTTTTCTTCGCCATAGGCCAGCGGTTCGGTTTCTGGCCCTGCAACTGCGATGTCGCCCGGCCTCTGGATGTCAAGCGCAAGAATGCCGCCGATCACATCGGATACCGAATTCGTATACTGGTTGGCGATGTTGGCGATCGGGGTCGCCGTCACCACGTTTATTGTCCCCGTGGTGTCGGCATCGCTGAGAATGAGGACCTGCGACGCGTTGTCGAGCGTTATGGCATTGTCCGAAGCGATATAGTTTGCTGAAGGTACCCGGTAGTTGCCCGCGCCGAATGTCGTGCTGTTTCCGGTCGTCTTGTTGAAATCGACCATGCCGTGGAAGGCAGATCCTGGCAGGATGTTCAGCGTATTTCCGCCGGCTCCATAGAATACGGAGGCCCTGTCACCGCTGATCGTGCCGGATGAGGTGATGCTGTTTCCTGAACCTTCCAGATAGACGCCATAGGTGACGGCATCGATGGAACCGCTGTTGGTCAGCCTTGCGCCCCTCAAGGTTACGCCTTCGCCTTCCAGAGCCGTCACCGTACCGCTGTTTTCGATAGCGATGTGACCGCCACTGGCTACCGCGTCGATGCCTCTTTGACCGGTAATCTTGCCGCTGTTGACGATCGAGATGTCGCCAAGATCAGCTTCCGCCGATACTGCCAGATCATCCGGTGCGTAAAGTGTGCCGGAATTGACAATCGAGATATCACCGGAAATCTCGGCAAAGGCCTGGACCGCGAGGTGCCCTATACCGGAGTCCGTGATCGAGCTGTCATCATAGGCTGCTGCCCAGCCGCTGTTTACGATCGTGACATCACCTTGCGTGCTCCACGCCTGTAGGGCGATATCGTCATGGGCAGTCACGCTACCGGAATTGGAGAGCGATGCGCCGCCCGAAGCGGACCAGGCGACAAGTCCCTGCCGCGTGGTTGACGTCACGGTCCCGGTGTTGGTGATGCTCGAAAGGCCGTGATAGTTGATGGTGCGTATGCCGGCAGTATAGGCATCCACCACCCCGTTGTTGGTGATGGACACCAGGACCGGCGACGCATCGCTGTTATTGTATCCCCCGTCGCCGTATAGCCCTCGCTCCGTCATCGATGTGACATGGCCGTTGTTAACGACAGAGACGTTCCCCTGGTTGGTTGTCACCGTGATGCCCGGGCCGACAACGTTGGCGGTAACCGTCGCATTGTTTACGATCGAGATATCGCCGGAAACGTCGTTCCGCAGCCAGACCGCGCCAAAGCCTCCGGCAGACGTGATGGAAACCCCTTCCCCTATGTACACATCGAGGTCATGCTCCGCCGCGAACGTCTGCGAATAGACCGCGCTGTATCCCGGATTGTAGATGGTTGTATTGCCGGTAATCCTGAGTGTTTGGGTCGTTGGCGTAGCGGATGTATCGACGGGAGCAAATTCCACACCGCCGGTAGTCTCGTCGACGACAGACAGTGACGAACTCCCCGATGAGGCAAAACCCTGGATGAAGGTCGAATCGCAACGGTTACTAACGATCCCTCCCGAGAAGAAGCAGCTGGCCAGCGCCTCTCCGGGCATTATTGGCGTCATCGCCGTGGTTGCGGAAAAGGCAATCAGCAGCCGGGTTCTGTTCGGTCGCAACGCACGCAGTATCTCTTGATAAAAAGGCATCTTGATTCTCGAAACATCAACAATGAATCAAAGCTTAATATCGGTGCGCCGCGATAGACAATCGCCTGGGATGTGGATATCGAATGACGGAGAACATCCATGGAAACGAAATAAATTGTTTAAATTCAAAGCTATACGATTATTTTTGATCGTTGAATAGCGATTGCATGACCTCGATAATCCCAAAAAGGTCTGCATAAGGCGCGGACCTTGGCCAAGACCTCTGAAAACGAACAGCACACTTGGGATGAGGCTTGCTTGGGCCGTCTCATCGATGACGCGAAAGCCATAGGACAGTGCCCTTTGCAAACCTCTTTCAAATACGGGATGGCAGTCTTTCAGGCCGCCATCCCGATCATTTCTGAGAAGGCGAAGCGGACGCTGTCGGCGACGGCGCGGATCGTCTCGCTGGTTTCGGCTCCCGTGAGCAGCCTTACTTCGAAAGAGCCGAGTTCCGGCAGTCCATGCTTGTTGCCGAGCGCGACCATGTCCTCGGTCAGGTAGCTTCGCGGCAAAGGTGCGACGGCGAGATCGGCGATGACGGCGGCCCGCTGTGCCATCGTATGGGCCGAGAGATAGGCGATCCGGTATTGCCGCTTGTCCTTGTCCAGCCGCGCCAGCGCATCGGCGCGCCAGCAACAGCCGTCTTCCCAGATCGATACCGGAAGCGGATCGCGCAGATGCGCGGTGCCACACTTGGCGCCGGCCCAGACCAGATGTTCGGTATGGATCACCTCGCCCTCATGGCTCACCACGCCCGGCGCGCAGTTGACGAGCGTAAGATCAAGCCGCTGCTCCTGCAGCCGCCGCCGCAGTTGCGATGATGTATCGACCGTCAGGTCGACCATGATGGCCGGATAGACCTCCGCGAACCGGCGCAGGATCGTCGGCATATAGCGCTCGCCGATATCGTCCGGTGCACCGAGTCTCACGACGCCCTTCATTTCCGGCATGCGGAACCGCCCTACCGCCTCGTTGGAAAGAGCAAGCATCCGGCGCGCGTAAGGCAGCAGCGTCTCGCCGCTCTCGGTCAGCGTCACGGAGCGGGCATCGCGCAGGAAAAGCGTCGCGTTGAGTTGCTCTTCCAGTTTCTTGATCTGCATCGAGACGGCCGACGGTGTCCGGAACACCCGGTCCGCTGCCGTAGTGAAGCTACCGGTCTCGGAGATGGCGACGAAGGTGCGCAGGATATCGTTGTCCAGCAGCGGCAACGGTTGGCGGATTGTAACGGTCATCACGCATGCCTCAATATAATTGAACATGAAGACCATATCATTTCGTTTGATTGACAGTCAACCGGCGCCCATATTTGCCCGCAGAAGTTGGTCGGAAGGAGGTGCCGAGATGTTTATAGCGATCACTTTACGTCTGCTGCATGTCGTCGTGACGCAACCTTTAGGCGAATTCATCCGAGGACGGCGAAGAGCGCGATTGATCCGCGAGATGGATGAACTGCCGCGCAGCGTCCAGCGGGATGTCGGCTGGCCCCCGCGCGAGGATGCTCGCCGCTGATTCATCGTGACGCAGTGGATCGATCAATTTTGTTGATTTCAGAAATAAGAAACATTCGTTTGATTGATGAGATACCCTGATGCAAAACGCATCTGCCTGAAGAGGCGCACGCGAAAAGGAGAATGCGATGACACTGGTATTTGATGAGGCACGGTTTTCCCGGCGCTCGCGCCGGTCATGGGCAACAGCCGGGATTCCGGCTGGTCTCAATTCCGTGATTGCCGCATGGCGGGAATGGCATCGCCGCCGCCAGGAGGGACTTGCACTGGAAGCAATGCCCTTCGATCTCAGGAAGGACCTCGGCTGGCCTGCGGGCGACATGGATCGCCTTGTTCGCCGATAAGCAGTTTTGCGACATGCTTCCTGCCCGGACGACTTGACGATAGTCGTTTCCGGGCGGAAGGTCATTTTTCCGTTTTTCTTGAGCCTTGATTGAATTTCCCGATCAATTTCAGGCACCTGACCGAAACCGATCCCATACGCCGAAGCTTCGCCCATGGCTTCGTGTTAAAGTCGCAAAAATGTCGCGATAATGATGTCCTGCTGAAGAAATCGCCGCTTTTCGTCACTATGATGTCGCGTATCGGCAACCGGCGAACCCCATTCCACGCAAGGAATGGGAAAAACGTGGGAACAATGGGCATCAACATGAACAAGCAGACCAAGAAGCGCTCGCTCGTCTTTTTTCTGGTACCGCATTTCACGCTCCTGCCGTTCGCAGGCGCGATTGAAACGCTGCGGATCGCCAACCGCATGCTCGGTTATTCCGCCTATGAATGGCGCCTCGCCTCCGCTGACGGTCAGAAGGTGCATTCGTCCAGTGGCATCGGCATGGAGGTGAACTCCTCGCTTGCCGATGAACGGCGTTTCCTCTCCGGCGAAAACCGCCCGAGCATGGTGATCGTCTGTTCCGGCATCTATGTGGAGGAGTTCCACAACAAGTCGGTCAACGCATGGCTCCGCGAGGCCTATAACCGCGGCGCGGCGATCGGCAGTCTCTGTACGGGCGCCCATGTCCTGGCGCAGGCCGGACTGCTGAATGGCAAACGCTGCGCCATTCACTGGGAAAACCTCCCCGGTTTTTCCGAAACCTTTCCGCAGGCGGAAGTCTATGCCGATCTCTACGAAGTCGATGGCAATCTCTACACTTGCGCCGGCGGCACTGCCTCGCTGGATATGATGCTGAACCTGATCGGTCAGGATTTCGGCGAAGGTCTCGTCAACCGCGTCTGCGAGCAGCACCTCACCGACCGCGTCCGCAGCGCCCACGACCGCCAGCGCTTGCCGCTGCGGGCCCGTCTCGGCGTGCAGAACTCCAAGGTCCTGTCGATCATCGAACTGATGGAAAGCAATCTTTCCGAGCCGCTGTCGCTTCTGGAGATCGCCGACGATGCCGGCCTCTCGCGCCGCCAGATCGAACGCCTGTTTCGTCAGGAAATGGGCCGCTCGCCTGCCCGCTACTATCTCGAGATCCGTCTCGACCGCGCCCGCCATCTGCTGGTGCAGTCATCCATGCCGGTGGTCGAGGTGGCGGTTGCGTGCGGTTTCGTCTCCGCGTCGCACTTCTCCAAGTGTTATCGCGAACTCTACAACCGTTCGCCCCAGCAGGAACGCGCCGAGCGCAAGCTGACCATGACCACCAACCGCACCGGTATCGTCGTCTAACGCCGGCTGCCAGTCAGGGCTTCACCTCAGTCTTACAGGTCGCCGTCGGCGGCCTGTTCGCCATTCGGCAGAAGCGTAATCGGGTTTTCCGTGCCGATACCGTCCACCACGGGCTGCGCGGTCGAGCCCTCGGCGATTGCCATTGGCCCCTGGGGCACGAGGATCTGCGCCGCGACGGGCTGGCCTGAGGGCACGGGCTGCGACAGGCCTTGCGGCTCGCCCAGCACCGGCGCACCGGCAACACCGAGACCGGCATCGATATTGATGCCTTCCTCCGGAATATCGTAAGCGCTTCCCGTATCGCCTGCGGAACCTGCAAGCGCCTGTTCCGTAGTGTCTTCGGGAGAAAGAAGCACTCCGCCCTTGGCCATCGGCTCTTTCGTTTCCGCCGAACTGTTCTGCACGCCGGCAAGGTTCGGTGTGTCGAGGTAGTTGATCGCCGCACTCGCTCCGTTGCCGCGTGCCGGTTCCGGGGCATAGGCCACCGACGATCCGACAGGGCCGAGAAGCTCCCTGCCCGCGTCAATGTCCTCCACCCGGCCTTCAAGCCGCCCTTCGCGCTGAACATAGTGACGGGAGGAACGCGGCGTGTTGGCCGCAATGTCTTCGGGCGGCATCACGCGATCGCCGGTGCACGACGCGATGGCCGCAGCCGGCACGAGGATCAGCGCGGAACGTTGCAGAAAGGAAGACGCCATACACAATATCCATCTGCTGCAGCCGGGATCCGGCATATTGGGAGAGGATAGGCTTCAGCCGTTAATGTTTCGTTTGGATTTGATTCAAACGCGAATCGCGCCCGCAGGCCATCGCTTCCCACTCCAAGTGATAGCTCTCAGCGCGCGGCAGCGCCGAGCGCCTCCATTTTCTTCAGCCAGTTTTCATGCGCCGAGATATCGGCCTCCGCGACATTGCCGACGATACTTGCCCGGATCGGCCGGAAGCCCACGAAACCGAGAGCGCCGACCTTCCATGCCTTCAGGCTGTGGCTGCCATAGACGAGCCGGTAATACCAGGCGGGCATCGCCATCGTGACGACAAGCCGCATTGATCGTCCCCGGAACAGCTTCTTCATGGTCGGGCCTGTGCCCTCGTAGGCGTAGCCCAGCCGCAGCACCTGCTCCAGAAAGGATGCCACCAGCGAAGGCATTCCGCCCATCCACAGCGGAAAGACCAGCACCACATGGTCGGCCGCCTTGAGCAGTGTCTGGGCGTTGGCGATATCGGGAACGACGGCGCCGCTTTGCTGCTCCTTCTGGGATTGCAGTCGCGGCACCTCGATCCGCGCGATCTCCAGCCTCTCGACGGTATGCCCCGCCTTGAGAGCACCGGCCGCATAGGCATCCGCCAAGGCATGGCAAAAATGTCGTTCGCTGGTATCGGGGTGTCCCTGCACAATCAGAATATGGCTCACGGCACTCTCCTGTTGAACCTGGCCTGTCGAACCTGGCCTGTCGGAGTTGGAAGATCTGCGCGGCATTCCGGTCAGTTTTGGTGCTTGTGTAGCACGCGATACAAAGCGTAGACCTGATACATATCAAAGCTTTTGCATATGGGGGATTTCATGACGATTCAGCGTATCGCGGCAACCCTTGGACTTTTGGTCATCACTGCCGCGCCGGCCCTTTCGGCCGATTGTGCGAAGTGGAAGGCCGAAATGTGGGAGGTGGAAGGCGGGACGGCCATGACCGCCCATATCTGCCAGCCGGCGAAGGGTACGGATCGCGAGGCCCTGCTCTATGTCCAGTGCGGAGAACCCGGAACGCTGGTGCTGAACTATGACGACGGCGGCCGTGGTGACCCGCCCGGTGGCGATCCCGAATGGAAAGGGCCGGCGGTCATCTCCACCGGCGACCAGAGCCGGGAGGAAACCCTGAGCTATCAGGCCATGGATGGCATCCTCTTTCTGCCGCTTGGCGGTGACAGCCCCGTTCTTGCCATGCTGAAAAGTGGCTCGCAGATCACCGTGGCGCCGAAGGAAGCGGCCTTCAAGACCGTGAGCTTTCCGCTCTCCGGCTCTTCTGCGGCATTGGCCAAACTAACTGCCTCCTGCGGCAAGAACTGATTTTCCGCACAAACGAAAACCGCCGGCGAGATCTCCTCCCGCCGGCGGTTTCTTTTCAGCTTTCTCGGCTCAGGCGGCGTACCGCCGGCCCGCCCCATCCGTGGCAACCCGCAGTCGCGACAACAGTTCGCGCAGGTGGCGGCTTTCTTCCGCAAGCGTCTGGCCGGCTGCCGAGGTTTCCTCGACCATCGCGGCGTTCTGCTGGGTCATCTGGTCCATGTGGTTGACGGAGGTGTTGATCTCCTGAAGACCGGTCGCCTGCTCCCGTGCCGCGGTCGCGATCGAGGCCACGTGGTCGTTCACCTGATTGACCAGCTTCTCGATCTCGACCAGCGCTTCGCCGGTGGAGCGCACCAACGAGACGCCGTTGCCGACTTCCACGGCGGAATCGTTGATCAACGTCTTGATTTCCTTGGCCGCATTTGCCGAGCGCTGGGCCAGTTCGCGAACCTCCTGCGCCACCACGGCAAAGCCGCGACCCGCCTCGCCTGCCCGTGCCGCCTCGACGCCGGCATTGAGCGCCAGCAGATTGGTCTGGAAGGCGATCTCGTCGATCACCGAGATGATCTGGTTGATCCGGCTGGACGAAGCCTCGATGCGCCCCATGGCGTCGACCGCGTTGCGAACGATTTCGCCGGAGCGGTTGGCGCTGAGCTTGGTTTCCGTCACCTTGTCACGGGCTTCGGCGGCGCGTTCGGAGGCGGTGCGCACGGTTGCCGTGATCTCATCCAGCGCGGCAGCTGTCTCTTCGAGGGCGGCTGCCTGCTGTTCCGTCCGGCGGGACAGGTTGTTGGTGGCCTCGCTGATGCCGCCGGCATTTTCGGTGACGATGTCGCTGGTATGGTTGATCGCGGAAATGACGCTGCTCAAGGCCGCAACGGCGCGGTTGAAGTCCTGCCGCAGCTTCTCGTAGTCGGCTCCGATGTTGCCGACCTGTATCGTGAGGTCACCCTCCGCGAGCCGCTCGAGCGCCGAACCGATTTCGCCGATGGCGTGGTTTTGCCGGTCCGAAGCGCTGCGCAGCACCGTTTCATTGTTCTGCCGCTCGGCATCCAGATGGGCCTGCTGCTCGGACTCGCGGTCGCGCAGCAGAATTCTCTCGCGAACGGATTCGCGCAGCACCAGCAGTGTATCCGCCATGCCGCCGATCTCGTCCCTCCGTCCGGCATCGACGATTTCGGTGTTCACCCGCTCCTCGGCAATGTCGCCCATGGCCGCCTTGAGGCGGTTCACCGGCTTCACCACGCTCCGCACGACGGCGTAAGCGCAAGTCATGACCGCTATGACACTCACCAGAATGATACCGCCGAACCACAGGGCGTTGCTGTAGAACATGGCTGCAAGGTCATCCGCATAGACGCCCGTGCCGACGATCCAGCCCCATGGCGCAAAGCCGACGACATGCGAGAACTTCTCGACCGGAGCCTCGGCGCCCGGCTTGGGCCAGTAGTAATCGACATAGCCCTCGCCCTTTTCCTTCACGACGCGCGCGAATTCGAGGAAGATGTGCTTGCCGTTCGGATCCTTCATCGAGGACAGATCTTTTCCGTCCAGTTCCGGCTTGATCGGATGCAGGATCATGCGGGCGTCGTTGTCGTTGATCCAGAGATAGCCGTCCTTGCCGTAGCGCATCGCGCTGATGACTTCCTTGGCTTTGGCCTGCGCATCCTCCCGGCTCAGCGTGCCGGCCTGTTCCATCTTGTAATATTTGGAAAATACCGCGAGCGCCGTCTGGTCTATCGATGCGAGGCCCGCGCGCCGCTCGGCCGCCAGCGTCTCATAGGATCGAAAAAGGCTGAAGGTAAGAGTCGCGATCAGAACCCCCAGCGCAAGCGCCACCAACAGGTAGAGTCGGACCGATATACTGAAATTCCTCATTGAAAATCCCCCAATTCCTGGAAGGAAGGTTTCATGAACGAATTACAAATTTCATAAATCTGTATGCATGAATTTTTGCAGGTTATAAATTATAGTCTGCACGGACGCCACTCACAGGCGGCTATTGCCGGCTCTGCTCTTATCTCCTAGCGTCAAACCGCTCGTTTCGATTCCGTCCATCGGATCGCCGCGAGAACAGGAAGACACAGGACGGAAAGAATCTGAGATGAGCGGCGGAAACAGGCCTACCGGAGAATTGACCTTGCGCACACTGGCCATGCCGGCGGACGCCAACGCGGCCGGGGACATTTTCGGCGGCTGGGTCATGGCCCAGATGGACCTCGCATCTGGTATCCGCGCTGCGGAACGGGCGCATGGTCGTGTTGTTACCGCGGCGGTCAAGGAAATGGCCTTCGCGCTGCCGGTGAAGATCGGCGACACCCTTTGCATCTACACGGATGTCACCAAGGTCGGCCGCACGTCGCTTACCCTTTCCGTCGAGGCCTGGGCCCAGCGCTATCTCACCCATACGCTGGAAAAGGTCACCGAGGCGACCTTCGTGATGGTCGCACTGGATGGCGAGGGCAAGCCGACACCGGTCCCGCCCGCCTGATTTCACCTCCGGCACCGGCAGCATTGCCTGGGGGATTTCAGGCCCGGAAAATCAGCGCGGCGCCCGCTGCGATGAGGGCGAACCCGAAAAAGTGGTTGATGGTCAGGGATTCCTTCAGCCAGAAGATCGAGAAGCCGGAAAACACCAGCAGCGTGATGACCTCCTGAATGGTCTTTAACTGCGCAGCCGAATAGACCTGCGCGCCGATCCGGTTTGCCGGTACTGCAAGGCAGTATTCGAAAAACGCGATCCCCCAGCTGATAACGATTGCCACGAAAAGCGCCGTACTGCGGAACTTGAGGTGGCCGTACCAGGCGAAGGTCATGAAAACGTTGGATAGCGAAAGCAGCACGATTGGCCAGATTGCGGCCGGATTGACGAAGGACATGGCTTGGCCCTGAGAAAAATTACTGGGTTTTTACGTCACGGCCAGCCTGAGAATCGAGGCCGCAGCGTCTTGCGGAAAGCAAGCAGCAAAGCAACGTTGCGTCCAGCCCGCTGCATGTTTCGGCATCTCGATCGCCTACCCTGAAATTTGATGGCGTACAAAAAAGGGCCTTTTGCGATCAATCGATTACCTGAAAATGAGAGTCTTGCCGTTAAATGAATTTTATCGGATTCCTGTCAATCCTCATGGGTATGTTTGATACGCACTGATTTCTATTGGATCCATTTTCAGCCGGATTTCCTGCTTTGACCCAGATCGCCAAGCCAGTCGCTGCGAAGTTTCTGCCGGAAATCCGGAAGGCTCAGGCTGCGTATATCGTTGACGGACTGCCGGCTACCCTGCTGTTCAATTTGATCATCGCCTGCTCCGCCGCCCTGCTTACCTCCCTCGGGCACGGTCTTTCTCCTTCTGTTGTTGTCTGGCTGCTCGTGCAGTTGGGAACGCTCGGCATGCGCGGTGTCGCTCGAAACAGACTGCTGCGCTTCCACTGGGTTGAAACTCAACCGGTCTATGCTTTGCGGGTGCTGGTAGGCGGCGCTTTTTTCTCAGGTCTGGTTTGGGCAAGCCTTCCCTACGCCATTCCGGGTTTTAGTGTCGTCAGTACCGGGGCACTCGTGTTTCTGATGATGATTGGCATTTCTGCCGGCTCGATCCTGCGCGGTATCGGTCACAGCACGGTTTCGCTTGCTTTCTCCCTTCCGCTTCAGGTCTCGCTTTTGCTGTGCCTGCTGCGTATCGAAGGCGTCTTTTCTACGTTGATGATTATCAACGTCATAGCACTGATAGTGGTCATGGTACGATCCAGCCGATCGGCTGAAAAGGTGTTCATCAGCAATGTCCTGAGCAAGCTTGAAGCGACGGAACTCGTGCAGTCGCTCGGCATCGCCAACGAAGAAATCCTGCAGCAGAACGCCCGTCTGGAAACGTTGGCCAACCGCGATACGACAACGGGTCTCGCCAATCGCGCTTATTTCAATGGCCGCCTGCTGGGTGATATCGCCAAAGCATCCGTCAGCGGTAGCGAGGTCGCATTGCTGATCGTGGATCTGGACCGGTTCAAGTCGATCAACGACACGCTCGGCCACAGCGCCGGCGACGCCGTTTTGCGGGAAGTCGGACGCCGCCTCATCGATGTCGTCGAGGATGAGGGCCTGATAGCCCGCCTTGGCGGTGACGAATTTGCCGTGCTCATTTCCGGGCCGGATGCGCGTGATCGAGCCGTCGCCTGCGCGGCCCGTTTTGCCGAGGCCAGCTCACATCCGATCGCCTTCAGCGGTGCCCAGTCCGTCGTCGGCATAAGCATGGGTCTTGCCGCCTATCCCGCCCATGCCCAGAGCGCGGAGGAATTGCTCGCTTGCGCGGACATGGCTGTATATGAGGCAAAGGCCCGGGGCCGACGCCAACTCAGGGAATTCGATCCCGGCCTCAAGGAACAGGCGGACCGGCTGCGTCTGATCGAACAGGATCTGGAACAGGCCATTCTGTCGGGGCAGATCGAGGTCTGGTTCCAGCCGCAGGTGCTGCTGGAAAGTGGCGAGATATCCGGTTTTGAGGCGCTGGTCCGTTGGTACCACCCGCACGTCGGCTTTATCTCTCCGCCGGAGATCATCAGCGCGGCCCAGAGCATGCATATGGCGGAAAAACTGACGGGCTACATCACCACCGGCGTGTGCCGCATGTTGAACCGCCTGCCCGGTCTCGACCTGCCGGATGCGACTGTCGCCCTCAATGTTTCTCCCCGGGAATTCGCCCTCTACTCCGTCGCCGACATGCTGGAACTCATCACCAGCCAGCACGGCATCAATCCGTCCCGCCTCGAAATCGAAATTACCGAAGAGGCGATCCTCGATACGGAGGGCGCGGGCGAACAGCTGAAGCGGCTGGAAAACGCCGGCTACAAGCTTGCGGTCGATGATTTCGGCATGGGCCATTCCTCGCTGGCCTATCTCATCAGCCTGAAGATCGATCGCCTCAAGATCGACCGCAGCTTTGCAAAGGACGTCGCCGCTTCCCGCGGAAACCAGAAGCTGATTGCCGCGCTGGTCGGCCTCGGCCAGGCGCTGTCGCTCGACATTGTCATCGAGGGTGTCGAAACGGACGATGACGCCGCAGTCCTTGCCACGCTCGGTTGCCGTATCGCCCAGGGCTATCATTTCGCTCGCCCGATGCCGCCGGAAGCGCTGGTCGCCTGGATCCTGGCCCGCAGGTCCGACGATAAGCCGGAACCGGAAAAAAAGCGCAAGCGCAAGGTCTTCGCCTGAACGATGGGGCCTGTCACATACATGTGGCAGGCCCCTTGACGTTTGTGCCTTAGAGACGCTTCAGGCAGAACGAGAAATGACCGTCGCTCTGAAGCGTGAGGTATTCGAACTGCCAGGCCGCGTCATGGCAGAACTTCAGCACGGCTTCGACGACACCATAAGGCACCGGCGCCACGACATTGCCCGGGCAGAAGTCGTGACCGGCAATACGACCGTCCTTCTTGACCTTGCGGTGGCAGATCACGAGTTCTTCCCAGGTGGTTTCATAGGAATGATTGGTGTCGATATAGACCCAGTCGAAGAAGCCGTCGGGGAATTCCGGGAGTTTGACGGTCGAAAATCCCTGATGAATGTGGAGCTGCCCCGACTGGATGGCGGCGGCATTATCCTGACGGATCTTTTCCAGCCCTGCCCGATAGCGATCGGTATCCCAGGCATCGATCAGATGCAGCTGGTGCGGTCTGTTACGCTGCAGGATCTCGGCCGAATAATCACCGAAGGCGGCACCGATCTCGGCGGCAATACCCGCGCGCGGAAGCCGATAGAGAAGTTCGCTGCGGTTCGGCAGCAGGCGGCAATTCTCGGTGTGATAGAGGCTGAGCGTCGTCTGCGGCATCTGGTCTTTCATCCATTGCCGCTGTTCCATCGTGTTCATGCTGATTTCGTTCTCCACCGTCGGGAAGCGGCGGAACGCTATAATCCGCCGATTCTTCTCTGCCAGTTCTAGCCGTATCAGGCTTGCGTGAAGGTGGAGCCGCCGATGGGCGATAGCGGTGCCGACGGCGCCCGAACACGGCCGGGGCCGCTCCGGTTTCCTCCTGACAGCACGATGTCAGTTGCCTGTATTGAGTTGCTTTTTTGTTCCGCTTTTCCCGCGCCTGCCCCTTCCCTTTGCGCCGTGGATTCTCCATATTCCCGGCATGGCCAGATCTCCGAAAAAACCGTCCTCCCCGTCCGGGTTCGAGGAAGCCCCGCAATCCGAATTCGAAGGCGCGCCCCTGTCGGCCCCGATGGGGGGCAGCGTTTCGGACTGGGTGAAACAGCTGGAGGCCGAAGCGGAAGCTTCGACCGTCGAAAGCCAGCGCGAGATTGCCTCCAAGGCGGGCAAGCACCGCAAGAAAATCGAGATCGAGGCGCGCAAGCACGCCGAGAAAGTGGCGCTGGAGAAGGCGCAGAAGACCGCCAAGAACACCACCGCCACCAAGACCTCCCGCGGCGTTTCCATCGGCGCGTCCTCCGATCCCAGGACACGCGCCGCCGCCGGCCTCAATCCGGTTGCCGGCCTCGATGTCTCGCTGGAAGAGGCGGGAGCGCTGGCCACGGGCGCGGTCACCGCTACGGTCGATGCCCTGTCGAAGCTGATCGAATCCGGCAACCCGCTGTTCAAGAACGGCGAGATCTGGACCCCTCACCGTCCCGCGCGCCCGGAAAAGTCGGAAGGCGGCATCCCCATCCGCATGGCCTCGGACTTCTCCCCCTCCGGCGACCAGCCGACGGCCATCCGCGATCTCGTTTCCGGCATCAATGACGGCGAGCGTTCGCAGGTCCTGCTCGGCGTCACCGGCTCGGGCAAGACCTTCACCATGGCCAGGGTGATCGCGGAGACCCAGCGCCCCGCCGTCATCCTCGCGCCCAACAAGACGCTGGCCGCCCAGCTCTATTCGGAGTTCAAGAACTTCTTCCCCGACAATGCGGTGGAATATTTCGTCTCCTATTACGACTACTACCAGCCGGAAGCCTATGTGCCGCGCTCGGATACCTTCATCGAGAAGGAAAGCTCGATCAACGAACAGATCGACCGCATGCGCCACGCCGCCACCCGCGCCATTCTCGAGCGTGACGACTGCATCATCGTCGCCTCCGTCTCCTGCATTTATGGTATCGGCTCGGTCGAAACCTACACCGCCATGACCTTCCAGATGCAGGTCGGCGACAGGATCGACCAGCGCCAGCTGCTGGCCGACCTCGTGGCGCAGCAGTACAAGCGGCAGGAGATCAATTTCGTCCGCGGCTCCTTCCGGGTGCGCGGCGATACCATCGAAATCTTCCCGGCCCACCTTGAGGATGCCGCCTGGCGCATCTCGATGTTCGGCGACGAGATCGAGACCATCACCGAGTTCGACCCGCTGACCGGCAAGAAGACCGGCGACATGAAGTCGGTGAAGATCTACGCCAACTCGCACTACGTCACCCCCCGCCCGACGCTGAACGGCGCGATCAAGGCGATCAAGGACGAGTTGAAGCAGCGCCTCGCCGAGCTGGAAAAGGCCGGCCGCCTGCTGGAGGCCCAGCGCCTCGAACAGCGCACCCGCTACGACGTCGAAATGCTGGAGGCCACCGGCTCCTGCGCCGGCATTGAGAACTATTCGCGCTATCTCACCGGCCGCAAGCCGGGCGAGCCGCCGCCGACGCTGTTCGAATATATCCCCGATAACGCCCTGATCTTCATTGATGAATCCCACGTCACCATCCCGCAGATCGGCGGCATGTATCGCGGCGACTTCCGCCGCAAGGCGACGCTGGCCGAATACGGCTTCCGCCTGCCGTCCTGCATGGACAACCGGCCGCTGCGCTTCGAGGAATGGGATGCGATGCGCCCGCAGACGGTCGCCGTCTCCGCCACCCCCGGCGCCTGGGAAATGGAACAGGCCGGCGGCGTCTTCGCCGAACAGGTCATCCGCCCCACCGGCCTGATCGATCCGCCGGTCGAGGTCCGTTCGGCCAAGACCCAGGTCGACGACGTGCTCGGCGAGATCCGCGAGACGGCCCAGAAGGGCTACCGCACCCTCGTCACCGTGCTTACCAAGCGCATGGCGGAAGACCTCACCGAATACCTGCATGAACAGGGCGTCCGCGTCCGCTACATGCACTCGGACATCGATACGCTGGAGCGCATCGAGATCATCCGCGACCTGCGGCTGGGCGCCTTCGACGTGCTGGTCGGCATCAACCTGTTGCGCGAAGGTCTCGACATTCCCGAATGCGGCTTCGTCGCCATCCTCGATGCCGACAAGGAAGGCTTCCTGCGTTCGGAGACATCGCTGGTCCAGACCATCGGCCGCGCCGCGCGTAACGTCGACGGCAAGGTCATTCTTTATGCCGACCAGATCACCGGCTCGATGAAGCGGGCGATGGACGAAACCGCCCGCCGCCGCGAAAAGCAGATGGCCTATAACGAAGAGCACGGCATCACGCCGGAATCGGTCAAGGCCCGGATTTCCGACATCCTCGACAGCGTCTACGAACGCGACCACGTCCGCGCCGACATTTCCGGCGTCGCCGGCAAGGGCTTTGCCGATGGCGGCCATCTGGTGGGCGCCAACCTGCAGGCCCATCTCAACGCGCTGGAAAAGCAGATGCGCGATGCCGCCGCCGATCTCGACTTCGAAAAGGCCGCCCGCCTGCGCGACGAGATCAAGCGCCTCAAGGCCGTCGAACTCGCCGCCATGGACGATCCCCTGTCCCGCGAGGAAGCCCAGGCGCAGGAAAAGGGCACCGGAAAGCCGAAGGGTCGCACCTCCACTCGTTCCCTCGAAGCCGGCGATCCTGCACAGGCTGACGCGACGGATGCCGCAAACGCGACGAACTCCCTCCCCCCTGTGGGGAGGGTTGGGGAGGCGAAACCCGACGAACCCCGCATCTCCCTCTCCGGCCGCTCGAAAACCGGCAGGCCGGAAGGTCGGGGCTCATCCTACTTCGAAAAGCCCTCGCTCGACGACATGGGCCCGGGCACCGACATGGCCATCCCCGCCGGCAAGTCGCTGTTCCGTAAAAATACCGGCGCGGATGCCTTGGGAGGCGAAGCCGACCAAGACAGCGAATCCACGCCACAAAGGACAAGCTATTTCAGAAAAAATAGCTTGGACGAAATGACCGTCGGCCGCACCGAAAAACCGGTCACCGGCAAAATACCGGAAAAGCCGGAGGCTCCCCCTTCTCCCCGTTCACGGGGAGAAGGTGCCCGAAGGGCGGATGAGGGGCAACCCGACGCCCCCCGCCCCATCATCCGCGCCAAGTCAGGCGTCGGCTCCTACGAGGACGAAGGCGACCAGAAGCGCAAGAGCCGAACGAAGGGGAAAACGGGTCGACCGGGACGGTGAGGACGCCCCCTATCTTTACTCCACACAGACAATAATGGTTGTCGGCGGGCTGCACGTAGGGCTGTATTAAACGAGAAGTTCCAACGGCGGCCTGACCAATATAACGTTAGAACATTGTTCAATTTGTTCTTTTAGTTCTGGAGAAATTTTCGCCCCATTTTTTAGTAAGTACCGCTTAGTGTTGATTATATGGTCTCTCTTAAACTCGTTATGCATTTTGTTGAACGTGTTTGCAACTTCCAGTAAATTTGGTGATATCACTCCGTTGAATTTCATCGGGTCCATTTGTGTATAAAATCCGTTTATGGTTAGAAGTGATGAACCCAACGAGAAATTGCGCCCAATAGGTATGGAGGGCGAAGCCAGGTATAGCCAGTAAACGGAAATAGTGAATTTGCAAAATAACTTATGTAGAGAGTTTATATTTCCAATATCGTAATAATGAAAATTGTCTGTTACAACTATATGGTATATAAGAGTCATTCTTTTGGTATTAATTTTGTCAAGTATGATGACTTCATCGCCAGCCTTTGAATCGCATCGATATATATCTAGATTTGGGTTCTGGCTGAGAACAGATGTCAGAACCCATGCGATTCCCTCGTCATTGGGCAAGACGTACGCAGAATTTCGATAATATCGGCCGTCTGACAACCGTTGTGTATGCATGAATGTCTTACCGCCATCTTTGCTTCTTTCGCTCGTGTGAAGCGTAGTTCGGTGCTCCATAACAGCAGCACTCCCGATGTGGTTGTTCACCGTTGTCGTGGCTGGACGATTGTAGAAGATGTTTATCGTGCCGTCTGATTTCTCAATCAGCGAAAAAAGTTCACTAATTTGGCTCTCGGTTTGTATGGCGAAGCGTATTCGTTTCTTTGCCACGGCTTGCTCCAGTTCAATAAGAGTAAATATGCGCCATAGATGGTGCCGCCCCTCTTTGGTTGCAACAACTCAAATGAATGATGCTCTCAGATTGCGTTTTGCAACCGTAGTGTTACTGTCGGATGGGTTTCAGGGGTTTAATCAAAAGGGGATTGCATGCTTAATAGATCAACATGCGCGTTGGCGTTCGTTTTACTGATTTTCTGCTCTTCTGCCGTTCATTCGGAAGACAATTTCGCATACTCGAAACAAATGATCGAAGAGGATCTTTCCGCCTTCAAGGCGTTGCAGCGTAAGTGGCCAAAAATCGAGGAGAAACACAAAGCCGCTGTGTCCGCATATTCGAGAACACAGGCTGCCGTCAAAAAATGCAAGGCGGGAGCATGGCGCGCATTGTTCTCCAAGTCTTTTGAGGAACTTGATAGTGCCCGCAAAAACCTCGAAGCAAGCAGAACACAGCTCGAATCCGCCAGAAAGGCGGCATTGTCAGTTTTGCGGGCCCAGAACACGCAGATCGCCATATTGGAAGCAGATTATGTATCCAAGAAGAGGGGAGCAGAATATTACGCAAAGTTAGCTACGTTTGTCTCGACTATGCGCTCTGGTTATTACGATATCACGGAGAATACCGTATATGTCGGTTACGAGAGCTATGCCGATGGAATTCGGGAGTTGAGTGCCGCGTATCAAGCAGCAGCGAAGGATTGCAACAGCGTGATACCGTTACAGCTTTTCAGATCTGTCATGGGGATCATTACGGACAAGATAGACTTGGTCAATTTGATAGCTGACAGGATTCTCGATCTAATCCCTGATGAACTGAAGAAGAAAAGCTAACAGCAATCATCCACAAAAAGTCTGACGTTGAAGTCATCAAGGAAGCGAAGATCGATAGCGCATAAGTGGCCCCTGTCGCAGATTTATCAATTTCACACCCCCAAACGAGCTACCCCTTCAATCAAACCGGTCGTCGATATGCTCGACGGTGTCGGAGACCATCGAGTCGATCACGACATGCGACAGCAGCGAGGGGCCGACGGCCCAGAGTGCCCGCATATGGTCCGTGTCCTCGTGGCGGCGATGCGCGGCCTCGCTGGTGAATGCCTCCGCGAGCAGGATGCGGTCGGGATGGCCCGGCATCGGCACGAGTTCGATATAATGGCAATCGGGGTCGAGGCGGCTCTTTTCCAGATGGTCCCGCGCCGCCTCCAGATAGGCCTCGCGTTTTCCCGGCTTCGTTTCGAAGAATCCGACAATCAGCTTCATGCTCTCCTCCTTCGCTCTGGCTGCAAGCGTGATCCCGATGGAGGCGGCTGGCAAGGGCAGCAATCTGCCGGTTCGACGAAGGATGTCGGACACGAAGGCCTACCCCTTCACCACCCACTTCCCCAGCACGAACACCACCACCCCAAGCCCGAAGAACGGCCCGAGCACGCCGAAAAGCTCCGGGTCCTGCCAGGGCATGGGGATGCGGATATCGCGGCAGCCGGTGGTGTTCATGCCGCAGCCGAAGGCGGCGACCCAGTACCATGCGACGACGGCTGCAACGACGATGACAACACCCAGCGTCATCAGCCCGATCCTCAAGATGCGCATGCCATTTTCCTCCTGTGCCGCCGGCCCATAGTCGACGCAGGTCGCCGGTCGCAAGCCAGGTCGCGGGCTGGATTGCTCCGAAACCATAGAGTAACTCCAGCAAAAGTGTGAAGCGGTTTTGCGTCCGGAATTACGTAAAAACAAAGAGATAGAGCATTGAAGGCGACTCCGTTTCCGCCGGAGATGCTCTAGCCTGTAACGACGGCAAACGGCATAAATCGGGCGTCGGCGCGCAGCGGCACGTCTTCCTTGGCCGTAACCTCATCCCCGTTTTCCCGCAAAATCCCCGCCCCGATTTCCCGTGCCTACAATCCATCCGTTCCGTCGCGGATACACCGGGTTTGCGTGCCCGGCGAGGCGGGACCGGCGCTGAAAGGTTCGGGCGATCGCAGGCCCGGTCTTTCGGGGTCCGTGCAAACTGGTCTCCCTCCGGCGACGTGGGGACATGGGAAGGTCTCGGACGGCTGAACCCCATGTCGACCCTGACGGTGCGCCGGACGCGCCTGCAAGGCGTCAGAGACCGGCGGTATCAGGTCGTCCCGGGCGTCCGGCGGTGAAAGCCGCAGCCCGATGGACGGAAAATCCTGAGAACCGCCGGAGCAGAGGGACCGACCGCGCGGATAAAAACCGCCGAACGGGGCGCCGGAAGGTGTCATATCTTTTTACTTTACGAGGCAGCTTCCAGCGCCCCGTCCGCCACCCCCTGGCCGAAAGGCCGAAGAGGGGACACCGAAATGAAGCAAACCACGGCGGGAGACCGCGCGTGAACGTTTCAGCGCGTCCGGATGGCGGATGCCCTCCCCACCCGCAAGCCGGATCGACACGAAGGAGCAAGGACATGACCGGGACTTCGGAAAACACCACCGCGGACGCCATCGCGCCCGACAATGCCCACGAACCCGATCCGGTTCGGGACTGCATCGCCCTGATGGCCGCGGACGCCCTCGATGTCCCCCGCATTTGCCTGCGGCGCGCCTGCCGCCGGCAGCGGCACTGCGGGGTCTGGTTGCCGGATCACGATGAGACCGATTGCGCGGCCTTGCTCCCGGAAAAGTCGCGCGCCCTTTACGATGCCTTGCGGGTCGAAGCCGAGGTCATCATCAGACTGCTGATCGCACACAGCCCCCTTCCGCCGCCCTCGCCCGATCCGGCTCAACGCTGGCTTCAGGAGGGGACGATGCGCATCGTCTTCGACACGCTCACCCGTTTCCACGTCGAGCGCGCCCTGCTGCGGTTCTTCGCCAGGGATTGGCAGCGCCAGGAACCGGCCCTGCTGCGGGGCGACATGCTACAGCGTTTCGAGGCGCTGATGCGGATCGTCAGTGCTGAACCCGATCAGCCCGCGACCGAGCCCCCGTCCTTCCCCGATGAAACGATAGCCGCGAACGCTCGGCCGCCCGCCGGAGAAAGCGTCGCACCGCCCGGCCCGCCGTCGGCGGATGCATCGTGAAGACATCGGGATGGCGCAGGAGGCGCGCCGCTTTCCCATCGCCCGAGATCGCGGCTATTCCGCAGCCTTTGCCAGCGGTTCCGGCTCCAGCTCGTAGGAATAGCCTTCAAGCATGGTATAGGCCCGCTCGATCGCTTCGATCTGGGTTTCGGCGGCGCGGATGGCGTCGGATATCGATTGCGTGCGCGCCTTCAGCATGGAGCCGAGCACATCCGCTTCCGGCCGCCGGCCGATGCGGTCGATATGCTGGCGCACCCGGGCGCGATGGCGTTCCAGCTCGAGAATATGGAAGCGCGTCTTGAGGATATCGTCGGTGAGCTTGCGGCGCAGGCCGGCCACGGGGTCGAAGCTGCCCGGCTCCCGCTCGTCGAGGATCATGTCGTTGACAAGCGTCTCCAGCATCATCAGGCCCTTGAGATCGGCCGTATCGGCGAGCTGCGGGTCGTAGCCGGTATCGTCATAGACCTTGCGCCGCACGGGGTCCTTGAGCAGCTCGTAGGACGCCGTCACCTTTGCGAAACGGTCGACGTCGCCACCGCCGTCGGGATGCTCGGTCTTGGCGATCTTGCGATAGGCGGCCTTGATCGCCGCATCGTTCGCGTCGCGGGGCAGCCCGAGCAGCTGGTAAGGATCGATCACGGTGGCACCTGTCTTCGGCATTGCTAATCTTGCCCCCGCGCCTTCCTAGCCCGAAGGCCGACAGGCATCAACCCCGCACCGGGGCGAGGCTTCCAAAACCTCCCCTCAAATGTCAATGGATTCAGTCGTTTGACCAAATGCAAACAAGAAAGTGCCCTGTTTTCGCCCTTGCCTTTTCGGTGGAAAACTCGTACCTCTGGCGTCGTTCGGGCATTAATGATCCCGGAGACTGGACCGATTGTAGTGACCGTGTCATGCGGTCTTGGGGGCTTTCTCCCGCTGGTAGACGTTCTTTCCCCGTTATCGCGACTTCCGACTGGCCCTTTCGCGAAAGGGCATAACGCCCTCTCTTCCGGTCAGCCGGTGGCGAGGAACAGACACACTAAGGGACAAGGAACTTCTCCCATGGCCACCAAGGGCACTGTAAAATTCTTCAATCAGGACAAGGGCTTCGGCTTCATCACTCCGGATGGCGGCGCTAAGGACGTATTCGTCCACATCTCCGCTCTCCAGGCTTCCGGCATCCAGGCGATCAAGGACGGCCAGCAGGTCACCTTCGACACCGAGCCGGATCGCATGGGCAAGGGCCCGAAGGCTGTCAACATCCAGCTCGCCTGATTGGCGGGTTGCTTCCGGTTCGTCCAGAAGCCTGAGATGAGACATGAAACGGCGCCCTTCGGGGCGCCGTTCGCATTTCACGCTACTCGGCTGCCACCTGGGCCTTCGGTCCACCGGCAATATCGACCGAGGCAAATGCGGCTGCAATAACCTCCGGCCCGGCGCTTGCCTTGGTCGCATCGGTGGAAAGGATCTGCCGGTAGCGCCGAGCTCCGGCAAAACCCTGAAACAGCCCGACCATGTGCCGCGTGACATGGGAAAGCCGCCCGCCATCCACCATTACCCGCTCGGCATAGGCCATCATCGCGTCACGCACCGCATCCCAGTCGACTTCGGAAGTTCGAATCTTCTCGACCGCACCATAAATTTTCTCGTCCACGCCGGTCAGCATCGTGGCATTATGATAGCTGGCCCGTCCGAGCATCACCCCGTCCATCACCTCCAGATGCCGGGAGGCCGCCTCGAGGCTGTCGATGCCGCCGTTGATGCCGAGGAAGACACCGGGGTTTTCCCGCTTCATCCGGTAGACCAGTTCATAGTCGAGCGGCGGGATTTCCCGGTTTTCCTTAGGCGAGAGCCCCTTCAGCCACGCCTTGCGCGCATGGATCCAGATCGCATCCGCACCGGCCGCGATCATCCGGGCGAGAAAATCCGGCAAAACCTCGGCCGGTTCCTGGTCGTCCACCCCGATCCGGCACTTGACGGTCACCGGCACGGACGCCACCGCCTTCATAGCGGTCACGCAGGCCGCAACAGTCTCCGGTTCACGCATCAGGCAAGCGCCGAATGTCCCGGACTGCACCCGGTCCGAGGGGCAGCCGACATTGAGGTTGATTTCGTCATACCCGTAATCAGCAGAAATCCGCACGGCCTCCGAAAGCTTCGCCGGATCCGAACCACCGAGCTGCAGCGCCACCGGATGTTCTGCGGGCGAAAAACCGAGCAGCCGGTCCCGATGCCCATGAATGATCGCATCCGCCACGACCATTTCGGTATAGAGCAACGCCCGCCCGGTCAGTTGCCGATGGAAATAGCGGCAGTGACGGTCAGTCCAGTCGATCATCGGGGCAACTGCGAAGAGTTTCGTCCCCGGGCTGTAGAGCGGTGCTATGGTCATGAGCGGTCAGATAACCCCGCAATGGCCTGTCCGCAAGGGTTTCCCGATCAGGCGGCCTGTTCTGTGACAATTGAAGAAGTCTGAAACAGCGAAGAACCTAGAGCAGACCGAGTTCGGCGAGTTCCCGCTTGAGGTCTTCGGGCATCTCCTCGATATTGGCTCCGGATGCGCCGAGATCGCGGGGAGCCGCATCCGGCTCCAGATAGCGCCAGCCCTGGAAGGGGCGACGGGGCGCGGGCGTCACCTCTATGACTTCTGGCCCCAGGATCAATTCGCAATGGCTGACACCGTCACCGCCGGTAAACGTCTTGATGTCGAGGAGCTTCTGCCGCGCCGCCACCTGACCCTTGATGATCCAGTAGAGCGAACCGCCGTCCAGCAGCTCCTCCCCACGTTTCGGCACCATGCGCGTCACATGGCTGGAATGGGGCTCAAGACCGGCCGCGACCGCAATGAGCGCCCTCTCCGCCACCCAGTCACGAAGATCCTGAAGGGAGTCGGCGCCGACGCAGAGCTTGATGAGATGCAGTGTCATGCCTGCGGTGATAATCCGATGACAGCCCACGTCAAGGGGCGGATGAATAAGTCGGCAGTGCCATCGTTCAAATTTGGTGTGCAGACAATCTAGGCATTCACAGCTTCGCCTTGCATCCCGCCACGTCTGATAAAACTGCCAGGCGGCAGGCCGACGTGGCGGCGGAAGGCGGTGCTGAAGGTGCTGGCGGAGCTGTAGCCGATCCGCCGTGCTACCTCATCAAGTGCCACTTTCTCGCTGCGCAGCAGGTTCTTTGCGACCGCCATCCGCCATGACAGCAGATATTCCATCGGTCTGACCCCAACCATGCGGTTGAAGCGGTCGAAGAAAGCCGAGCGGGACATGCCCGCCTCGCTGGCAAGGTCGGGAACCGTCCATGCCCGTTCGATATCGCCATGCATGCCCCGCAGCGCAGCGGCGATCCGGGGATCGGCAAGGCCGCGCAGGAGGCCCGGTTGGGCTTCCTCGGTAGGCGCTGTCCGAAGCGCCTCGATCAACAGGATTTCGACGAGCCGCTGCAAAATGAGGTCGCGGCCGATGTCCTCTCGCGCCGCCTCCTCTCCGAGCAGGCGTACCAGCTGCGCGAGCCGAGGCACCCCACGGATGTGGATCATGCGCGGCAAAAGAGAGACGAACAGCCCGGCATCAGGCGCATCGAAGGAAAACCAGCCGCCGAACTGGCGGAGATCGGGCGGCCCGTCCTGCCGGCCGTGACGGATTTCCCTGTCGGGGGCAACGGCCGTTTTCGGATCGATGTGCAAGGGTTGCGCGGGTTCGAGGCTGGACATCGTGAAGGATGGAGTTTCAGGCAAAAGCACGAAGTCGCCCTCTTCGAGGATGACCGGTTGCTCTCCGCTGACAGCCAGACGGCACCGTCCCTCGATCACCGCGCAAAATCCCGGCTGCCCGAAATCGGCGTAGCGCACCGCCCAGTGTCCGGCGCCGCTGATCCCTTTCGAGAATACGGCCCGGGGACGAAGAAGCTGAATAACCTCGGTCAATGGTTCGGCCATGTCGGACTATCGCAAATGAAATATGGACTAGTGATCGAAGATAGTCCTGATTATGTCGGTTACAACGGTCTCGTCAACAGCGAACACAGGAGACCATCATGAAGACCGTACTCATCACCGGCTGCTCATCCGGCTACGGATTGGAGACCGCCCGTTACTTCCATGAGAAGGGCTGGAGCGTCATCGCCACCATGCGTGAGCCCCGCGACAGCCTGCTGCCGGCGTCAGAACGCATTCGCATGCTGCCGCTGGACGTGACCGATCCCGAGAGCATCGCGGCCGCCATGGAAAAGGCGGGGCCGATCGATGTGCTGGTGAACAATGCCGGGATCGGTGTCGTCGGTGCCTTCGAGGCCACGCCGATGGCGCATGTTCGCAAGGTCTTCGAGACCAACACCTTCGGGGTCATGGCCGTGACGCAAGCCGTCATCCCGCAGATGCGCGAGCGCCGGTCCGGCGTGATCGTCAACGTCACCTCGAGCGTGACCCTTGCGGCAATGCCGCTGGCGGCGGCCTATACCGCAAGCAAGCAGGCGATAGAGGGCTTCACCGGGTCGCTGGTGCATGAACTGGCCGCCTTCGATATCCGCGCGAAGCTGGTGGAGCCCGGTTATGCGCCGACGACGCGGTTTGCGGCGAATACCGATATCCCCGTCATGGACCTGATCCCGGAAACCTATGCCGAATTCGCCGGACCGATCTTTGCCGGCTTTGCCAATCCCGCGCTGACGACGAGGGAAAGCGACGTGTCCGAGGCGATCTGGATGGCTGCCAACGACACTTCGGACAGGCTGCGTTATCCGGCAGGTGCTGACGCCGTGGCCCTTTCCAGGGTCGCCTGATCTGCACGGCAGGATATCAAGCGATCCGGATGCCGGAGGTTACCGAAGCCCCCGGCCTTGCCGCCGATGGTCCGGCAATCGCTCACCCGAGGGTCTTCGCCATCCTGAACCGATCGAGGGACTGCCCGTGGCGATGAACCGTTTCGCGTTCCATCACGACAAATCCAATCCGCTCGAAAAACGGTCGTGCCGTGATGCTGACTTCGGAAAAAAGCCCTGTCAGTCCGCTTGCCCGCGCGTGAGCCTCGACCGCCTCGATGAGCGCCGTTGCAACCCCGCGGCCGCCGAAATCTGGGTGCACGAACATCATGTCGATATGGCCGTCTACTTCGAGATCGGAAAAGCCCGCGACAACGCCGCCGATATCCGCGACCCATGTCGGCCTGTCGGCGCGGCGCACCGACCATCCGTCCCGGTCTGCACGTGCCCACGCATCGATCTGCCCGGATGTGTAATCCTTCGAAGCCGTTTCGCGGATCGCCCGCAGAAACACGTCTATGACTCTATCTAGATCGTCGGGTCTGTAACGGCGAACGAACATCGAGCTGCCACTTCGAATGCGGGATTGAAAGAAAGTCGGCGCACCCGGTATCAGCCGCGCTGACGGGCGGCAAGTCTCGTCCTTGCCAAGTCAGGCTGGCGCCCCTCAGGGCGCCATCAACATTCGACGACGTTGACGGCGAGGCCGCCGAGAGAGGTTTCCTTGTACTTCTCGTTCATGTCGTTGCCGGTCTGGCGCATGGTTTCGATGGCGGCGTCGAGCGGTACGAAATGCTGGCCGTCGCCCTTGAGCGCCAGCGAAGCCGCCGTGACAGCCTTGACCGCCCCGAGCGCGTTACGCTCGATGCACGGCACCTGCACGAGGCCTGCGACCGGGTCGCAGGTCATGCCGAGATGGTGTTCCAGCGCGATTTCCGCAGCGTTTTCGATCTGCTCCGGGCTGCCGCCCATGACCGCGGCAAGGCCGGCGGCCGCCATGGCGGATGCCGAGCCCACCTCGCCCTGACAGCCGACTTCGGCGCCCGAGATCGAGGCGTTGTGCTTGATGATGCCGCCGACGGCAGCAGCCGTCAGCAGGTAGTCGCGAACGCCTTCCTGATCGGCATCGGGATGGAAATGCAGGTAGTAGCGAATGGTCGCCGGGATGACACCGGCCGCACCATTGGTCGGCGCGGTGACGACGCGTCCTCCGGCCGCATTCTCCTCGTTGACCGCCATGGCATAGACCGACAGCCAATCATTCGCGAGCAAGGGATTGAGCCGGTTGCTGCGCCACTCCTCCTGCAGCTTGTCGTGGATGGACCTTGCCCGCCGGCGCACGTTGAGCCCGCCCGGCAGCCTGCCCTCCTGCTTCAGCCCGCGATCGATGCAGCCGCTCATCGCATCCCAGATCCGGTCGAGGCCGGCATCGAGGCTTGCGCGCTCCATGACGGTTTCCTCGTTGGCGCGTTTCATCTGGGCAATCGTCAGGCCGGAGCTGGCGGCCATGTCGAGCATCTCTTTTGCGGAGGAGAAGGGATACGGTACCTTCCGGCCGCCGCTGCTCTTTTTTGCCGCCTGCATGGCCGCAAGCTCGGTATCGGTCACGACGAAGCCGCCGCCGATCGAATAATAGACAGTGGTCAGCAACACGCGGCCGTCGCGGTCGAGCGCGGAGAAGCGCATGCCGTTGGCATGTCCCGGCAGCGGGGTCTTCTTGTCGAAGACAAGATCGTCCTTGGGCTGGAAGGCATAGGCCGGATGACCCGGGGGCTGCACCTTGCCGGTCTTTTCGACCTCCTCGATGATAGCGTCCATGTGGTCGGGGTCGATGCTGTCGGGCGCTTCGCCGGTAAGACCGATGATGACAGCCCTGCCCGTCCCGTGACCGATGCCGGTATACGCGAGCGAGCCGTGCAGGCTCACCTTCAGCGCCGCCACATGCGCGCCGTGCGGCCGTGGCCAGCTATCCGACAGAATGAGGTCGAGGAACCGGTTCGCAGCCGTCATCGGCCCCATTGTGTGGGAGCTCGAAGGCCCGACGCCGATCTTGAAAACATCGAATACCGAAAGAAACATGAGATTCCGACCTGCGCACCGGATCCTGAAGCATGCCCGCCAAAGTCGTTATGACCACGACGAGGTAGAGGATCGCTCGATATATAGTGATTCAAGGCTAGAATATCATCGATTGCGAATGCGTCGGCGAACCGACATCGGCTTTCACCGTCGCGACATGGGTGTCGTCTGCCACAAATAAAAACAGCGCGGGCTTTTCGACCCGCGCTGTGAATGAAAACCAGATTTTGTCCGGTTCAGAAGCTGCCAAAAAGATAAGCAAGGCAGAGAATGCCCGCAAATCCCATCAATGCACGAAATGTGACACTCCAGCACGATTTCTGGATACTGTCTTCCATATAGGCTCCGATTGTCATCTATGGTTGGCAGAAAGCCGTCCCCCGACCGCCTTCTTGATGTCGATCTATTAAAGTTTGCAGGGTTTCGCAACTGCAAAAAAGGCAAAACAAAGGCGGGTTTCGCACTCCAGCCATGCGCACGCTGCATGGTTTTCTGAAATATCAATGGCTTGGCGTTTCGCTCGCCTGCTCACGTCAAAGGGTTCGCCGTCATATTTTTGTCAAAAGCCCCGCCGTGTGACGGCGACCTTGTGGAATTTTGCGCGTTGAGCTTAGGGTCAAAATTCAATCAGGATAGGCGTTCTGCGCGTCGCATCTTGGGCCTGAGTAGGAGGAAAGGTGCAGGAAATGCGGATCATTTTCA
>QFQX01000104.1 GCA_003248775.1 Shinella sp. | reverse complement strand
TCCTGCCAGCCCTTGGTCTTTAGGATTTCCTGCCAGCTTGCGGACTTGGCGAGCTTCTCGACATCCGCGGAAACGGCGGCTTCCTGTTCGGGGGTGAGGCCGGGGGCCGCCGCGACCATGCGCCAGTTTTCAACCACGACGTCAATGCCGCTTTCCTTCAGCGTCGGAGCTTCCACGCCGGCAAGGCGTTCGGCGCTGGTGACGGCCAGCAGACGCAGCGTGCCGGACTTGACCTGCGATTCGAATTCGCCATAGCCGGAAATGCCGGCCGTGACCTGGCTGCCGAGGATTGCGGCCAGCGCTTCACCACCGCCGGAGAAAGCGATGTAGTTGATCTTGGTCGGATCGACGCCAGCTGCCTTGGCGATCAGGCCGACTGCGATGTGGTCGGTGCCGCCGGCCGAGCCGCCGCCCCAGGATACCGAGCCCGGATCCTTCTTCAGGGCGTCGACGAGGTCGCCGATGGTCTGAAGAGGCGAGGATGCCGGAACGACGATTGCTTCATATTCGCCGGTGAGGCGGGCGATCGGGGTGACATCCTTGAGGGTTACGGGAGCCTTGTTGGTCAGGATCGCGCCGACCATGACGTAGCCGCCGACGATCAGCGAATTCGCATTGCCCTTGTTCTGGTTGGCGAACTGGGCAAGGCCGATGGTGCCGCCGGCGCCGGGAACGTTCTGGACCTGCACGTTGGAGGAAATGCCCTCCTGCTGCATGGCGGTCTGCATCGAACGGGCTGTCTGGTCCCAGCCGCCGCCCGGATTGGCGGGCGCAATGATGGTATAGTCGGCTGCATATGCCGGAAGCGCCATGGCGCCGGCGAGAATGGATGCGAGGAAGAAGTGTTTCACGATGTGTCCTCCGTCAGGCGCTGCTCCTGCAGCCCGTTTGTTTTGCTTGTGCCGGGGGAGAACGGTCGCCACCGCTGGTGCCGTGGCCTAAAATGCGCATTGTGCCGAAGCTCCTCCCGAGCCTTGGTTTCCGCCTCCACGGATTCCAATGACGCCAACGCACCACAGAAAGCTGTCATCTAGCTGACACCGGTCAAAAATCGTGTGGGCTGACGATCCTGGCAGCCTAACTCATTTACTGGAGGCGCAAAACCTCGTTCCACCGGTCGATCAGTCGGGCGCGTTTCACCTGATCGAGGTAGACCATCAGGCCGGGGCTGACGGGAACCGGGCGAAGCTGTGCGCCGAGAAGTTCCCGCATGGTGTTGGCGGTGTTCTCGCCGTTCACCTCGGGGCTGACCGCGGCGATCTGGAGTTTCCGTGCCATGAGGGTCTGGCCCTCCTTCGACATGAAGAATTCGAGATAGGCGCGGCCGAGATCGGGCGAGGCTGCGGCCTGTGGCACCAGCCCGATGCGCGACATGACGACGGTATAGTCCTTGGGCAACACGATGCCGACGTCGGGATGGCGCGAGGCCCAGTCGGCCGCATAGGAACCGATGATGTTGTAACCGAGGACGAAGCGGCCGTCGGCTATGCGCTCGAGGATGGCGGAACTGGTCGAGTAAAGCTTGACGCCGGCAGCGCCCATGGTGCGGATGACCGACCAGATGTCGTCGAACTGTTCCTGGTCGCGGGCCATGAACAGAAAGCCGACGCTGGAACGTTCGATGTCATAGGTGCCGATGCGCCCGTAGACCTCGTTGCCCTTGCGTTTCAGATAATCCACGAATTCTGCGCGGGTCGCCGGAGGCTTCTCGTTGATGAAGCTAGGCTTGTGATAGACGAAGACGGCTGGCTCGAAGGTAAGCGCATAGGCGGTGTTGCGCCAGTTGGCCCAGCTCGGCCAGCGGTCGCTCATCGGCAGGTCGCTGCGCTGGGCGTAGCCATCGTTGCTGAGCTTTACCTGCAGGTCCATCGAGGAGGAAAAGGCGAAGTCGGCGGTCTTGCCGCCGGCATCGGTTTCCTTGACGATCCGGTCGTAGATCTCGCCCGTCAGCATGTCCTCGTAACGCACGGAGATATCCGGATGCGCTTTCTGGAAGGCGACGATCATCTGTGCGGCGATAGGTTCGTCGAGCGAGGAATAGACGACAAGCTCGCGTGCGGCCGGATTTCCCGATGGCGCGGGAAAGTCCACAGGTTCCGCCCATGCGAGCGTGGCCGGCGTCAAGGTCAGCAGCAGGGCAATGAAACTCCTCATGAATTCATATTGCAGAAGCGGAGGGGCGTTCACAAGTGCCGCCCGGCTCTGTAGTTTGAGTGTTCAACGCGCATGGAGGAGGTCCGTATTGCGCATTCTGCTGGTGGAAGACAACACGGCGCTCGCCGACGGCCTGTCCGCGCTCCTGCGTGGCAGCGGCTATGCCGTCGATGTCGTGCGCGACGGCGCCTCCGCCGAAGCGGTGACCGCCACGGAAAGCTTCGATCTCGTCATCCTCGATCTCAACCTTCCCGACATGGGCGGGCTCGATGTGCTGAAGGGCATGCGCGCCCGCCAGAGCAAGGCGGCCGTGCTGATCCTGACCGCGCGCGGAGCAACGGAAGAGCGCGTGCGCGGCCTCGATCTCGGTGCCGACGACTACATGAGCAAGCCGTTCGACGTCAGCGAACTGGAAGCCCGTGTCCGGGTTCTTCTGAGGCGGCAGGCAGGCTTGCGCTCTTCCGCCGTTCACTACGGCAAGGTTTCATTGGATTTGAACTCCCGAAGCTTTTCTGCCGATGGCGCGCCGATAGACCTGCCGGCCCGCGAACTCGGCCTGCTGGAACTGTTGTTCCTGCGCGCCGGCAAGGTGGTCTCCAAGGAAGCGATCATGCAGTCGCTCGCCGCCTTCGATGACGATCTGAGCGCCAATGCCATCGAGCAATATGTCAGCCGATTGCGCCGGCGGCTCGCGCCCTACGGGCTGACGGTCAAGACGGCGCGCGGCATCGGCTACTATCTCGACAGGCCGACGGAACCCGCATGACGGTGTCGGTCTATTCGCTTCGGCGTCAATTGCTCGGATGGCTGCTTCTAGCGACGCTCATCATGGGCATTCTCGCGCTGATCGATACATATCGCGACGCCGTGCGGACGGCGGATGCGGTGTCCGACCGGGTACTCGCAGGGTCCGCCATGGCGATTGCCGAGCGCGTGATCGTGTCCGAGGATGGCGAGCTGCAGGTAGACATTCCCTATGTCGCTCTGGAAATGCTGACGTCCGCCGCGCAGGACCGGGTGTTCTATCGCGTCGATGGGCCTCCGGGCGAGTTCATCACCGGCTACCAGAACCTGCCAACCTTCGCCGATCTTAGGGGGCAACCGGCCTTCTACACGGATGCGATTTTCCGCGGTGAACAGATCCGCATCGCCGTGCTGCAACGTTCCGCCTCCACCGGCATCAACTCGGTTCCGTTTTCCGTGACGGTTGCGGAAACCACCATTGCCCGCCGTCAGCTTGCCCGTTCGATCCTGATCAATTCGGCGGCGCGCCTCGGTCTGATGATTGCCGTTGCCGCAGCGATCGTCTGGATTGCCGTCACCTTTTCGCTGAGGCCGCTCTATCGGCTCAGCGATGCGATCTCGGAGCGAAGCCCGGATGACCTGCATCCGATCGAGCAGTCCGTGCCGAGCGAGGTGCAGGGACTGGTCGATACCGTCAATTCCTTCATGACGCGGCTCGCCTCGGCGCTGGCGGCGATGCGCAACTTCACCGGCAATGCGAGCCACCAGCTTCGAACGCCACTTGCCATCGTGCGCACCCAGCTCGAACTCGCCCAAAGAGCGACGACACTTGAAGAGGCCCGCGCTGCGGCGAAGGAGGGCGACAAGGCGGTGGTGCATGCCGAGCGCGTGCTGGCGCAACTGCTGCTGATGGCCAAGATCGATTCCGTGGAGCCGGAAGCACGGCAGATGCCGGAGCCCATCGACCTCGTGGCGCTCGTCCGGCAGATCACCGCCGACAAGGTGCCTTCCGCGGCGAAAGCCTCCGTCGATCTCGGTTTCGAGGGGGAGGGGAATGCATGGGTGGCGACCGAGCCTCTTCTGGTCGGAGAG
>QFQX01000047.1 GCA_003248775.1 Shinella sp. | reverse complement strand
CTCGTCATATGGTGTTGTCGCCGCGGAGCTTTCCGGCAGGACGAGGGGGTAGCGCATTCCCGCTGACTCGGCGACGCCGGCCGGCATCAGGAGCGAAAGCCCGGTCATGGATGCGATCAGCCAGCGCAGGATTTGTCGAGGTTTCCGGGATTGTGCCAATCGATCTACCCCTTTTTGCGATGACGACCATTCGGCAGGTCCGAATGCTCGGATCCGCCGGATGGCGTTTCTTCGAGGTAGTTTTGGAAAGAGGCGGTATCGTGTCAAGTAGGCAAGGAAGCCTGCCCGCTCTACGATGGTTCTCGGCAATCCGCTCCATGGGGCGTTCTGATATTGACGCCGGAGCGGTCGGCACCGGCGTCGCAATTCGTGTTTTTCCGGGCTCCGATGGCCTATCCGGTAGACCCGCCCAAAATTGGCCGAAGCTAGAAAGCCGGATTATTTTCGGCTGACGTCGAACCATTGCCGAGGGTTTTCGCCCGACTGGATTTTCAGCATGCGCAGGTCCGTGCGCCGCCACTCCTTGATTGCGACCGTCCGGTTGTCGAGGATCAAGTCGCCGTCCGATGTGGCAACCGCAAGAACTGCGTGCCCTTCACCCGCTGCGGTACGCGCAACCACGAGTCGCAGCGCCTTGGTCGGCCATCCGGCTTCGACGAGGCGGCGGCGTTTGGTGAGCGCGTAGTCTTCACAGTCGCCCGTTGTTCCGCCGACCGTCCATTCGTCATTGCCGGGCTCATCATTCTGGGGGCGCATGGATCGGTTCACCAAGCGGTTAATACGCTGCAACTCCAGCTTCTTGGCCGGCGTGAGCTCTACCATGTTGCCCTGCAGTGAATTCTTGACTTGGCAATCGTCAGGATTCTTCACGCAAAAGCGAACATGAGCATAAGGTGCCAGAGTTTGTCGGCCGACAGCTATAAGCTGTATTGTCGCGCTTCGGCCCAAGTCTTTCGTGAGGCCTCCGAGTGGAACCGCGTGGGAAGAAGGCGCAAATCCGAGAGTAATCATCGCACCGAGTGCGGCGAACAGTGTTTTGTTATGATTCATGTTCATCCCCGTCTCTTCTACACTTGTTCAATGGCTTTGATCGGGGACACATTACAGAAACTGAATTTAATTCGGCTTAAGTCAATCGTTGGCATTTTATCCTTTTTTACGGTTGCCAAGTGGACTCAATGCTGCGGTGCGTATAAGGTCCTACTCAAAATGGGGTACTACGGACATCGATGCCATTCCAGGGTTGATGGCTGTGGTGGTTTGTCAGTGCTGCAGACGTGCAGAAAAAATGGTTCTTGAGTGAGGGGAATAACTTGAAGCTTTTCGCCGCCGGCCTGCTCTTGTCTACGTCAGTTGTTGCTCTTTCAGGATGCACGGCCACTTCAAGCTCTGGTCCAACCGGACGGGCAGTTGAGGAGAGGGCTACGGTCAAGGTGACCAACGCCGCGTCCAGGCGTTCCGTCGGCATCGATTATGCCCTGGTTGATATCAACAAGGCGCTTCTCGCCTATGCCTCTGAGACCACGACCGAGGCCGGTCTTGGTAGTCTTGGAAGCAGTCGCAGCGGTGCCCCTAGCCTGCCGCTTGGCGCAGGTGACATCATTCAGGTGGCGATTTTCGAATCCCAGGCAGGCGGTCTTTTCATTCCCGCCGATGCCGGCAGTCGTCCGGGCAACTACGTAACGCTGCCTGAGCAGACCATTGGTCGCGATGGTACAATCAGCGTGCCTTATGCCGGTCGCATTCGCGCCGCTGGCCGTCAGGTCGAGGAAGTTCAGGCCGAAGTTGAGGATCTGCTGTCCAGCAAGGCGATCGAACCGCAGGTCGTGATCACCAAGGTCAGCAGCAAGTCGGCTCAGGTCGCCGTTCTCGGTGACGTCAATGAGCCCACCAAGGTTCAGTTGACCGACGCCGGCGAGCGTGTTCTCGATGCGGTTTCGGAAGCTGGCGGCCTGCGCACGCCGAACGCTGAAACCTATGTCACCGTGCAGCGGCGGGGCCGCACGGCGCGAGTTCGGTTCGACAAGCTTCTCGCCAACCCGTCCGAGAACATCTACGTGGCTCCGGGTGATACCATTATCGCCGAACGTGAACGTAGGACCTTCCTGGCCTTTGGTGCGACGGGCACGAACGGCAGGTTCGATTTCGAGGAAGAAAACCTGACCCTCGGGGAAGGTCTCGGCAAGGCCGGCGGTCTTCTCGATTCTCGTGCTAATCCGGCGCAGGTGCTGCTTTATCGTCAGGCGCCACGTAAGCTGCTGGTCAATCTTGGCGTCGATGTCTCCAAGTTCAAGGGCGACGAGATCCCGGTTGTCTTCCGGGCGGATCTGCGCGACCCGGCGGCTCTCTTCGCGGTCCAGAAGTTCCCGATGCAGGACAAGGACGTCGTTTATATCTCGAATTCCGACTCGGTTGAAATCATCAAGTTCCTCAACCTGGTCAATTCGATTTCCTCGACGGCTTCCGGCGTAAGTTCGGATATCGTTTCGACAAGAGATTCCATCAAGGATCTCTAAGATGACAAAATTGCAGGATTAACTGAGAATAAGTTTTGCCGTTGCTTGATGATGTTGCTGACCTGTATAGGCAAATCGAGCGGCTAAAAGGAGCAAAAGAGTGATGGACATGAATACTGGGAAGTTTCTACTTTTGGCGCTCGTGGGTGCCTGTGCAGTTCCCGTCACTGCAGGCGTGGCTTTCGCACAGGAAGCCACGCAGACGGCGGCTCCGCGCGTAGGCGGTCCTTCACGACTCGGTACTGCTGAGGTTCAGGCTTTCCTCAATGCGCCTGAAGCCCTGCTTGGCGAGACGATCACCCCGGCATCGCTTTCGATGCAGGTTCGAGGTCTTGCGATTTCGAGCCCCGACACTCTGGCGCCGTTGCTCGCTCTGGTTTCTTCGGCAAATAACGAGCAGATCGGCAGCATCGCGTCTGGTCTCGCGCGTGCAGTTCGCGTTTTGAGCGCCAGCACGGATGCCACTGATCTTGCTCTTGCTTCGAACATTCAGGAAGAAGCTGCGAAGGTCACGAACACTGTGTTCCAGGCGGCGTTTGCCAGCGCGACCGGTGAAGTCGAAACCGCCGCCCTCGGCGGTGCTGCTGCCGGCGGTGGCGCAGGCGGCGCAGGTGCACTCGGCGGGACGGGAAGTGCTTCCGGCACGGCAGGTGGCGGCACGGGTGCAGGTTCTACACCGACGACGCAGGCTCAGGGAACAACGTTCTCGGGCGCATCCAATGGTTACTTTGCAAGCTCTGGAGGTGGCGGCACGACGGTCATCGTCGTGAGCCGGAACGCTCTCTGAGTATTTCAGTCCAACGAATGGGCGAGGCGAGATCGTGCAGCTATTGAACCGTGAACTATACGGGGAGTCAGTCGTAAACGGATCTCAGCGCGAGCCCGACTCCGAAGTGATAGACGTGGAGGCCGTGCTGGCTATCGCGCGGCGGCAATGGATTGTCGTCGTTGCTTGCATGGCGGCCGGCCTTCTTCTGGGCCTCGTCTATCTTATTTCGGCTGTGCCGCTCTATACTTCCCAGATCAGCCTTCTGATTGACCGCAATAACAAGCAGTTTGCCGATCAGCTTACCTTGGGCGGCGGAGTTCTGGACGACGAAGGCTCGGTTTTGAGCCAGGTCGAACTTCTAAAGTCGGAGACGATCGCGCTTTCCGTCGTCGACAAGCTGAAGCTCGTCGATGACCCGCAGTTTCAGGCGTCGTTCAGTTCGCTTTACAAGTCGGTCTACCGTTCCGTCGTGAAGATCTTCAGCGTGTCGCAATGGTTCTCGTCGGACGATGTCGACACAAATGCTGATCTCGAAGCGCGCAAGCGCGATGCCGCGGCTGGCGTACAGAGCAATATCGACGTAACGCGCGTCGGCAGATCCTATGTGTTGACGGTCGAATATGTTTCGCCGTTCCCGAGCCTTTCCCAGAAGGTGGCGAATGCGCTTGGTGACGCTTACCTCGAAGACAGCCTGAATTCCAAATATGAAGCGACGCGCCGGGCCAGCAACTGGCTTCTCGAGCGTATCGCTGAACTCCGCCAGCAGGCGCTCGACACCGACCTTGCGGTTCAGAAGTTCAAGAGCGCCAATGGACTCGTGACGGCTGGCGATCAGCTGGTCTCCGATCAGCAACTATCCGAATTGAACAGCGCCTTGATCGTTGCGCAGTCGGACGTCGCCAAGTCGAAGGCAAAACTGCAGCGGATCGAGCAGATCATTGCTTCCGGTCAGACCGATGCGATCGTCAGCGACGTTCTGGACAGCAGCATTTCCAACGAACTGCGGACGAAGTACCTCAACGCCTCGAAGCTCGAGGCGCAGATTTCCGCCAAGCTTGGACCGCGACACGTGCAGGCGGTCAGGCTTCGGGCGGAAATGGATGAATACAAGCGCCTGATGTTCGACGAGCTCAATCGAATCGCGCAGGGCTATAGGAGCGAGGTGGACGTTGCGGAAGCCCGAGAAAAAGCCTTGGCCGCGAATGTTGCCGAAGCCACGGGCGTGAGCGCCAGCGCCAATGAAACGATGGTTCAGCTTCGCGAACTCGAACGTGAAGCCGAAACCTATCGTAACCTCTACCAGACATTTTTGCAGCGTTATCAGGAAGCTGTACAGCAGCAATCCTTCCCTCTGACCGACGCGCGCATCATTTCCCGCGCTTCGGAAGCATCGCGGCCGAGCCATCCAAAGAAGATCGTTGTTCTCGCGGGCTTCCTGGCGTTCGGAATGTTCGCGGGTGCCGGCATCGGCGCTTTCCGTGAATTCCGTGACCGTTTCTTCCGCGTTGGTGATCAAATCCGCGCCACGCTGGGTCTCGAATTCCTCGGCACGGCTCCATTGATGACGGAAAACGCGGCATACAAGGCCGAGCCGGTCTCCGACCCGCGTCTCGTGGCCAAGTTCGGCCCGATCTACGACTATGTCGTGGATCACCCTCTGTCTTCCTTCGCCGAGACACTGCGTAACAGCAAGATAGCAGTCGATCTTGCCTGCTCTACGAAGAAGACGAAGGTTATCGGTATCATCTCGACCCTTCCGGGCGAGGGCAAATCGACCATTGCCGTCAACTTCGCAGAGCTTCTGGCGGCTCAGGGCGCAAGGACCACGCTCATCGACGCCGACCTTCGAAATCCGGGTGCCACCCGCGCATTGGCGCAGCACGCGCAGGCCGGCGTTCTCGAGGCAATTCTCGGCGATCAGGATCTCGGCCGTCTTTGCCTTGTCAACCCGCGCACTGGTCTCAGGTTCCTTCCTGCCGTCATCAAGCAGCGCGTTCCTCATTCTTCGGAACTCTTGAGCTCACCCGGCATGAAGTCGATCATTTCTCGCCTCTCGGAGGTCAGCGATTATATCGTCGTCGATCTGCCACCGCTTGCACCGGTGGTTGATGCTAGGGCCTTCGCCGGCACAGTGGATGCTTTCCTCTTTGTTGTGGAATGGGGCAAGGTCAGCAGGCGCCTAGTTCGTCAGTCGGTCGAGGCAGACAACTACCTGTTCAATAAATGCGTTGGCGTCATCCTGAACAAGGTCGATCAGGGCAAGCAGAAGCTTTACCAGAAGTACGGCTCCTCCGAATATTATTACCGGACCTATTCGAAATATTACAATGAGAACGCGTAGACGTATCTCGGGTGATCATTTCACCGGACTGGTTATGGTCTGCCTTGCGCTGATCATTGTGTTCCTCTCGTTTCAGGACTTGAGACAGAGGCTTCGTTTTGTCGATATCGGGCGCATGGCCGCCCGGATCGAGAGTGGCGCGGTTGTGGGAACGGAGGCAGTGTTGCGCACTGCTGCCAGCGTTGATACGAAAATCGGTCAGGGTACGTGTCTTTCCGACGTGGTAAAGGCTGGTGCAACGGTTGAGTTGGCGCGCCTTGATCGTAGCGATCTGACGAATGCGTTTCCGCAATGGGTGGAGGCGGCTGACCGCACTGACGCCTATCTGGTACGGGCGTTGTCGTGCCTTCCAACCAATGGAAACCTGTGGCTGCGATTGGCCATGGTACGCCAGGCCATTGCCGAAGTCCCGACGTCGCTCGAGCATTTCGTTCAACTTTCGCAGTTCTACGCCCCTGCCGAGGCCGATGTATTGCGCGCCAGGCTTTTGATGTTCAATCGGCTTTCGCCGCTTGGGATGTCCGCATTGGCTCCGATCTGGAAGGCGGACGTGGACGTCGCCTGCGGACAGCATTACTCTTGGGCGGTGGCAGGCCTGCCGCCCGCGAAAGGTGAGATTCGCGACTATCTCTCGAAAAGACCGGACGATGGCTCGCCGCTTGATTGGTGCAAGCCATCCTAGGTTGATTCCAGCAAAAAATACGAAGTGGCGCCCCGCCGGGATCTTTGGAAAACAAGGAAGATGACGCATTCAAGGCGGGCCAGGGTCGTCGATACTGCACTGGCGACAAATAGGGTGACCCCGGATTGCAGACAACTACCCGTATTGTTGCCCGTCAGCCGAGCCCGGACGAAAGATACGCATTCCATGACCAAGGGATGCGACTGCGGAAGCTATCTGGAACCGGTTCAATAGCCCCATCGTATTTCTTTATCCGGTGCCAGGCCGGTTATCATCCCGCCAACTCGGCGTTGAGCATCTCCCTGAGATCGCTGCCGTCAACGACGCACTCGACTTCCTGACCGCTTGCAGCGCCTCCCACGACCCGGCATTCGACACGCTGGTTACGCAGAACGTTGTCGAGCGCCTTGAATGCCCTGAGCCCGCAAGCCTGCCGCTGCCCCGCGCCCGTCGTGCAGATCTTGCCGCGCTCAATCGGGACAACGCCAGCCAGCCGGAAGTCGGATCCATCATATTGGAACGTCGTGTTGTCGATCACCCGCAACCCTCCCGCAGTGCGCAGCTTTATTGGATATGGATCGGCGACCGGAGCGACGCGCTCATAGATCTGGCTGGATCGATCGACGACAACGGGCGTCTGCGTCCATACCACTTGCGAGGATACATCAAAATGATGGACCGTCGTGTCGACATCCGCCCATGCGGATGCCAGAGTGATCCCGCCGATCACCAGCAGGATTGCCGCGGCAAGTCTGGAAAGGAGTTCAAGCAGCGCAGGCATTGGATGTTCCGACAAGAATGGTTGCAACATACATACAATGCCGCCCGTTCAGGTCCGGTTCCGAAGATCATTCCAATTTAAGCAATCCTGCGGATTTCTCACTGTGAAGAGGCCAACCCGGCGATGACGTCGATGGGTAGAGCATAATCCGACCGGGGTTAAACGAGGATCGATAAGATTATGCTTGAAAAAGAAAATCTTGGAGCGCCGATCTGATTCCATCGGATCGGCGTTCTGGTGTTGGTGCCGGCCACATCGCCTCCAGCCTACTGGCAGTCCTCGGACCAAGTGCGCTGTTCACCGCGGAAGGTGCACGGGCTGTTACCTTGCCGGGTATTGTTTCGATAATAATCCCGTCGTGCCCGTTGGGAATCCTTACCTGCGCATCGGTCCGGCAGGCGTTGGCAATCGACGTAGTTCTTGTTGCTGACGCGCGGATTGCGCGGGTCCGTTACATCGGAATACGCGGGTAAGGGAACCGCCAGAGCGGCAGAAAGAGCAAGCACCCAAAGCTTCACGATAATTCTCCCGGCGCGGTTTTCCTTCGCCTTTATATGGGAAGTGCCACGTCTATTTCCATTACGCTTTACTGCTAAAGCGCCTACCCGAAAACGGACACCAAGGCCATCTTGCCTAAAGGTTGTATTCTCCGTTGAGGTAAGCGAGTTTTCCCGAGCGTCGCGGATAGAGCCGTCCGGAACGAGGGAAACAGATGGCGGGCGAGGTTTCCGACCGCTCGGCGGTTTTACGATTTCCCACGAAATTAATGGAATTTCGACGCTACGAAACGTTTAACAAAACTGCGCGGTGGCAGAAATTTGACCAACTTGGTCCAAAACTGCGGCAGAATCTCTCTTTACATCGATTCTTTTACCGATAAGACAAAAGACAGAGCGCCTGCAGGGCGAGACTGGTCGGTGAGGAGACTTGTCAAATCGCGACCACGACCGGCTCGGCAGGGTGCCCGCCCGCGTGGGGTTTGCCACGTACAGAACGGCGTTGCGCGAAAATTGGGGTGCGCTTCGCCACAAACAAACAGGCGAAACCGGCACAATCGGATTTCACCAATGGGAGACTATCAATGAAATTGAAGTTTGGCTTCGCTGCGGCTCTGCTTGCGGCCACGTTCCTTTCCACGGCCGCCAGCGCCAAGACCTTCGTCTACTGCTCGGAAGGTTCGCCGGAAGGCTTCGATCCGGGTCTTTACACCGCCGGCACCACCTTCGACGCTTCGGCTCACCCGGTTTACAGCCGCCTGCTCGAGTTCGAACCCGGCACCACCAACCCGGTTGCCGGCCTCGCTGAAAGCTGGACCGTTTCCGAAGACGGCAAGGAATACGTCTTCAAGCTGCGTCCCGGCGTGAAGTTCCAGACCACTGATTTCTTCACTCCGACCCGCGAACTGAACGCTGACGACGTCGTGTTCTCGATCGAGCGCCAGATCAAGGCCGATCATCCGTGGCACCAGTATGTTCCGGGCACGTCCTGGGAATATGCTGCCGGCATGGGCTTCCCGGAACTCATCAAGTCGGTTGAGAAGGTCGACGACCTGACGGTCAAGTTCGTCCTCAACCGCGCTGAAGCTCCGTTCCTCGCCAACGTCGCCATGCCGTTCGCTTCGATCCTGTCGAAGGAATATGCTGACAAGCTCGACGCCGAAGGCAAGAAGGAACAGCTGAACCAGATGCCGGTCGGCACCGGTCCGTTCACCTTCGTCGGCTACCAGCAGGATGCCGTCATCCGCTACAAGAAGAATGCCGATTACTGGGGCGGCGCTCCGAAGATCGACGATCTCGTGTTCGCAATCACCACCGACGCTGCCGTTCGCTATCAGAAGCTCAAGGCTGGCGAATGCCATCTGATGCCGTTCCCGAATGCTGCCGACGTCGCGTCCATGAAGGCTGATTCGAGCCTGAAGGTCATGGAGCAGGAAGGCCTGAACGTTGCCTACCTCGCCTACAACACGACCCAGGCGCCGTTCGACAAGCCTGAAGTCCGCAAGGCGCTGAACAAGGCGATCAACAAGAAAGCGATCGTTGACGCCGTGTTCCAGGGCATGGCCACTCCGGCCAAGAACCCGATCCCGCCGACCATGTGGTCCTACAACGACAAGATCGAAGACGACACCTACGACCTCGACGCTGCCAAGAAGATGCTCGAGGAAGCTGGCGTCAAGGATCTGTCGATGAAGATCTGGGCCATGCCGGTATCGCGTCCCTACATGCTGAACGCCCGTCGCGCGGCTGAAATCATGCAGGACGACTTCGCCAAGATCGGCGTCAAGGTCGAGATCGTTTCCTACGAGTGGGCCGAATACCTCGACCGCTCCAAGGCCAAGGACCGCGATGGCGCCGCCATGCTCGGCTGGACCGGCGACAATGGCGACCCGGACAACTTCCTCGACACCCTGCTCGGCTGCGAAGCCGTGGGCGGCAACAACCGCGCCCAGTGGTGCAATCCGGAATTCGACGCCCTCGTGAAGAAGGCAAAGGTAACCTCCGACAAGGCTGAACGCACCAAGCTCTACGAAGAGGCTCAGGTCATCTTCAAGCGTGAAGCTCCGTGGGCAACGCTCGATCACTCCCTGTCCGTCGTTCCGATGCGCAAGGAAGTTTCCGGCTTCGTCCAGAGCCCGCTCGGCGACTTCACCTTCGAAAACGTCGACATCACCGAGTAATCGTCAAGACTGAATGGATCACCGCGGGAGCCATGCGCTTCCGCGGTGATTGCATGGGAGCCCGCCGGTTGTTACCGTCAGGCCCCAGAGGCTCAGGAAGGCAGATGCTGCTTCCGGGCAAGACCGGCCCGGGATGGCCGGCGATTACAGACCTCCAAGAAAAACATAAGCGGGTCCATCATGTTTGGCTTTCTCCTGCGACGGCTTGCCGTCCTCATTCCGACATTCGTCGGGGTCTCGATCATAGCCTTCGCCTTCATCCGGCTCCTGCCGGGTGATCCGGTCGCTTTGCTGTCCGGCGAACGCGTCATGTCGCCTGAGCGTCATGCGCAGATCAGCGCTCAGCTTGGCCTCGACCGGCCGCTGGTCGTCCAGTATTTCGATTACCTGGGCGGTGTGCTGACCGGTGATTTCGGTTCTTCGATCGTTTCCAAGTCTCCAATCCTCAATCAGTTCCTGTCGCTGTTTCCGGCAACGGTCGAGCTGTCCTTCTGTGCCATCGTCATCGCGATTGCGCTCGGCATTCCGGCCGGCGTCATCGCGGCGATCAAGCGCGGTTCGATGTTCGACCAGTCGATGATGGGCGTGGCTCTCGTCGGCTATTCCATGCCGATCTTCTGGTGGGGCCTGCTGCTCATCATCCTGTTCTCCGGCATGCTGCAGTGGACGCCGGTGTCGGGCCGCATCTCGCTGATGTATTTCTTCCCGCCGGTAACGGGCTTCATGCTGATCGACTCGCTGCTGTCGGGGCAGAAGGGGGCCTTCACCTCGGCGCTCAGCCATCTGATCCTGCCGTCGATCGTGCTGGCCACCATTCCGCTCGCGGTCATCGCCCGCCAGACGCGTTCGGCCATGCTCGAAGTTCTATCGGAAGACTATATCCGCACCGCCCGCGCCAAGGGCCTTTCGCCCTTCCGGGTCATCGGTCTGCATGCCCTGCGTAACGCCATGATCCCGGTCATCACCACGATCGGCCTGCAGATCGGCGTCATGCTCGCCGGCGCCATCCTGACCGAGACGATCTTCTCCTGGCCGGGTATCGGCAAATGGATGGTCGATAGCGTCTTCCGTCGCGACTATCCGGTGATCCAGGGCGGCCTTCTTCTGATCGCGGGCATCATCATGGTCGTCAATCTCATTGTTGATCTGCTCTACGGCCTGATCAACCCGCGTATCCGCCACTAAGAGGTGAAAAAACTCCATGGCTGAGACAACTCAGGGACAGACGGTTTCCAGCGCGGCGATGCGTCGCCAGATGCTGGCCGAATTCTGGTTCTATTTCTCCGAAAACCGCGGGGCGGTGATCGGCCTCTTCGTGTTCCTTGCGCTCGTGCTGATCGCGGTCTTCGCGCCGCTGGTCGCGCCCCATTCCCCGTTCGAACAGTATCGCGACGCTATCCTCGTGCCGCCGTCCTGGCTCGAAGGCGGCAACAGCACCTATCTTCTGGGTACGGATCCCGTCGGTCGCGACATCCTTTCGCGTCTGATCTACGGCGCCCAGTATTCGCTGTTCATCGGTGTCTTCGTCACCACGCTGTCGCTGACCGGCGGCATTCTCGTTGGTCTGATCGCCGGTTATTACCGTGGCTGGATCGATACCGTCATCATGCGTTTGATGGACATCATCCTGGCCTTCCCGTCTCTGCTTCTGGCGCTGGTGCTGGTTGCGATCCTGGGGCCGAGCCTGACGAACGGCATGATCGCCATCGCGCTCACCCTGCAGCCGCATTTCGTGCGCCTTACCCGCGCTGCGGTCATGGCGGAGAAGAGCCGTGACTACGTGACCGCCGCCCGCCTTGCAGGCGCCGGTCCCTTCCGCCTGATGTTCCGCACCATCCTGCCGAACTGCACCGCGCCGCTGATCGTTCAGGCGACGCTGTCCTTCTCCAACGCGATCCTCGATGCGGCGGCCCTCGGCTTTCTCGGCATGGGCGCCCAGCCTCCGGCTCCGGAATGGGGAACCATGCTCGCCGAAGCCCGCGAGTTCATCCTGCGCGCCTGGTGGGTGGTCACCTTCCCCGGTCTTGCCATCCTCATAACCGTTCTTGCCATCAACCTGATGGGTGACGGCCTGCGTGATGCGCTCGACCCGAAACTGAAGAGGTCCTGACATGGCGCTTCTCGATATTCAGAACCTGACCGTCGAATTCGAAACGGCCTCCGGCTGGTTCAAGGCGGTCGATGGCGTATCGCTTTCGGTGGAAGCCGGCGAAGTGCTGGCGATCGTCGGCGAATCCGGCTCCGGAAAATCGGTCTCGATGCTCGCCGTCATGGGCCTTCTGCCCTGGACGGCGAAGATCACCGCCGACAGCATGCTCTTTCAGGGCAAGGACATCATGCGAATCTCGCCTGCCGAACGGCGCAAGCTGATCGGCAAGGATATCGCCATGATCTTCCAGGAACCGGTGGCAAGCCTCAATCCCTGCTTCACCGTCGGTTTCCAGATCGAGGAAGTGCTGCGCATTCACATGGGCCTTGGCAAGACGGCCCGTCGCGAGCGCGCCATCGAGCTCTTCCGGCTGGTCGGCCTGCCTGATCCGGCCGAGCGGCTCAACCACTTCCCGCACCAGATGTCCGGCGGCCAGTGCCAGCGTGTCATGATCGCCATGGCGATCGCCTGCAATCCGACGCTTCTGATCGCAGACGAACCCACCACCGCGCTCGACGTGACCATCCAGAAGCAGATCCTCGATCTACTGATGGACCTGCAGGCGAAGAACGGCATGGGCCTCATCATGATTACCCATGACATGGGTGTCGTGGCCGAAACCGCCGACCGCGTGATCGTGCAGTACAAGGGCCGCAAGATGGAAGAGGCCGACGTGCTCTCGCTCTTCGAAGCACCGAAGAACGCCTATACGCGCGCCCTTCTTTCCGCCTTGCCGGAAAACGCGACCGGGGATCGCCTGACGACCGTTTCCGACTTCCTTGCAGGTTCGACCGCAGGAGAAAACGCATGAGCGACATGACCACCCAACAGACGCCGATGCTTGAGATCCGCAACATCAAGCGCGATTATCACGTGCCGACCGGCCTCTTCAAACCGGAGAAGGTCGTGCATGCGGTCAAGGGCGTGTCCTTCAAGCTGGAAACCGGCAAGACGCTCGCCATCGTCGGCGAAAGCGGCTGCGGCAAGTCCACCCTTGCCCGCATCCTGACCTTCATCGATGAACCGACAGCCGGCGAACTCCTGATCGAGGGTAAGACGGTTGACACCCGTCCGGGTCATCTCACCGCCGAGATGCGCCAGAAGGTGCAGATCGTCTTCCAGAACCCCTATGGTTCGCTCAACCCGCGTCAGAAGATCGGCGACGTGCTGGGTGAGCCGCTGGCCATCAACACGAGCATGTCGGCGGCAGAGCGCCGCGAGCGCGCAACCGAAATGCTGGTGAAGGTCGGCCTCGGACCGGAGCACTATAACCGCTACCCGCACATGTTCTCCGGCGGCCAGCGCCAGCGTATCGCCATTGCGCGCGCGCTGATGCTGAAACCGAAGCTGCTTGTGCTGGACGAGCCGGTTTCCGCTCTCGACCTTTCGGTACAGGCGCAGGTGCTGAACTTGCTGGCGGATCTTCAGGACGAATTCGGCCTGACCTACGTCTTCATCAGCCACGATCTTTCGGTCGTGCGTTACATCGCCGACGAGGTGATGGTGATGTATTACGGCGAGGCCGTCGAATATGGCAGCCGCGACGAGGTCTTCTCCGATCCGAAGCACGATTATACCCGGACGCTCTTTGCCGCCACGCCGCGCGCCGACGTGGACACGATCCGCGCCCGCGTTGCCGCAAAACGGGCCGGTGCTCCGAAGGTCGCCTGATCGCGTCCCGGCTATTGAACCAGGAAATTTGAACGGCCGGTGCGAAAGCGCCGGCCTTTTTCCTCCCCGGATCACATGCATTTCGCAATCCTCCCACGACGCACTTGTTCGGCTTTCGTTTTTCCGTAGGATGAAGAAAAACGAAAAAGGGAAATGAAAGGGAGGATCATCATGCTGCTTACCCCGCGTCAGGCGGAAATCGTGGCGCTCGCCAAGGAGCAGGGCCGCGTTCTGGTCGACGAACTCGCCAACCGTTTTTCCGTCACGCCCCAGACGATCCGCAAGGATCTGAACGATCTCTGCGACGGCCGGGCGCTGACACGCATTCATGGCGGCGCGATCTTCCCGAGTGGCAACGAGAACGTCAAATACGAGGCGCGACGGTCGATTGCCTCGTCCGAAAAACAGGCGATCGGCAAGGCTGCGGCCGCTCTCATTCCCGACAACTCCTCGCTGTTCATCAATATCGGCACGACGACCGAAGCGGTAGGCGAAGCGCTCACCGACCATCGCGAACTCATGGTCATTACCAATAATATCAACGTTGCCAACCACTTGAGGGTATTCCCCTCGATCGAGGTGGTGATTGCCGGTGGCGTTGTTCGTGGCTCCGATGGCGGTATCGTCGGTGAAGCCGCTGTCGATTTCATTCGGCAGTTCAAGGTGGATTTTGCCGTCATCGGCGTCTCGGCAATCGATGGCGATGGCGCGCTTCTCGACTTCGACTTTCGTGAGGTGAAGGTGGCGCAGGCCATCATGGCCAATGCCCGTCATGTCATATTAGTGAGCGATTCCAGCAAGTTCGAACGCACGGCTCCCGTGCGGATCGGCCATCTCTCGCAGGTGCACACTTTCATTACCGATCGCTGTCCGCTGGATGCCATCAGGGCGATCTGCGCCGAAAACGACGTCAATCTCATCGAGACCGCGCCGTGAGGCGCGGCCTTGTGAGGGGTCGATAAATCTTCGTTTGACATTCGATTTGATTTCGAATTAGATAATCATACTTTCGCAATTGCAAAAAATTGTGCAATGCGAAATCGGGTGGGGAAGATAATGTCAGGCGAAACGGTTTACGATCTCTTCGTGATCGGTGGCGGCATCAACGGCTGCGGCATTGCCCGCGACGCTGTTGGTCGCGGCTATTCCGTGGCGCTTGCCGAAATGAACGATTTCGCCTCCGGTACATCGTCCGGCGCGACCAAGCTCATTCATGGCGGCCTTCGCTATCTCGAACACTACGAGTTTCGTCTCGTGCGTGAGGCGCTGATGGAGCGCGAGGTGCTGTGGGCCATGGCTCCGCACATCATCTGGCCCATGCGCTTTGTCCTGCCGTTCCAGAAGGGCGGCATCCGCCCTGCATGGCTGATCCGCCTCGGGCTTTTCCTTTACGATCATCTCGGCGGGCGCAAGCTCCTGCCGCCGACGAAGACGCTGGACCTCCGGCGCGATGTCGCCGGCAAGCCGTTGAAGCCGCTTTTCTCCCGCGCCTTCGAGTATTCGGATGGCTGGGTGGACGACGCGCGCATGGTCGTGCTCAACGCCCGCGATGCCGCCGACCGCGGCGCCACCATCCTCAGCCGGTCCAAGGTCGTGTCGGCGCGTCGGGACGGCGATGTCTGGGTGATCGAGGTCCGCAGCGAGCAGACCGGTGCGGTGACGACCTTCCAGTCCCGCATGCTGGTCAATGCCGCCGGTCCCTGGGTGGATCAGGTTCTGGCCGGCGCCTTCGGGCGCAACAATGTTCATAATGTCCGCCTCGTGCAGGGCAGCCATATCGTGGTGCGCAAGAAGTTCTCCGATCCCCGTGCTTACTTCTTCCAGAACCCGGACAACCGGATCATCTTCGCGATACCCTACGAGAAGGAATTTACGCTGATCGGCACCACGGACCGCGATTATTCCGGCGATCCGAAGAGCGTGAAGATCAGCGACGAGGAAACGGCATATCTTTGCAACGCCGCAAGCGAGTATTTCGCCGAGCCGGTGCGCCCCGAAGATATCGTCTGGACCTATTCGGCCGTCCGCCCGCTTTATGATGACGGCGCTTCCAAGGCGCAGGAGGCTACCCGCGATTATGTGCTGAAGCTCGACGGTGATGCGGCCGGTCCGCCGCTCCTGAACGTCTTTGGCGGCAAGCTCACCACCTATCGGCGGCTTGCCGAGCATGCGCTGGAAAAGATCGGCGAGGCGATCGGCATCAAGGGCTCGTCCTGGACGGGCAAGAGCCGTCTGCCGGGCGGTGATTTCGCTCCGACCGGCTACGATTCGGAAGTTTCGAAGCTCGTAAAGCGCGCGCCGTTTCTGGCGCGGCAGCATGCCGAACGGCTCGTCCGCTGTTACGGCACGCTTGCGGGCGCAATCATCGGCAGCGCGTCGCGGCCGGAGGATCTGGGTCGCTTCTTCGGAGGTACGCTTTACGAAGCGGAAGTGCGCTGGCTGATCGAGAAGGAATGGGCGCGCACGGCAGAGGATGTGCTGTGGCGGCGTACGAAACAGGGATTGCTCCTGACGGCCGGAGAGGCCGCGGGACTTGAGGAATATATGGCGGGCATCGTCGGTCACTGACGCACCCGCAGCAGACTGATCTGCATCTATCGCCGACGGTTGGAGGAGGCCCGAGGAAACAATGCTCGAATTGCGCAATGTGTCGAAGATGGCGGGAGGCGAATTCCATATTCGCCCCACCGACCTGACGTTACGGCGGGGAACGCTGAACGTCCTGCTCGGGCCGACGCTCTCCGGCAAGACCTCGCTGATGCGCCTCATGGCCGGCCTCGACAAGCCGACCGAAGGCACGATCCATTTCGACGGCGAGGACGTGACCGGCGTGCCTGTGCAGAAGCGCAACGTCGCCATGGTCTACCAGCAGTTCATCAATTATCCGGCGCTGACCGTTTATGAAAACATCGCTTCGCCGATGCGGATTGCCGGCAAGGATCGGGCGACCATCGATCGCGAAGTGCGCAAGGCTGCCGAGCTCCTGAAGCTCACGCCCTATCTCGACCGCACGCCGCTCAATCTCTCCGGCGGCCAGCAGCAGCGCACGGCGCTGGCGCGGGCAATCGTCAAGAAGGCCAATCTGGTCCTGCTCGACGAGCCGCTGGCAAACCTCGACTACAAGCTGCGCGAGGAACTGCGCGAGGAGCTTCCGAAGATCTTCGCCGAATCCGGTGCGATCTTCGTCTATGCAACGACTGAACCGTCCGAGGCCTTGCTACTCGGTGGCAACACGGCAACGCTCCGCGAGGGCCGTGTCACCCAGTTCGGGCCGACGATCGAGGTCTATCGCCGTCCGGTCGATCTCCTGACTGCCAAGACCTTTGCCGATCCTCCGCTCAACACGATTGAGGCCGTCAAGGCCGATGGCGTCTTCCGGGTTGGCGGGCAGGCAGCACTGCCGGTGCCGCCGCATCTGCTCGGCGTGGCGAACGGCCCGGTGACCGTCGCGTTCCAGCCGCATCACCTTGCGCTGCGCCGCCAGCATGATGGCGTTGCGAGGGTGAGTGTCCGCACGCTGATTTCCGAGATTGCCGGGTCGGAAAGCTTCATTCACGTCGATTTTGCCGGTGCCCGCTGGGTCATGCTTGCCCATGGCATCCATGACATCGAGCCGGACCGCGAGATCGAGGTCTATGTCGATGCGCGCCATCTGATGGCGTTCGATGCCGAGGGTCACGCGCTGGGCGCACCGGCCCCCGAGACGGCGTGAGGGAGGCAGGGATCATGGCACGCATCAATCTCCAGCATATCCGTCACGCTTACAGCGCCAAGGCGCAGGCTGCGGGTGACTATGCGCTCAAGGAAGTGCATCACGAATGGGCCGACGGCGGTGCTTACGCTCTGCTTGGTCCCTCCGGTTGCGGCAAGACGACGTTGCTCAACATCATTTCCGGGCTGCTGCATCCATCCGACGGGCGTATCGAGTTCGACGGTGTCGACGTGACCGAGCTTTCGACCGAACAGCGCAACATCGCGCAAGTCTTCCAGTTCCCGGTCGTCTACGACACGATGACGGTGTTCGACAATCTCGCCTTTCCGCTGCGCAACCGGCATGTGCCGGAAGCGGAAGTGCAGCGCCGCGTCGCCGAAATCCTCGAAATGATCGACCTTGGCGGCATGGCGAAGCGCCGCGCGCAGGGCTTGACCGCAGACCAGAAGCAGAAGATCTCGCTTGGCCGCGGTCTGGTGCGCTCGGACGTCAATGCGATCCTCTTCGACGAGCCGCTGACGGTGATCGATCCGCACATGAAATGGGTGCTGCGTTCACAGTTGAAGCGGCTGCACCGCCAGTCCGGCTTCACCATGGTCTATGTCACCCACGACCAGACCGAAGCGCTCACCTTCGCCGACAAGGTGGTGGTAATGTATGACGGCCAGATCGTGCAGATCGGCACGCCGGCCGAGCTTTTCGAGAAGCCGAGCCACACCTTCGTCGGCTATTTTATCGGTTCTCCGGGCATGAACGTCATGCCGGTCGCGGTCGATGGCTCATCTGCCCGCATCGGCGATCAGGTCATTCCGCTTGCCGGCGCGCCCAAGGTCGGCGCCAGCGGCAAGATCGAGCTCGGTATCCGGCCCGAATTCATCAGCATCGGACGCGAAGGCATGCCGGTGCAGGTCAACAAGATCGAGGATATCGGCCGCCAGAAGATCGTTCGCGCCACATTCTGCGGCCAGCCGCTGTCGATCGTCGTTCCGGAGGATGACGAGGTGCCGACGGAGGCACGGATCACTTTCGAACCGAAGGCAATCGGCATCTACGCCGATTCCTGGCGCGTGGGCACGGAGGGCTGAGCCATGGAAAAGACCTGGAACAACAAGGCCTGGTTCATGGTGCTGCCGGTGCTGGTGCTGGTGGCCTTCTCGGCGGTCATTCCGCTGATGACGGTGGTGAACTATTCGGTGCAGGACACTTTCGGCAACAACCAGTTCTTCTGGGCCGGCACGGACTGGTTCACGCAGATGCTGGAATCCGACCGTTTCTGGGACGCTCTCGTCCGCAACCTGTTCTTCTCGATGGTGATCCTCGCGATCGAGGTGCCGCTCGGCATCCTGATCGCGCTCAACATGCCGAAAACGGGTCTCGGCGTTCCCGTCTGCCTCGTATTGATGGCGCTGCCGCTGCTCATTCCGTGGAACGTCGTCGGCACCATCTGGCAGGTTTTCGGCCGCGTGGATATCGGCCTGCTCGGACATACGCTGACGGCGCTCGGCATCTCCTACAACTATACGCAGGATCCGACGGCGGCATGGATCACCGTCATCGTCATGGACGTGTGGCATTGGACGAGCCTCGTCGTGCTGCTCTGCTATGCCGGCCTCGTTTCGATCCCCGATGCCTATTATCAGGCGGCCAAGATCGACGGTGCCTCACGCTGGTCGGTGTTCCGCTACATCCAGCTGCCGAAGATGAAGCGCGTGCTTCTGATCGCCGTGCTGCTGCGCTTCATGGACAGCTTCATGATCTACACCGAGCCCTTCGTCGTCACCGGCGGTGGCCCCGGCAACTCCACGACCTTCCTGTCGATCGACCTCGTCAAGATGGCGGTCGGCCAGTTCGACCTCGGTCCTGCGGCGGCCATGTCGATCATCTACTTCCTGATCATCCTGGCCCTGTCCTGGATCTTCTACACCGTCATGACCATCAACGACGCACCGCAGAAGTGAGGGAGGCAGGACCATGAACCACGATACCCGCGGCAAGCTCTCCTTCCTCGTTCCGACGATCTACATCCTTTTCCTGATCCTGCCGATCTACTGGCTGGTCAACATGAGCTTCAAGGAAAACAGCGAGATCCTCGGTGCCCTGTCGCTCTGGCCGAAGAACCCGACGCTCAGGAACTACACGGTGATCTTCACCGATCCCTCATGGTACAAGGGTTACATCAACTCGATCATCTACGTGGTGATGAACACCGTGATCTCGGTCACGGCGGCCCTTCCGGCGGCCTACGCCTTCTCGCGTTACCGCTTCCTTGGCGACAAGCATCTGTTCTTCTGGCTGCTCACCAACCGCATGGCGCCGCCGGCGGTCTTCGCGTTGCCTTTCTTCCAGCTCTATTCCGCCTTCGGCCTGATCGACACTCACATCGCGGTGGCCATCGCCCACTGCCTGTTCAACGTGCCGCTCGCCGTCTGGATCCTCGAAGGCTTCATGTCCGGCGTGCCGAAGGAGATCGACGAGACCGCCTATATCGACGGCTATTCCTTCCCGAAATTCTTCGTGAAGATCTTCATGCCGCTGATCGCTTCCGGCATCGGTGTCGCCGCCTTTTTCTGCTTCATGTTCTCGTGGGTCGAGCTTCTGATCGCCCGCACGCTGACCACCACGGACGCCAAGCCGATTGCCGCGATCATGACCCGCACGGTCTCCGCCTCGGGCATGGACTGGGGCGTGCTGGCCGCCGCCGGCGTGCTGACCATCATTCCCGGCGCGCTCGTCATCTACTTCGTCCGCAACTACATCGCCAAGGGCTTCGCCCTCGGCCGCGTGTGACAGGAGGCTGCTATGGATTTCTCATGGATGGCCTGGACGCTTCCGACGGCCCTTTTCTTCATCATCATCTTCCTGCTGATCGCGGCGATGGGGGTGTGGGAGTATTTCTCGCCCGGCGGCAATCCGCGTGTCGGCATACTGCGCTTTGAAACCACCCGCGGCGACCGCCTGTTCGTGTCGCTGCTCGGTTCGGCATTCATTCATCTTGCCTGGCTGGGACTTGGCGGTTCCAACCTCTGGTGGGCTCTCGCCTTGTCAGTGGTCTACGCGATCGGCGTATTCCGCTTCGTGTGAGGCAGAAAGAACGGATGGCGGGGAGGTTCGCCATCCATGACGACGAAAACTGCAATCGCAAACCCTTGGGAGGACAATCATGCGACGGCATCTTTTGACGACGACGGCAGTCATGCTGCTGGCATTTACCGGTACGGCTTTCGCCGGCATGGACGAGGCAAAACAGTTCCTGGACAAGGAAATCGGTGACGTTTCATCGCTTCCGCGCGCCGATCAGGAAAAGGAAATGCAGTGGTTCATCGACGCTGCCAAGCCCTTTGCCGGCATGGACATCAAGGTGGTTTCGGAAACCATCACCACCCATGAATACGAATCCAAGGTTCTGGCGCCCGCCTTCACCGCGATCACCGGTATCAAGATCACCCACGATCTCATCGGCGAAGGCGACGTCATCGAGAAGCTGCAGACGCAGATGCAGTCGGGCGAGAACATCTATGACGCCTATGTCAACGACTCGGACCTGATCGGTACCCATTGGCGCTACCAGCAGGCCCGTTCGCTGACCGACTTCATGGCCAATGAAGGCAAGGACGTCACCAACCCCGGCCTCGACATCGACGACTTCATCGGCAAGTCCTTCACCACTGCCCCGGACGGCAAGCTTTACCAGCTTCCCGACCAGCAGTTCGCCAACCTCTACTGGTTCCGTTACGACTGGTTCAACGACGCCAAGAACAAGGAAGACTTCAAGGCCAAGTACGGCTACGACCTCGGCGTTCCGGTCAACTGGTCGGCTTATGAGGATATCGCCGAGTTCTTCACCGGCCGCGAGATCGACGGCAAGAAGGTCTATGGCCACATGGACTACGGCAAGAAGGACCCGTCGCTCGGCTGGCGCTTCACCGACGCCTGGCTGTCGATGGCCGGCAACGGCGACAAGGGCATTCCGAATGGTTTGCCGGTCGACGAATGGGGCATCAAGGTCGATGAGAAGTCGCGTCCGGTCGGCTCCTGCGTTGCCCGTGGCGGTGACACCAATGGCCCGGCTGCGGTCTATTCGATCCAGAAGTATCTCGATTGGCTGAAGGCCTATGCTCCGGCTTCCGCAGCCGGCATGACCTTCTCCGAATCCGGTCCGGTGCCGTCTCAGGGTGAAGTCGCCCAGCAGATGTTCACCTATACGGCTTTTACCGCCGACTTCGTCAAGGACGGCCTGCCGGTCGTGAATGCGGACGGCACGCCGAAGTGGCGTTTCGCTCCGTCTCCGCATGGCGTCTACTGGAAGGACGGCATGAAGCTCGGCTATCAGGACGCCGGTTCCTGGACGCTGATGAAGTCGACTCCTGACGACCGCGCCAAGGCCGCATGGCTCTACGCCCAGTTCGTCACTTCGAAGACGGTCGACGTCAAGAAGAGCCATGTCGGCCTGACCTTCATCCGTCAGTCGACGCTGGATCATCAGTCCTTCACCGATCGCGCGCCGAAGCTCGGTGGTCTCGTCGAGTTCTATCGTTCGCCGGCTCGCCTGCAGTGGTCGCCGACGGGTACGAACATTCCTGACTATCCGAAGCTCGCCCAGCTCTGGTGGCAGGCAATCGGCGATGCCTCTTCCGGCGCCAAGACCGCGCAGGAGGCCATGGACTCGCTGTGCGCCGAGCAGGAAAAGGTCCTTTCCCGTCTGGAACGTTCCGGCGTTCAGGGCGACATGGGTCCGAAGCTCGCCGAAGAGCATGATATCGAGTACTGGAACAAGGATGCCGTCGCGAAGGGCAACCTCGCACCGCAGCTGAAGATCGAGAACGAGAAGGAAAAGCCGCTCACCGTCAACTATGACGAACTCGTCGCCAGCTGGAAGAAGTAAATCCCGGTAAAATCGGGAAAAGACCGGGGCGCTTCTCGCGCCCCGGTCGCCTGTTGTTCGGGAATGAAGACGTTCCCGAAAAATGCGTAGCGGTCTTGCGTCCGTAATGGCGTTGGACAAGGAGAAAGAGCAGGGCAGGCGATCCCGTTTCACCTGTCAAGCGAAAGGGAGCGAATTCCATGGGTGGTTATATCCTCGCCATCGACCAGGGAACCACATCCAGCCGCACCGTCGTCTTCGATGGAGACATGACGATCGCCGGCGTGGGCCAGCAGGAATTCACGCAGCATTTTCCGTCCTCCGGCTGGGTGGAACACGACGCCGAGGAAATCTGGAGAAGCGTTCTCGCAACCGTTCGAACAGCGCTTGCCAAGGCAAGCGTATCCGCTGCGGACATCACCGCGATCGGCATCACCAACCAGCGCGAAACGACTGTCGTCTGGGACCGCAGGACCGGCGAGCCGATGCATCGCGCGATCGTCTGGCAGGACCGCCGCACGGCCCGTTTCTGCGAGGAGCTGAAGGAAAAGGGTCTCGAACCGAAGTTTACCGAAAAGACTGGCCTGCTGCTCGACCCCTATTTTTCCGGCACCAAGCTTGCCTGGCTGTTGGAGAATGTCGAGGGACTGCGGCCCCGTGCCGAGGCCGGCGAGGTCTGCTTCGGCACGGTGGATAGCTGGCTCATCTACAAGCTGACGGACGGCAAGGTGCATGTCACCGATGCCACGAACGCCTCCCGAACCCTTCTTTACAATATCGGCGAAAACCGCTGGGACGACGAGCTGTTGTCGATCCTCGGCATTCCCGCTGCGATGCTGCCGGAGGTCAAGGATTGCGCCGCCGATTTCGGCGTGACAGATCCGGCGATTTTCGGTGTCGCGATCCCCATTCTGGGCGTTGCCGGCGATCAGCAGGCGGCGGTGATCGGCAATGCCTGCTTCGAGCCGGGCATGATGAAGTCCACCTATGGCACCGGCTGCTTCGCGCTGCTCAACACCGGCACCGACCGGGTCGCCTCGTCGAACCGGCTGCTGACGACCATCGCCTATCGGCTGGACGGGGTCACGACCTATGCGCTGGAAGGCTCGATTTTCATCGCCGGTGCGGCGGTGCAGTGGTTGCGTGATGAACTCGGTTTCATCGGCGTTTCATCCGAGGTGGGCGCGCTGGCCATGAAGGCGGACCCTAACCAGCGCGTCTACCTCGTGCCTGCCTTCACCGGCCTTGGCGCCCCCTACTGGGATGCGGAAGCGCGCGGCGCGATCTTCGGCCTGACGCGCAGCACCGGGCCGGAAGAATTCGCCCGCGCAGCGCTGGAAAGCGTTGCCTACCAGACCCACGATCTGCTGGAGGCGATGAAGAAGGACTGGAAGGGGGCGGCCGACAAGACCGTGCTGCGCGTCGATGGCGGCATGGTCGCCTCCGACTGGACCATGCAGCGGCTCGCCGACATACTGGCAAGCCCGGTCGACCGGCCGGTGATCCTGGAAACGACGGTGTTGGGCGCTGCATGGCTCGCCGGTTCCCGCGCCGGCATCTGGCCGGATCGCCAGGGCTTCGCCGAGCATTGGCGTCGTGATCACCGTTTCGAACCCGTCATGCCCGAGGTCGAACGACTGACGGCAATCGAGGGCTGGCATGACAGCGTGTCGCGCTGCCTGACCAAGCGGCGTTGACGCTCAGCTTGCCCTGTCGATCATGGCGACAAGCGTTTCCAGCCGGTCAGCCTCGCGCGGCAGCTTGTCCTGCCTCAGCCGTGCGATGCGGGGAAACCGCATGGCGACACCCGACTTGTGCCGGCCGGATCGGGAAATGCCTTCGAAGGCCACTTCCACGACGAAGCCGTGATCCGGTTCAGCGCGAAGCGCCCGCACGGGGCCGAAGCGATCGACGGTGTTGTTGCGCACATAGCGGTCGAGGACTTCGAGTTCCGCATCGGTAAAACCGAAATAGGCCTTGCCGACGGGAACGAGCATGTCCCCCTGTTCCGGATCGGCGGTCCAGACCCCGAAGGTAAAATCGGAATAATAGCTTGAACGTTTGCCGTGGCCGCGCTGCGCGTACATCAGCACGGCATCGGCATTCATCGGGTCGCGCTTCCATTTGAACCACGGTCCCTTGGCGCGCCCGGCCTGATAGCTGCTGTCGAGCCGCTTGATCATCACGCCCTCGATCACCGGATCGGGAGGCATGGAGCGCAGGCGTTCGAGTTCTTCCCAGGAGGAAAACGGCACCAGCGGTGAAAGGTCGAAACGCGTTGGTGCGGCACTGTCTATTGTGCGGGCGAGCCGTTCCCGCCGGTCGAGAAAGGTCTCGGCGCGAATGTCTGCGTCGCGATCGAAGAGCATGTCATAGGCCCGGATGAAGGCCGGGTAGTCGCGGATCATCTTGCTGGAAACGGTCTTGCGGTTCAGTCGCTGCTGCAGGTCGGAAAATGTCCGGGTCGGCTCGTTCGAGCGGAGTGTCCCGCCGATCAGCAGCTCGCCGTCGATCACGCCTTCGAATTCGGCAGCCTCCAGCACATCCGGGAACGATGCGGAGATGTCGTCGCCTGAACGGGAATAGAGCTTTCGCCTTCCACCGAAATGGGAAAGTTGCACGCGGATGCCGTCCCATTTCCACTCGGCGGCAAAATCCTTCGGGTCCAGTCCCTCCAGATCGCGGTCGCCGACGGGATTGGACAGCATGACCGAGTGAAAGATCGCCGGCGTCGCGAGCACCGGCTTGTCGTCGCGACCTTCCAGCCAGGCGAACAACGCTTCATACGGCGGCTCGAGCCCATGCCAGAGTGTCTCGATCTCGGTCACGTCCTTCTGGCCGAGTTGCGCGAGCGCCTGCTTGGCAAGGCGGGCCGACACCCCGATCCGCAGGCCACCGGTCACCAGCTTCAGGAAGGCGAAACGGCCGGATGTATCGAGTGCGTCGAGAAGCCCCCGGACGACGCTACGTGTATCGCTGCGGCTAGCGGTCTGCAGGGCATGGATCACCTCGGAGAGCCGGGGCTGGTTTGCCGGCGAGCGCTGCACCAGTCGGTCGCCATCCCAGACCAGCGAGATGGTTTCGGCAAGATCCCCGACGTAATCGTAGGAATAGCGGAACAGTTCCTCGTCCATGCGCTCCAGCACCAGTTCGCGCAGCAGCGCCGGTTTCACATTGGCAAGGTCCAGCGTGCCGGCGAGAACGGCGAGCCCGTAACCCCGGTCGGGATCGGGAGTATCGCGGAAATAGTCGGTAAGCAGCGTCAGCTTGCCGTTGCGCGCGGGCGTCAGCACAAGGCGGTCGAGCAGGTCGGAGAAGGCTTTCATGGCGCCGTCAGTCCCCCTCGTCCTCATAGCCGACAAGATGCAGCGGCCGCGCTGCGATGCCGTTCATCTCGCACCAGCGGACCAACGCCTCCTCGCGGCCATGGGTCACCCAGACCTGCTCGGGCGCGATTTCCCGGATCGTGGTGGTCAGTTCCGGCCAGTCGCAGTGATCGGAGATGACGAGCGGAAGTTCGACGCCAAGCTGCCTGGCGCGCTGGCGGATCATCATCCAGCCCGAGGCGAAGATGGATAGCGGATCGTTGAAACGCCGTGCCCAGCGGTCGTTGAAGGCGGATGGCGGACCGATGACGACCTTGCCACGAAATCCGTCCGCCGCCATCGCGTCGTCGGTTGCCGGCCTGAGTTCACCAAGCGGAATGCCTTCGCTCGCATAATATTCGCAAAGCCGGGAGAGTGCGCCGTGGATATAGATCGGCTCCGCATGTCCCGCACGGCGAATGAGCGAGATCACCCGTTGCGCCTTGCCCAGCGCATAGGCGCCGACCAGATGGCTGCGATCCGGAAACTGCGCGAGCGAGGTTATGAGCCTGCCGATTTCCTGCATGGGATCGGGATGATGAAAGACCGGAAGCGCGAAGGTGGCTTCGGTGATGAAGACATCGCATGGAATGGGCTCGAAAGGCGCGCAGGTGGGATCGCTGCTGCGCTTGTAATCGCCCGAAACGACGATTCGTGTGCCTTCCTTTTCGATGGAGATCTGGGCGGAGCCCAGCACATGGCCCGCAGGATGAAAGCTGACGGTGACCCCGTTCACATCAAGGGATTGGCCGAATGCAATCGCCTGTTCGCTGCGACAGAAATCCGGCCCTAGGCGAATGCGCATGATGTCGAGCGTTTGTCGGGTGGCGAGCACTTTTTCGTGACCGGGCCGCGCGTGATCGGAATGGCCATGCGTGATCAATGCCCGCGAAACCGGTCGGACCGGATCGACGTAAAAATCGCCGGGCGGGCAGTAAAGGCCTTCCGGCGTCGGGTGCAGCAGGGCTTCCGGCTTGATCATCCTGTTTCACATAGGGTGGAGGTGATTGTCCCGCCAGTGTTCTCCGGGTGCAAAACGAATGCGGGACCTGCATCCGATAATGCAGGTCCCGCCAATGTCTCAGTCTCTCGATCGAAATGCCTCAGAAGAGGGCTGATTCGAAGAGATCCTCGTCGTCATCTGCGGAAGACGCTGCAGCGACCGGAGCGGCTGCAGTTGCGGGAAGCGGAAGAACGGCTGCGTGAATTTCGCGTTCGGCGACCATGGTGTAGGTGCGGTAGATCTGGCTGCCGATGACCTCGATGGCAGGGCCAAGATCCGAAAGATCCGGCTGGGCGCCCTGGGCTGCCTCGGCAATCTCATCCGCGCAGCGTTCGAGAATGTCGCCGAGTTCTGCCTTGTAATCGAGCTGGACCATGGCCTTTTCCATGCGCTCGGCGGCCTCCCGACCGTCTTCGCCAAGGTGAGCAAGATCCTTTTCCATGCTGTCACCAGCGTCGTGGATACGCGATGCCGCCGAATACAGGCGCTTGCCAAGGTTCGCGTCGCCGTCGGAACCATCATTTCCTTCCGCCATTTCGGCGGCGGCTTCCTGAAGCGCGTGCAGCGCGGTCAGGATGGCTTCCGCCGTCTCGTCCATCTGGCCGGCGAAATTGCGCAGTTCAGCGGTGACGACGTTGATGGCGCGGCCCTCCTCGCCAATGCGGCTGCAGCGCAGGTTGGTGTTCAGCGCCATGTACTGGATATCCGTGCGCACCACGCGGACGATCTCGATGCCGGAAACCAGTTCGCCGACCAGTTCGGCGGTGCTGCGGCTGAGGTCGGTAGCTTCGAGCGAAGCCGATTCCACTGTCGTCACGATCTTTTGGGCAGCGGCGACGTTCTGTTCCAGCTGCCGGATTGCGCGGCTGTTGCCGCTCTCGCCATTTCCGGCCATCAGGTCGCGCAGGGACAGCATTTCGCCGATATCGCCGCTGAAGCTTCCCATCGTGTGGACGATCTTTGTCGTGTCGCGGCCGAAATCTCCGCTCGTCTGTTCGAGCTGGCGAGCGACCAGACAGGTGATGGCAAGCGAAAGCCTGTTCTTCTGATCTTCGGAAAGCGAGCGGCCCTCGCCCGTTTCGAGATAGTCGCCAAGGATCGCGAATGCCGACTGGCAATGTTCGATGCGCTGCCGGGAAATGTCGCCGATCTGCATGGCGGAAAGCACGGTGGCAAGTTTCATCTGGACACCGCCGGCAAGTTTGCGCACGCGCTGGGCGGTGGCGCCGAGCGTGCGGTGCTGCTCGGTCAGGAGTTCGCTGCTCTGGGCGAGATCCTTGACGATGCCTGGAACCACGGTTTCGAACTGCTGCAGGATCTCTCGTCCGCGGGCCGCCGCCGGGTCAAGACGCCGTCCGAGCTGGTCGAGCGTTTCGGCAAACTTGTCGACCTGGCTGGCGCCATACTGGATGCGCTCGATGATTTCCTCGGCAAAGCCGGCGAAATCCTCGATGCCTGCACCGGTGATCTTGGCGGTAATGGCGAAGGTGCGCAGGTAGCGCAGCGTTTCGTGCATCGCCACGACCTTGTCGCGCAGGCCTTTTTCAATGGAGGAGATGGTGGCAAGCGCCGACTGCCGGCGGCTTTCCCGGTCGGGAAGCGCCGAAAGCTCCGTCATCGTCGCCTTGAGTTCACGCCCGGTCGCCTCGGCGCTGCCGCCGTCGAGCGCGCCGGTCACGGCGTCCAGCGTCGCTGCGAGCTTGTCGATTGCCTCCAGCACGGAGAGCAGGATGGTGCCGCCTTCGAGAAAGCGCTTTTCGATGGCCGTGCGGGCCTGTTCGAGATCCGTCGAAATCGTGCCGGTGGTGGGAGCTGCAAAGTCATGGCTCAGTCTGGCGTGCTGCATTCTGTCTAATCCCCGCCCGTTTCAGGTCTTCTCGGCGCGTTTTGAAATTCTGCGCTCTTTTGAAAGTCGAATTTGGCTGTTCACTATTTCGGTGGCTTTTGGACAACCGAGGCCATGCTGCCCGAAGAAGTTTAAGCCATCCACAACGGGGGGACATATTTGTCGCCATTGGTAAAAGTCGGATTTTCGACTTTGGTAAAAGTCTAACGAATATCGGGGAGTTAAAAATCATCGCAGTCTGTTTACGACGCATTAACCGTCCAATGAGAGCGTTTTGCAATGCAGTAACTGCTTCGCATGCTTGGAGAAACGATGTCGCCCGGTGCCGCAATACTCAAACTGGATGGTCCCTGTACGATCCGAAACGCGACAGATATTCATAAGGATTTACTTAATTTCATTGGCGAGAACGAACGTATTTCGCTGGAAATAGCCGTAAATGCGGACATTGACGTCAGTTTCGTGCAGTTGATCGAAGCAGCCCGCAGCTATGCCGCCGGTCGCGGCAAATCCCTGTCGCTCAGCCATCCGGCGAGCGACAGGCTTCTCGATGTTCTCGAGCGGGCAGGCCTTCTCGACGACCCCAAATCCGCAACATCCAGTTTCTGGCTCAATGGAGGAGACCTTCGATGAGCGCCAAAATCCTAACGGTGGATGATTCCGCCAGCGTTCGCCTGACCACCCGCATCGCACTGACAAACGCCGGCTATCAGGTAACTGAAGCTGTCGATGGCACCGATGGCCTTGCCAAGGTGAATGGCGGTCAGTTCGACCTCATCATTACCGATCTTAACATGCCGAACATGGATGGGCTGACCATGATCAGGGAACTGCGCAAGGTCCCTGCCAACACCGGTATCCCGATCATCTTCCTCACCACCGAATCCGATGGTGACGTCAAGCAGCAGGCCAAGGCCGCCGGTGCGACCGGCTGGCTCACCAAGCCTTTCGATCCTGAAAACCTCGTGAAGGTCGCAAAGAAGGTTCTCGGCAGATGACAGACGTCGATCCAATCGCAGTCTTCCTGACGGAAGCGACTGAATTGCTTGAACAGGTCGAGGCGGGTTTGCTCGACCTCACCAGCCGATTGGACGACAAGGAGCAGATCGACGCTGTCTTTCGTGGTCTGCACACTCTCAAGGGTTCCGGCGCGATGTTCGGCTTCGACGCGCTGGCGGCCTTTACTCACCACTGCGAAACGGCCTTCGATCGGGTGCGCAAGGGCGATGTGCCCGCCACCCAGGAACTCGTCGCCGCCGTTCTTGCCGCTCAGGACCACATGCGGGCCTTGCTTGAGACGCCGAATGGCGATCATGAGGAAAAGAGCGCGGAACTTCTGGCCGTATTGCAGGCAGCGGTTGCCGTTTCGGGCGGCGCTGTAGCGAAAGCTCCGGTGGCAGCCGGCGTTCAGGCAGCGCAGCAGGACGATGAAAAGGGCGGTGCCTGGCGCATCCGTTTCAGCCTGCCGCACGATTCCATGGCGAATGGCACCAATCCGCTTGGTCTGCTTGATGAATTGCGCGATCTCGGCGAATGCCGGATCGTTGCCGATGCAAGCAAGGTTCCCTCGCTCGATACGCTCGTACCGACGGAGATTCATCTCGCCTGGGATGTCCACCTCGTGACCGATGGCGGACGCGAAGCGATCGAGGATGTCTTCATCTTCGTCATGGACGACATGGAATTGTCGATCGAGCGACTGAAGGGAGAAGTCCCCGCGCCCCTCGCGGCCAAGGAGCAGGCTGCTGCCGCGCCCGCCATCTCGCAGCCGGTTGCTCAGGCTCCTGTCAAGGCAACCGAAACCACGACGCCTGCCGCGGATAACAAGCCGCAACAGCAGGCCAAGGCCGCGGAGAACGTGCGCGTTCCCGCCGAACGGCTCGACGAGCTGATGGATCGGGTGGGCGAACTCGTGATCGCCCAGTCGCGCCTCTCCCAGCTTGCCGATGCGACGATGGAAATCCAGCTGCGCGCGGTTTCAGAGGATATCGAACGCCTTTCGGGCGAACTGCGCGACACGATGATGGTTCTGCGCATGATGCCGGTGGCGAGCCTCTTCGGCCGCTTCCGCCGCCTCGTTCACGACCTTTCCCGCGAGACGGGCAAGAAGATCGATCTGGTGACCGAAGGTGAAACCACCGAAGTCGACAAGACCGTCATCGACCGTCTGGCCGATCCGCTGGTTCACCTGGTGCGCAACTCCATAGACCATGGTCTGGAACTGCCCGAGGATCGCCGCAACACCGGCAAGGCCGAGACTGGCCGTATCATTCTCTCGGCGCAGCAGTCGGGCGGCGAAGTCATCATCACCATCAAGGACGATGGTCGCGGCATCGACCGCGCTCGCGTCCGGGCCAAGGCGGAATCCTCCGGCTTGATCCAGCCCGGCGCGACGCTGACCGATCCGGAACTCCTGCAGATGATTTTCCAGCCGGGTTTTTCGACGGCTGCGACCATCACCAATCTTTCCGGCCGCGGCGTCGGCATGGATGTGGTCAAGAAGACGGTGGAGGCCCTTCGCGGCACCATCGATATCACCAGCACGCCGGGCGAGGGATCCGAAATTTCCCTGCGTATTCCGCTGACGCTGGCGATCATCGACGGCCTGCTCGTCCGGGTCGGCAATGCGCCTTACGTTATTCCGCTTTCGGCGGTCGAGGAATGCCTCGAGCTTTCCGTCGAGGATGACATGCGCTCGCGTGGCCGCAGCTTCATTTCACTACGCGAAAGCCTGGTGCCGTTCATTCGGCTGCGGGAGCTGTTCCAGACCGGCACCAAGCCGGATCCTTTCCAGAAGATCGTCGTCATCTCGACCGGCACCGAGCGCGTCGGAATGGTCGTGGACCAGATCATCGGTGACCACCAGACGGTCATCAAGTCGCTGTCGAAGCTGCACCACGACGTGGCGACCTTCTCCGGCGCCACGATCCTCGGAGACGGCAGCGTCGCCCTTATCCTGGACGTCACCCATCTGGTGGCCTCGGGTCAACATCAGGAGGCGCAGTTGCGCGCGGCAGGATGAGCGGAGCACTGAAGATGGTAACGAACGGCTATTGGGGCAACGCCGACGAGGCGGAGGTCCTGACCTTCGAAATGGCAGGCGAAACCTTCGCCTTCGACGCGGTCATCGTTCAGGAAATCCTCGACCTTCTACCGGAAACGGCGGTACCGGGGAGCCGGCCTTTCGTCGGCAGCGTCATCAATTTCCGCGGCAAGGTCATACCGCTCGCGGACATAAGGTTGGCGTTTGGCATGGAAGCCACACAGCCGACGATCGATAGCCGGATCATCGTGATTGAACTGGATATCGAGGGCGAACCGACGTTGATCGGCGTCCGGACCGACAAGGTGAATGAAGTCACCACACTCAATCGCGCCGCCAGCGAGCCGCCGCCGAGCGTCGGCATGCGTTGGCGCCCAGACTTCATCCACTGCCTGGTGAAGAGGGACAGCGATTTCATCATACTCCCGAACCTGGAAGCGATCTTCTCCCAGAAGAGCGAACGCTCACAGCTTCATCTCGCCAATCTGTCCGCGTGACACAAGGATTCCGATTTCATGCGCTTCACCATTAAACTCAAACTTGCACTGGCCTTCTCGGCAGTCGTTCTTCTGCTGGCCGGCGTGGCTTTCTACGCCGTAACCAGCCTCTCCAGCCTGAACCACGCGCTTGATTCCGTGATCAAGGGTCCGGCAAAGCAGCTGCAATATGCCATGCAGGTGAATATCGAGCAGGCAGAGCAGGTTCGCGCCCAGCGCAACGCCATGCTGCGAGCGACTGCGGAAGAAACGGAAGCCGACTATCGCAACGCCGAGCAGCGCACGCAGAACCTTGCTGATGTCATCGAGAAGGGTCTTCCCAACGCCAGCGAGGAAGGCCGCCCGATGTGGCTCGAGCTGCAGACGACGACCAAGGCTCTTGGTGAAGTGACCAAGAAGATCGAGCAGATCCACAAGACCCAGGGTCGCGATCCCGCTCTGGCCTACGCCACCGTCGAACTGGGCAAGGTTTCGCTACCGCTGCGCGAACTCGCCATCAAGCTGCAGGATCAGGCCATTGCCAACATGGATAGGGCGCAGGTTGAGGCAGCTCAAAGCTACGAACAGACACGCGCCTTGCTGCTGACTGTTGCCGGCGTCGCCTTCGCCATTGCCGTGGCCGCTGCCCTTTGGCTCTCGCTGACGATCAGCCGTGGTCTCGCGCGTGCAGTGACGGCCGTACGCAGCGTTGCTGAAGGCGATCTCACCCGAACCGCACAGGTTACCAGCCGCGATGAAGTCGGTGATCTTCTGACGTATGTGAACGAGATGGTCGAACGTCTTCGCGGCGTGGTCGGTGATGCACTGTCGGCCTCTGACAACGTGTCGTCGGGCAGCCAGGAACTTTCTGCAAGCTCCGAACAGCTTTCGCAGGGTG
>QFQX01000008.1 GCA_003248775.1 Shinella sp. | reverse complement strand
GGTTTTGCGGCAACGACATGCGATGAAACAAGGACTTAAAGCGTAGAGAGCGAATCTGAAAGATCGCGACACGCTTTAGCCGATCAGGCTGCGTAACGCGCCCGATATTCGGAAGAACCTGCCTGTGCACGATAGGAACGCGAAACCGAGAATCGGGAAACCAGCCGAGTCAGATGGGTGGAAACATCCATCAGCGTATGGGTCGCTGCATTGGTCTGCTCGACCATGGCCGCGTTCTGCTGGGTCATGTGATCCATGCTGTTGATCGCGGTGTTGATCTCGTTGATCCCGGAGGACTGTTCCTGCGAAGACGTGGCGATTGCCGCAATGTGCTCGTTGATGGCGTGAACCTGTTCGCCGATGGTCCTCAACGCATCGCCGGTCCGGTTCACCAGCGAGACGCCGCGCGCGACATCCTGCGATGAGCGGTCGATCAGCGTCTTGATTTCCTTGGCCGCGGCAGCAGAACGCTGGGCAAGCTCGCGCACTTCCTGCGCGACGACTGCAAAGCCGCGACCACTTTCGCCGGCGCGCGCTGCCTCGACACCGGCATTGAGCGCCAGAAGGTTGGTCTGGAAGGAGATCTCGTCGATCACGCTGATGATATGAGTGATCTTGCGCGAGGATTCCTCGATGTCGCCCATAGCCTCCACAGCTTCCGAAACGATCTCGCCCGAGCGAACGGCCTCCTCGGCGGAGGTCTTCGCGGCGCTGCGGGCTTCCTGGGTGCGGGTTGCCGCGAGTCTGGAAACGGTGGTGATTTCTTCCAGCGCTGCCGCGGTCTCTTCCAGTGCTGCCGCCTGCTGTTCGGTGCGTTTCGCCATTTCGTCGGTAGCCGTGGTCAGTTCACGGGTGTTGGACGTAACGCGGCTCGCCTCCTGGACGATGTCGCCGAATGCGGTGGCGAGCGACGAGATGGCCTTGTTGTAGTTGACACGCAGGCCGTCGAACTTCGGAGCGAGATCGTGCTCGATCGTGGCCGTCAGGTCGCCGGAACTCAGATGCTCAAGGGCGCTGTCGAGTGCCTGCAGTGCTTCCTCCTGTTCGGCTTCGAGGCGGTTGCGTTCTTCTTCTGCGCGGGCGCGCTCGGCGGCAAGAGCTTCGAGATAGACGGAAATGGAGTAGTCCATATCCAGCATGGCAGCCTTCATGATCGCGCTGATGCTGGCGGCGAGGCGTTTTGCCTTGCGGGACTGACCGAAGCCCTTGAGTTCGTCGCCAATGACGCGCTCGATGATCCCGTCCAGGATCAGGGCATAGCCACCGATATACCACCGCGGTTCCAGTCCCAGTCGCGCATGCGTGCGGCCGATCGTTGAGACTGCATCGACGTAATCGTCATCGAAACGACCCGAAGAGATCAGTGCCCAGTGGCTTTCCTGCCTGCTCTTGGCGTGCTGGATATGTGCTTCACTGGAAAAGAAACGTGCAGTTTCGGGATGAATCTTCGCACGACGGTAGAACTCATCAAGCGCCGGACCAATGGCGGATTCGATGACAGGCTTCAGGGCTGCAAGTGTGTCTTTCTGCTTGGCGCCCAGATCGAGGAAATTCAATCGGTCGTTCAGTTGGGACGGGTCCCTGCGAAAGTTGCCCATGTCAAAAGCCTATAATGTAAGAGAAAAACACCGGACGTTGGGAGGTCTTATTTCGGCCGGGTGACCTGAGGTGTTGCATGCATGAATATGCGAGGTCTGATCAAGGTCGCATGATGAATTTAGCCCGAATGCCTTAATGGAATGATAATAGTTAAGCCCAAAGCGTTTTGGAAAAAACTGTCGCAAAACTGCGACGATTCTTGTCTTGGACACATATATTCGCATCCAGAGCAATCCAGGATTTACTGATTATTGAATTTTGTCAATTTGACAGCGGTAGCCGACGCCGAATCAAAGCTGGGCGAGCAAGTCGTTGAAGCAATCGTGATCGGTATTCCGAACCAGTGCGGACCTTATTCCGCGTCGGACGCAGGCAGGGTATCCAGAGGACGCTGTGGGCGTTCGCTTGGATCCCTCCCTATTTCACCCTTGAGTGAAACGAGATCAATGAAATAGTCGGCCTGCCGGCGCAGGTCATCGGCGATCATCGGGGGCTGGGTGGCCATGGTGGAGACCACTGAAACCTTGCGTCCCCTGCGCTGAAGAGCCTCGACAAGTGTCGTGAAGTCACCATCGCCGGAGAAGATCACCAGGTGGTCGACGGTCTCGGACTGTTCCATCGCGTCGATGGCCAGTTCGATGTCCATGTTGCCCTTCACCTTGCGCCGGCCCATGGAGTCCGTGAATTCCTTGGCGGGCTTTGTAACGACCTTGTAGCCGTTATAGTCCAGCCAGTCGATCAGGGGGCGAATGGAAGAATATTCCTGATCCTCAATCAGGGCGGTGTAGTAATACGCCCTGAGAAGGTAGCCGCGCTTTTGAAACGCCTTGAGCAATTTGCGATAGTCAATGTCAAAGCCAAGGCTCTTCGAAGCTGCGTACAGGTTCGCGCCATCGATGAAGAGAGCTATTTTTTCCCGTGGGTCGAACATCGCGCAATTATCCTTTAAGAGGAATATGAGTTATCTGGCAAAAGATAATCAAAACAGAACCTTGCCTGCACGCCAATGGATAGTCCCTGTAAATTATGAACTATTCATATAAGAATGATTTAGGGCACGATTCGCAATATTCCAAGCACGTCTAGGTTGAAATACCCCAAATGAACCATGCTTTTTTTACTCCCGACGCTCTGGCGGTGGCGCCTCGGTGACGAAAAACTTGAATTTGCCTTCCATTGCCTGTATCGGGCTGTTAATTCCTGAAAAGTTCACGACCGCAAAGGACAGGCAATGGCCCGCGTCACCGTTGAAGATTGTATCGACAAAGTAGACAACCGCTTCGAGCTTGTGCTGCTCGCAAGCCACCGCGCGCGCCAGATCTCGCAGGGCGCACCGATCACCGTAGATCGCGACAAGGACAAGAACCCGGTCGTGGCTCTGCGCGAAATCGCCGACGAGACCCTCTCGCCCGACGATCTCAAGGAAGACCTGATCCATTCGCTGCAGAAGCATGTCGAGGTTGACGAGCCCGAGCAGGAAGCCGGTTCGATGATCTCCAACACCGTTGCCGCAGCAAAGGGTGATGACGAGGACGAACTGCCGGAAACCCTTACTTTTGACCAGATGTCGGAAGAAGAATTGCTGGCCGGCATCGAAGGTCTCGTTCCGCCGGAAAAGAGCGACGATTACTAATCGTCAATTTATTCCGTCATATCCTGACGGGTAGAATGCAGTGACGTGCGCCAATCATGCTGATTGGCGCGCTTTTCTTTTGTGGAGCAGCTTTGCATGATGCGGCAATACGAGCTCGTTGAGCGGGTTCAAAAGTACAAGCCCGATGCCAACGAAGCCCTCCTCAACAAGGCCTATGTCTATGCCATGCAGAAGCATGGCAAGCAGAAGCGCGCCAGCGGCGACCCCTATATCTCGCATCCGCTCGAAGTCGCCGCTATCCTCACCGACATGCATCTCGACGAGTCGACCATCGCGGTCGCGTTGCTGCACGACACGATCGAGGACACCACGGCGACCCGCGCCGAAATCGACGAACTGTTCGGCGAGGATATCGGCCGGCTGGTCGAGGGGCTGACCAAGCTCAAGAAGCTCGACCTCGTCACCAAGAAGGCGAAGCAGGCTGAAAACCTGCGCAAGCTGCTGCTGGCTATTTCCGATGACGTGCGCGTTCTGCTGGTCAAGCTTGCCGACCGTCTGCACAATATGCGCACGCTTGAGCATATGCGCGACGACAAGCGCGCCCGCATTTCCGAAGAGACGATGGAAATCTATGCGCCGCTTGCCGGCCGCATGGGTATGCAGGACATGCGCGACGAGCTGGAGGACCTGTCTTTCCGCTATATCAATCCGGAAGCCTACGAGACCGTCACGCAGCGGCTGGCCGAGCTTTCCCAGCGCAACGAAGGCCTGATCAAGAAGATCGAGGACGAACTGCGCGAGCTGCTGGTCGCCAATGGCCTCGTCAAGGCTTCCGTCAAGGGACGGCAGAAGAAGCCTTATTCGGTCTTCCGCAAGATGCAGTCGAAGTCGCTCTCCTTCGAGCAGCTCTCCGACGTCTATGGTTTCCGCATTCTGGTGGATGATATTCCGGGCTGTTATCGGGCGCTCGGTATCGTGCATTCTCGCTGGCGCGTGGTTCCGGGCCGCTTCAAGGACTATATCTCGACCCCGAAACAGAACGACTACCGCTCGATCCACACCACGATCGTCGGTCCGTCGCGCCAGCGTATCGAGCTGCAGATCCGCACCCGCCGCATGCACGAGATCGCGGAATTCGGTATTGCCGCCCATGCGCTCTATAAGGATGGCGAAAACGGCGAGCCGGGCGAACTCCTGTCGCGCGAGAGTAATGCCTATTCCTGGCTGCGCCATACCATCGAGGCGCTTGCGGAAGGCGACAATCCGGAAGAATTCCTGGAGCACACCAAGCTCGAGCTTTTCCAGGATCAGGTGTTCTGCTTCACCCCGAAGGGCAAGCTGATCGCGCTGCCGCGCGGAGCGACCCCGATCGATTTCGCCTATGCCGTTCATACGAACATCGGCGACACGTGCGTCGGCGCCAAGATCAACGGCTCGATCATGCCGCTTGTCACGCGGCTGTCGAACGGGGATGAGGTGGAGATCATCCGCTCCGGCGTACAGGTGCCGCCTGCCGCATGGGAAGAGATCGTAGTCACCGGCAAGGCCCGCGCGGCTATCCGCCGCGCGACCCGCTTGGCGATCCGCAAACAGTATTCCGGCCTCGGATATCGCATTCTCGAGCGCACCTTCGAGCGCGCTGGCAAGGTGTTCTCGCGTGACGGCCTGCGTCCGGTGCTACACCGCCTTGGGCAGCGTGATGTCGAGGATGCCATCGCGGCCGTTGGTCGCGGAGAAATCTCCTCGCTCGACGTCCTGCGCGCCGTCTATCCCGACTATCAGGACGAGCGGGTTACGGTGAAGCCGTCGAGCGACGAGGGCTGGTTCGCCATGAGCACGGCGAACGGCATGGTGTTCAAGATTCCGGGCAGGGCGCGCTCCGCGGAAGGTGGCAATACGGCTGAAGGGCCAGACCCTCTGCCGATCCGTGGCCTGTCGGGCAATGCCGAGGTGCATTTCGGGCCGGCCGGCGCCGTTCCCGGCGACCGCATCGTCGGCATCATGGAGGATGGCAAGGGCATCACCATCTATCCGATCCAGGCGTCGAGCCTGCAGCGCTTCGATGATGAACCCGAACGCTGGATCGATGTGCGTTGGGATCTCGACGAGGCGAACAAGTCGCGCTTCGTTGCTCGCATCATGATCAACGCCCTGAACGAGCCGGGAACGCTTGCCACCGTCGCCCAGACGATTGCTCGCCTCGACATCAACATCCGCACTCTCAGCATGACAAGGGTCGCGACCGATTTCACCGAAATGGCGATCGATCTCGAGGTCTGGGACCTGAGGCAGTTGAATCAGTTGATCTCCGAACTGAAGGCTCTCGACTGTATTTCCACGATACGGCGTGTCTACGACTGACGAGTGCTTGCGTTAGCAAAGCGGTAACCACGACGTCGTCGCTATCCGGCGTGCGGGCAAGTTTTGCCCGCAGGTTATGCGCTTGTGCGACAAAATGCCTTCGATATGGGCACTTGTTGGTCAATTGAAGTGCGAGATATGCGACTGATGCATGGCTGAAGCTATTTATCGGAACTGGTGGTTTTTGCGCCGCACAATTACATTGTCCTCACATAAGAGAGAAAGAACGAGGACAGAAAAATGTTTGAACCTATCCGCAAGCTGGCCAAGGCTCTTCGCGTACCGAGCGTTGCCGATCGCGAAATGGCATACCTGAACGGCGCCCGTGACATGGTTGACCTGGAGTTCCGCCAGCGTCAAATCGATCGCGGCATGTTCCGTCGCGGCTTCTAAGCCGACACAACGTCCGAAGGCGCGCGGCGGCTTGCCATGCGCCTTAATTTCGCCGGGAGCGATGGCGAATATACACAGGCTCTCGGCCGGTCTTGTAGACACCGGGGCTCTCGATTACATGTGCCCCCATGCTGTTTCGCCGACGTAAACCCGCAGGATTAGCCGAAAGATTGCGCGCCCTCTTCTGGTCGCCAAAAGGCTTCGTGCGTCCGTTTCAATATTTTCGCATGCGTATCGTCCGCCTGGCGGCGTCGCCGCATGCCGTCGCTGCCGGTTTCGCAGCCGGCATCGCATCGTCCTGGACGCCCTTCATCGGCTTGCATTTCGTCGTTTCCTTCGCTCTGGCTTATGTCATTGCAGGAAACATGGTTGCGGCGGCGCTGGGCACAGCCTTCGGCAATCCGTTGACCTTTCCCTTCATCTGGGCTGCGACCTGGGAAATCGGTACGCTGATCCTTGGCGGTGGCGACTCCAGTATTGGGCGTCATATCGACCTTCATCATCTCTTCAGCAATTTCGAACTGTCGCAGCTATGGCGGCCGGTGCTTGAGCCGATGCTGATCGGCGCCATTCCGCCGGCGTTGGTGACCGGATTTGTTGTCTATGGCCTGACATTCTATGCAGTCAGTGGTTTTCAGTCTCGTCGCCGGGCGAGGCTTTCGCTCCGCGCAAGAACCCGTCTCGCCGAGGCGATTGATGGCGGCGTAAGCGTTTGATATCGGCGTTGTAGGGCAAGGAAAACCATGATCATCGGCATTGGCAGCGACCTCATCGATATCCGCCGCGTCGAGCAATCGCTCGAACGTTTCGGCGAACGTTTCACCAATCGCTGTTTTACCGATATCGAACAGCGCAAGTCCGACGGTCGAAAGAACCGGGCGGCCTCCTACGCCAAGCGTTTCGCCGCCAAGGAGGCGATGTCGAAGGCGCTCGGGACCGGGATGGCGCAGGGCGTTTTCTGGAAAGACATGGGCGTCGTCAATTTGCCGTCGGGCAAGCCGACCATGAAACTAACCGGAGGCGCGGCGGCCCATCTGGAAAAGATGCTGCCGCCTGAGCATCACGCGGTGATCCACCTGACGATCACCGACGACCATCCGCTGGCGCAGGCTTTTGTGATTATCGAGGCCTTGCCCGGCCATGGTTGAGCCCGAATGGGCTGCCAAATGCGTTCCTGCGCCGTTGCCGTGGACGCCCGAAACGTCTAGACAGTGCAGGATTTCAGAGAAGGAAAAGACGGCGTGACCGATCGAGCAGACAAGAAGCAGAGTGCCCTCTGGGAGAATATCAAGGTCGTTATCCAGGCGCTTCTGCTGGCGATGGTGATCCGCACCGTGTTGTTCCAGCCCTTCACCATTCCGTCCGGCTCCATGATGCCGACGCTGCTGGTGGGTGACTACATCTTCGTTAACAAGTTCTCCTACGGCTATTCGAAGTATTCGCTGCCCTTCTCGCCGGACCTGTTCGAAGGCCGCATCTTCGCAAGCGAACCGAAGCGAGGCGACATCGTGGTCTTCCGCTTCCCGCCGAACCCGCAGATCGATTACATCAAGCGTCTGGTCGGCCTGCCGGGCGATCGTATCCAGGTCATCAATGGCGTGCTGAACATCAATGGCAAGCCTGTTCCGAAGGAGCCAGATGGCAGCTTCACCTCCGATTATCGCCTCGATCCGGGCACCGACGTTCCGGTATTCCGCGAAACGATGGATAACGGCGTGACCTATGACACGCTGGACCAGTCCCCGGATTCCCGCGGCGACAACACCCGCGAATTCATCGTCCCAGAAGGCCATTACTTCATGATGGGTGACAACCGCGACAACTCGCTCGACAGCCGTTTCGACGTTGGCTTCGTGCCGGCCGAAAACCTGATCGGCAAGGCCTCCGTCATCTTCTTCTCGCTCGGCAACGACACCTCGTTCCGCGAAATCTGGAAGTGGCCGTCCAACATGCGTTGGGACCGTCTGTTCAAGGTGGTTGAATGAAAAAGCCGAAAGGCATGAAAGAAGAGGACCGGTCGTGGCTCGAAGCCGCGATCGGTCATCGATTTGTCGAGAGGGAGCGGCTGGACAGGGCGCTCACGCATTCGAGTGTCAAGGCAGGCTCGAAGGGCGACGATTATGAGCGCCTGGAGTTTCTCGGCGATCGGGTGCTCGGTCTCTGCGTCGCAGAACTCCTTTTCAAGACCTACAAGACAGCCTCCGAGGGCGAGCTTTCCGTGCGCTTCAACCAGCTGGTCAGCGCCGAGGCTTGCGCCGAGATTGCAGACCAACTCGAACTGCATCGATTCATCCGAACCGGTGCCGACGTCAAAAAGCTGACCGGCAAGCACATGCTGAACGTTCGCGCCGATGTGGTGGAAAGCCTGATCGCCGCGATCTATCTCGATGCCGGGCTGGAAGCCGCCCGTGCGTTCATCATGCGCTTCTGGCAGAGCCGCGCCACCCGCGCTGATGGCGCACGGCGCGACGCCAAGACCGAATTGCAGGAATGGGCGCATGCAAAGCATGCGGTTACCCCGAGTTACCGGATTGCGGAACGCTCCGGACCGGATCATGATCCCCGCTTCACGGTGATCGTCGAAATTCCCGGCGTTGCGCCGGAAACTGGAACCGAGCGCTCGAAACGCGCCGCCGAACAGGTGGCCGCTACGAGGCTTCTCGAACGCGAAGGCGTCTGGCAGAAAGCCACCGACGCAGGCTGATTGGAACCGATGACAGAACCCGAAAACACCTCCGCCGACACTGCTGCTGCTGGCGAAAACCCGACCCATTCCGGCTTCGTGGCCCTGATCGGTCCGACGAATGCCGGCAAGTCGACGCTGGTGAACCGTTTCGTCGGCGCCAAGGTTTCGATCGTCAGCCACAAGGTTCAGACGACCCGCGCGGTCATGCGCGGCATCGCGATCCATGACAACGCCCAGATCGTCTTCATGGACACGCCCGGCATATTCAAGCCGCGTCGCAAGCTCGATCGCGCCATGGTGACGTCCGCCTGGGGCGGGGCCAAGGACGCCGATCTCATCCTTCTCCTGATCGACAGCGAGCGTGGCCTGCGCGGTGACGCCGAGGCGATCCTCGAAGGGCTGAAGGACGTTCCCCAGCCGAAGATCCTGGTGCTCAACAAGGTCGACCGGGTGAAGCCAGAGGATCTTCTGAAGCTTGCTTCCGCCGCCAACGAGGCGGTGAAGTTCGAGCGTACTTTCATGATTTCCGCCACCACCGGTTCCGGCTGCGACGACGTCATGGATTACCTGGCGAAGACGCTTCCCGAGGGGCCGTGGTATTATCCCGAGGACCAGATTTCCGATCTTCCCATGCGCCAGCTTGCGGCCGAAATCACCCGCGAGAAGCTGTTCCTGCGCCTGCATCAGGAGATTCCCTATTCCTCGCATGTCGAGACCGAAAAGTGGGAAGAGCGTAAGGACGGCTCTGTCCGCATCGAGCAGGTGATCTATGTCGAGCGCGACAGCCAGAAGAAGATCGTGCTTGGCAAGGCCGGCGAGGCGATCAAGTCGATCTCGACCGCTTCCCGCAAGGAACTGTCCGAAATCCTCGAACAGACGGTTCATCTCTTCCTGTTCGTGAAGGTGCGCGAAAACTGGGGCAACGACCCCGAGCGCTTCCGCGAAATGGGCCTGGAATTCCCGCGCGAATAGTCGCGGGAATCTTGTCGGTCAGCGATCTATAGGTCAGCGATCGATCAGGCGGGCCACCGCCTTGGAGATCGGCCCGCCGAGCAACAATACCAGCAGGAAGCGCGCTGTCTGCAGCGCCATGACAAAGGGCAGATCGACCGGTGTCGAGGTCGCGATAATCGCGATCGAATCGAGCCCGCCCGGGCTTGTCGCCAGATAAGCGGTCAGCGGGTCGATCCCGAGAAAACGCCACAGCAGCATGGCGAGCCCTCCGCAAAAGGCAATCAGCACCACGATCGAAAGCATGATCTGCGGTAGCGCATAGGCCGCGTGGCGAAGGATACGGCGGGTGAAACCGAGGCCGATCTTCCACCCCAGCAGCGCATAGGCGAAGGCCAGAAGCCACGGCGGCAGGTCGATTGTGATGAGACCGAGGCCATGCAGCAGCGCGGTTGCCATCATCGGCAGTAACATGGTGCCGGCCGGAATGCGGAAATAAGCGCCAACGGCACAGGCGGTGAAAGCCACGATGAGCGTCTTTGAAAGCTCCAGCCAGTCGACCGGCGGGAACCAGACGATTTCGGGCGCAGCACCGCCGGATGCGTGGAAGACCAGAGCCGCGATGATGGACGCGGCCGAAGCGACACAAACCACCCTGAGATATTGCATGAAGGCGACGAGCCGCGCATCCGCGCCGTAGGCTTCCGCAAGCACCAGCATGGCGGAGGCCGCACCGGCGGATGTGCCCCAAACGGCGGTCGTTCCGGGTAGCACTGCATTGCGCGCCATGATGTAGCCGATCAACGTGCTCGATGCGATGACGGAGAGGACGATGAAAAGAAAGATCGGCCAGTCTGCGGCGAAGGTCGTGACGATCTCGGCGTCGATGGATCGTGCGATGATACAGCCGATCAGCGCGTGTGCCGCGAGATAAGGCAGTCGGGGCGCAGAGAGACGCGCGCCATTGGTTGCCATGACGATGGCCGCGACCATGGGGCCGAGCAAGAGAGCCGCCGGGATGTGCACCATCGTCAACAGGCCGGCAAGGACGAGAGACAGCAAAGTCAGAATCAGCCAGCGGACGGATTGAGGCAATGCCGTCAGTCGTCCGGGTTCTGGTTGCTGTTCGTCGAGGCCTTGGGAGGCGGGGGCCATATCGGAACCTTCCCGTCTGGAGGGGATGCGTCGGAAGTATAACAATTCCGTCGGTGCTGGAATGCCGGATTGCTCTTGGTGGAAAAATTAAATGCGGTTGACCGGCTGCGCACTGAGCGATTCCATTTACGCATGAAGCGCTTTAGAGCGCTGCTCGATCTGATTGCATCAGATCGGCACTCCAAGCCCTTTTGTTGGAAGCATAATCTTATCGATCCTCGTTTCACTCCGGTCGGATTATGCTCTAGAATGACGCCATGGAATGGACGGACGAAGCAATATTGCTCGGCGCACGACGCCACGGCGAAACCAGCGTTATCGCGGAGATGATGACGAAGGGCCGCGGCCGTCATCTGGGAATGGTGCGTGGAGGGCGTTCGCGCAGCATGCAGCCGGTGCTGCAGCCAGGAAACCGGCTGGAAGTGACGTGGCGGGCGCGGCTTGATGAACATCTCGGGGAATACAGGGTCGAGCCGGTGAGGCTCAGGGCTGCAAAGCTGATGGAAAGCGCGACCGCCGTCTATGGCGTTCAGGCGCTCGGAGCGCTTCTGCGGCTGTTGCCGGAGCGGGATCCGCATCCGCATCTTTTCGAGGCGCTGGACGTGATCCTCGAACATCTCGATGAACCGGCGGCCGCAGGCGAACTTTTCGTGCGTTTCGAGCTGGCGGTGCTGAACGATCTCGGTTTCGGTCTCGGTCTCGATGAGTGCGCGGCGACCGGAGGCCGGGACGATCTTGCTTATGTCTCGCCGAAATCGGGCAGGGCAGTCTGTCGCACTGCCGGTCTGCCCTACGCGGACAGGATGCTGGCGCTTCCGGGATTTCTTCTGAAAGGGGCTGTTGCGTCGGCGGATGAGGATAGTCTGGCGGAAGCCTTTCGCCTGACCGGTTTTTTCCTCAACAGATATGTCTACGAGCCGCGTGGCCTTGAGGCCGGCGCGGCTCGCGAGGGGTTCTGTCAGGCTGCATTGAAGACCTTGCGCTCCGGGGCAAAGCCTGCGCCGTTGGCGGCGCGTGCAAACAGTGCCTGATCGCCAGGCGAATTCTGCATATGCCGATGAATGGCGTTCTGCAGCTCGCTGACGTTGCGATAGGTGCCGCCATCCAGATCGATGACCGGGAACTTCACGGCGATGAACTTGACCCGATCTCCTTCGGGGACGGTGATGCCGACGGGAACGCCGGCGTATTCAACTACTTGCTTTTCCATAATTGCTTCCCCGCCTGCGCGCTTGCGCAGACTTAAATAAATGCGTCGATCGTAGAATTCAGTGCTTGTTCAGCGTCACATTCGACAGAAGCATCGGCAGCGTTTGGATGTCGCCACGCCGAGCGGGGATTTATGCCAAGGGCGGGCGGCATAAAGGGAAATATTCATTCGCTGACCTCCTTGTTGGCAAAGGCTTCCTGTGAAGCCGGTTTCATCTTTGGTGCGTCGGTCTCTTACCGATGCGACAAAGGTAGGTGTCGAACATTCTTCCGTCAACAGGTGTAGAAAGAAAAATAAAATAAAATTCTTTCATGCTCCGAATGTGGGTGCATTGCGGCAAAAAATCATCGCTGATGCCGCATTTGTTAAAATGACATCCTGTCGCACTGCGACCTTAGGCCGCCGCTGGAAGACCGCGTTCGACCGCGCTTTCTCGGATCGGCCAATGAACGATTGCGGCAAAAATGCCGAGCGCCACGCCGAGCCACCAGACGGAATCATAACTGCCAAATTTGTCATACAGATAACCGCCCATCCACACGCCGAGGAATGAGCCGACCTGATGGGACAGGAAGACGATGCCGCCGAGCAGTCCGAGGTGACGTGTACCGAACATGATTGCCACCAGCGCATTGGTCGGCGGCACGGTCGATAGCCAGAGAAGCCCCATGACGATGGCAAATGCGATCACCGATGTCGGCGACTGCGGCAGGAGCAGGAACAACGTGACCGCGAGCGATCGGGCAAGATAGATCCATGCCAGGAAATAGGGCTTCGAATAGCGCTGGCCGATCACGCCCGAGGCGAGCGAGCCGATGACGTTGAAGAACCCGATACACGCCATGGCGATCACGGCGTAGCGGGCGTCGATGCCGATATCGCCGAGGTAGGCCGGGAAATGGGCCGTGATGAACGCTACCTGGAAACCGCAGACGAAGAAGCCGCTGGCCAGAAGCAGATAGCTCTTGTGGGCAAAGGCTTCTCGCAGCGCATCGCCGACGCTCTGGTCGATCTCGCTCCGTGATTGGGTCCCGGATTTTGCGTTGCCGCGCAGTGGCCATGCGAGCAGGGGAACGATCAGCATCATCAGGCCGAGATAGACGAGGCTGTCCGACCAGCCGAAGGCCGAGATGAACCCCTGGGTGAGCGGTGCGAACAGGAACATGCCCGCAGAACCCGCGGCCGTGCCGATGCCGAAGGCAAGCGAGCGCTGCTCCGGCGTCACGTTGCGCGCGAAGGCCGAAAGAATGATGCCGAAGGAACCTGACGCCACGCCGAGCCCGACGAGGACGCCACCGCCGACATGAAGCCAGACCGGCGCATCGGCATGAGCCATGACGAAGAGGCCGAGCGCATAGAACAAGCCGGAGAGCGTGAGCATCCGGCCAGTGCCGTATTTATCGGCTAGCGCCCCGAAGATCGGCTGCCCGAGACCCCAGCAGAGATTCTGGATGGCCATGGCAAGCCCGAAGGTGGAGCGATCCCAGCCGGTGTCTTTGAGCATGGGAAGCTGGAAGAAGCCCATGGCCGAGCGCGGCCCGAATGTCAGCATGGCCACCAGCGAGCCGGCAATGATGATCAGCCATGGCATGGCGGGACGGGCAGTCGATGCGGACATGAAATTCTCCTCCGGAAGCCCGGACAATAGTGAGCCGTCTTCCCGTGGCCAAGCGCCTTTTCGTGAAGTTCTAATCAAAGGAATTGATACCGGTCAGGCGCAGCGCAGGAAGTGGTTGCGCTTTCTGCCGGATGGTCGTGGCCGGAACGGCGGGCCGCTCAGCCGCGCCGCTTGATCGCCCAACCTTCGAGACGGGTCTCGATGACCTTCACCTCGTCGCCTATGGCAACGGGGCCTTCCCCGCGAGGAACGGCGTTCCAGCCGAAAAGCGGTCCCGGCACGCGCCTGTCGGCGGACATGCGTATGCGGCCCATGGCCGCCATCGGACTTGCGACCTCTCGCGATCCGGTGATCTGGTCCTGGGTCGTCATGATGCAGCGCGCGCAGGGTTTGACGAGATCGAAGCGGATGCCCCCGATCTCGATGGCAGCCCAACCGTCTTCGGCCCATGCTTCGTCGCAATCGACGACGATGTTTGGGCGAAAGCGATCCATGCCGATTGAGCCTTCGCCATGGGCGGCCATGTCGTCATTTATCGCCTTCAGCGAACCCGTGGTGGTTACCAGAATCTGGTAGCCGTCGGAAAAGCCCACGGGGCTTTCGGGACCGGCCCATTCGGCGCTGGCGTTGCGGCTGGCCTCGCCGTCGAAGAAGACAAGCTTCATCTCACGTCCGAACCACTCGGAAAGCTTGGCATTGACGCTGTCATCGGCCACGGCGGCGCTGACGATCGATTTCCAGATGTCGACGTTCATGCGGTTGTCGGGGTGGGGCGGCGCGACCATCATCTCGCGACCGTCATCCAGCGAAAGCTTGAGATGGGTGGCGGAGGGCAGGGCGGTAAGACCCGCAAGCGCCGGCAATTCGCGCTGGGTGATGAAGCGGCCGGTCGGGTCGGTAGTCATCATCCACCGGTCGCCGGTGAGCCCCCGAGCCTCGATGCGGGCCGTTTGCAAGGGGATCACGCGGGCGCTCTTCAGCGGATAGATGGCGAGTTCGGTAACCTTCATGGCCTGCCTCAGATTTCGTCTGTCAAGAGTTCGAGCACCTGCTCCAGACGCGCATGCCTTTCGCGGGCGATGACGCCTCCGGCGGCCGTCTGGAAGTTGTCAGAAAGCTTGAACAGTTTTGCAGCGAAATGGTCAATGGCGAAGGCCCTGTCGTCAAGAGGGCGGTTTTCGGCAAAGGGATCGACGGGATCGTAGAGCGCGGAACCCATGCGGCCGGCGGTGTAGAAGCAACGTGCAGCACCCACCATGCCGATGGCGTCGAGCCTGTCGGCATCCTGCAGGATCTTCGCCTCCAGTGTTTCGGGGGTGATGTTTGCGGAAAAACTGTGCGTGAGGATGGCGTGAACCACGGCCTCTATCCGTTCCTGCGGCCAGCCGAGACCTCGAAGAATATCCGATGCCTTGTCGGCCGCGAGTTTCGAGGCCTGTGCGCGAAGCGGGGAGTTCTTTTCCACCGAAACGCAATCATGCAGCAGCACGGCCGCGGCGAGGATTTCCCGGTCTCCGCCCTCGATGGCGTGGATGCGCATGGCATTGCGGAAGACGCGCAGGATATGAACGATATCGTGCGAACCGTCATTCCCCTCGATCGCGTGGGGAAGGAGGGCTTCCGCAAGCTTTTCTTCCGGCGAAAATGCGGCGCTCATTCCGCTGCGATCCATCTTGTTTCCTCCAGTCCTGACGGCTGTCAATCAGGCGGCCCTTAGTAATGGCCTCAGGAAAGATTGCAAGAAGAGGGGGGGCGTCATGCCGGCAGGGGTGTGGAAAGCGTGCGTCTTTTCCATGCTCCTATCAGCACGGTGCGCGAGGGTGCCTCGACGATACGGTAACTGATATCGGCAAAGACCGCCGCCGCGACGATGGAAAGCGAGATCGACAGACCGACTGGAAGGCTTTCCGGCAACATCTTCGATGTTAGGAACATTACCGGTATATGGAAGAGATAGAGCGAGAAGCTGATCTTGCCGATGTGCCGAAGCGGCGCCGAGCCGAGCAGCGGCGCAAGAACACCGGATTCGGTGGCGGTGAGGAAGACGATGACGGTGGCGGCCAGCGCCGAGGTCACGCCCCAGAAGCTCTCCTCCGTGTGGAAGATCGCCCGGCTGGCGAGGAAGAAGGCGAGCGCCGCAAGGGTCAGGAAGCCGATGGCATGCCCGCCGTTGACGCGCCCCATCAGCGCGAAGAGCCGGCCGGCGAGGGCTCCGAACAGGAAATAGGAGATCTTCGAAGGTAGCAGTATGCCAGGTCCCGGAAAGCCGAGATAGGCGAGCGCTGCGAAACCGATGGCGATGGCAACACCGAGCGGAAGCCGGTCCCTAGGCTTTTCGAACCAGAACCAGAGCAGGAGGAAGAAAACGTAGAACTGGATTTCCGGCGGGATGGACCAGAAGACGCCGGTCGAGCCGAGAAGGGCGATGTGACGGATGATTTCGACCGAGCCTGCGAGCGGTTGCGGATAATCAAGCCCCGGAACCACCGAAAGCAGCGCCACCGAAATCACCGCGACGAAATAGACGGGGTAGATGCGGGTGAAGCGGTGAACCAGATAATCGATAGCCGAGCGGCGGGTGAAGGTCTTGCCGCCATAGAGATAGGCCATCAGGAAGCCGGACAGGCAGAAGAACAGCGCCACCGCTTCGTTGCCGAACACCAGTGTTCCGGCCCATGTCTCCCCGGGGAAAAGGAGAATGATATGGGAAAGGACGACGGCAAAGGAGGCAATGCCTCTGAGGCCATCGAGGCTGCGGATATGCTGCGGCTGCTGCATCGGTTTTCCGTCCCAGTATGGGGCTTTTTCTGTTTCCTTGATGTCATCTAGGGCGCGCGCATGCGTGCTTTGTCAACGAAACCACCCGGAAACAGCCGGAAAACCGGTGCGCATGGTTAAGCCCGGGCAACCATCAGTTGCCCGGCGGAAGCGTTCCTCGGTGAGCGTTTCGTTGTCAGGTTGGGCCCGCACCGACACCCGGCGGCGCCGCGTGGCCTGCCTGTTCCGTCTTCCGGCTGTTGCTCAGGATCTTCTGGTAGAACAGCCCGATGCCGATCAGCACGAATCCGAGGCCGATGAAGGAAAGCGCCCTCAGCACGCCTTCGAGATGGCTCATGTCGATGAGGAAGGCCTTGGCGACGGAGATCAGCACCAGAGCCGCCGAGGCAAGCCTTATGCTTTTGGCCTCGAAGCGCGAGCCGAGCGCCAGAAGGCCGACGCCGATCGCTAGCCAGACCACCGAATAGCTGTAGGTCTCGCCCTGCAGGAAGCCCTTCCAGTCGGAGATGAATTCACCCTGCCAGAAGCGGCGGACGGACAGCGTCGCCCATGCGAAGGCGAGAACGGAGCCTGTCACCGCAAGCATGATGACATAGGGCTGCGGGCGCTTGTCGCCGGCATAATAGGCAAGCCCAGCATAGGCGGCGGCCGGCAGCAGATAGCCGATCAGCAGCAGGTTGAAGAATGGCCACGAGCCGGTGCTCTCGCCGCTGAAGTAGGGGTTGAGCACGCCGAGATGCAGGAAAAGCACGTTCAGCGCCGCGATGCAGCCGGCGATCATCGAGCCGTAGAGGAAGACCGGGCTTGGCGACTTGAGGTCCAGCGTCATCAGCACGCCGGAAAGACCGGTCAGCAGCAGCGTGTAGATGGATTGCTCGCCCAGCGTCGGCACGCTCTCAGTGAGCACGCCGCCATTCATCGCGTGGCGCACGAGGATGGCGACGGTCAAAAGGCCCATCAGGCTGGCCAGCGCCTGCAGGGCGTTGCGCACCCTGACGCCCGGCCAGTTCCGCAACAGGTAGGCGGAGAGGACGGCGAGCAGGGCCGGGATGCCATAACCCGGCAACAGAGCGTTGAAGATGGGCGTCTTGCCGAGCGACAGTGGCCCGACGACGGTCGGCTCCCATGCGATGCGGGCGAGAACGCCGAGTGACGCCGCAACCATCATCCATGGCAGGGCGCGCCAGTCGCGCAGGCGCGTCGCCAGCACATAGGCGAAGCCCGCTGCGGCAAGAAGCAGGGTCAGTGTCAGGCCTGAGGTCAGCGCCTTCAGCCCGAAGGCAAGGGCGAGGAACGAGCCTGCGACAAGCAGATCGATGGCGAGTGTCAGGCTGTCGCGCCGCCCGCCACGAACCTGCATCTCCACAGAGACGAGCAGCGCTGCCGCAAGGGCGATGCCGCAGAGGCCGTGTGCCCAGTCCCTGCCGTAATCGCCATAGCCGAAATAGCTGATGGCGGCGATGGCAAGCGGAGCCGTCGCAATGATGCCGGCCCAGATCGTCGCAAGCAGTGGATCGTGGCCTCCCTTTCGCTGGAGGAAGAACAGGCCGGCGAGAACGAAGAAGGCGCCGAGGCCAAGCGAGATCGGCATGACGTTGACCGAAATCCCGGGAATGGCAACGGCATCGTCCATGGAGTTGCCGAGCATCGCGAGCAGGCTTTCGGCGATCTGGACCTGCAAAGCCGTACCTAGGATTGCGCCGATTGCGGCGAAGAGCGCTGGCCAGACCATCGAATGACGGCCTGCGCCGATGCCGGCAAGTGCAGCGGTGAGCGCCGCCATGACATAGAAGGGGTTGATGTCGCTTCCGAGAGTGGCGACGAGCATCGCAATTGCGGGCAGGATTGTCGCGAAGGAAAGTGTCATCGCCATGCCGAGCGGCGGCCGGGTGAGAACCCGCAGAAACGCGCCGGGCGAAGGCTGCTCCACCTGCGGGACGCTCTCGAATGCCTTTGCCGGCCAGATGAAGGCGGAGGCCGCGAGCATGGCGAGCAGCGCAAGCGTGACCGGCGTCAGCTCGGTGGGAGAGGCCGCCGCCACATAGACGAAGGCCCAGCCGCCGAGACCGAGATTGGCCAGTGCCGGCACGATGCGCCAGCCGCGGAGCCGCGAGGCGGCGGATGTCGCGACAAGCGACAGGGTGAGAAAGCCGAAAAGCGTCCACGGACTGGGCGATGTGCTGGAGACGAGAAGCGGCGTGACCATCGAACCGGCAAGTCCGAGACCGGCGAGAGCCTGCCCGTGCATGAGCGAGAGGCCGAGCGTCGCGAAGGCGACGAGGGCGAGAAGCGTGAATGCCGCCGTCGCGCCGATGAAACCGTATACGCCATGGGCGGCGTAAATCGCGCCGAACAGCGAAAGAGCCCCGGCAGCGGTCAGGATGCCCGGTATCATCGCATTGGAATAAAGCGCTGCGATGCCCGGCAACGCCTTGCGGCGGATCGCTTCGCCGGCGCCGATCAGCACAAGGCCGAAGAGGCTCGCAAGGATCAGGCGCACGCCGGGGCCGAGCAGGCCGCTTTCGATGGAATAGCGCACCAGAAAGAGTCCGCCGAACGCCAGCGCCAGACCGCCTGTCCAAACCGCCCAGCGTGCGCCGAGATAGCTCTCAAGGCTTTCCTTGGCCGGAGCCGGGGCAGGTGCTGTGGCTGCGAGGGCTTCTGTCTCTGCTGTTTCTACAGCCGCAACGGCATCACCGTCGGCGACGACTTGCGGCGCATCCATGGCCGCCAGGGCGGGCGTCGTTTCTTCCGGCTGTTGTGATCCCGCCGCTTCTCCCGATGTCGGGATCGCTGCCGCATCCTCGTCTGTCGCAGATTGGATGGAAGAGGTTGGCACAGCATCGGGAGATTGCCGAAGCAGCTGGAGCTGTTCGGAAAGCTTTGCCACTTCCTTTTCCAGCCTGTCGATCCGATTGCCTGTTCCGCGGCCCACCGCAAACAGGACCAGCAGCAGAATCAGCAGCACGACTTCGAACATGGGACCTCCCGCGCCTCTATCCGGACCATGGAGACTAGCGTTTTTCACCCGTGACGAAAGAGGGAGGCATCACTTCACCGGAATCAGGATATCAAGTTGCGAATTCAAGCTTTTGCTTTTCCCTGATTATCAGCGGGTTCGTAGGTATTTCCCCCGAACCCGATGGTGAACAAAGTGCCTCATTTCACCTGTGGATACGCTTGCAATCCGTCACAAAACTTTCTAAATCAACACCACCGGCAATCGCCGGTTTTCTTTGGGAATATTTATGCTCAAACTGAGTATAACACCGTTTGATACGGTGAGGAGGTCGAGATGCAGCATGCCACGCAACCCGGAAACGCGGGCAAGGCGCTTTCCTTGCAGACGGCGGCGGAGCGCTTCGGCGTGCTGGAACGTCCTGATCTCGCTTACACCCCGGCTGTCGCAAAGGAGACGGCGCATCTCTACGAGCGTGTGAAGGATTTCATCCCCGCGATCGAATGGCCGGTTTTTGCGCCTTACATCCACGCCATCAACCGGCTGAAAAAGGAGCGCGGCGCGGTCATTCTGGCGCATAACTACCAGACGCCCGAGATCTTCCATTGCGTTGCCGACATCACCGGTGACTCCTTGCAGCTGGCGCGCGATGCCACCCGCGTCGATGCGGAGGTCATCGTCCAGTGCGGTGTGCACTTCATGGCCGAGACCTCGAAGCTGCTCAATCCGCAGAAGACGGTGCTGATTCCCGACGGTCTTGCCGGATGCTCGCTGTCGGAATCGATCACCGGCGCCGATGTCCGCGCCCTGAAGGAACGCTATCCCGGCGTGCCGGTTGTGACCTACGTCAACACCTCTGCGGACGTGAAGGCAGAAACCGATATCTGCTGCACCTCGTCCAACGCCGTGGCCGTGGTCGATAGCCTCGAGGCGGACACGGTGCTTTGCATCCCTGACGAATATCTGGCGATGAACGTCGCCAAGAAGACGAACAAGAAGATCCTCACCTGGAAGGGCCATTGCGAGGTGCATGAGCGCTTCACCGCCGAGGAGCTTCTGGAATACAAGGCTGCCGATCCCTCCATCGAGATCGTTGCCCATCCGGAGTGCCATCCGAGCGTGCTGGCCGTATCCGACTATGCCGGCTCGACGTCCGGCATGATCGACTACGTCAAGACGCGCCGCCCCGGTCGCGTGCTGCTGGTCACCGAATGCTCCATGGCCTCCAACATTCAGGCCGAGGTGCCGGACGTCAATTTCGTCAAGCCGTGCAATCTCTGTCCGCACATGAAGCGGATAACCCTGCCCAAGATCCTCGACAGCCTTCTGTTCATGACGGAGGAGGTGCTCGTCGATCCGGCAATCGCGGACCGCGCGCGTTTGGCGGTCGAGCGCATGGTGAACTTGAAGCAGTAGGTCCGACGAGACAGGAAGGCCGGCGCAGGCCGGAGAAATGTGCCGCATGCCCAGCAATACCGAATCCATCCGCCCGCAATCCTGGCAGGGTATCGACGATATCGTCATCATCGGCGGCGGACTTGCCGGCCTGTTCTGCGCGCTGAAGCTCGCGCCTCGTCCGGTGACGGTTCTGGCCGCCGCCCCGATCGGTTTTGGCGCCTCGTCCGCCTGGGCGCAAGGCGGCATTGCCGCGGCCATGAGCGAGGGCGATACCTTCGACAAGCACCTGGCCGACACAGTCGTTGCCGGTGCCGGAACGGTCGATGAGAAGATGGCCCGCCTGATGATTTCAGAAGGGCCGGACCGTATTCGCGATCTGCTCGCCTATGGCGTTCCCTTCGATCGGGATATCGAAGGCCAACTCCTGCTGTCGCGCGAGGCCGCCCATTCCGAGCGCCGCATCGTGCGGGTGAAGGGTGACCGCGCCGGCAAGGCGATCATGGAGGCTCTGATTGCCACCGTGCGCAGGACGCCGTCGATCCGCGTGATGGAAGGCTATGTGGTCGAGGAGCTGATCTCCGAGGGCCGCTTCGTTTCCGGCGTCATCGCCCGCCCGGATGCCGGCCAGTCCAAGACCCGCGTCGCCTTTCCTGCGCGTGCGGTGGTGCTTTGCTCCGGTGGCGTCGGCCATCTTTATCAGGTCACGACCAATCCCACCGAAGCTCGCGGTGCCGGCGTCGGCATGGCGGCAAGGATCGGCGCCGTGATCGCCGACCCGGAATTCGTTCAGTTCCACCCGACGGCGATCGACATCGGTCGCGATCCGGCCCCGCTCGCGACCGAGGCCCTGCGCGGCGACGGCGCCACGCTGGTCAATCGCGCCGGTCACCGCTTCATGACCGACCTGCATTCCGATGCCGAGCTTGCCCCTCGCGATGTCGTGGCGCGCGGCGTCTTTGCCGAGGTTCAGGCGGGCCGCGGCGCTTTCCTCGATTGCACGAAGGCGGTCGGCGCACATTTCCCGGAGCTTTTCCCGACCGTCTACGCGTCCTGCATGGAGGCGGGCATCGATCCGGTTACGCAGCCCATCCCGATTGCGCCGGCGGTGCATTACCACATGGGCGGCGTTCTGGTGGATGCCGATGGCCGGACCAGCATCGACGGCCTGTGGGCGGCCGGCGAGGTGACGTCGACCGGCGTCCACGGCGCCAATCGTCTTGCCTCGAACTCGCTTCTGGAAGCAGTGGTCTTCGCGGCGCGGATCGCCGAGAACATCAAGGGCATGATGCCGGAGCCGCGCCTCTACGAATGGCCGAAGAGCGCCGGAGAAAGCGACGATCTGGTAACGCTGGAAGACAGCCCGCAGCTCATGAAGCTGCGCCGGCTGATGTCCGCCAATGCCGGCGTCATTCGCACGGGCGAGGGGCTGAAGACGCTCATCCGCGAAATCGTCGCGCTGGAAGAGGAGCGGGGGCGAACCCGCGTCCGCTTCGCCAATATGGCGACAACTGCAAAGCTTATCGCCACCGCCGCCTATCTGCGCGAGGAAAGCCGGGGTGGGCATTACCGTTCGGATTGCCCCGAGCCGCGCGAGGCCTTCCGCCATCGGACCTTCATCACGCTGAAGGATGCCGACCGTATCGCTGCCGAACTTGCCGGCTGAGCCCTGAGGATATTGCCATGACCCAGCCCTTTCGCCCAGTCCTCTCGCCGCTGATGGCGGAGGATATCGTCAAGGCAGCGTTGCTGGAGGATCTCGGACGCGCAGGCGACATCACCACCTACGCGACCATCGGCCCGGAAAAGACCGCGAAGGCCGCTCTCAATAGTCGCGAGAATGGCGTGATCGCCGGCATTGAGCTTGCCCGCGTCGCCTTCCGCCTTGTCGATCCCTCCGTTGCCTTCCATGCGCTGGTGTCCGATGGCGACCGGGTGGCGCCAGGCACGTCGCTGATCCATGTCGAGGGGTCGGCTCGCTCCATTCTTTCGGCGGAGCGTGTGGCGCTGAACTTCCTGATGCACCTTTCCGGCGTCGCCTCCTACACCGCGCGCTTCGCCGATGAGATCGCCCATACCACCGCGCGCGTCACCTGCACCCGCAAGACGCTGCCGGGTCTGCGCGCGGTGGAGAAATACGCTGTCCGGCTCGGCGGCGGTTCCAACCACCGTTTCGGTCTGGATGACGCCATCCTCATCAAGGACAACCACATCGCAGTTGCAGGCGGTGTCGCTCAAGCAATCCGTGCTGCCCGTGCCTATGCCGGCCATCTCGTCCGGATCGAGGTGGAGGTCGATAATCTCGATCAGATGAAGGAAGGGCTCGGCGCGCGACCGGATGCCATCTTGCTGGATAACATGGGTCCCGACCTGCTGCGCGAAGCTGTGGAAATCAACCGCACTCATGGTGGGTTTTCTCTGGTTGATTATGCGGCGGCTCCGGGACGTGTGATTCTGGAGGCTTCCGGCAACGTCAACCTTCAGACCATCCGCGCAATCGCCGAAACAGGGGTCGATTTCATCTCCACCTCGAAGATAACCATGGCCGCGCCGACGCTCGATATCGGTCTGGATGTGGAAATCCGCTGATAATTGATAATTTTTCATGACGGTCGCCACTACCCATCTTGGGAGAACCTGTTAGCAGCTGCGAAATCTTGAAGAGCTTTCAATGCGTTGAAGTTCCTACGAAAGTTCGCAAACTACTTGTTGTAGATAATTATTGGTTTTTGACCGTCTGAAACGAATCTCTTAGCCTATAAACATCCGCGGTTTTGTATTGCGTGCTGTGGATACAGACTTTTTCCAGTAATATTATGGGGCTTTGTATGGCTAGTATTTCTTTGCCTGTCAGCGGCGCAAACACATATTCTACGTCACTTGGCTATCTCGACACCAATAGCGACGGCGTGGTGAGCGCCGATGAAGTCGCGGCAGCTTCCGAGGCCAAGCGTACACAGGACCCGACCGTGCAAAGTGAAAACGCCGCCACTGGCGTTTCGTCCCAGGTTACCGGCGGCGTGATGGCGATGCTGCTCGCCGGATCGGAGGACGGCGGGTTCGAGGAAAAGCCTTCCCCGCAGGAACTCTTCGCCGCAATCGATGCCGATGGCGATGGCTCCGTGACGCAGGCCGAGTATGTCGCGGCCCGCCCCGGCGACATGAGCGAGGAGGACGCCGCCGCACTCTTTGCCGAACTCGATACCCAGGGGACCGGGTCGCTCAGCGAGAGCCAGTTCGTCACGGCAATGGAAGCCAACCGGCCGGAAGGCGTCTCGTCCGCCGCGGAAGACGAGGATGGCGATACTGTCAGTCTTCTGGACGTTCTTGCGGAAATGCAGACGGTCATCGCCGCCTATCAGGCCAATGCTGCTGGCGATATCAACGATACGGAAACCACCGTGCGGGCAACCGTCTGAACGGCGGGCAGACTGGTTTAGAAACACCATGCTCCAGTCCGTCGATGCGGGCTGAGCGCCGGGGTGGTCAGCTGTTGGGCCCGGATCTCAGGCCATTGTCCTTGAGTGATTGCCTGACCTGCCTGATGATTTCGCGCGAGACCGGCCAGAAGTCCGGCGCCTGCGTCCAATACCGCATGCCGACCACGACGGACGTGTCGTTGAGTTCGCTGACGAAGGTTTCCACCTTAGGGCTGGACAGGACGCGCCTGTCGCCCTCTGCGTGACCCCTCATGATCTTTTCGGCAAGCTCGACATCGTCGTCATAGCCTATGCCGATCTTCAATTCGAAACGTCGGGTCGGCATCCTGCTGAAATTGGTGATCGGCACGTTCCAGAGGGTGGAGTTCGGCGCAAGCCGGTAGAGGCCGTCGGGCGTTTTCAGTTCCGTGGCGAAGAGGCCGATCTCAAGAACCACGCCGGAAAGAGTACCGGTCTCGATATATTCCCCGACACGAAACGGCCTGAGTACCAGAAGCATGATGCCTGCGGCGATGTTCTGCAGCGTGCCCTGCAGGGCCAGACCGATGGCGAGACCCGCAGCACCAATCGCCGCGATGATTGACGCCGTCTGCACCCCGAACTGGCCGAGCACCGTCACGAACACCAGCAGCAGCAGTGCGTAGCGCAGCACGTTCGCGAAGAAGCTCGCAAGCGTCTCGTCGATCCCACGCACATGCCGCAACCCGGTGTGAGCCCAGCCGCTGAGGGCCGATGCAAGGGTCCAACCGAGGATCAGGAGAAGCAGGGCTCCGACGATGGAGAATGAATATTGCACTGCCAATTGGCTCGCCTGACTGAGAGCCGCCTGCGTTGCGAGAATGACCTCCGAAGCCTGCTGTTCCATTGCCCGAATTGCTCCTTTTTGCCTCTTCAAAAGGGGCTACATGGAGCAGAGGATTGTCAGGTCAAGCTTTTGTCCGTGTCATGGCGGCTGGCGCGGTTCGCTTAGCGTCCGCCGACCTTGAGGCCCGGAGCCGGGCGTTCCTCGAGGATCTGCCGGCGGAAACGGAAGAGGGCCGCGGGACGGCCGCCCGTGGCTGCCTGCGTTCCGCCCGTCGGCTCGACCAGTTCGGCACCCTCGACCAGACGGCGGAAATTCTGCTTGTGCAGATGCCGCCCGGAGATCGCCTCCACCGTTGCCTGCAGGTCCGTCAGGGTAAATTCCGGCGGCATGAGTTCGAACACCACCGGCCGGTACTTGATCTTGCTGCGCAGCCTCGCGAGCGCCGTCGCTGCGATCCGGCGATGGTCGAAACGCATCGGCGTGCCCAGAGGAACGGCAACCCGACGGGATGCGACCCGCTTGTCCAGAACCGCCTCATCGATCAGTCCTGCTTCGTAAAGCAGTTCGTAGCGCTCCAGAACCCGTTCCTCGTCGAACGGGAAGTCATCGAGGCCGAAGGCGAGTTTCAGGCGGGATTTGCGCGAGGGACGCATCGTGTCGCTGTCTTCCACCGGCGCTTCTTCGGCCCAGACGGAAAGGGCAGGCAGGATCACCTGATCGAGTATGGCAGGGCGTCCGCGACGCCAGTCTTCCCACGGCAGGTAGCCATACCAGTCCCGCCAGTGAACGCCGGCGGCATGCAGGCTGTCGTGGCGAGCGGGATCCATGCGGGTCAGGGCCAGATAGCCGACAGACACGACATGCATGCCGCTGTCGCCCGGCATCTTGTGCCGCCCTTGATCGCCGAAAGTGTAGAGCTGTTCGATATAGCCCATATGCAGCGCCGTCTGGGTGGTGACGGTGGTACGCAGCGACACTTCCATCGTACGGTGGCGCGATGGATCGAAAGGACCGAAGGGCAGGGCCTCCAGCGGGCTTGCCGGATCGCTGACGACGAGCAGGCGAGGACTGCGGTCGGCTACCGCGACGATGGCCGCGTTAAGGCCGATCTCGATTGCCGCAGGTCGTTCGTTGGTCGGTCCTTCGGTCATGGCGCTGTCGCCTGTTCCGGCAAGGCAAGGGTGAATGGCGCATTGCCATCGGCATCCGCGCCGCGCCCGATCGCCTTGACCGCGCGAACCAGCGCTCCGCCGCGTCCGAGGAGAGCATCGCCGATCTCGATCAGTCGGGTATTCGGTGTGGCATAGGGAGAGGCCGCGCGGAGCCGTTTTGCCAGGATATCGTCAGCTTCATCGGGCGAAACGGCGAGGCTTGCGATCAGGGTTGCGGCCGGTGAGCGGGATACACCCATCCAGCAATGGATGAGCAGAGGTGCGGTGCGGTCCCACGAACGGGCGAAATCGATGATTTCCCGCACATGGGCTTCCTGCGGCGCGATCAGATTGCCCGTGCCGGCAAAGCTGATGTCGTTCATCTTGAGCTTCAGATGCCGTTCGGCGGCAATCACCGCCGGGCGATGAAAATCCTGCCCCTCGGCAATCAGGCTGACCATTTCACGCGCCTTGTGGCGGACGGCCATCTCGGCAATACGGGAGAGCGGCGCAACGACGATGTAGCTCATGGGGCCACCTTCGCGCCGGGCCTGCGGGCAGATTCGATCTCCTCGAAACGCCGAAGGAACAGCGCCTGCGCCCTGAATGCCGGAAGCGGTTCCATCGACAGGCTGTCGCGGCTGATACCACGCGGCTGGCCGAAGAATTTCTTTGCCTCGCTCTGGGAGAAGCCAGCGAGTTCCGTCGCCTCGAAATAGGCGGAGACACGGTCGGCTTTCTTGATCTGGCCCTTGAGGTCCGCGGAGGGGTGCGGAGGAAGCGCATAGCGCAGATGGATCGCAGCCTCGAGCCGTTTCTCCACGGTCTCGTAACCGCCGCCGACCACCGCCTTGAACGGGGAAATCATGTCGCCGATCACATATTCCGGCGCGTCATGCAGCAACGCCATCAGCTGCTCGTCCGCCGTCGCCCTGGGATTGCAGCGGCTGAAGACATCCTCGACGATCAGGCTGTGCTGGGCGACGGAAAAGGCATGGTCGCCGGAGGTCTGGCCGTTCCAGCGGGCGACGCGCGCCAGCCCGTGAGCGATATCCGTGATCTCCACGTCCAGCGGCGACGGGTCGAGAAGATCGAGCCGTCGGCCGGACAGCATGCGCTGCCAGGCACGGCCCGAATTGTCGCCGACCGCCATGTTCAGGCCTCCTCTGAGGCGCTCGTCGGAAAACTGAGGCCGCTCCAGATGGGCAATGCAAGCGTAACCGGGACGTCGGCTGCGAGGATGCCGGCATCGGCGCTCATTGCTTCGCCGGCGCGGTCGATGCGCACGATGGCAAGGCCGCGATTGCCCGTTACGGTGCCGAGCGCGCCGATCGGCTTGTCCTGAGCGGTGAGTTCCGTTCCCGTCGGCGGCAGGCTTTCTTCCGCCGTGACGATCACCACGCGGCGGCGGGCAGTGCCGCGATGCTGCATGCGCGACACCACTTCCTGTCCGACATAACAGCCCTTCTTGAAGGAGACACCACCGGAAAGATCGAGCAGGATGTCATGCGGGAAGGCGTCCTGAAGGGCGTAGTCACGGCCGGATTCCACAATGCCGGAGAGAATCCGCAGCGCATCGTAACCGGCCGTATTGTGGGCGCCGTGTTCGCCCGGCTGACGCTTCAATGCCACGTCGGCGCGGGCAAAGCGGAAATCGGTGACACCTTCGCTGGCGATATCCTCGCCCCAGGAAACGGTGACGCCGGCTTGCGGGTCTCCGGCGATCGTGACCGCGGCCCGGAGCTTGTACATGGAAAGGCGTTTTATCAGCCCTTCCAGCTGCGACGATGCCGTCTCCAGAACGAAGGCTTGGCCGTCGCGCCAGATCAGGAAATCGAAGAGGATCTTGCCCTGCGGCGTCAGCAGGGCGCCTGGTCGGGCTTCACCGACCGGCATGGCTTCGATGTCGGTGGTGATGAGGTTCTGAAGGAAGTGCTCGGCGTCCGCTCCACTGACGCGGATGAGGGAGCGGTCTTGCAAGAAGGCGGCTGGCATCGTCGTCCCAATCCCGGTTGCTCGTTACCCGATGCTGTAGATCATCGGGCCGAAAAAGGGAATCGTTTCCATTGGTCTCAATCGAAACGATCCACGGGAATGGCAGAAGGGGCGGGCCTCAGTCGCCGGCGGTGAAGAACTTCCATTTGCCATCGGGAGAGATGCCGACGCGGAAGAAGTTGTAGTTTCCTTGCTCCTGCATGTCGGCATAGTCGCCGGCGGTAACGATCCGCAACAGTTCCACCTTCTCTGGCGGCGTCAGCGATGTCAGCGACTTCTCGGCAAAGTAGGGCCAGACATAGGCTTCCTCCGGCGTGCCGACATTGACATGTACAAAGCCGGTGGAAAGCACATCGATGAGGATTGAAAGGATCTCAATCCCGTCATCATCGCCAGAAAGCCCCTTGAGCGTTGCGACCGGATCGGCTTCATCCGCATCGATCAGGATCTGCGTCTGATTGGGGCCTGGGTTGAGGAAGGGACGAAGCCGCTCGATGTCGCCGGATGCGGCTGCCTCGATCAACTGTTCACGCAGGTGACGCACGGCTTCCGGCGCCTTGCTGATATCATAGACGACTTCCGGAGGCCGCTCTTCCGCGCCGGCTGCCTTATCCTGCTGCGGTTTGTTGATCAGCGGAGCAGGGGAGGGAATCCCCGGCAGAGCCTCGTCTGCGGGAGCCTCCGTTTCCGGCGTCTCCTCCGGGGAGGATTGGTTATCGCCGGGCTGCTCTTCGCTATGCGGCGCCGGCAACTGCTTGATGTCGGAAAGTGCAAAGGCTGCATTTCCGCACAATGTCGCCGAGGACAAGGCCATCGATACGGCCAATATGGCCGCAAGGCCGTTACGCCTGAGTTTACGTCCGATCTGCATCGTCCGTCCTTTGGTATTCTGGTTACTGTACGCGCCGCTCGGGAGAAAATTCGCCGGCCAGCATGCGGGTCCGCAAGGCTTCGAGGATTGCCTCGGCGCCGTCCTCGCCATGGATGCGGATGGTCTCGCGCATGGCCAGCGCAAACGCGGCATCCGCGATGATTTCCGGTTCGATGCCGTCGGCCATGCCATCGGCCCACGCCTCGTTCTGGTATTCCAGCGCGGCCTGCATCTTCTCGTGCACGATCATGTCGTCGATCTCGTTGCGGCGCGGTTCCATGGGCTTACTCTATTCCTTACTCAGCTATTAATAACTTTAGCAGCCTTTTGCCGAAACGACACGGCTGGAAGGTAAAACAGGTTAATTTATCGTTAATTTCCGAAGCGGGAGGCAATTTCAACAGCGAGTGTTGCGCCTTCGTTACGGTAATTCTCTTCCGCCGTCGCCGCTGCCGGGGTGCAGGTGGTGTAAACCGAGGCAAAAGAGCGGTAACCGCGGTTGTAGGCTGCGATCATTCGCGCCTTGCGCTTCGGTTCCGTCGCCGTCTCTGATTCGATCAGTTTCTGGATTGCTTCGCGCCATTCCGGTTCGCCACCGGCGACACAGAGATTGCGCAGGTAGTGAACCGCGCCCATGATCTCGGAAAGCCGGGCAAGGCGGTCGTCGTAAGGCGCCGGTTTCTCTTCCGGTGCGACCGTCTCGACCGGTGCATTCTTCGCTGCCTTGTCCTGTGCCCCAGCCGGCAAGACCGCGCAGCCGATGGCGGCGGCAGTCAGCAGCCCGCCCAGGAGAACCTTGAAGCGGGGCTGATCGCGGTCGTGCCGAAAATGCAGGCCAATACGGCCCGCGCAGGCAGAGCGGGCCTTCGTCATGCGCGTCTCTCCGATCCTTCCGCAAGCCGTTCCACACAGGCGCGAACGCTTGGCGGAACGGGCAGGGAATATATCTCTTCCGGCAGAAACCATCCGGCCTCTGCCGCGTCGCTGTCGGCGCGCACGACCGTCTCCATGTCGGCGTCGAGGCGGAAGACCGACAGAAGGAAGTGGCTCCCGGCGACACCTTCTTCCGGCAGAAGCTCCAGCTCCTCGAAAAGTCGCGGATTGCTGCCCAGAATGCCGGTCTCCTCGAGAAGTTCGCGGATAGCCGTCTCCGCCGGCGTCTCGCCCGGCTCGGCTCTGCCGCCCGGAAAGGCATAGAGATCGGCCGCCGGCGGGTTCATCCGTTTGACCAGCAGGAAGCGGCCGTCACGTTCGACGATGGCGGATGAGGCAAGGCGGGGTTGGCTTTGTGTCGGCATGAGGTCTCTGCAAATGAGCCGCCGACGATCCGGATTCGTCGAAGCTTCGTATTTCGGCGAATATCGGGTTATTCGCTCGCGACCGCAAGGGAATTGGTGTTCTGTCATTCCGGCCTCTGCTTGACCGCCCTGATGCCGGCTGGCATGGATCACTGCATGTGCGGACGCTTTTCATTGACGGTAACGCCGGACGAGGTGCGGGAAACTTTCGGGCTCGTGGAGCTTGAAGGATTTCCGGCCCGCTACAATATTGCCCCGACTCAGCCGATCCTGATTGTCGTTGCCAGCGACAGGCGAGAACCCGGCAGCAACCTGCCGGAGCGTCAGGCCGTTCTCGTGCGCTGGGGTTTCCTGCCGGGTTGGGTCAAGGATCCGCGCGACTTTCCGCTGCTCATCAATGCACGGTCGGAAACAGCCATCGGCAAGGCCTCGTTTCGTGCGGCCATGCGCCATCGACGGGTGCTTGTACCTACTTCGGGTTTCTACGAGTGGCATCGTCCCGACAAGGAAAGCGGAGAGGCGTCTCAAGCCTACTGGATCCGTCCACGCAATGGCCGGATTGTCGCTTTTGCGGGACTGATGGAAACCTGGTCTTCCGCCGACGGCTCCGAGGTGGATACCGGCGCGATCCTGACGGTATCGGCCAATCGCACGATAGGCCGTATTCACGACCGAATGCCGGTTGTCATCAAGCCGGAGGATTACACCCGCTGGCTCGATTGCAAGTCGGGTGAACCGCGCGATGTCGCGGATCTCATGGTGCCAGCGGAGGAGGATTTTTTCGAGGCGGTGCCCGTCTCAAACCTTGTCAACAAGGTCGCCAACACCGGTCCCGAGATCCAGGAACCGGTTGGCAATAGCCTTCCGCCGGCGAAAACGCCGGTCAGCAAGGCGAATAGTGGTCAGCTCAGTCTGTTCTGAGCTTGTTCAGGCGATCTGCTTGGCGGGCTTGCGCTTCAACATCAGCGCTGCGGCCAATACCGCCTTCAGGCCGAGTGGCCTGTAATGGGAGGTCAGATTGTTGCTTGCCGGCTTCCCCTCGGCGGAAGTTTTCTTCTGCATCTCATGCTCCTGTGGGCGTTTCCTAAAGTCTCAGTCTTCTTATTTTCGCTCTCTCTGAGTAGATCATGACAAAACCGTGACGTTTCCAATGACTCAAATCAAATTTAGTCAATATCGACCATATTCCGCGATCAGCGGCATGGCGAAAGCGCCCGGCCGGCAGGAAAACCCATGAAAACAGGAGAGGGGAGCAGGAGTGTCTTAGAGACCGCGGTCGATTTCGGTCAGCCCGATCTCGTGCCCCTCTTCGCCGATGGTCAGCGTGCCATAACGGCGACGCCAGGCGCGTGCGCCGAAGGGGAGAGAGAGGAGATAGGCGAGCACGGTGAACGACAGAACCTCGAAGGTGAAGCTCATCAGCAGGGCGACGTAGAGAACGACACCGAGAATCATCGGCAATACGAGATCGCGGCGGATGCGGCTCGTTTCCGACTTGCCAGACCAGACCGGCAGGCGGCTGACCAGCAGATAGCCGATCAGGACGGTGTAGACGGACCCGGCATAGGCTACAGGTGCTGTCGGTGGTACGCCGAGGAAACCGAGATAGACTGGCAACAGCACCAGCATCGCGCCGGCAGGCGCAGGTACTCCGACGAAATATTCCGATTGCCAGGGAGCCTTGGTCTCCCGTTCCGCCATCACATTGAAGCGCGCAAGCCGGAGGCCGGCGGCAATCGCATAGAGCAGGGCGGCGATCCAGCCGAGCGAGCGGGCCTGATCAAGGATGAAGGCATAGAGCACAAGTGCAGGGGCCACGCCGAAGTTGACGATATCGGCCAACGAATCCATCTGGGCGCCGAACTTGGAGGTCGCCTTCATCATGCGGGCGATTCGCCCGTCGATTCCGTCGAGGAAGGCTGCTGCCAGCACCATCATTACCGCCAGCTCGTAGCGGTTTTCGAAGGCGAGCCGAATGCCGGTCAGGCCGGCGCAGATGGCCAGCACGGTGATCAGGTTCGGAACGACAAGCCGCAGCGGGATCTCCCGAAGCCTTGGGCCTCGCGAACCATCATCCTTGGCTGTGCCCTCGGGCTGTTGCTGTGCTGTCTGCATGTGCCTTGCTCCCGCGATGCGATCAGCTTCGACGGCTGACGACCGGGCCCTTGGAGGAGCCGAACTCGGCAATCACGGTTTCGCCGGCAATGGCCGTCTGGCCAAGGGAGACGCGCGGTTCCGCGCCTGCCGGAAGGAATACGTCGAGGCGAGAACCGAAACGGATCAGGCCGAAACGTTCTCCGGCATCCAGCGGTTCGTTTACATGGGTCCAGCAGACGATCCGGCGTGCGACGAGACCGGCGATCTGCACGACACCGATTTCTCCATGAGTGCTTTCGATCACGAGACCGTTGCGTTCGTTTTCCTGGCTGGCCTTGTCGAGTTCCGCATTGAGGAAGCTGCCTTCACGGTAGGCGACATTGGTGACGCGGCCACGCACGGGGGCGCGATTCACATGGCAGTTGAAGACGTTCATGAAGATCGAGATGCGCAGCATCGGATCGCTTCCGAGGCCCAGTTCTTCCGGCGGCGCGACCATCTGGATGGCCGATACGCGACCGTCGGCCGGGCTGATGACCAGATCGTCATCCTGCGGGGTGACGCGTTCCGGGTCGCGGAAGAAGTAGGCGCACCACAGCGTCAGTACGAAGCCGACCCAGAAGAGCGGCTCGAAGAGCCAGCCGAGGATGAGGGAGGCCACAAAGAATGCTGCAACGAAGGGATAACCTTCCTTGTGCACCGGCACGATGGACTTACGAATGCTATCGAACAGATCCATGATTACCTCGCGTCGTTGCTGTTACGGGTCTTGAAATCCATGCCCTCGCGCTTGCAGCAAGGGTAAGGACTCCCGATTGGTGGCTGCTGACTAACCCGAAAGCGCTTCCGGGGCAATGCTTGCGGCCTTCAAAGCCTGTTTACGCGACATTCGGTCCTGTATGTGGGGAGCATCGGACGTTCCATGCTGCGCCGCCGCAAAGTTGAAGATCTGTGCACCTTCCGTCAACGATTACCCGCTAGGAATGGCGGGTATGCATTGCAGACCGTGACGTGCGGAGCCTTCTTTCCCGCGCAATGAACTGGACGAACGAGTGCGTAGGGCTGGAAAGACTTCTGACGAAGATATGCGGCACAGGGAGCGCGGCGATCTGCTCTGGATCGCTGGCCCGGCCTGTTCTGTTCCCCCAGCCTTGCTAGGGGCTGCAGTGGTCACAAGGCAGGAGGCACACAGAATTGCCGGTTCTGTCGTTGTTTTCGCTCCTCTCACCCGTGAAAGCCTTGGGGCCGATATCCGCGATCTGCGCCGCACTCTGGGGGAGCGCGCCTATCTCGTCATTGTTGTCGAGGAAAATCTCGGCTCGGACTGGTTCGACCGCGCTCTCGATCTCGGCGCGGACGATGTGCTGTCCGATCTCGACGATTCCGTCATCGCGCGCTGTCTCTCTCGTGCCCGCAAGGCGCAGGAGCGTACGCGCCGGGCGGAGGACGAGGTGGGACATGTCGCGCTGGAACGCGACTATCTGCAGGCCTGCATAGACCATCTGCCGACGCCGATCTTTTTCAAGAACGTGGAAGGCGTCTATGTCGGCTGCAACTCTGCCTTTGCCGAATATCTCGGGCTGCCGCTTGAAACGATTCTGGGGGCATCCGTCTATGATGTCGCGCCCGCGGAGATCGCGAGACGATATCAGGCGGCCGACGACGCGCTTTTCGATAGCGGAGGCGTGCAGGTTTACGAAAGCAAGGTTTGTCACTCCAACGGGGACATGCGTTTCGTCGAGTTCCAGAAGGCGGTAATCAAGAGCCGTAACCAGGGTGTATACGGCATTGCCGGCGCGATCCTCGACATTACCGACCGCAAGCGTCTCGAGACCCAGTTGATCGATGCCGCCGAGCGCGATCCGCTGACCAATGCGTATAACCGCCGCAAGTTCTTTCAGCTTGCCGAGGATGCCGCCGAATGGGCGCGGAACGGGGCAAGTCCCGTTTCGGTCGCGATCATCGACGTCGACCAGTTCAAGCTGATTAACGATCGCCTTGGTCATTCCGAGGGAGACAACGTATTGCGAACGGTGTCGCAGGTACTCGAAGCCACCATCGGCGAGGACAATATCGTCGCCCGCGCCGGTGGCGAGGAGTTCTATGCACTCTTTCCAGGACTGTCTCTCAAGGATGCCGCAGCGCTGGCCGATGACATGCGCCGCGAGGTTGAACGCTTCTGCCGGGTCGATGTGCTGTCATCCGTAGCCGGCACGGTCAGCATAGGCCTTGCCCGGTTCGACGCGAATGCCGAAAACCTGGATGACGCGTTGAAACGCGCGGATACCGCCCTTTATCTCGCCAAGAGGGAAGGGCGAAACCAGATCCGTCTTGCCGTCTGACAGGCTATGGTGACGACCGTCAGCTCGCCGGGGCCTTGCGCACCACCACCCCGAGTTCGTCGCTCTCGCGCACCTGCCGCAGATGTTCTTCCGCCTGGGTCGCTTCGCGTTGGCGGTTCCACATCGAGGCGTAGAGCCCGTTCTTTTCCAGCAGGGCGGAGTGCGTGCCGCGTTCGGCAATCTCGCCGCCCTTCAGCACGATGATCTCGTCGGCCCCGACCACGGTCGAGAGACGATGCGCGATCACCAGCGTCGTGCGGTTTTCCGAGACGATGTCGAGTGCCGCCTGGATTTCCTGCTCGGTCGTGGTGTCGAGTGCCGAGGTCGCCTCGTCGAGGATCAGGATCGGCGGCGCTTTCAATACCGTGCGGGCGATTGCCACGCGCTGCTTCTCGCCGCCGGAGAGCTTCAGCCCGCGCTCGCCGACCATTGTCTTGAAGCCGTCGGGCAGATCGCGGATGAAATGGCTGATCTGCGCGATCTCCGCTGCCTGCTCGATCTCCGCATCGGTGGCGCTCGGGCGACCGTAGCGAATGTTGTAGGCGATTGTATCGTTGAACAGCACAGTATCCTGCGGCACCATGCCGATCACCTTGCGCAGGCTCTGCTGGGTGACGTCGCGCACATCCTGCCCGTCGATGGTGATCGAACCCTGCTGGATGTCGTAGAAACGATAGAGCAGACGCGAGATGGTTGACTTGCCCGCGCCGGAGGGACCGACGACGGCAACCGTCTTGCCGGCCGGCACCTCGAAGGAAATGCCCTTGAGGATTGGACGCTGCGGATCATAGGCGAAGTGGACATCCTTGAAGGCGATACTGCCCTGAGCGATGGCAAGCGCCGGCGCGCCGGGCTTGTCGACCACTTCCGCCTGAACTTCGAGGAGGTCGAACATCTGTTCGATGTCGGTCAGCCCCTGGCGGATCTCGCGATAGACGAAGCCGATGAAGTTGAGCGGGATGGAAAGCTGCATCAGCATGGCGTTGATGAAGACGAAATCGCCGATCGTCTGGTCGCCGCGCTGTACCGCGAGCGCGGACATGACCATCATGACGGCGGTACCGAGGCCGAAGATCACGCCCTGGCCGAAGTTGAGCCAGCCGAGCGAGGTCCAGACTTCGGTTGCGGCCTTTTCATAGCGCGCCATGGAGCCGTCGAAGCGCTTGGCCTCCATCTCCTCGTTGCCGAAATATTTTACGGTTTCGAAGTTCAGAAGCGAGTCGATCGCCTTGGTGTTGGCGTCGGTGTCGCTGTCGTTCATCGCGCGACGAATGTTGATGCGCCAGTCGCTGGCCTTGATGGTGAACCAGATATAGGCACAGACGGTGATGGCCGTCACGGCGAGATAGGAGAAGCCGTAGCCCCACCAGAAAATTACTGCGGTCAGCAGGAATTCGATCAGCGTCGGAACGGAATTGAGAATGGTGAAGCGGACGATCGTCTCGATGCCCTTGGTGCCACGCTCGATGATGCGCGAAAGGCCGCCGGTTTTGCGCTCCAGATGGAACCGCAGGGAAAGCCGGTGCATGTGGACGAAGGTCTTGTAGGCAAGCTGGCGCACCGCGTATTGCCCGACGCTGGCGAACAGCGCGTCACGCAGCTGGTTGAGGCCGACCTGGGCGATGCGGACGAGGTTGTAGGCAATTACGAGCACCACCGCGCCAAGCAGGAAGGCGGGAAGCAGCCCGACCATGTCGAGCTTGCCGTTCAGCGCATCCGTTGCCCACTTGAAGAAATAGGGGACGAGGATCAACACGAATTTGGAGACGATCAGGAAAACGGTCGCCCAGACGACCCGCATCTTGAGATCGCGCCTGTCGGCGGGCCACATGTAGGGCCATAGATTGACCAGCGTACCCATCGGGTTGCTGCTGTCAGCAGAAATCGTCTTCTTCCTGTCAGCCATGAATACCGGCCCCGTCCTTGCGCAAACGATAAAAGGCGGCGGTCCTGTTCAGACCGCCGCCTCTCGGCAAATAGGATCTAGCCCCCGCCAATGCAATGGGCGTTTTCTGATCGTCAGTTCAGCTTTTCGCCATGCAGCCGCTTGCGGTGCAGTTCTTCCGAGTTCGGCAGGGCCTCGTTCGGGACGGAAAAAATCTGGCCCGGTTCGATCTTGTCCGGATTGGCGATCTGCCCGGCATTGGCCAGATAGATCGTCGTATAGCGGACGCCCTGGCCATAGACGCGGCGCGAGATCTGCCAAAGGGTATCGCCGCGCCGGATAATGACGCTGTTGCGGCTTTCCTGCAGCGGAGCCTGCGTGATTGTCTTCGGTTCGGCGGTTGCAGTCTCGGTCGTGCCGGAAGCGCCGTCGGTCGAAGGGCCCTGATCCAGAATTGCAACAACAGGTGCGGGCGCTGCCGGTGCAAGGATTGCATCGATCAGGCTGACAAGCTTCGGCAGGGCGGTACCCATCGCCTTGACGTCGCCGGACGGAATCGCCTGCAGCGCGGAAAGCGCGGTCTTTGCCCCCCTTGTCGCCTGCGTGATGAAGTCGATCAGCGACTGACCCGTCGATGACGGCAGGCGGAAGTCCGCGATGGACTGGAGACCGATTTCCGTTGCGGAACGGGCGGCGGCCAGTTCCTCGATCGCAGGCGACTTGCCGTCGGCGTAGAGACCCTTGAGGATGGCGAAGGCCTTGGCCAGCGCATCGCGCTGCTTTTCGAAGGCCACCTGTTCCAGAGGAACGAGGCCGCCAGCGTCGCCGGAGGCCTGCGCGACGACCGAGACCTGATCGCCGGCCGGGCGGTCGAACGGTACGGAAGCCTTCACCTTGACGTTGCCGTTATCGTCCAGCAGTTCGACGGTGATGACATGGCTGCCCACCGACAGGTCGATGGTGCCTTCGATCACGAAATGGCCGGTTGCATCCGTCTTGATTTCGCCGATCCGCGCTTCATCGGCCAGTGCGCGTACGGTGCTACCAGCGGGCGCTTCACCGGCGACGAAGATGCGTTTGCCTTCGATCTCAACGGCGCTGACCTGGATCTCGGCCTTTACGGCAGGGGCGGGCGTCGCGGCTGCAGGCACCGTGGCATCAGCAGTGGTGGCTGTCGCGGTGTCCGTCGCAACACGGCTCTGCTTGGCTTCGGAATTCACTGTTTCCGGCAGGGTGATCATGCGGCTTGCTTCGCCTGGTTTCGTGACCATTGCAAGCAGCTTGCCGTCAGCCGAATTGGGGACCGATACGGTCGCCATCTCTTCGGATGTCGCCGTCTTGCCGTCCTTGCCGGTGACGCGCAGGGCGAGAACATGGTCACCCGGCGGCAATGGCTGGTCCAGCACGGCCACGAAATCGCCGTTTGGCTCGACCTGTACCGAGGTAACCGTCTTGTCACCGCTGACGATGTCGAGCTTGGCGCCGGGCTCGGCACTGCCGGCGATCACCGTCGAGCCATCGGGTTCTACGCGAAGAACGTCGAAGCGCGGCAGCGTCGAGGCGCTTTCGTCTGCAGGTGCCGCTGCCGGCGCTTCCGTTGCCGGCGCGGCCGGGGGCGTGGTGCCCTTGAGGGCATGTTCGATCGGACCCAAAAGAGTGCTGGCTGCGGTCGGATCCTGCGGCAGCGCTTCGAGCAGCGCCAGCGCCTTGGCGGCGTTGTCGCGAGCGCTCTTCAGCGTATCGATAGCGGTTGTGTCGGGCAGTTGCGGGATTTCAAGCGCCGAAAGCGCCGAAAGAGCGCTTTGTGCGGCCGCCTTCGCCGAGGTGAAGGCCTCGACTGCCGGTGTTTTACCGTCGGCGAACAGAGACGACAGGCCTTGAACGGCGGTCGTCGCATCGGCCTTCAGGCGATCCATTTTCTCGGCCGCGGCCTTGCCGGCCTCGGCGAGCGTCGTTTCCGCCTTCGCTGCCGTATCCTTGGTTGTGTCGGCGGCCGTCGTCGTCGGCTTTTCGGCTTCCTTGCCGGTCTCGGAAATCCGCGGCAATACGAAGAACACCATCAGCAGAGTCGCGACGCCCAGCACCAACAAAGCGACCCATCCGGTGCGGTTTTTCATCATTCTTTCTCTCCGGGCGGATAAACCGCCATGACCCCAAGGAAATTGCTAGCGTCATCTGACCCTTTTCACAAGCGTTCTCAAGGGATTCCGGGTTTCCGCGCACCGCTTTCAGTCTATTTTGTTGACCTCACGGTCCCTGCATAGTTTTTTGGGGCATGACCGAAAACAATTTTCCGATTCGATCCGTCTGCGTCTACTGCGGCTCACAGCCCGGACGCGATCCCGCTTACATTGAAGCCGGCCGTGCGCTTGGCCGTTCCATCGCCACACACGGGATGCGCCTCGTGTATGGTGGCGGCACCAAGGGTATCATGGGGGCGGTCGCAAGCGGCGTTCTTTCGAACGGCGGCAAGGTGACCGGGATCATCCCGGAATTCCTCGTCGACATGGAAGCGACACGCCATTCACTCGGTCAGCTCGACGACTTGATTATCACGCCGGACATGCATGCGCGCAAGCATGCGATGTTCGAGCGCGCCGATGCCTTCGTAACCCTTCCAGGTGGGATCGGAACCCTTGAAGAAATCGTAGAGATCATGACCTGGGCCCAGCTCGGACGCCACGAGAAGCCGATGGTCTTCGTCAACGTCAACGGCTTCTGGGACCCCATGCTGGAACTGATCCGCCACATGCGCGATCAGGGCTTCATCCATACCGGCCATCGTGTTCAGCCGCTCGTCATCGCAGATGTAGAGGAGGTTGTGCCGACGATCCTCGACCGGCTCGATGGAGCCGGCAATTCCGGCGGCGCCGGCGAAGTGATTTCCAAACTTTAAGGTGAGGCCGGCGCTTCAGCGCCGGCGATAATCCCGGATCATCGGCAGCGAATACAGTACGAGTGCAGCCCAGATCAGCGGGAAGGCGATCGTGCGTGCCGTGCCCAGCGGTTCCTTGAACAGGAAGACGGCAATCAGGAAGATCATCGTCGGTGCGATGTACTGCATAATGCCGATGGTCGAGAGCCTGAGCAGCTTCGCGCCGTTCGCATAGATGATCAGCGGGCAGGCGGTGACGACACCGCTCGAAAGCAGCAGTATCGTGTCGGTCGAGCTGGTCGTGAAGAAATGACTCTGGCCGGACGCGCCGAGATAGACCATGTAGCCGAGCGCAGGGAGGCTGAGCAGCAGCACTTCCAGAAGAAAGCCCTGATTGGGGCCGATCGGCAGCGTCTTGCGGAAGAAGGCGTAGAAGCCCCAGGTCACGGTGAGTCCGAGCGATACCCAGGGAAGCGACCCTGCTTCAAACGTCAGAATCGCGACCGCTATGGCCGCCAGCGCGATTGCCGCGATCTGCGCGGGCTTCAGCTTTTCCTTGAGCAGCACCGCGCCGAGGAAAATCGAGAACAGTGGATTGATGAAGTAGCCGAGTGCTGTGTCCAGCGCACGGCCGGCACCGATCGCCCAGACATAAAGGCCCCAGTTGATACTGATCAGTGTCGCTGTGAGCGCCGCCATCAGCATGATGCGCGGTGAGCGAAGGGCCGCCTTCAGATCGTCGGTCCGTCGGAGAATGAGAAGGACGCCGGCAGCGATCGGAACCGACCAGATGACCCGGTGTGCGATCACCTCCGTCGGCGGAATATGGGCGACGGCCTTCATGAACAGGGGCAGGAATCCCCAGATCACATAAGCCGTCAGCGCGAAGGCAAAGCCTCGTGCGCTATCTTCATTCTTTATTGCCGGAGCAACTGGGTTCTTCATGGTATTTCCGCCCGGGTTCTCTTTTTGACCCATCCGGTTACCTGAAGGTTTACGAATGAACAAATTCATTCCGGTGAACAATGGCTGATTGCATCTGAACCATCGGTACGGCAGGCTGTCGGGCAGGGCGACGGGACATTGTGGACGAGGCAGGAGATGCTGAAGGCTTCAACCGTGGAACAACGCTGCCATTATGCGATACGGATGCTGGAAAAGGCTGGTGTCTCATCCGACACTGCCTTGCTTCGCGCCTTCAGTCAGGTACCCCGCGAAGATTTCGTAGGCCCCCCGCCCTGGCTGATCTCGAGCCATGGCAGCTACCGTGAGGTGCCATCGGATGATTTGGCCTTTCTCTACGACGACGTTCTCGTGTCTCTCGATGCGCCGCGTGGCGTAAACAATGGCAGTCCGTCGCTGCATGCGCTCGGTATCCATGCGCTTGCGCCGAAACACGGAGAACGGGTCTGCCACATCGGCGCCGGCACAGGCTATTACACCGCGATCCTCGCCGAACTCGTCGGCGCCGCCGGTCATGTCACAGCCGTTGAGTATGACGACGAACTTGAGGCCCGTGCCGCGACGTGCCTGACAGGGCGGGCGAATGTCGAGGTTGTCAGGGGCAACGGTCTCGAATGGCCTAAGGATTATGTCGATATCGTTTACGTCAACTTCGCCGTCGATCAGCCCGCCGGCCCGTGGATCGACCGGCTGAAACCCGGCGGCCGGTTGCTCTTTCCGCTCGGTGTGCCGATCTTCGAGAAAAGGGGCAGGGGGCCCGTCTATTCCGGCATGGCCGGCTATCTCCTCATTCGCCGCGAGGAGCGGGGTTACGCCGCGCGCTTCATCGAGAGCGTGTCCTTCGTCTGGGCCGAGGGCGCGCAGTTTTCCGACTGGGCGAGCCACGCCCGGCTTCGCGCCGCCTTCAGAGATAATTGGCGCGCCGTCCGCAGCCTGCGCTGGCGGCAACCGGAGCAGCCCGGGGAATGGTATTCCGAGGCCGACTGGGGGCTTTCGACCCGTCCGCCAGATGGAGATATGGGAGAAACCACCGCCGGAGAGGATGGATAGCATCCGGGCTGGAATACAGCGGCGTCAGGATACCCGGCCATGCTCGGAGAGAAAATCCAGCATCACGCGGATGCGCGCCGGCAGATGCCCGCCCTGACCGACATAGACGGCATGAAAGGCCTCGCTGCGCCGGGTTCGTGGATCATCGAGAACCTGCAACAGACGACCTGCGGCGATATCCTCGCGCACGGTGAAGGCGGCAAGCCGCGCCAGGCCGGTGCCGCCGATTGCCAGATGCCGGAGCGCTTCGCCATCGCTGGCGCTGACGCGTCCGACCACAGGAACGGAGACGATCCCGTCGCCCTGTGGAACGTCCCAGTCCGAAAAGGCCCTGACATAACCGAAGCCGAGCCGGCAATGATGCTCCAGATCTTCGGCCGTCACAGGAGTTCCGTGGCGCGCCAGATAGTCCGGGGAGGCGACGATCACCAGTTGGGTGTCCCCGAGCTTGCGGGCAATCAAGCTGGAACTGGTCATGGGGCCGGCGCGCACAGCGATATCCGCCCGTTCGGTTAGAAGATCGACCACGAGGTCCGTCTGCACGATCTCCACGGAAATGCCGGGATAGTCGCAAAGGAAGCGTGACAGAATGCGGGAGAGCACATGAGTGCCGTAGGCGGCGCTGGTATTGATGCGGATCAGCCCGCGTGGATTGTCGAGCGAGGCAGCGCTTCGCTCGGCTTCGTCCATATCAGCGAGAATGCGCACGGAACGCTCGTAGAAGGCGCGGCCTTCCGGTGTCAGCAGCAGCTTGCGGGTCGAGCGGTTGACGAGGCGCGTGCCTAGCCGGGTTTCCAGCCGTGCAACCAGCTTGCTCACCGCCGATGGCGTCATGCGGCTGACGCGGGCGGCGGCGGAAAAGCCGCCGCGCTCCACCACCTGCACGAAGACTTCCATCTCGCCGGACCTGTTGATGTCCTGTCGGGCCATTTTGTGAATTCAACTCATAGATATTGTTCTTTAAGGCAGACTATTTCACTGAACTTCTCTTGTCTATCTGAGGGCACTCGGCATCAGAAAGGATGATCCAATGCCTCTTGCCCTTTATGCACTGACAGCCGGAGCCTTTGGCATCGGTGTCACCGAATTCGTCATCATGGGATTGCTGATCGACGTCAGCCGCGACCTCGGCATTTCCATCGCTACCGCCGGCCTGCTGATCTCGGGCTATGCGCTCGGCGTCGTCGTCGGCGCGCCGGTGCTGACGGCTTTTTCCGGCCGGATGAAGCCCCGCACCACGCTGCTCATGCTCATGGTGATCTTCACCATCGGCAACATAGCCTGTGCGCTGGCCCCCAGCTTCGAGGCGCTGATGGTCGCCCGTCTGGTGACGGCGCTTGCTCATGGCACCTTCTTCGGTGTCGGCTCCGTCGTCGCCACCGGACTGGTTCCGGAAGATCGCCGGGCCTCGGCCATTGCCGTCATGTTCACCGGGCTCACGGTCGCCAATATCGCCGGCGTTCCGTTCGGAACCTGGCTCGGACAGGAATATGGCTGGCGCATGACCTTCTGGGCCGTTGCCGTCGTCGGCGTCATCGCGGTCGCAGTCCTTGCCATCTTCCTGCCGAAGGAAGAAACCTCCGCCAACAAGCCGGAAGAAGCCGGCTCGCTCTCGGTGCTCTTCAGCGAGCCGGTGGTGACCAGTCTTGCCATGACGGTACTCGGTTTTGCCGCGGTCTTCGCCGTCTTCACCTTCATTGCTCCGATCCTGACCCAGATTAGCGGCTTCAGCGAAGCGGCGGTTTCGCCGATCCTGCTGCTCTTCGGCGGCGGACTGATCGTCGGCAACCTGCTCGGTGGTCGTCTGGCGGACCGTAATCTCGGTCGCGCGCTTCTGCTCTCGCTTGGTGCCCTCGGCGTCGTTCTGATCGCCATGGAGTTCCTGATGGGCATCCAGCCGGTTGCAGCCGTCATGGTCGGCCTGCTCGGTGCGGCAGGCTTCGCAACGGTCGCCCCACTTCAGCTTCGTATCCTGCAGAAGGCCGAGGGCGTGGGACAGGCGCTTGCCTCCAGCCTCAACATTGCCGCCTTCAATCTCGGCAACGCCATCGGCGCCTGGGTCGGCGGGCTCTCCATCGACCACGGTCCGGGCCTTGCCCATCTCCCGCTCGTTGCCGCCGTCTTCCCGGTAGCCGGCCTGTTGCTGGCCGTCATTGCCATGCGCCGCGAAGCAAGGCGACCGGCTGCAGAACCGGCTCACGTCTGAAAGGGCGCGCGCCCTCTTTCTTCTCGTTTCCATCGATCCACAAGGAAAGGATAGTCAAATGGAATATCGTCGTCTGGGAGCCTCCGGTCTCCGCGTTCCGGTCCTGAGCTTCGGCTGCGGCACCTTCGGCGGCTCCGGCCCGCTGTTTGGCGCCTGGGGCAATTCCGATGCCGCCGAGGCCCGCCGTTTGGTGGATATCTGCCTCGAGGCCGGCGTGAACCTCTTCGATACCGCGGATGTCTATTCCGCCGGCGCATCGGAAGAAGTGCTCGCTCAGGCAATCAAGGGCCGGCGCGGCGACGTGCTGATCTCCACCAAGACAGGACTGCCGATGGGGGACGGTCCCGCCGAATGGGGCACATCTTCCGCCCGCCTGACCGACAGCGTCGATGGCGCTCTCCGCCGGCTCGGCACCGATTACATCGACCTGTTGCAGCTTCACGCCTTCGATGCCTCGACGCCCGTCGAGGAAGTGCTGTCGACGCTCGACAGTCTCGTGAATGCCGGCAAGGTCCGCTACGTCGGCGTCTCCAACTTCGCCGGTTGGCAGATCATGAAGTCGCTCGCTGCCGCTGATCGTCACGGCTGGCCGCGTTACGTGGCGAACCAGGTCTATTATTCGCTGGTCGGCCGGGATTACGAATGGGACCTGATGCCGCTTGGTCTCGATCAGGGCGTGGGCGCAATGGTCTGGAGCCCGCTCGGCTGGGGCCGCCTCACCGGCAAGATCCGCCGCGGCGCACCTTTGCCGGAGAAAAGCCGTCTGCACGAAACCGCGGCCTTCGGCCCGCCGGTGGATGACGAGCGGCTCTATCGCGTCGTCGATGCTCTCGAGGCAATCGCCGGGGAAACCGGCAAGACGGTGCCGCAGATCGCGCTGAACTGGCTCCTGTCGCGCCCGACCGTTTCATCGGTCATCATCGGCGCGCGAAACGAGGAGCAATTGCGCCAGAACCTCGGCGCGGTCGGCTGGAGCCTGACGGCCGAGCAGATCGCTGCCCTCGATGCGGCAAGCGTCACCGACGCCTCCTATCCGCATTTCCCCTACTACCGGCAGGAGGGCTTTGCCCGCCTCAACCCGCCGGCCGTCTGACTCGCCTGTTACGGTCGCCGCCGATCATTCGGCGGCGATCTTTCCTGCAAGCTGCCGGTTCTTCATCAGCTTGTAGACGACCGAATCCATCAGCGCCTGGAACGAGGCATCGATGATGTTTTCCGAAACGCCGACCGTCCACCAGCGCATGCCGGTATTATCGGTGGATTCGATCAGGACGCGGGTGATGGCCTCCGTGCCGCCATTGAGGATACGCACCTTGAAGTCGACCAGTTCGAGATCGTCGATCTCGGTCTGATACTTGCCGAGGTCCTTGCGCAGCGCGAGGTCGAGTGCATTGACCGGGCCATCACCTTCCGCCACCGACATGACCCTGTTGCCGTCGATGACGAGCTTTACGACCGCTTCGGAAATGGTCTTCAGGTGACCGTTGGCGTCGAAGCGTCGCTCGACCATCACCCGGAAGCCTTCGACAGAAAAGAAACTCGGCACGGTGCCGAGCGTGCGGCGGGCGAGAAGCTCGAAGCTCGCATCGGCGCCCTCATAGGCATAGCCGGAAGCTTCCCGTTCCTTGACGATGGAAATGAGCTGATCGAGCTTCGGATCGTCCTTTTCCACGGTGATGCCGCGGCGCTTGAGCTCGTTGATGAAATTGGCCTTGCCGCCCTGATCCGACACCATGACCTTGCGGAAATTGCCGACGCTCTGCGGCTCGACATGCTCATAGGTCTTTGGATCCTTGAGCAGGGCGGAGGCATGGATGCCGGCCTTTGTGGCGAAGGCGGAAGCCCCGACATAGGGCGCCTGATGATCCGGCGAACGGTTCAGCAGTTCGTCGAAGGAATGCGAAAGCCGCGTCAGCTCGACCAGCTTTTCGGTATCGATCGCGGTGGTGAACCGCGACGCGTAACTGTCCTTCAGACAGAGCGTCGGGATGATCGTCACGAGATTGGCGTTGCCGCAGCGCTCGCCGATGCCGTTCAGCGTCCCCTGGATCTGTCGTACGCCGGCTTCGACGGCGGCAAGCGAATTGGCGACCGCCTGTCCCGTGTCGTTGTGGGCATGAATGCCGAGCGAGGAGCCGGGCACACCGGCCGCGATGACGGCGGCGATGATCTCTCGGATCTCGGGCGGCTGCGTGCCGCCATTGGTATCGCACAGCACCACCCAGCGCGCGCCGGCGTCATAGGCGGTGCGGGCGCAGGCGAGCGCATATTGCGGATTGGCCTTGTAGCCGTCGAAGAAATGCTCGCAATCGACCATCGCCGTCTTGCCGGCCCCGATGGCCGCCTCGACGCTCTCGCGGATCGAATCGAGATTTTCCTCATTGGTGCAGCCGAGTGCAACCTTGACGTGGTAGTCCCAGCTCTTGGCGACGAAACAGATGGCGTCGGCCTTCGCCTGCAGAAGCTGCGATATGCCCGGATCGTTGGAGACCGAGACGCCGGCGCGCTTGGTCATGCCGAAGGCGACGAAGCCGGCGCGCTCGGTGCGCTTCTTCGTGAAGAAGGCTGTGTCGGTCGGGTTGGCGCCGGGATAGCCGCCCTCGACATAATCGAGCCCGAACTCGTCCAGCATGGCCGCAATCGCAATCTTGTCCTCGACCGAAAAGTCGATGCCCGGCGTCTGCTGGCCATCGCGCAACGTCGTGTCGAATAGATAGATTTTCTCGCGTGTCATGTGTTCGCCTCCCCAGGCAGCCGTTTAGTTTGTTTCGCGCCCCTCATCCGGCTGCCGCCACCTTCTCCCCGCAAGCAGGGAGAAGGGCCGCGCCGCCGACGTTTCCGTCCCCTCTCCCCGCTTGCGGGGAGAGGGTCAGGGTGAGGGGCAGATCTTATTCTTTCCCGGCAAACCTGTCGGTTGCGCGGATGAGCTGGTCGAGAATGCCGGGCTCCAGAAAGGCATGGCCGGCGCCTTCGATCAGATGGAAGTCCGCTTTCGGCCAGGCCTTGTGAAGCTGCCAGGCGTATTTGGCCGGGCAGGGCATGTCGTAACGTCCATGAACGATGACGCCCGGAATATCTTGAAGTCTATGCGCATCGCGCAGCAACTGGCCTTCCTCCAGCCAGCCGCCATGGACGAAGAAGTGGTTTTCGATGCGCGCAAACGCGATCGCATAGTCGTCCTCGCCGAAATGGGCGGCATAATCCGGATTGGGCAGCAGCGTGATTGTGGCACCCTCCCAGGTGCTCCATGCGATCGCGCATTCGAGCTGCTTCTTGCGGTCGCTGCCCGTGAGGTAGTTGCGATACGCGCCCATCATATCGTGGCGCTCGGCTTCCGGGATCGGGGCCTGGAACATCTCCCAGCGGTCCGGGAACATTTCCGACACGCCGAACTGGTAATACCAGAGGAGCTCGGGCGTGGTCAGCGTATAGATGCCGCGCAGCACCAGTTCGGAAACCCGGTCCGGATGGGTTTCGGCATAGGCGAGCCCCAGCGTCGAGCCCCAGGAGCCGCCGAACACCAGCCACTTGTCGACGCCGACCATCTCGCGCAGGCGCTCGATATCGGCCACCAGATGCCAGGTGGTGTTGGCCTCCAGCGAGGCATGCGGCGTGGACTTGCCGCAACCGCGCTGGTCGAATAGCAGCAGGTCATAGACCGCCGGGTCGAAGAGGCGGCGCTGGGTCGGGCTCGATCCGCCACCCGGGCCGCCATGCAGGAAGACGGCGGGCTTACCGCCCTTCGTGCCGACGCGCTCCCAATAAACGGTGTGGCCATCGCCGACGTCGAGAAAACCGGTCTCGTAGGGTTCGATTTCGGGGTAGAAGCCGCGTAATTCGTTGGTCATTGATCAATCCTCTTCCGGCGGCCAGGCCGCCGTATCATGGTCGGGATGCTGGTTTGAAACCACGGATGCGAAGAAAGCTTCCATCTCAGGCGTGTTCACGGCGGGTTTTTCGAAAAGATGATCGATCCACGGCAGACGCTTGTCATGGTTGACCTGCACCTGCGGCTCCAACAGTTCCGGGTGATCGAAGGCGCCGATGGCGAATTCGATACTCTCTCCGGCATGGTACGAAAGCGGCGTCCCGCACTTGTGACAGAAGCCGCGCTTTACCTTGGCCGATGAGCGGAACAGGGTGGGCTGGCTGCGCGTCCATGTGAGATGCGCGTGGTCCGCGGTAACGAGCGCACCGAAAAGGCCGCCGAATGCCTTCTGGCACATGCGGCAATGGCAGATCGACGGCCGCCCCAGCTTTTCAGCCCGAAACCGCACCGCGCCACACTGGCATCCACCGGTAAATACGCCTTCCATGTTCTTCTCCTCGTGGTCTGACCGAAACAGATGGTCCCCATCTGTTTCGGTCAGACCACAAACTATTGATCTGGTGGGGCGATTTGTCCTGACAGATGGGTACCATCTGTCAGGATCGCACCACTAGCGCAGGGCTACATAGGTGACGACGCCGATGGTGATGACGGCGACAAGGACGCCCTTGCCGATGAGGCCGTAGAGCAGCCATTTCGGCATCTGGGTATTGGGTTTCTTGCCGGTCATCGTGTTTCCTCCCTCGGCCAGTCGCCGTGGGTGTCGTGGTCCGGATGCTGATAGGACACGACATCCAGCACGAAGGGTGCGGCTTCCGCATCCTCTTCCGTGCGATGTCCCGGCAGTTCGTGCAGGTAATCGACGAAGCCGATCTTGCCTTCCGTCCCGAACTGCACGGTCGGCGGCAGAAGCGACGGATCATCGAAGGCCCCGGCCGCGACCGCGATACCGTCGGGAGCCTCGTAAGTCAGCGGCGTGCCGCAATTCTCGCAGAAACCGCGCAACGCGAAATTGGAGGAGCGGAACCGCTTCGGCTCGCCGCGGCTCCATTCGAGCTTCGCCCCGCGCGTGGAGACGAGCGGCGCGTAATAGGCGCCGAAAGCCTTTTGGCACATGCGGCAATGACAGATCGAGGAATCGGTAAGCGCGCCAGTGACGCGGAAGCGCACCGCACCGCACTGGCAGCCGCCGGTATAGGTCGGTTCAGGTGCGGCGCTCATGGCTCTACTCCGGCTTCTGGCAGACGGCTTCGAGATTGTGCCCTTCCGGGTCGATCACGAAGGCGGCGTAATAGTTGGGGTGGTAATGCTCGCGGATGCCGGGCTTGCCGTTGTCCCGCCCTCCCGCGGCAATCGCTGCCGCGTAGAAGGCATCGACCTCGGCGCGGGTCTCGGCTTTCAGGGCCATGTGCAGGGGAGGCGTGGTCTTCTCGGTGCCGACCAGCCAGAGGAACGGCTTGTGGCCGCCGAAACCCGCCATGTCGGCATAGCCGGTCATTTCCTTGGTCACCTGCATGACGACGGAAATGCCGAGCGGCGCACAGGCCTTTTCATAGAAGGCCCGCATGGTCTTGAGGTCCGCCACATGCACGGACATGTGGTCCATCATGCGTTCGCTCACCGCTTGACCTCCCATGTGGTGACCCGCTCGCCGGTCTCCTTGTCCTTGCCGTCCTTGAGCTGGATGCCACGGGCAGCGAGGTCGTCACGGATCTTGTCGGCTTCAGCGAAGTTTTTCGCCTTCAGCATTTCGAGCCGCATCTGGACGAGCGCTTCGACGGCAGCGGAAAGATCGTCGCTCATCGCTTGATTTCCCAAGTTGTGATCCGCTCGCCAGTCTCCTTATCCTTGCCGTCTTTGAGTTGGATGCCCCGCTCGGCGAGGTCGTCGCGAATCTTGTCGGCTTCCGCGAAGTTCTTCGCCTTGATCCATTCCTTTCGCTTAGCAACCAACTCATTGATTTGGGCATCGCTAAGCTCGATGGTGCCGGAATGAATTCTGGCGAACATCGCATTCACGTCGAAGCTATCAAGATTCTCGAAACCCAATAGCGCCAAAGCATTCGCCAATTTTTCATAGGCGTCATCGTTAGGCGTCACTACATTTGTCGCCAGATCTCGATTTGAGGTGGCGGAGGCCAATCTGTGTAACTCGGAGATTGCTGCCGGGGTGTTGAGATCGTCATATAAAGCCGCAATTACCTCTCGGCTCTGATTCTTACCGTCCGGGTGAATGCCGGAGACATGCTTGGCTAGTTTTGAAAGTTCGAGAGCGGCCTGCTGTAAACCATCTCGTGTCCAGTTGATTGGTTGACGGTAATGCGTTTTCAACATTAGGTAACGCATTGTGCGTCCATCCCATCCTTCCGTTAGCAGTTCGTGGATGGTGACGAAATTGCCTTCCGACTTCGACATCTTGCGGCCTTCGACCTGCACGAAGCCGTTATGCATCCATACATTGGCCATGACGTCGGTATCGAAGGCGCAGCAGGACTGTGCGATTTCGTTCTCGTGATGCGGGAAGATTAGATCGAGCCCGCCGCCATGGATGTCGAACTGGTGTGGGAGCTTCTTGGCGCGCGGCGAAAGTCGGTCCTTGATCTCCTCCCAGAGGTAGCGATCCGACATGGCCGAGCATTCAATATGCCAGCCGGGACGGCCATGGATCGTGACCTCTTCACCCTTAAAGGTGAATTTGGCGCTCCAACCGGGTTCAGTGTCTGCCGATTGCTTCCACAGCACGAAGTCGGCGGGGTTCATCTTGTGAGCCTCGACGGCGATACGCGCTCCCGCCTGCTGGTCTTCGAGCCTGCGCTTCGAAAGCTGACCGTAGTTGTCCATGGAGGCCGTGGCGAAGAGCACCTCGTGTCCTTCGGACCCCGAGGCAACATAGGCATGGTCTTTGTCCAGCAACCGCTGGATGATTGCAATCATCTGGGTGATGTTGTCTGTCGCGCGGGGTTCTTGCGTGGGCTCGAGGCAGCCCAAGGCGGCAACATCCGAGTGGAACTGGCTTTCGGTCTTGCCGGTCACCGCACGGATGGCGTCGTTCAGCGTCATCGAGCCGTTGGCGATTTGAGTGCCGAAATCGCGCAAAGCGCGGGCATTGATCTTGTCGTCGACGTCGGTGATGTTGCGGACATAGGTTACCTTCTCCGCGCCGTAGATGTGCCGCAGCATACGGTAAAGCACGTCGAAGACGATGACCGGGCGGGCATTGCCGATATGGGCGTAGTCATAGACGGTGGGGCCGCAGACATACATACGCACGTTATCGGGATCGATCGGTTCGAAGTCGATCTTCTCGCGTGTGAGCGTGTTGTAAAGCTTGAGGCCTGCGGCCATGTCTGTCTCCCGGAATGCAATTGCCCGGCTGGACCGGGGCGTTTGTCATCTGGGACTTGATCAGGAGACGAAAACGGCCGGGCCAGCGTTTGCGCTAGCGAATAATAGTCCCGCAAATAATGCAGATGGTCGTTTTCATGCGCGGTGTTATGGCGTGGGTCGGGCGCAAGGTCAAGTGGTCGTGAACGGTGCTTTCCAGCGCTCCCGTCACCCGTCAGGGATAGACGTAGGTGTAGAGCGCGCACATGTCTTCGTCACTCTGCGGAGCGTCCTGCGTTTCGAACACCGCAATCATCGTGACATCGTCATCGAGCCACGAGGCGAGATAGGTAACGGGGCTTGTGCCGCATAGGCGATTGCCATTCAGGAGCTTTGGATTTGCGGTTCCCTTGACGCTGTAAACGGATGCCGGAACCTTCTTGCCATTGACAATAAAGTTGTCCGCGATCAGTTCATCGAACACCAGCTTCTTGCCGTTTTCGAAAACGATTTCAAAGTCGTCGAAGCTGATGTCGCCGGTGATCGACGTGGCTGTGGTGCTAAGCGCGACCAGGTCGTCGGCGAGGGCGGGGGTGGCGACGAGGCCAAGGGCAAACGCTGCGTATTTCAGGACCGACATCGAGGCTCTGCTTTCCTTGTTCCAGATTGGGCGGGAACCTATCGCAACCATTGGCAAAGGGAAGGGAACAAGCATGGCTTTTAACGTCGATACCAAGAATGGTCGAACGCGGTGACGCGGCCGGAGGGCAGGGCATTCGGATGTGTCACACTCCCGGCGCAGAGTTTGCCTATCCGGGATCGTAATCAGGCAAGGGAGAGGAATTGCTGATGAAAAGGGCGACGGGCGTCTGGTTGGCCGGATCGGTCCTGCTTGCGGCTGCAATCGCCGGCTCTCTCCTGTATGATCGCGAGATGGTTCGTTTCACTCCTCCCTCTCTCGAAGATTTCCCGGTTCAGGGTATCGATGTCAGCCATCATCAGGGCGAGGTCGACTGGCAGAAGGTCGCGGCCCTTCCCAATGTCCGCTTTGCCATTATGAAGGCGACCGAAGGGGGCGATTTCAGGGATCGCCGGTTCGCGGAAAACTGGAGGCAGGCGAAGGAGGCCGGCCTTGTCCGGGGCGCCTATCATTTCTTCACCTTCTGTCGTCCGGGCCGGGATCAGGCCCGGAACCTCATCGCCACGGTTCCGAAGGAGGAGGGGACGCTACCGATCGCGGTCGACATGGAATTCACCGGCAATTGCCCCAAGGTGCCGACGCTCGAAGAACTGTCGAGCGAGGTTAATGCCTTCATGGCCGAGCTTTCGGGCGTCTTTCCGCAAAAGCCGATCTTTTATGTGACGCAGGAATTCTACGACCAGTATCTCAAGGGCAACGATCAACTCTTCCCGGCGCATTATCTTTGGCTCCGGAGCATTGCCCGGGAGCCGGAGCAGGAGGGGTGCAAGGAGTGGTCGATCTGGCAGTTTGCCGATAACGGCAATCTTGACGGTATCGAGGGGCCGGTGGACCTGAATGCTCTATGCCCTTCGGAAAACGGCTTTTCCCATCTGTTCACGCCTGTTGTCGCGGAAAGTTGAGATCAGTTCGCTATCTGAGCCTTGGGTTTGAGCGGCAGCAGGCCGAGCACCAGCGAGCAGCCGGCGATGATGACCGCCGCCCCGACGAGTTGTATCGCCGTCAGCTGTTCGCCGAGCACCAGTGCCCCGATCAGGACGGCAACGACGGTTACTACGAATTCGACGCTGATGGTGCGTGTGGCGCCGATACGACCGACGAGGTCGAAGTAGACGACGTAGGTCAGCGAACTCATCACGGCGGCGAGCATGACGAGATAGAGATAATCGATTGCTGCGGGCGAAGTGGGGACCGGCACGAAATAGAGCAGCGGCAATGTCAGCAGCCCGCCCCAGAGGAAGGAACCGATGGTGACCTCCCATGCGCCGGTGTTGCGCAGGTAACGGCTGGCATAATTGCTGCCGAATGCCGCCGAGAAAGTCGAAAACAGCATGCCGACGCAGCCGAGCAGGAAGGAGGCATCGATCGGAACCGCCGGGAAGCCGACCAGCATGACGATGCCGACCGTGCCGAGCAGCAGGCCGACGACGCGGGGCGGCGTGATGCGCTCGATTCCCCAGAGTTGTCCGATAATCATCGAGAAGAGGGGAATGGCGGCAACGAAGATCGCGGCCATGGCCGTGCCGATCAGCGGCGTGGAATAGGAAAGACCGATGAGTTGTCCCGCAACGGTGGTAGCCCCGACGATCAAAAACGGCAGCCGGCCGACGCTGAAATCCAGCTTACGCCGGGTAAGCTTAGTCGCGGCAAGCAGAATGAAGCCTGCAAGGAAGCCGCGAAACGTGACCGCACCGATCCAGCCGAAGGCATGGACGACTTTCAGCAACAACAGGAATGACGTTCCCCACGCAAGTGCGAGGAAGCTATAGGCTGTGATGTCTCTCGGACGCATGGGGCACTCGGCAAAAGACAATACCCGCCGGGGAATTGAGGCTCACTCCGGCAGGCGGTAGTCGACGATCCTGTTCTCTCGCACGACAAAAAGCTTGCCCGTTTCCGTCTGATCCGGTCCGCAAAGCGGCAGAAGCCTGGCGGCGACCTCGGAAGGATGCGGCAGCGTTTCAGGATCTTCGCCCGGAACAGCCTGGGCGCGCATTGCCGTTCGGGTTGCGCCGGGGTCGATCGAGAGGATGCGCAGCGGCAGCCGCTGCGTCTCGGCGGCCCAGGTGCGGGCAAGCGCTTCGACGGCGGCCTTCGATGCGGAATAGGCGCCCCAGAACGGACGGCACTTGTGCGCTGCGCTGGAGGAGAGGATCAGCGCGCGGCCGGCATCGGATTTGCTGATCAGCGGGGCGACCGACCGGATCAACCTCCATGTCGCGGTGACGTTGATGTTCATCACCTTTTCGAACACCTTGGCCTCGATATGATCGACTGGCGAGATGACGCCGAGCACGCCGGCATTGGCGACGAGAATGTCGAGCTTGCCCCAGCGTTCATGGATCGAACCACCGAGCGCGTCGATCGCGTTCATGTCGGCGAGATCGAAGGGAACGAGCGTGGCGGAGCCACCGGTCTTCTTGATTGCGTCGTCGAGTTCTTCCAGCCCGCCGACGGTGCGCGCGCAGGCGATGACATGGGCACCAGCTTTTGCCAGTTCGAGCGCGGTAAAGTAGCCTATGCCGCGCGAGGCGCCGGTGACGAGCGCGATGCGGCCCTTCAGGTCAACTGTCATGATCTGCCTGTCTCTTGTCTCTGGCGTTCAGCCGTTGCTGGCGAGCATCGAAAGCTTGTTGCCCATGGCTTCGCCGTTCTTGTCGAGCAGACGGGTCGGATAGTCGCCGGTGAAATAGTGATCGGTGAACTGCGGCCGGGCTGCGTTGCGATCCTCTCCGCCGACGGCGCGGTAGAGGCCGTTGATCGACAGGAAGGCAAGCGTATCGACGCCGATATACTTCGCCATGGCCTCGACATCCGCATACTGGTTGGCCAGCAGTTTGTCCGCATCCGGCGTGTCGATGCCGTAGAAGTCGGGATAGAAGATCATCGGCGAGGCGACGCGCAGATGCACTTCCTTGGCGCCGGCTTCGCGGATCATCTGCACGATCTTGAGCGAGGTCGTGCCGCGCACGATGCTGTCGTCCACCAGCACCACGCGCTTGCCTTCGATCATCGCACGGTTGGCCGAATGCTTCAGCTTTACGCCGAAGGCGCGGATCTGCTGGGTCGGCTCGATGAAGGTGCGGCCCACATAGTGGTTGCGGATGATGCCGTATTCGAACGGAATGCCGCTCTGCTGGGCATAGCCGAGCGCCGCCGGCGTGCCGCCATCCGGGACCGGGACGACGACATCGCCCTCGACCGGGGATTCCTTGGCAAGGTTGATGCCCATGTTCTTGCGCGTCGTGTAGACGTTGCGGCCGCCGACGACCGAGTCCGGGCGGGCGAAGTAGACATATTCGAACAGGCAGAGCCGCTCCGGCTGGGGCTTGCTCGGCTTGCGGGCGTCGATGGTGACTGAGCCGTCCGGCTGGATTTCGCAGATGATCACTTCGCCGTTCTCGACGTCACGGATGAACTTGGCGCCGATGATGTCGAGTGCACAGGTTTCCGAGCAGAAGATCGGCTTGCCGTCGAGTTCGCCCATAACCAGCGGCCGGATGCCGGTCATGTCGCGGGCGGCGATCAGCTTGGTGCGCGTCATCGCCAGCATCGAATAGCCGCCTTCCATCTGGCGGATGGCGTCGATGAAGCGGTCCGACGTGGAGGAGTGGCGCGAGCGGGCGATCAGGTGCAGCACGACTTCCGTATCGGAGGTCGACTGACAGATGGCGCCGGTGGCGATGATCTGGCGACGCAGCGTCAGGCCATTGGTGAAATTGCCGTTATGGGCGATGGCGATGCCGCCTTCTTCCAGTTCGGCAAACAGCGGCTGCACGTTGCGCATGGCGACTTCACCGGTGGTGGAGTAGCGCGTGTGGCCGATGGAGATGCTGCCGGGCAGGCGGGCGAGCGTTGCCGGATTGGTGTAGTGGTCGCCGACGAGGCCCATATGACGTTCCTGGTGGAAGCGCTTGCCGTCGAAGGAAACGATACCGGCGGCTTCCTGCCCGCGATGCTGCAGGGCGTGCAGGCCGAGCGCCGTCAGGGTCGCGGCATCGGGATGTCCCAAAATGCCGAACACCCCACACTCTTCATGCAGGGTGTCGTCGTCGAGACCGAATGCGAAATCGGAATGGGTAGACTGGATCATCGAAGCTCGCCTTTGCTCGCACGGGACAGCTGCAATCTGGAATGCGTTACCACGGCGGCACCGGTCTGTCCCGATCCGGCTGCCTCCGTCATGCGAATTCTTGCGCGGCCGATGGCCGCGCCATGTCAGTTGCTGGTGGCGGGTGCCGGTGCGTCTTCGGCGGGTGCCTGTTCGCCCGGAGCCTGCTCTGCCGATGGCTCGCCTGCCGGCTCTTCCTTGCCGAGGATGCGCGCGCGGATCTGCGGCTCGATATCCTCCGGCAATACTGCCTCAAGTTTTCCGACGAGACCATCCAGGAACGGCTTCGTCTTGGCATTGTTGACCCAGTCGGGCCGGTGCTTCACGTCGACCAGCCAGTTCCAGAAGGCGACTGCGACGACGAGCAACAGAATACCGCGTGCGGCGCCGAAGAGAAAGCCGAGCGTTCGGTCGAGTGCGCCGATACGACTATCGATGATGAAGTCGGCAATCCGGGTCGTGATGAACGAAATCACGATCAACGCGATCAGGAAGATGGCGCCCGCGGAACCGGCTATCGCGATACGATCGTCGCTCGTATAGTTCTTAACGTAGGGCACCAGGATCGGATAGAGATAGTAGGCGGCGGCTACCGCGCCTGCCCAACTCGCGATCGAGAGCACTTCGCGTGAGAAACCGCGCACCATGGCGAGTACGGCTGAAAACAGAACGACGCCGATGACAATACCGTCGAAAATCGTAATGGGCATAAATACCAACTCCAAGAGTTGCAGGCAAAGCCTGCTTCAAGTCACCGTCATCACCGTCTTCGGCACCAAAGGCATGTCTGCCCCATTCAGTCAGTCGCCGTCCTGCTGCTCCTGGCGGGCCTTCAGCCGGGAACCGGCGATCCGCGCCACGAGATCCGGCAGGCTTTCCACCTCTTTCCACTTTCCCGCCCCGCCTTTCGGCAGTTCGGACGAGGCCGTGGGCAGAACAGCAGTCGAGAAGCCGAGCTTTTCCGCTTCTTTCAGTCGCTGAGCCGTATGCGCAACCGGCCTGACGGCACCCGACAGGCTGACTTCGCCGAAATAGACGCAATCGGCCGGAAGGGCAAGACCGGCCAGCGAGGAAACCAGCGCCGAAGCGATTGCCATATCCGCAGCAGGCTCTGAGATGCGGTATCCGCCGGCAATATTCAAGTACACGTCATGTTGACCGAGCCGCACGCCGCAATGCGCTTCCAGCACGGCGAGGATCATGGCAAGCCGCGAACTGTCCCAGCCGACAACGGCGCGGCGCGGGGTGCCGAGCGTCGTCGGAGCAACGAGCGCCTGCACCTCTACCAGCACGGGGCGGGTACCTTCCATGCCGGCGAAAACCGCAGCACCCGGGGCCTTCTCGTTGCGCTCGCCGAGGAAGAGTTCGGAAGGATTGGCGACCTCGCGCAACCCCTTGTCGGACATCTCGAACACGCCGATTTCGTCGGTCGGCCCGAAGCGGTTCTTCACCGTGCGCAGGATGCGGTAATGGTGGCCACGGTCGCCTTCGAAGTAGAGAACGGCGTCGACCATGTGCTCGACGACACGGGGGCCGGCGATCTGGCCGTCCTTGGTGACATGGCCGACCAGCACCATGGTCGCGCCGGTCTGCTTGGCGAAGCGGATCATCGCCTGCACGCCGGTGCGGACCTGCGTGACCGTGCCGGGCGCCGATTCGGCCGTGTCGCTCCACAAGGTCTGGATGGAATCGATTATGACGAGATCGGGGCGCTTACCCTCTGATATCGTTGCGAGAATGTCCTCGACATTGGTCTCTGCCGCAAGCAGCACGTCCGTCTGAGCCGCATCGAGGCGCTGCGCACGAAGCCTGACCTGCGCGACCGCTTCTTCGCCTGAAACATAGATGACGCGATGACCCTTGCGGGAAAGGGCGGCGGCCGCCTGCATGAGAAGCGTCGACTTGCCGATGCCCGGATCGCCGCCGATCAGCACGGCCGAACCACGTACGAAGCCGCCGCCCGTGGCACGGTCGAGCTCGCTCATGCCGGTCGGAATGCGGGGCGCTTCCTCGATCTCGCCGGAAAGCGAAGTGAGCGTCACCGGGCGGCCCTTCTTCGGCACTTTGCCGGGGCCTGAGCCGATGCCGCCCATCGGGTCTTCCTCGACGATGGTGTTCCACTCGCCGCAGCCGTCACACTTGCCGGCCCAGCGGTTATGAACGGTTCCGCAATTCTGGCAGATGAATTGAGTCCTGGCCTTCGCCATCAGGAAGCTTCCCGCGTTTCGTTCAAAGAGAACAAAGAGTGAATATTTGTTTCCCAGTTAGGACAAACGACGGAAAGATACAAGCCGCCCGGTAGTGATCACTCCGTTTCGTTATAGTGACGTTCGTAACGCAGGCCGACAGAGGTCAAAAGTTCGTAACCGATCGTTCCGGCTGCGCGCGCAACGTCGTCGAGCGGCATGTTGGGGCCGAAGAGTTCGATGTAATCGCCAGCGGCAATCGTATTGGCAGGAACATCCGTCACGTCGAAGATCGTGAGATCCATGGTCACGCGTCCGGCGACCGGCACCTTGTGCCCGGCGATGAAGCCGTGGGCACCGGCGAGACCGGTCTGGCGCAGGCCGACGCCGCTGCCGGAAGCGGAGCGCTGGTAGCCGTCCGCATAGCCGGCGGAAGCGATGGCAAGGCGGCTGTCGCGGGCAAGTTTCAGGCTCGCGCCATAGCTCACGCTTTCGCCCGCCTTGGCCTCGCGGATCTGCAGAATGCGGGCTTCCGCCTTGACCGTCGGGCGCATCGGATTGGGTTCGCCATTGACCGCTTCGCCGCCATAGATTGCGATGCCGGGGCGGGTAAGGTCGAAGTGATATTCCGGGCCGAGGAAGATTCCAGCGGAAGCCGAAAGGCTTGAATCGATGCCTTCGAAAGCTGCGCTAACCCGCCGGAATGATTCAAGCTGTTGGCGGTTCATCGGAGAGGACGGATCGTCCGCGCAGGCGAGGTGGCTCAGAACCAGCACGGGCGAGAAGCTTGCAGGCCGGGATACGTCGTCGGCCAGCGTCAGCGCATCCTCGATCGACAGGCCGAGACGGTTGAAGCCGGCGTCGACATGCAGCGCGCAGGGGTGTTCTCCATGCTCGGCCACGGCGGACATCCAGAAGGCGAGCTGTTCTTCCGATGCGAGAACCGGCACCAGATCGTAATCGAAGAAGAAGTGTTCGGCGCCAGGCCAGATGCCGGACAGCACGAAGATCCGGGCTTCCGGTGCATAGGCGCGAAGCGTTGCGCCTTCCGCCGGTACGGCCACGAAGAAATCGCGTGCGCCGGCATGGTAGAGGGTGCGGCCGACATCCTCGATACCGAGCCCGTAAGCGTCAGCCTTGACCACGGCGGCAGTGCGCGCCTGGCCGGATCGTTTCGCCATGTCGCGCCAGTTGTTCGCAACGGCTGTGAGGTCGATGGTCAGTCGCGTGGGCGCGGCGAGAAATTCGTCGGAGGCTTCGGAAATGTCAAAGGCGTCGGTCATTTTGGGAAAGCGCAGTTCTGTTGAGGGGGTAGCGGGACCCTATCACTTTTCTTCAAGACTGGAACGGCCGAAGGCGCTAATATTTTGCGATGCACAATATCTCTCAGGCTCAGGCCGTCAACGACATGCCGCTGACGAAGATCGAGGCGACGCGCTTCTGGCGCGACGAGCGATTTCGCGACATGGAATGCCTGACAGCCACCTTCCAGACGCATGAATATGCGCCGCATTCCCACGAGACCTTCTCTATCGGCGCAATTGAAACCGGAAGTCAGATCGCCCGGATCCGCGGCAGCCGGGAAGAGACTGGTCCCGGCCATCTCTATCTCATCAACCCGGAAGTCGTTCACGATGGCGTGCCCGGACACAGCGGCTATCGCTACAGGATGATCTATCCGGGCGAGGCGCTGTTTCGCGAGGTGCTGGAAGACGTGACGGGCAGGGCCTGCCACACCACTCCGGCTTTCTCCCGGGAATTGCCGTTTGACGCAGAACTGGCGCAGGCCTTCAACGAGGCGCACCGGGCGCTGGAGGAAAAGTCCGGCGCTCTGGAGGCGGAGGAGGGCATGTTCCGGATGCTGGCCACGATCTTCGCCCGCTACGGCAGCCACAGCATTACCCCGATCGACACGCGTGAACGGAGCGCGATATCGCGCGCCCGCGATTATCTCACCGAGAATTTCGCGTCCGACATCGGGCTGGAAGAGGTAGCCGAGGTAGCCGGGTTATCGAGGGCGCATCTGATCCGGGCTTTCCGCAAGGAGTTTCACATCACACCCCATGCTTTCCTGACGGATGTCCGCGTCCGTCAGGCGCGCATGCTGCTGCGGCTTGGCCGTCCCATCGCCGAGGTCGCCTTCGGTTGCGGCTTCGCCGATCAGGCCCATTTCAGCCGGCATTTCAAATCCCGCATCGGCGTCACTCCCGGCCAGTTCCGCGTCGCCTGACGCGCCGAAAGTGGTTCGGCAAGCGGTCAGGCTGATACTGCCGTCTGGCTGTTCTCCTCGATGAAACGGGCGCGATATTCGGTCGGGCTGAGGCCGAGCTTCCGCCTGAAATGGTGCCGGAGCGTATGGGCCGAGCCGAAGCCGACGGCGCTGGCGATGTCCTCCATGCGCGCTGCCTCCTGGCAGAGAAGCTGCCTTGCTGCGGCGACCCGTTCGGCGATGAGCCAGTCGCCCGGTGTCGCGCCGGTCGCCTCGGAAAAGCGGCGAAGAAATGTCCGGCTGGTCATGCGGCACTCTTTCGCCATGTTCTCGATCGTCCAATCGCGGATGAGCGATGCCCTGATCGTGTCGAGCAGGGGAGTGATTTCGCTGCCTTCGCGCCGGGCGACCGGTCGTTCGAGAAACTGCGCCTGCCCACCCGTCCGATGAGCCTGCATGACGAGCCGGCGCGCAACTGAATTTGCCGCCGCCGCGCCGAAATCGCGCCTGACGATCTCGATCAGCAGATCGATGCCCGCAGCGCTTCCCGCTGCCGTGAAGATTCCGTCATGGGCTTGGTAGAGCGAGGCTTCATCGACCTTCAGTTTCGGATATCGGGCCCGCAATGCATCCGCATAGCGCCAGTGGGTCGTCGCCACGCCATTGTTGAGTAATCCCGTTGCGGCAAGAACGAAGGCGCCGGAGCAGAGCGACACGAGGCGAGCGCCGCGCTCATGGGCGGCGCGAAGCCGCTCGCACAGCCTGCCCGGCACGGCGCTGTCGATCCCCCGCCAGCCCGGCACGACAATGACATCGGCTTCTTCCAGCAGTTCCGGTCCCGCATCCGCCGTCACCACCAGCCCGCCATGGGCGCGCATCGGCCCTTCATCCACGGCGCAACTGGAAAAGCGGTACCAGCCCGGTCCCATCTCCGGGCGACTGAGGCCGAAGATCTCCGTCACGATGCCGAACTCGAAGGTGCACAATCCGTCATAGACGAGGGCAACGACGAGAGGGCCGCCAAGGGGAGTGTTTGTGTTTGCAGGGTTTGTCATGATCTTTACGCTTATTGTCAATCTTGCCAGTTTGCAACGGATGGCTTTCGTTCGATGTTTGCCGCATCGAAAGGAGACCACACCGATGACCACCGCCGTAACCGCCGTAAAACCCGCGCCAAGCGACATCGCCCGCGAACACTTTGCCGCCGAATTTTCCTTTGAAACCGATTGCTGGGACGTCCATGACAGCATGGCGAAAGGAGCGGACTTCGTCCTGCTCGACGTTCGCGGTCCTACACTCTATGCCAAGGGGCATGTCCCCGGTGCGATCAGCCTGCCGCATGGCAAGATCACCGCCAACCGCATGTCGGAATGGCCGGAAGACACTGTCTTCGTGACCTATTGCGCAGGACCCCACTGCAACGGCGGCGCCCGTGGCGCGCTGCGGCTCGCCGAACTCGGTCGCCCCGTGAAAATCATGGCAGGCGGAATAACGGGCTGGCTCGACGAGGGTTTCGAACTGGAAAGCGCTGCGGTGGCTTGAGGCCGGCCCCAGTCCTGAAACGGAAAGAGGCGCCTGTTGGCGCCTCTTGATGGACTTTCGATCTGGTTGGGAACGGTGGCGGCAGAAGAGGTTGCCGCCCGGCCCCGTCTCAGGGCTCTTCGTACTGGGTGAAGCTCGGTTCGGCGAGGTCAGCAAACCGGGTGAACTCGGCCTGGAAGGCGAGCTTCACGGTGCCGGTCGGTCCGTGGCGCTGCTTGGCGATGATGACGTCCGCCGTGCCCTTGACCTTGTCCATGTTGGCTTCCCACTCGGCATATTTCGGGTCGGCGGGATCGCGCGGTTCCATGTTCTTCACATAGTACTCTTCGCGGAACACGAAGAGCACCACGTCGGCGTCCTGTTCGATCGAGCCGGATTCACGAAGGTCGGAAAGCTGCGGGCGTTTGTCGTCGCGACTTTCCACCTGACGGGAGAGCTGTGAGAGCGCGATGATCGGAACGTTCAGTTCCTTGCCCAGCGCCTTCAGGCCTGTGGTGATGGCGGTGATTTCCTGAACGCGGTTCTCGCCGGATTTGCCGGTGCCGGTCATCAGCTGAACATAGTCGACCACGAGGCAATCGAGGCCGCGCTGGCGTTTCAGGCGGCGTGCACGCGCGGCAAGCTGCGCAATCGAGATACCGCCGGTCTGGTCGATGAAGAGCGGCACCTTCTGCATGGTCTGCGAGAAGCCGACCAGCTTTTCGAATTCGTGCTCGGTGATGTCGCCTCGGCGGATCTTGGAGGAAGAGACTTCCGTCTGCTCCGACATGATACGGGTGGCGAGCTGTTCGGAGGACATTTCGAGCGAGTAGAAGCCGACGACGCCACCGTTCTTGGCCTTGAAGTTGCCATCCGGCATGACTTCCGGTTCGTAGGCGGCTGCGATGTTCCAGGCGATGTTGGTCGCGAGCGAGGTCTTACCCATACCCGGACGGCCCGCGAGGATGATCAAGTCGGAGCGCTGCAGGCCGCCCATCTTGCCGTCGAGCGACATGATGCCGGTGGAGATGCCCGAAAGGTTTCCGTCGCGTTCGAATGCGGCACCCGCCATGTCCACCGCGAGCGCCACGGCATCGTTGAACGACTGAAAGCCGCCGTCGTAGCGGCCGTTCTCGGCGAGCGCGAAGAGACGCCGTTCCGTATCCTCGATCTGCGCCTGCGGCGGCATGTCGAGCGGCGCGTCATAGGCGATGTTGACGACATCCTCGCCGATGGTGATCAGCGAGCGACGAAGCGCAAGATCGTAGATCGCGCGGCCATAGTCCTCCGCGTTGATAATCGTGACGGCTTCGGACGCGAGGCGGGCGAGATACTGCGCCACCGTCAGGTCGCCGACCTTTTCATCCGATGGCAGGAAGGTCTTGATGGTGACGGGGTTCGCCGTCTTGCCCATGCGGATGATTTCCGAGGCGACCTCGAAGATCTTGCGGTGCAACGGCTCGTAAAGATGCTCCGCCTTCAGAAAGTCCGACACACGGTAATAGGCGTCGTTGTTGACGAGGATGGCGCCGAGCAGCGCCTGCTCGGCCTCGATGTTGTTGGGAGCTTCCCGGTAGAGCGGCTCGGCCGGCTTGATGGGAGCAATCTTGCGCGCAGTGTCGTTCATTGCGGGCTACCGTCTTTTCTCTTCGAAACGTCGATCAACAAAAAAACCGGTTTGTCGGGTGCTCGTCCAAGAGTCAACGACATCACGGCAACACGCGGGCGCAAAGCGCCGAACGGGCGCTGCCGGGGAGGTTGTCCCTCTTTTCCACAGGCCACAGGAAATCGGTTCGCGAACGACGGATTCCGCTTGCGTCGCCTGGGACGCGAATCAGCACGACATGGCGGCAAATATAACGCGCAAAGAGATCCGCCATGCAGGAATTTCACGGCCGCACTCTTGAGAAATGTCATGTTTGAAGTTGCATAGTATGGCAATAATTAGAGTACTAATAATAATGTGAACGATCAATTGAGCCGCTCCAGAATCCAGCGCCTGCTGATCCATGAAATGGCAGCCTTCAGTCGCAAGCTGAGGGTACAGTTCGATATCGCTGTCCGGCAAAAGGGGCTGACCCTTCCTCGGGCGAGGGTGCTGTTTGCGCTTTCCGTGCGTCAAGGCATGACCCAGAGCGAGCTTGCCGCCGAACTCGATATCGAAACGCCGACCCTTGTGCGCCTCCTCGATTCCATGGCGGAAAGCGGTCTGGTCGAGCGTCGCGCGATGGAAGGGGGTCGGCGGGTCAAGAAGATCTACATGACGTCGGACGGCGAGCGGATGGCCGACGAAATGAACCTCTTTGCCGACGAGTTCCGTTCCGAGCTAACCGTCGACCTGAATGACGACGAACTCAAGGTGGCCGAAACCGTGGTGCACCACCTCTTCGCCCGACTGCTGGCAATGGGCGCCAGCGCAGGAGGCGAGGGTGAGTAGCGTCGCAAGCCGTTCCGACGAGCCAGCGTCTCTTTCGGTTCTGCACACGAGCACCGCGGACGCGTCGCAAGCGACAGATGCCGCCAGCACGACCGCGACTGCCGCTGCGTAGCCTCCTGCCGAAGCGCCGGCACCCACGCCGTTCTTCGTCATGTCGAAGACACGGGCTCTGGCTTGCTTTGTGTCCTCGACGCTGCTTGGCCTGCTGCAGCGCCTGAACATGAACTTCGCGTCGGTGAACCTCTACCAGTTGCAAGGCTCGCTCAATGTCACCGTCAATGAAGCCATATGGCTGACGGCGGCCTATATGGCGCCTTATGCCAGCATGTCGCTGGCGCTCATCCGCATCCGCAATCACTTCGGCCTTCGCCGCTTTGCCGAGATCAGCATCGCTGTCTTCGTGCTCGCCTCGTTGCTGAATCTTGTGGTCAACGATCTCAACTCGGGCATCGTCGTGCGCTTTATCAGCGGCATGGCGGCAGCACCTCTATCCTCGCTCACCTTCTTTATATGCTGGAGCCCTTTTCGCGGGGGAGGAAGTTCGCCTATGGTCTGCCGCTGGCACTGGCCAATACCTCCATTTCCGCGCCGCTGGAGCAGCTCGTCTCTGCCCATCTCATCAACTTCGGCGGATGGCAGGGGCTCTACACCTTCGAGCTCGCCATGGCGCTCATGGCCTTTCCGATCATCTACCTGCTGCCGTCGCGTTGATCGCCCATCTGTTCTTCAATCTTGCCAGGAAACGCATCACGGACGCCGTCCGCCGGCCAGCCGTTGCCCAATGAGCCAGTCATGACAAATATCCTGCATTCCCCCTTGCAGTCGCCGCTCTCCTCGTTGGTGCGTCCGGCGTCGCCCTCTCGCTTTACTCGTGGCATCTGCCACCCTTCAGGACGTCAGTGGAAACCACCGACAACGCCTCTGTCCGCGGTTACGTGACCGTGCTCGCGCCGCATCTCAACGGTGATGTCGCCGAGGTCGCCGTACAGGACATCCAGGAAGTGAAGACGGGCGACCTGCGGTCAGGATCGATGACCGGATCTACACACAGAAGCTCGAGCAGGCGAAGACGAGCCTTGCCATGCAGAAGGCAAAGCTTGCCAGCTCCCATCAGGACGAGATGTCGGCCCGGGCTTCGGTCGGCTCGGCAGAAGCCCAACTGAAAAGCGCGCAGGCCGCACTTGCCAACGCCGAGGCCAACTGGGACCGCAGTCGGCGGCTCGCCGGCAAGGGCGTGGTCGCCGAAAGCTCGAGGGATAGTGACCGCTATGCGCTGGCGCAGGCCAAGGCCGGCGTGGCCAAGGCCGAGGCCGCAATCGAGGTCGCCCGCCAGAAGGTCGCGACCATTCTCGGTACATGCGATTCGCTGGAAGCCTCCGTAGCGAACGTCGAAGCGACAGTGAAGCTTGCCGAGGTCGATCTCGCCAACACCCGCATCGTTGCTCCGCGCGACGGCAGGGTTGGTGAAGTCGGTGTCCGTCTTGGTCAGTATGTGACTGCCTGAACCCAGTTGACGACGCTCGTGCCGAATGACGTCTGGGTCGTCGCCAACTTCAAGGAGAACCCAGTTCAATGGCCTGAAGCCCGGCCAGCCTGTGGTTGTTGCAGTCGATGCACTCGGCGGCACCGTCCTGCATGGGCATATCGAGCGCTTCTCTCCGGCAACCGGTTCCGAGTTCAGCGTCATCAAGACCGATAATGCCACAGGTAACTTCACCAAGATCGCCCAGCGGGTGGCAACCCGCATCAAGGTCGATCCGGGTCAGGAGGCGAGGGCGCATCTGTCGCCAGGCATGTCGGTGGTCGTAAAGGTCGACAAGTCGGTTTCCCCCGATGACACCATGACCGGTAGCCTCTGAGGCTGCATTTCCCCAGTATCCAAAAGAAAACGCCCGGTCCGTGAGGACCGGGCGTTTCGCAATGCCCTGAAGGGCGGATTGCTTATTCTTCGTCGCCGTCGCGGTCTGCATCCGGATCGAAGAAGTCTTCCGGACGGAGCGCGTCTTCGTCAACGCCGTAGATGGCGTCGGCGGAGGTGAGGCTTTCGCCCTTGGACTGGCGCTCGGCTTCTTCAGCAGAACGTGCAACGTTGATTTCAACGGCAATTTCGACTTCGGCGTGCAGGTGCATGGTCACCTTATGCAGGCCGATAGCCTTGATCGGGTGGTTGAGCTCGACCTGGTTGCGGCCGATGTTGAAGCCTTCGGCAGCCAGCGCGTCAACGATGTCACGGGCAGCAACCGAACCATAGAGCTGGCCGGTTTCGCCAGCGGCGCGAACCATGATGAAGGACTTGCCGTCGAGAACTTCGGCAACCTTCTGGGCTTCCGACTTGCGCTCGAGGTTACGGGCTTCGAGCGTTGCACGCTCGGCTTCGAAACGGGTCTTGTTGGCTGCATTGGCGCGAAGAGCCTTGCCGAGCGGCAGCAGGTAGTTACGTGCAAAGCCGTCGCGGACCTTTACGGTTTCGCCCATCTGGCCGAGCTTGGCGATGCGTTCGAGAAGAATGACTTCCATTGCATTGTTCCTTTCAGTTTGAGTTCACGAATTGGAATTGTCGGAGCCGGTGCCGGAGGCCGTCGGCGTAAGTGCTACGGTCCGCCGCGTATCGACGAGGCCGAAAACGAGGACGATGAAGGCCGGAAGGACCATCAGCGTCGAAAGATAGGCAAGGATCAGTGCCGGTACGCGCCAGTCCTTGCCACGGGTACGCAGGTGCAGCGAGGCAAACCCGCTGAGCAGAAAACCCGCACCGAAGGCGCCGCAGACAGTCGCACCGATCAGGGCAGGGGTGCCGCCGGCAAAGCAACCGAGTATGCCGGCGAGGAAGACGAACAGCGCATTGCGGTTCATCCGGAGTGCCGACGGAATATCCTCACGTGGCCGAAGCGCCCGGCTGGATGCGGAGGCGATCCGCGTTGCGATGTAGTAGGCGGCGAACAGCATCATCACCCAGGTACCGCCCTGAACGATCGGTATCGTCAGCACGAAAAATCGTTTGGACTGTTCCAGGGCCGCCGGGTCCATCGCCATGGCCGGGTTTTGTTCGTTCATGGAGGCGGCGACCATATCAACGAACCGGTCGGTCAATTCCGGGCCGTAGCCAATCATGATGCCGAGAAAGATCACCGCAATAGAAACCAGGCCGCACAGATGCAGCAGGATGTCGGAGAGCGGGTACCACGCCATCAGGTGCGCCGGGCCGCCGATTTCGGAAGCTGGACGGGCGAGGTTGGAAAGATGGGCCAGCCAGCCGGCCGGCAGCAGCGTCAACACTGCCATGAACAAGGCGAACAACGGCGACACGGCAACGGCGCCGACGAAGGCTGCCACTGCGATTGCGACGATGGCTGCAATATTGCCCCAGCCCAGCCCGACGATGAGGATAGGCAGCGCGGATGCGGCATAGAGAACGGCGGAAAGAGACGGCTGCGCGTTCGCGCCCAGCAGCAGCAGGGCGGCGGTCATACCGGCGATAATGCCGGTCAGCAGCAATTGTCCATTCACCTGTTTCACGTTCGCTGTCCTGCTACATCAAGCAGTTAGGGGAAATTCCGGACTCAGATCCTGAGTTCCGTGCCCCAACATGGGATTTCACCTGAAGACGCTCAGACTTCGCTTGAAGTTCGGCACTTCCGGTATGAGTTCCGATCCGCGCCCAACGCGGAAGGGAGAAACTACCCTCCAGTCCGGGACCGGAGGGGAGAAAATCGTATTAGGCTACGACGTACGGCAGCAGGCCAAGGAAGCGGGCGCGCTTGATCGCCTGAGCGAGTTCGCGCTGCTTCTTCTGAGAAACAGCCGTGATGCGGGACGGAACGATCTTGCCACGCTCGGAAATGTAGCGCTGCAGGAGACGAACATCCTTGTAGTCGATCTTCGGAGCGTTTGCGCCGGAGAAGGGGCACGTCTTGCGACGGCGGTGGAACGGGCGGCGTGCCGGGGAGGAAGAAGCGTCAGCCATTGTCATATCTCCTTATGCACGGTCTTCGCGCGGACGGCGCGGGCCACGGTCGCCGAAGCCACCTTCGCGGCGCGGGCCACGATCGTCGCCTTCGCGGCGCGGACGATCGTCACGGTCGCGCTTCTGCATCATTGCCGACGGGCCTTCTTCATGGGCTTCGACAGCGATGGTCATGTAACGAAGAACGTCTTCGTTGATGCGCATCTGGCGCTCCATCTCGTGGATAGCCGGTGCCGGAGCATCGATGTCCATGAGGGCGTAGTGAGCCTTGCGGTTCTTCTTGATGCGGTACGTCAGGGACTTGAGGCCCCAGTTTTCGATGCGCCCGACTTTGCCGCCGTTAGCTTCGATGACACCCTTGTACTGTTCTACGAGGGCATCAACCTGCTGAGCGGACATATCCTGCCGGGCAAGGAGTACATGTTCGTAAAGAGCCATGGTAATCTTGCCTTTCTTGCGGTTGTCATCACCCGGGATCCGGCGCTAAGCCTCAACGACTGCTCCTGATTGGGTATCCCCAAGGCAAGAAAAGCGTTTGATCGAGACGGTCGAGAGCGGAGACACGGGAGGCCGGAACCCCTTGGATTCCTGCGGCGATCTTGCGAAAGCCTGCCCTCCGTTCAGCCACCAGCCATGAGACCGGGTGTTGTGAACAGCGCGCTTATACGCATTTTTGCCGGGAAGGCAAGGCCATCAGCGCATTTTGATGGTGAAGGTGTCTGGCCGGCCTTAGCCGACCGTCAAGACATAGTTGCCGCCGTCGAGCGTCCAGCTGAAGTTCGAGGCGTCGCCCTCAGTCAGTGAAAGGCTGATCTGGTCGTCCGAGCCGGCGACCTTCGCGGTCAGCGTAGTGCCGCTGACGGAGATTGCTACGTCCTTGTCCGTCAGGCCGGAGAACCGGATCGACAGCGCGCCGTTGCTGGTGATGGTATCGGAGCCATCGCCCTTGGCAAAACCGTATTCGGCAACCGCATTGCGACCGGTCTGGGTGATCGTCACCGTATCGTCGCCGGTGCCGCCTGAGGCGTAGATACGATTGCCCTCAAGCGTCATGGTGTCGTTGCCGGCCCCGCCGGTCACGCCGCGAATGGTGTCGGCTGCCACCTTTATGATGTCGTCGCCACTGCCGCCATCGACGTCGAGCACGAGCTTGCCGGAGATGTTGATGGTGTCGTCGCCGTCGTCGCCATGGATTCCATTGGCGACATCCGTGGAAATATTGAAGGTGTCGTTTCCCGCGCCGCCGGAAATGTTCGCAACCCGGTCGGATCTTGCGGTGATGACATCGTCGCCGGCGCCCATGTCGATACCGTAGACGCTGCGGGTGTCCATCGTCAGCGTGTCCGCGTCCGAGGTGCCGGTTGCGCCGGTGATGTGGCCGAAGCTTTCGCTGACCGTGGTGCTGGTTTCCGCCGAGCTGGTATCCTTGCCAAGTGTAACGATCTCGATGATCCGCGCCATGGCACGTTCGGCCACTTCGTTTCGGACATTGCCGGTATCGCTGTTGTTCTGCCAGTCGCGTGCCGACGAACTCGCGCTCGACGTCAGCGGCGTGTTCACGGTGAACAACTGCGTGACATACTGGCTGACATTCGCATTGCGATAGAAGGCGTTGATGGCGCTCACGTGCGGATCCTGTGCTTTGCATGGCCTTCTCCGCTGACCGCGAAGCACGGCATGACATGTTCGCCATCATGTCGGACGATGCTTTAAACTATACTTAAGCGCGAAGACGGGACAGGGCCAGCCGGACCGCGGGAGGCGGTAAGCGAAAGGTAAATGGACGAATGGCATTGCAACGGAAAAGCGGCCCGTTGGAGCCGCTTCCCTGTGTCGATGCTTTGATCTGCTCGGTTTGCCGTGATCGTTTCAGATTGGAGCTGGATATTGCCGGTGCACCTTGGCGATGTCCTTGAGGATCTCGTCCGAAAGCGTGAGGTCGGCTGCGCCGATATCGGTCTTCAACTGCTCCATGCTCGTCGCGCCGATAATGACCGAGGCCATGAACGGGCGTGTGAGGCAGAAGGCGAGCGCCATCTGTGCCGGATCGATGCCGTGCTTTTCGGCAATGTCAACATAAGCGCGGACGGCGGGCTCCTGCAGCGGCTGCAATCGTCCGCCGAGGTCACCATTGATGGCGCCGCGGGAGCCGGCCGGCTTATGGCCGTCGAGATACTTGCCGGTGAGAAGTCCGGCGGCAAGCGGCGAATAGGCGAGAAGGCCGACATCTTCGTGGCGGGAGAGTTCCGCCAGATCGAGATCGAAGTGGCGGTGGAGGAGATTGTATTCGTTCTGAATGGTGGCGACGCGCGGTAGGCCGCGCTCCTCGGCGAGCGTCAGGTATTTCTGCGTGCCCCAGGTGGTCTCGTTGGAAAGCCCGATGGCGCGGATCTTGCCGGCCTTGACGCAGTCATCCAGCGCTTCGAGCTTTTCGACCATGTCGGCGATCGTGTTCTCGCGATCCTGCTTGAAGGCGTCGAAGTTCCATGCCTGACGGAAATGGAAGTGCCCGCGATTGGGCCAGTGGATCTGGTAGAGGTCGATGTAATCGGTCTTGAGGCGCTTGAGGCTGGCGTCGACGGCTTCATGAATGGTGGCGCCGTTGATCGGTCGTCCCTCGCGGATCCAGGGGCGACCGGCTCCGGCGATCTTGGTGGCAAGGATCACGTTCTTGCGCTTGCCGCTCTTTTCGATCCAGTTGCCGATATAGCTTTCGGTCAATGTATAGGTGGCGGCAGACGGTGGCGTGGTTGGATAAAGCTCTGCCGTGTCGAAAAAATTGACGCCCTGGTCGAGCGCATAGTCCATCTGCGCGAAGGCTTCGGCCTCGCTGTTCTGCGAGCCCCAGGTCATCGTGCCCAGGCAGATTTCGGAAACGGAAATGCCGGTGCGGCCCAGCTGATTGTACTTCATGAAAATGATCTCGGACGATAGGAGGCGGGAGGAGTGATGAAGATTGTCCGCGGCAAATCTAGAGCTGTTTTGCTGCGGTGCAAGCCCAAAGCAGGCGTGAATGAAGTCTGTGACGTATGAGGCGTTCGGGCCCCGCGCACTTGACTCATGCGGCAAGAACGTCAATTGGAAAAGAAAAACGAAGGGTAAATACCCGATCCGAGGAAGGATAATCCCATGACTTTGGCATTTACGTTTCCGGGCCAGGGCAGCCAGGCCGTCGGCATGGGCAAGGAACTTGCCGATGCTTATCCGGAGGCGAAGGCCGTATTCGATGAGGTCGATGAGGCGCTCGGCGAGAAGCTGTCCGCGACTATGTTCGACGGGCCGGAAGACAAGCTGACGCTGACGGCCAATGCCCAGCCGGCGCTGATGGCCGTGTCCATGGCGGTCATTCGTGTTATGGAAGCCCGTGGCCTCGACCTCAAGGCCAAGGTTTCCTACGTCGCCGGCCATTCGCTTGGCGAATATTCCGCTCTCTGTGCCGCCGGCACCTTCTCGCTGGCCGATACTGCCCGGCTTCTGCGTATTCGCGGCAACGCCATGCAGGCTGCGGTTCCGGTCGGCGAAGGTGCCATGGCTGCGATCATCGGCCTCGAACACGGCGATGTCGAAGCCGTCTGCAAGGATGCATCCGCTCTAGGCTCCTGCCAGATCGCCAACGACAACGGCGGCGGCCAGCTTGTTATTTCCGGCGCCAGGGCTGCCGTTGAAAAGGCGGCGGCACTTGCCAGCGAAAAGGGCGCCAAGCGCGCCATCATGCTGCCGGTTTCCGCACCCTTCCATTCGGCTCTCATGGCGCCAGCCGCGGAGGCCATGCGCGAGGCGCTTGCCGGCGTTGAAAAGAAGAACCCCGTCGTGCCGTTGATCGCCAACGTGCGCGCAGCTCCCGTAACCGATGCCACCGAGATCGCCGCGCTGCTCGTCGAGCAGGTCACCGGCCAGGTCCGTTGGCGGGAAACGGTCGAATGGTTCGGCAAGAATGGCATCACGACGCTTTATGAATTGGGTTCGGGCAAGGTCCTGACGGGACTTGCCCGCCGCATCGACAAGAATGTCACGGGCGTAGCCGTCAATACGCCGGCCGATATCGGTGCCGCGATTGCGGCTCTCCTCGGCTGACATCCGGAACCATCAGAACAAGGAACTCGCATCATGTTTGACCTGACCGGCCGCAAGGCACTCGTCACCGGTGCAACCGGCGGCATCGGCGAAGAGATTGCCCGTATGCTGCATGCGCGCGGCGCGACCGTCGGCCTGCACGGCACCCGCGTCGAGAAGCTGGAGGCGCTGGCTTCCGAACTCGGCGAACGCGTCAAGATCTTCCCGGCCAACCTGTCCGACCGCGACGAGGTCAAGGCTCTCGGCGAAAAGGCCGAGGCCGAACTCGAAGGCGTCGATATTCTCGTCAACAATGCCGGCATCACCAAGGACGGCCTGTTCGTCCGCATGAGCGATGCCGATTGGGACAGCGTGCTCGAGGTCAACCTTACGGCCGTCTTCCGCCTGACGCGCGAACTGACCCATCCGATGATGCGCCGCCGTTATGGCCGCATCATCAACATCACCTCGATCGTCGGCGTCACCGGCAATCCGGGGCAGGCCAACTACTGTGCCTCCAAGGCCGGCATGATCGGCTTCACCAAGTCGCTGGCCCAGGAAATCGCCACCCGCAACGTGACGGTCAACTGTGTTGCTCCGGGCTTTATCGAGAGCGCCATGACCGGCAAGCTGAACGACAAGCAGAAAGATGCGATCATGGGAGCGATCCCGATGAAGCGCATGGGAACGGGTGCGGAAGTCGCGTCCGCCGTTCTCTATCTGGCGTCGTCGGAAGCCGCCTACATGACGGGCCAGACTTTGCACGTCAACGGCGGCATGGCGATGATCTGATGTTGCATCGCCAACGTCAGGCGGCACGCACAATTGTATGTTGACCAAGTGGCGACGGCGATTTTTCAGGCTTTGCGCGGAACTTAAACCGTGTTAAGCGGGCCATGACTGTGAACAGTCGCCCGGTTTTACAGGGAAACTGCTAGGCTTTTGATTGCGTGGCGGGCTCGATTAAAACGGGGCTGAACAAATTTGTCGGTGCGCTAGAATAAAGACGCCATCGACGAAATGCAGGGTAGGGACGCCATTATGGCCGCCCTTGAGACAAAGAAGGTCGAGGAAACCGACATGAGCGATATCGCAGAACGCGTTAAGAAAATTGTTGTTGATCATCTCGGCGTAGACGCTGAAAAGGTTGTTGAAGGCGCGAGCTTCATCGACGATCTTGGCGCGGACTCGCTCGACACCGTCGAACTGGTCATGGCCTTCGAGGAAGAATTCGGCGTCGAGATCCCGGACGATGCTGCTGACTCGATCCTGACCGTCGGCGACGCGGTCAAGTTCATCGAGAAGGCCCAGTCCTGATTGATTGTCATCATTGCGGGAAGGCTCTCCGGAGCGCTGATCCCGCTGAGGCCCGCGGAAAGCGGGCCTTACTGTATTCAAATAGCATCGGCTGCAAGAGTGGGGTGGGCTACGGACGATGAGACGTGTCGTTATCACCGGTACCGGCATGGTATCTCCTCTGGGATGTGGAACTGAACTGACCTGGTCGCGTCTTCTCGATGGCCAGAGCGGTGCGCGCCGCGTTACCGAATTCGAGGTCGAGGATCTGCCGGCGAAGATCGCCTGCCGAATTCCGACCGGCGAAGGCGAAGGCACATTCAATCCTGACGATTGGATGGAAGCCAAGGAACAGCGCAAGGTCGACCACTTCATCATTTACGCGATCGCAGCTGCCGATATGGCGCTGGAGGATGCCGGCTGGCATCCGAAGACCGATGACGAGCAGTGCGCTACCGGCGTTCTGATCGGGTCCGGCATCGGCGGTCTCGAGGGCATCGTCGAGGCAGGCTTCATCCTGCGCGACAAGGGGCCACGCCGTCTTTCGCCCTTTTTCATTCCGGGTCGCCTGATCAACCTCGCTTCCGGCCAGGTGTCGATCCGCCACAAGCTGCGCGGTCCCAATCATTCCGTGGTTACGGCTTGCTCCACCGGCGCACACGCTATCGGCGACGCCGCACGGCTGATCGCGCTTGGCGATGCCGACGTGATGGTGGCTGGCGGTACTGAATCCCCGATCAGCCGCATTTCGCTGGCCGGCTTTGCCGCCTGCAAGGCACTGTCCACCCAGCACAACGACGATCCGACGCGCGCTTCCCGTCCCTACGACAAGGATCGCGATGGTTTCGTCATGGGTGAGGGCGCCGGTATCGTCGTGCTGGAAGAACTCGAACACGCCAAGGCCCGCGGCGCGAAGATCTACGCCGAAGTCGTCGGTTACGGTCTGTCGGGCGATGCGTTCCACATCACGGCTCCGTCCGAGGATGGCGACGGTGCGTTCCGCTGCATGACCATGGCGCTGAAGCGCGCCGGCCTTCAGGCGTCTGACATCGACTACATCAATGCGCATGGCACTTCGACCATGGCGGATACGATCGAGCTTGGCGCGGTCGAGCGTCTGGTCGGCGATTCGGCTTCCCGGATCTCGATGTCCTCCACCAAGTCGGCAATCGGCCACCTTCTCGGTGCTGCCGGGGCGGTCGAGGCCATTTTTGCCACGCTGGCGATCCGTGACAACGTCGCCCCGCCGACGCTCAATCTTGACAATCCTTCCGTCGAGACAGCCATCGACCTCGTGCCTCACAAGGCTCGCAAGCGGGACATCAACGTCGCCCTGTCCAATTCCTTTGGCTTCGGCGGCACCAACGCATCGCTGGTCCTTCGCCGCTACGAAGGCTGAGCGATCCAGAGATTGCCGGAAACGATGTTAGAGGTTCCCCGTCGCTTGTCGGGACGGGGAACCTCACCTGTATTTTGCCGCATTGCTTGGCCAGATAGCAGCGATACCGAACTGAAGAGGATTGCCGGTGAGCGACGATAGCCAGAACAGCGGTGTTTCCTTCGGCCGAGGCTCGGAAGGCCAGCCGAAAGGGCCGATCATCCCGAAGTCACCCAATGAGGCACTTCGGCCGGAGCGGGTGCCTGCTCCGCCGCGACGTTCCCGCAAGGCCCGCAGCCAACTCGTTATCTTTCTGAATTTCATCATGACCTTGGCGGTAGCGGTTTGCATCGCGGCTGTCGCCGGTTTCTACTATGTAATGTCTGCCTATCAGGAACGAGGCCCGCTGACGGTGAACACGAATTTCGTGGTTCGCAACGGCGCCGGCCCGGCGGAAATCGGCAGCAGCCTTGAGCGTAACGGTATCGTCAGCGATGGTCGTATCTTCCGCTACGTTTCCGATATCTATCTGGAAAACGGCGAGACGCTGAAGGCCGGCGAATACGAGATCAAGGCCGGTGCCTCGATGAAGGAGATCATGGAACTCCTGAAATCTGGCAAATCCATTCTCTATTCCGTCTCCATGCCGGAGGGGCTGACTGTACAGCAGATGTTCCGCAGGCTTTCGGAAGATACCATTCTCGAAGGGGATCTGCCTTCGGAGTTGCCAACCGAGGGTACACTACGGCCGGACACCTACAAATATTCCCGCGGCACCAAGCGTACAGAGATCGTCAGCCAGATGCTGGCGGCTCAGGAAAAACTGGTGGACCAGATATGGGAGCGTCGCGATCCGGATCTGCCGATCAAGACGAAGGAGGAATTCGTCATTCTGGCTTCCATCGTAGAGAAGGAAACCGGCAAGGACGACGAGCGCGCCCACGTCGCGTCCGTTTTCATCAATCGTCTGAACAAGGGCATGCGCCTGCAGTCTGATCCGACCATCGTGTATGGTCTGTTCGGTGGCGAAGGAAAGCCTTCCGATCGGCCGATCTATCAGTCTGATCTGCAGAAGGAAACGCCCTATAACACCTATGTGATCAAGGGCCTTCCCCCGGGACCGATCGCCAACCCCGGCAAGGCGGCGCTGGAAGCTGTCGCTCATCCGTGGAAGACTTCGGACCTTTACTTTGTGGCGGACGGAACCGGCGGTCATGTCTTCGCCCCGACGCTTGAGGAGCACAACGCCAATGTACGGCGCTGGCGCAAGCTGGAGGCGGAGAAGGGCTCCGATCCGAACATCGCGGTCGATGGTCAGCCAGAAGGCGATCCGGAAGCCGCTGCGCCCAAGAAGAAAAAGAACTGACAAGCACAGCCGGGAGTAACTGCTATGGCGCTGCAATCCATGACCGGCTTCGCCCGCGCCGAAGGCACGAGCGGGCGATACCGCTGGGCCTGGGAGCTGCGCTCGGTCAACGGCAAGGGCCTCGATATCCGCATGCGCCTGCCGCAGGGCATGGAAGGCTTCGAGCCGGAGGTCCGCCGGTTGCTTGGTCAGCACCTGACCCGCGGCAACATACAGGTTGGGCTGAACGTATCCGTCAGCGAAAACCGGGTCGAGGCCGTGTTGAACCGTGACGCGCTCGATGCGGTTCTGCGGCTGCGTGACGAACTTGGCACCGATCTCGTCGATCCCGCGCCGTTGCGCCTCGACGCTCTCCTTTCTATCCGTGGGCTTGTCGATTTTCGCGAAACCCAGGATGATGAGACGGCACTTGCCACACGCGATTCCGATATTTTAGCCGGGCTGGAACAGGCGGCACATGCCCTGTGTGACATGCGCAAGACCGAAGGCGACGCTCTCTGTCGCGTGCTTTCCGATCATGTGTCGAGCATTCAGGACCTCGTGCAGAAGGTCGAGGCCGATCCCTCCCGTCAGCCGGAAGAAATCGCCCGCAAGCTGGAAGCCCAACTCGCGGCACTTCTCGACTCTTCTCCTTCGCTAGATCGAGACCGGCTGCATGCTGAGGCAGCACTTCTCGCCACCAAGGCGGATCTGCGCGAGGAAATCGACCGGCTGAAGGCACATGTGACCGCGGCGCGCGATCTGCTTGCCATGGGTGGGCCGATCGGTCGCAAGCTCGATTTTCTGGCGCAGGAATTCAATCGCGAATCGAATACCATCTGCTCCAAGTCGAATGCCGTGGCGGTGACCAACGCCGGCATCGAATTGAAGGTTGTCATCGACCAGTTCCGCGAACAGGTCCAGAATTTGGAGTAGGAAATGAGTCCGGTAACCCCGTCCTCGTCTGTGAAGATCGCCCGGCGCGGGTTGATGCTGGTACTGTCGTCGCCGTCCGGCGCCGGCAAGTCGACCATTGCCCGCAACCTGCTGGAGGACGATCCGACCCTCGGCATTTCCGTGAGCGTTACCACGCGCGCCAAGCGGCCGAGCGAGATTGCCGGCAAGCACTACCACTTCATCAGCATTCCGCAGTTCGAGCGAATGCGCGAATCCGACCAACTGCTGGAATGGGCCGAGGTTCACGGTAACTTCTATGGCACCCCGCGCGAGCCGGTGGAACAGGCAATGTCCGAAGGGAAGGACATGCTGTTCGACATCGACTGGCAGGGCGCTCGCCAGCTTCAGGAGAAGATGAAGGCCGACGTCGTTTCGATCTTCGTGCTGCCGCCCAGCATGACCGAACTGCAGTCCCGCCTGCACCGCAGGGCAGAGGACACGGAAGAGGTCATCCGCACCCGCCTTCATAACTCGCGCTCCGAAATCGAGCATTGGCGGGAATATGACTATGTGATCGTCAATGACGATCTGGACAACGCATTTCGTGCGGTCAGCAGCATTGTCGGCGCAGAACGCATCCGTCGCGACCGCCGCTACGGCCTCTTCGATTTCGTGGAACAACTGCTGACCGAAGAGCCGAAGCTCTGATCGCAATAGCGTCTATCGCGATTATGCGGATACGCTTTTCGCGTTTCGTTTCCGGATTTTGATTTTTACTTATGCCGCGCCCCTTTGCGCGGCATTCTTCAGATCTGGTTTGCCAGACTGACGAATTCCTCGACGCTCAGCGTTTCGGCACGCCGCGCCGGGTCTATTCCTGCCTTGGCCAACAGCGCTTCTCCACCGAGGGATTTCACGCTCTGGCGCAGCATCTTGCGGCGCTGGCCGAAGGCTGCATGCGTGACCTTTTCGAGCTTTTCGACATCGCAGGGCAGGGGTTTTGCACGCGGCACCAGATGCACGACGCTGGAGGTGACTTTAGGTGGTGGCGTGAAAGCCTGCGGCGGTATGTCGAACGCCATATGCGCCTCTGTACGCCAGCCGCAGAGCACACCAAGCCGGCCATAATGGTTGTCATCCTCGCGAGCGACGATGCGCTGGCCGACCTCCTTCTGGAACAGCAACGTCAGTGATTGCCAGAATGGCGGCCAGGACCGTGGCAGCAGCCAGTTGACCAGCAATTGCGTACCGACATTGTAGGGTAGGTTGGCGATGATCTTGATCGGGCCTTCAGGCGCAAGCGTCTCGAAATCGGTCTTCAGCGCGTCGCCCTCGATGACTTCCAGGCGACCGGGATAATGCTCCGCCACTTCGGCAAGCGCCGGCAAACAGCGCGGATCACGTTCGATGGCAATAACCTTCTTCGCTCCGAGCGCGAGGATGGCACGCGTCAGGCCGCCTGGACCGGGGCCGACCTCGAACACCGTCACATCCTCCAGCGAACCGGCGGTACGGGCGATCTTCTGGGTCAGATTGAGATCGAGCAGGAAGTTCTGGCCGAGCGCCTTGCGTGCGTCGAGGCCGTGGCGGGCGATTACATCCCGCAGCGGCGGAAGTCCGTCGAGAGCTGCCATCAGATCTGTGCTTCGGTGAGCAGGCTGATTTCCGACGCAAGCTGGATGGCGGCAACGAGGCTTTTCTCGTGTGCTATTCCCTTGCCGGCAATGCCGAAGGCCGTGCCGTGATCGGGAGAGGTGCGCACGAAGGGAAGGCCAAGCGTCACATTGACGGAATCGTCGAAACCGAGCGCCTTTGCAGGGATCAGCGCCTGATCGTGATACATGCAGATCGCCACGTCGTAACGTCGACGGGCATCGTCATGGAACATGGTGTCCGCGGGCAGTGGGCCGAAGGCGTCGATGCCTTCCTTGCGCAACTGCACGATGGCCGGATGGATGATGTCCTGGTCTTCGTGGCCGATCGCGCCATCTTCACCCGCATGCGGGTTCAGTCCGGCAACTGCAAGCCGCGGATGATCAAGACCAAACCGCATCTTGAGGTCTTCCGCAACGATCCGGCAGGTATCCACGACAAGCGTTTCAGAAAGCGCTGCTGGCACGTCCTTGATCGGGATGTGAATGGTCACAGGCACAGCCTTGAGCTTGGGACCTGCGAGCATCATCACGGGATGGAAGGTTTTGCCCGTCCGCCTCTTGGCGAGATCGGCAAGAAATTCGGTGTGCCCCGGAAATCCGAAGCCGGCTTCGTAGAGAACCGACTTGGCGATCGGATTGGTCACCATTCCCCGAACCACGCCGTCGAAACAAAGCGAAACGGCTGTCTCGATTGCGGTTATCGTGCTCTTCGCCGTTGCCACATGCGGTTCACCAGCGACGACATCGACACCGACGGGCACCGGTAAGACTGGGAAAGCGCTGGCGAAGGCAGAAACCGCACCCGACGCATCTGTCTCGCGGATCGGAACCTCGATTTCAAGTTCCCGGGCGCGCACACTCAGAACGGCAGGGTCGCCGATAAAAATGAACGGTGGCAACTGATACTGGTCACGGTTGAGCCAGGCGGTCAGCGCAATATCCGGGCCTATGCCGGCTGGATCACCTTGACTGAGGGCAAGAGGAAGCATGTCGGCTGCGGTCATATTGTGTTCCGGAATCAGTTTTCGACAATCTGCGCCTTCGAACGAAGATCGTCGAGATACTTCTTGGAGTTAGGGTTTTCACCGGTCTCCTTTTCCTTGCCGATATCCTCGGCCCGGAAGACGACTTCTGCGGCCACGTCGTCCGAAACCTGACGCTGGTTGCAGATCGCCAGATACTCCACGCCACGCTCGGTGACGCGGGTTGCGGTTGTGCCGCCGCTGGCCTTTTCGATCAGCGGCTTCCAATCCGGCGGAAGTTCCGGTTCAAGCACACGGCCGAGATTGCGGATGGATACGTCGAGATAATTCCTGGCGAATTCCATGGCGCCGTCGCAGCCCGGGAACTTGGAGCGGGAGGCCTCGGCCTCGGCCTTGCGCTTGCCCACTATCCCCTTCTTGGAAGCCGGTACGACGAAGATTACCTGTTTCAGGAAGTATTCGGTGGTGACCGGCTTCTGCTTGTTCTCAAGCAGGCGGGTGACCAGTTCCTGATTGGAAAGCTTGCCCTTGCTGCCGTATCGGGCATTGACCAGCCTCGGCCAGCTCATCGACACGGCGATATAGGCCTTGAAGTGCTCGGCGCCCACACCTGCCTGGCTGAGAATGCTGTTGAGCTGTGCATCGGACAATTTGTTGGAACTCGCAAAGCGGGTAAAGGCGGCGTTGACTTCATCGGTGCTGACCGACATGCCCACGCGCGCGATTTCCTGACGCTTCAGTGCTTCCTCGATCAACTCCTGCTTGGCAAGCTTGTTGAGATCGCCCTTGCGGCGCTGGAGCCTGAGAAATGCAACGCGGCGGCTCACATCGCCATTGGTGATCGCCGTCTTGTTGACGACAGCCACCACCTGACTTGCAGCATTCGCGTTTTCAACAAAAGCAGTGGGGCCAACGCAAAGACCCAGCGCTAATGTGCCAGCCATTAGGGTCCGCAACCCCTTCTTCGCAAAGGTCATCCGTAGTTCCTTCCCTCGGATGCTATCAGCGTAATCGCCGGGCATTCATCCGCCAATCAAAGTACAATCAGCCGCATCGATTGCATAATCCGTGCGGCAAAACAATGACGCTGAGCGAATAGACCCGCCTTTCGCCGGAAGTCGACAAGAATTCGACGTTCCGGCGCGGTTCTTACGATCGATGTTATTCGCTGCTTCCGAGCCTGATATCTCCCAGGGTTCGGAAGGTGAGGCGTCCGGCGATCGTCCAGTCACTCGCGACTTCCGCATTGGGATCGTATTTGTCGGAGAATGCCACCGTGAGGATCGTACACTCGTCGGCATAGCTCAGGCCAATGCTCCTGCGGGAGAAGACATTGTCGTCTATGTCGTAGGTCAGCGAGCCGAAGACCGACCAGAATTCGTTGACCTTGATCGTGTGCGACGTCTGGATCGCCTGATTTTCGTGGGTGAAGCCATATTCCGGCTGGGCATCGAGCTGGGTGAATACCAGTTCGGATTGCAGTCGCTTGTTGCTGTAGGAAATGGCGGCGTCCGTACGACGGAGTTCCAGCGTCTTCTCGTCGAGGCGAACGCTTGTCGATAGGCTGACGCCGTTCGGCATGTCGATGCCCGCCATCGCCACATAGTCGGACACATCGGTTTCGAGACCCGAGTTGGCCCCCGCATAGACGAGGTCGTCGGTCGCGAAGGAATTCTGCCCGGCCAGATGGTAGGACTGGCCGAAGAGCCCACGCAGGCCGAAGCCGTTATCGAACGTGCCGGTATACTGCACGCCGATATTTGCGCGAGTGCCGCCTTCTACACGGTCATAACCGGAGAACTTGTCGCGTTCGAACAGATTCGTCGCGTCGAATACAAAGCTCTGCGCGTCCTCGTTCGGCAGCATGCCTGCAAGTTGCTCGTTGTTGCGCGCATAGATCTGCGCGATCGGCTCGATGATGTGGGTACTGTTGGCCGTCGTCATCAGGATCGGATAACGAGCTTCCAGGCCAGCGGTCAGCATGGCGCGTGTCGCTGTCGCATCGGAAGAGTATTCGCCCGCGTAGCCGGTCGGATTGTTCATGTCGAGGCCAAAGGCATCGCCACGGGCTGCCAGCAAGGGCGTGAGCTGTAGTCCACCGGGTACGGTGAAACTGCGCTTCCACTCCACCTCGCCGGTCATGCGGCTCATCGTGCCTTCCAGGCCGCGATAACGCATGATGTCGTCAATGCTGTCGCCATTGGTATCGACACTTTCCTCGTCCTGCTTGAAGCGGGAGAGGGTGGTGAAGTTCATCCTGGCAGACAGTTCGCCACCGGCAACCGGTTCGGGCGCGTAATAGCTATAGTCGATGGACGGCAGCACGGTCGGCTGCTTCTTCTCCGCCGCGCTGTTCAAGTCTGCGTCCTGCACATCGAAGTAGAAGGCGCGCGCATCGAAGCTGTTACGCTTGCCGAGACCCGTCAGGTAGACTTGGTTCGTATGGGTCGATTGATCAAGGCCCTGAAGATTGTAGGTGCGTGCAAAGTTGTTGTCGCTTTGCAACATGACGTCCCAGCCGAAAGACCAGCGTGGGTTGATCTGGAAATCGCCCTTGGATGCGACCATGCCGCGCTGGTCGTTCCTGGCATCGCTGGTGCCGGCGGTGAAGTTATCGGAATTCAACTGGCTGATACCGGCCGCACGGAGCGTGACCGTACCTTTTTCGAATCGCTGGCGGTATTCTCCTTCGAGCAGGACACCCTGGCTGGTGTAGCCGGTCGTGGTGATCGTGGCGTCCCGGTCATGCGCGATCGCTATATAATAGGGAACAGCAAGGCCGAAGCCCAGATTTTCGGACGTCCGCATTTCCGGAAACAGGAAGCCGGTCTTACGCTTGACCGTGTTATCAGGCACTTCGATGAAGGGCAGGACAGCAAGTGTACGGCCGAACAACTGGAAGCGAGCCTTCTCAAGCCGAACCGTGTGCTTCTGTCCGTTCTGGATGACTTTTTCTGCCTTCACTTGCCAGATCGGCGGACGTTTCGGGTCCTCTGCGCAAGGCAGGCATGCGGTGTAAACGCCCTTGTTCAGGATCATTTCCGTTCCGCCAACGCGCTCGCCGCTCTCCGCGGCCATGCGCGTATTGTCGGTCGTCTCGACCCGCAGCGACTTCACGAAGCCATCGGCAAAATTATCGGTAACGTCGAGGCTCTCAGCGTAGATCCGGTTTCCGCCCGGTTCCACCAGCTCGATATTGCCGGATGCGAGCACCCGGCCAGTTTTTTGGTTGTATTCGACCTTGCGGGCAACCATCTGGTAGCCGGCATAGTTGATCTGCACCGCACCGGCCGCGATGACGCGTTCCGAATCACGGTCATAAGTCAGTTCGTTAGCCGCCAGCAGAAGCTTGGCATCTTCGGGAACGACAACATCGGCATAACCCGTCGAATCACTGCTCTGAGCCAAGGCGTCGACCGCTGGGAGAAGCGGGCCGCACAAAGCTACACCGGTCAGCAGGGCTCGGGTGAGCCTTCTGATATTCTCGCGGTCTTTTACCGCCACTAACCATCCTCCTTGTGGAGCAGAATTGTCGCTCCGAGTGCCATCGCCACGACGACCGGAACCCAGGCCGCAACGAAAGGCGGCACGACACCGCTGCTACCGAATGCTTTGACAAGCACGGTGACAACATAAAGCACGAAGCCTGACAGGATTCCACCCAGAATCACCGAACGGGACTGGTTGAACCTGCTGAATTTAAGCGAGACGGTTGCAGCTATGAGCGTCATTGCGACCAAAAGGAAGGGTAGAGACAACAGGGAATGGAATTGCGTTTCCAGTGCCTTGGTTGAAACGCCGAAAGATCTGGCGACTGCAATTTTCTGAGAAAGCTCATAAAAAGCAACGGTATCCGGCTCTGCGAGCCGCTGAGCGACAAACTCCTTCTTCAAATTGGTTGGCACCTTGTCCGTAGGCAGGCGCTTTTGTATCTCGCCGGGTCGAGTCTCTAGCACATCGGTAAGATTCCAGTAACCATTTTCCAATTTTGCTGTGCGTGCATCCTGTCGCTTTTCAATGCGACCGTCGTTGTCGAAATAGATCAGGACAACGTCGTTGAGCAGGGTACCTTCTTCTTCGATCGTCCGGGCGCCGATGATGACGTCGGATTTTCCGCTGATCTGTCGCATCCAAGGAACGACAGTATTCTTCGGCCTGTCACTCGCCTCGCGCCAGTCCGCCTCGATCTGCAGAGCCTGTTTTTGTCCCCATGCGGCAAGCGGATTGACCACCAGTATTGCCGCCAGTCCGATGGCAAAGGCGCCCAGAACGAAAGGCGTCATGAACTGCCAGACCGAAATCCCTGCGGCGCGCGCAACAACCAGTTCTGATTTGCGATTGAGCGCGATCAGCGTCGTCATGCCGACAAAAAGCGAAATGAACGGGATCGTCTGCTGCAGAATGAGCGGCAGACGCAAGGCTGTCAGCCACAGAACGCCGGCGACCGAATAGCCGGTAAAACCCGCGAACCGACCTGAGGTCTCACTGAAATCGACTAGGTAGGCGATCGCGACAACGCCGGCAAAGAACCACAGTGAAGTGACGATATACCGCCGGAAGAAGTAACGGCCGAGAGTGCTGATCATGTCGTGCCTCCACCGGTCGCATCACCCTTGGGGGTAAGGCGTCGCAGTATTGCAGACAGGCGATCGGCGAAGAATGTCGTTACGACCGAAGTTTTGTGGGGATGGCGCCTGCGAACCAGCATGACGGCCGCAATCAGACCACTTCCCAGTGGAACGAGGTAGGCAAGGGGCACCAAAGCCAAGGAATTACCGGCAAGTTCCACTGTGTAGTTGGAAAGCCAGAACAGCGCGAGCGACAGCGTCAGAGCAATCGCCATAGGGTGCAGCCTCGCCTCACGGTGAGACCGCGCATCGCTACAGATGACGAGTGAAATCAGCGCGAAAACGAAGGGGAAGGTCCAGGTGCTCAGACGGCGATGCAGTTCGCTGCGGTAATCCTTGAAGTTGCGCTGGACGTCCGGGTCATTCTGGTCTGGGTTGAGCAGGAAGCCGAGGTCGCGATCACCTGCATGCAGCCGGGCCTGTCCGCGTGACTGGGAAAAGTCAGAGAGATCGAAGGAGTAAGAATCGAAACGCACGATCGAAACCTCGCCATTAGGCGACTTGCGCTGGACTTCACCGTCCTTCATCACGAGCGCCGCCCCGCCGTCATCCACGGCTCCTTCGCGCGCGTAATAAATGAGTTCGGAGGCGGGATCGCGGGAATCGGCGACAAACAACCCTTTCAAAACGCGGCCTGACAGGCGTTCGGAGATCTGGACATAAAGGCCGTCCTCGATCTTGCGGAAACTCTTCTCCTCGATGACGGTCGATAGCAGGTCCGCATAGGCGGCTGCGATCATCTCGCGGACACCGACGCGAAGCTTCGGTTCAACGAAGTTCGTCATCAGCAGGGAAACGACCGCCATGCCCGCAGCGAGCGTCAGGACCGGGCGAAGAATGGTGTACCGTGGTGCGCCGGCGGCGTCGATGACCGCGAGTTCCGAATCATTGTTCATCGCCGTCAGCGTCTGGGTGATGCCGATCACGAGCGCGAAGGGCAAAACAGCGGGAATGATCGTCGGCAGGATGAAAGTGGCAAGCAACATGAACGAACCGACGGATTGCCCGCTGTCCGTGACCAGGTTGATTCGGGCCAACACCTGCGTTGTCCAGATGATCGCCAGCACCGGCACGAGCGCGGTTAGGAACATCTGCACGGTACGCCGCAGGATGTAGAGTTCGAGTAATTTCATGCCTTGTCCGGAATGGGGAAGGACGGAGCCATTCCCGTGGAGGAAATCACGCCTTGTCTACGCCGCTCGCGGCTTTTTGGCGACGCCTGTGTGGAATTTTTCGGTGCTGTCATTGCGGATTTTTTCGTGAGCGCGCTATTTCGAACACGGCGAAGAGCGCCACGAAGAGTACTGGCGAGGAAAGCCAGCCGAGCAGAACGTCCGACAGATAGTGGCCGCCAAAGGCCACCCGGAAGGCCGAAGTGACCAGGGACACGACGATGATCGCCGGCCCCAGAACGGGTCGCAGTCTCTGAGGCAGGAGAAAGATCAGGCACACCAGCCATCCCGCGCCAGCCGCCTCGCCGGAAATGAAGGAGCAATTGTCATCACACTGGCCGGCAAAGGAACCGGCGGGCACGAAGGGAAGGGGGCCGGCGAACAGGTCCGTCTCATAGGGACGAGGCCGTTCTGAAACCTGTTTCAGGATCAGGTTCACCAGAATGTAGGGGCCGAGCAAAAGGGTGATCAGCGATACCGCATAGTTTTTGATGCGCCTGGCGCTGTCGGGTGCGCGGGGGTGGCGAAGCGCATGGACAAGCGCGATGACGAGCGCCACTGCACCGATTGCCGGCGCATAGAACAGTGCTCTGCGCAGAAAGGCGTAAAGTGCGTCGCGACCATAGGTGAAGCCGCCGCAAACGCGGGTTGGGTTTGCTTCCGGACATGCCGATTGTACGAAAAATGCGCGCGATATCGCGATGTCGATCTGCGGTATGAAATGAAATACTGCCAGCGTCAGGAACCACAAAAAGACCAGCCCAAGCGCAAGGGCGCTCCATTGCCGGGCCTGCTTGTCGTGGACGATCGCGTCGTAGAGGGCGTTCAATCTGGATGTCAAAGCCGGAAGCACCATTTGCAAAGAGGGCGCCCGGCCAGTTGGCAGAGCGCCGCGGAAACTAGCGTCACTCGCTTGACCTCACAAGGGGGCATGTGGCGGGCTGTGGAGCACCTCACGCGTTATCCCCCAAGTGTCGGGTTTTCCTTGCCTTTGCCGAGGAAAAAGTGAAGATCGCGCCATCGTTTTCGTTAATGGACTTCAGGGAGTGCCCATGTCGCTCAAGCTCGATATCGCTTTTGCAAAATCCCACCGCGTCTCATCCGGCGTCGCGATCCTGCTGAAGACGGTTGAAGCCGATCTCCCGGCCGGTGTGGAAGAGGCCGATCCGGCGGGTGTCTACGCACGCGCGGCCAAGGTGGCGAAGTTTACCGGCAAGTCGCTGTCGACGCTGGATATCGTTGCCCCTCACGGCTCCGACGCCGACCGGATCGTGGTTCTCGGCCTCGGCAAGGTCGAGGCTCTCGTCGCCCATGATTGGCTGAAGGCCGGCGGCACGGCCTTTGCGGCGATCAGGGGTGCCGAGAAGGTGATCGTTTATCTGGATGCTCCGGGTCTGGACGTCTCCGCGAAGGCCGCTGCCGATTTCGCACTCGGTATGCTGCTGCGCGCCTATAAGTTCGATACCTACAAGACCTCTAAGAAGGCCGATGACGAAGAGGGCAAGGGTGGTGACAAGGAAGTGAAGGTCACCATCGTCACTGCGGTGGCCAGCGCGGCGAAGAAATCTTTTGCCGATGCCCAGGCTGTTGCCGATGGCGTCAATCTTGCCCGCGATCTCGTCAACGAGCCCGCCAACATTCTGGGACCGGAAGAGTTTGCCGCCAAGGCGAAGGAGCTTGAGAAGCTTGGCGTCGAGATCGAGATCCTCGGCGAAAAGGAAATGAAGAAGCTCGGCATGGGTGCTTTGCTCGGTGTTGCTCAGGGCTCCGTGCGCCCGCCGCGCCTCGTCGTGATGCAGTGGAACGGTGGCAAGGCCAAGGACAAGCAGGTAGCCTTCGTCGGCAAGGGCGTGGTTTTCGATACCGGCGGCATTTCGATCAAGCCGGCTGCCGGCATGGAGGAAATGAAGGGCGACATGGGCGGTGCGGCCGCCGTGACCGGACTGATGCATGTGCTTGCGGCCCGCAAGGCCAAGGTCAATGCCGTCGGTATCATCGGCCTCGTCGAGAACATGCCGGACGGCAACGCCCAGCGTCCCGGCGATATCGTGAAGTCGATGTCCGGCCAGACGATCGAGGTCATCAACACCGATGCAGAGGGGCGGCTCGTGCTCGCGGATGCCCTGTGGTACTGCAATGACCGCTTCAAGCCCGATTTCATGATCAACCTTGCAACGCTGACCGGTGCGATCCTCGTGGCCCTCGGCAATCTGCATGCAGGCCTGTTCTCCAATGACGACACGTTGTCCGAGCAACTGCTGACCGCCGGCCTCGTCACCAACGAGCGGCTGTGGCGCATGCCGATGGGTAAGGATTACGACCGGATGATCGACTCGAAGTTCGCGGATATGAAAAATTCGAGCGGTCGCCATGCTGGTTCGGTCACCGCCGCGCAGTTCCTGAAGCGCTTCGTCAAGGATACGCCCTGGGCACATCTCGATATTGCCGGCACCGCCATGTCGTCACCGTCCGACGAGATCAACCAGTCCTGGGGCTCCGGCTACGGGGTTCGCTTGCTCGACGAATTCGTTCGCGCCAACTACGAAGCCTGAACGAAACAGGGGCATCGCAAGGGCAGGGCCATTGGCAGACATTCTCTTCTATCACCTGACGGAATCGAAGCTCGAGGACGCCTTGCCACCGCTGCTCGAAAAGAGCTTGGAGCGCGGCTGGCGGGTGGCGGTGCAGACCGCCGATCCCGCCCGTCGCGATGCGCTCGACACTCATCTGTGGACATGGCGCGACGAAAGCTTCCTGCCGCACGCCACCGAGGAAGCAGAGGCCCCGGAAAACCAACCGGTGCTGCTGACTTCTGAAGGTGGCAATCTCAATGGCGCCACTGTCCGCTTTCTGGTGGATGGCGCGGAGCCCCCGGCCAGCCTTGACTATGAACGGGTCGTATTCGTTTTCGACGGTCACGACCAGACACAGCTCGAAGCCGCACGCGGCCAGTGGAAGCGTCTCAAGACGGAAGGCCATGCGCTGACCTACTGGCAACAGACCAGCGAAGGACGATGGGAAAAGAAGGCATAATGCAAGTTGCTATCGTTTCTGGTTAACCGATTATTTCTCGCAGAAGAAACTCTATAACTATCCGATTTTGAGAATCGTCATCATCACACGCAAGGCATAGGCCAATTCTGGTCTTATCCGTCAAAGTCGAACGGTCTGCGCTCTGGCTTTATTGTTTTTTGATCGTTTCAAGCGCATTTGCGTTCTGAGAATTTCATCAAGAAACAATAAGATGATCAAACTTGCATTCTTGCTCATCGGCGGCAGAGCCTTTCGCGATGACTGGTGGGAGCCGGCAGCGCTCGGCAGCGCCATGATTGCTTTGGCCTTCGTCATCGTGGCTGATCTCTCGGACGGCCTGACCATGGTCACCGTCCAGCTCTTCGGCCTGCTGTTTCTCTTTCAGGGGCTTTTGGGACTGCTGTCGACGGTCACGCGCGAGACGAACGCCGGCCGGCTCGCCGATGGCGTCAAGGCGATGATCATGCTTGCGGTCGCATTCCTGATCATCGACACGCCCCTGAAGAGCGACTGGCTGCTGTCGTGGCTGTTTGCCCTCGGCTTTGCCTTTGATGGCCTTTCGCGGCTAGCGACCGTGGTGTTGGTTCGTTTCCGCCGCTGGGGTGTTGCGGCGATTGCAAGCGGCCTGGAACTGATGCTCGCCGTCATGCTGGTCGTGAACTGGCCGTTTCCGCAGCATCTCAACGTTCCGCTTTGCATCAGCCTTTTCCTCGTGCTCTCCGGCGCGACGATGATCCATTTCGCCCGTGCGCTGCGGCGGCACGACAGCTCGGTTTCTATCTATTCCTTCCCCATGCTGTGCGGCCGTGGCTGGAATGAGGAAACGGCCGTTGTCATGCAGGACGACAGCCCGGACGACGACACCATTCTCAACATGCGCATCCTCGTCTGGACACCGACCGGCGCTGCGGAAGTCGAGCCGAGACGTCCTCTCGTCGATCGTTACTTCGCGGTGCTCGACAAGGAGGGCAAGGTCTCGACCGGCCATGCGGCAGTTGAGATGGGACCTCATCTCTACATCAGCCACTGGCCGGCCGAAGAGATTGAACCGGATCGCGAGGAGATCATGGACACTCTCTTCGCCGGGGAGGAAAACGATGTCGCGGGACTCTTCCAGCCGTCTTACGAACAGGAAAAGATCTGCTGGACGGCTGCCGACGAAGAGGTGACGTTCACCCGGTTCCACGCATTGCGGCTGAAGGCCTTCTGGGAAGGCTATCGCCGGCATTCCACCTATAACGTCACCAATCGCAACTGCTCGATCGCCGCGGCGGGAGCGCTCGAAGCTGCACTGGAGGGTAGCCTCGACTGCCCGCGTCCGTGGCTGCGCCTTCTGCGCCTGCTGGTGACGCCTTCCTTGTGGGAGGCCGCTTACATCCGTTCGCGGGCGGCGCACCTGTGCTGGACGCCCGGCATGGTGCTCGACTATGCGCGCGCTCTGAAACGTCTGGTCGAGCCGGAAACCGTGCCGTGGCGTGAAAAGCTGCTCGCCCATCTGCACCATCTCGGTGGTTCGCTGAAGGCGAGGGACTTCGCCCGATGAGCGCGACGGATCTGTCCGCCGCCTCGGAAACGGGTACGTTGATTTCCCGCGTCGCGGTGATCCTGACCGTCGCCATGTTCGGGTTGACCTATTCCCTGAGTGCGCCGCTGATTGCACTTGAGATGGTTGCAAGAGGTGCAAGTCAGAGCCTTGTCGGCGCCAATGCCGCCATGCATGCGATCGGTGTCCTTGTGGTCGCGCTGATACTTCCGGGCGTCGTCTCTAAGGTCGGGCCGCGACGCCTGATCCTTTTGTCGCTTGTGGTATCCGCTGCCGTATTGGTGGCCATCGCCCTGGTCGATAATATCTGGCTCTGGTTTCCCCTGCGCCTGTTGCTTGGTATGGCCGCAGAAGCGCTGTTCGTGCTTTCGGAAACCTGGATCAACGCGCTCAGCACCGAAAATACCCGCGCCCGGTTCATGGCGATATATACGGCGGCGCTCTCGCTGGGGCTTGCGCTTGGTCCTCTGCTGCTTTCCCTGATCGGGTCTCACGGCACACTGCCGTTCATGGTAGGGGCCGTCATCGCCCTGGCTGCCGCATCCTTCGTGCTGTTGCCGATGGTGCGGGCGCCTGCTTTCGAAAAGCCGAGTTCCGGCAACCCTCTGCGCTTCCTTCGGCTGGCGCCGGTGGCAATCGGCGCCATTGTCCTGAATGCAGCCGTCGAGACGGCGGGCCTGTCGTTTCTGGCGCTCTATGCCGTGGGTCTTGGCTGGAATGCCGATGACGCCGCGCAACTGATGTTCGTGATGATGGGCGGAGCGATCCTGCTGCAGCTTCCCATCGGCTGGTTCGGGGACATGTTCGACCGCCGCAAGCTTGTGCTTTGCTGTGCGCTGGTGGCCGCAGCCGGTGCCGCGCTGTGGCCCTGGGCATTGGCCTATCCGCTTGCTACCTATGCGCTGCTGTTTGTCTGGGGTGGTGTCTTCGTCGGTATCTACACGCTGACGCTGACGATTGTCGGCAGCCGGTTCTCGGGTGGAGATCTTGTCGGCATCTATGCCCTCATGGGGCTTGCCTGGGGGGCAGGCGCATTGGTAGGGCCGCTTGCTGCCGGCGTGTCGCTTCAGATCGGCACGCACGGCCTTCCGGTTTTCACTGCCATCGCCTGCCTAGCTTTCGCGCTTGTCGTGGCATTGCGCCGGGAGGGGTGACGCGGAGTGCGTCCGCCGGAGAGTATCCGGCGGGACGACGCGTGTGTCAGTCGGCCGATGCCAGCAACATCGTTTTCTTGCGTTCGTGGCGCAGCGTGACGACCTTGTAGCCCTCATCCTTCAGTCGCTCGAGCAGCATCGGCAGCATCACGGCGGTGCGAAGGTGCAGGTCGTGCATCAGAATGATGCCGCGGCCGCGCCGGTGCAGGGTCTCCATCGTGCGCTCGACGATTTCGGAGGGCGACGACTTGAAATAGTCCTTGCTGTCGATTGCGACATCGAGAACGACGACGTTACGCTGCGCCATGCGGGTGCGCAGGCTTTTCGAATCGGACAGGTAGGGGAAGCGGAAGAATGCGGGATCGACGCCGGTGCCGGCCTTTACCGCCAGTTCGCCCTTGGTGATGTCGGCCATGGCCTGATCGAAGCTCAGCTTGTGGAGATTGGCATGGCTCCAAGTGTGACTTCCGATGGAGTGGCCGGCATCGGCAACCTTGCGGGCAATGGCCGGATGCGCCTTGGCCATCTCACCAACCATCATGAACGTTGCCTTCACATCGTAGCGGGCCAGCGTGTCCAGGATGCGTTCGGTGCGGCCGGGAACCGGGCCGTCGTCGAAGGTCAGGGCGACTTCCTTCGGTCCGAGCTTGATATCCTGGATCGAAGTGACGTCCAGTGTTCGGCCGGCAAGCCCGTCCTTGGGACGGTTCGGCTTGAACCACGCTGCCGGCTCCATGGGAACGCGTTCGCCGGCGGAAAGCGGCTTGCCCGCCGGGCTTTCCGGAGACGCGATGAAAGCCGTCTTGGCCGACGGCTTTTCCGTCTTGGTAGAGGCGCAAGAGGCCAGGGACAAGGCGAGCAGGGCGCTCGCCGCAACGCGTAAAGAAAGCATGAAAGCCACTCGAACGGGAAATGATTCGAGTGAAGTTTTATGCAGTTATGGTTAACGGTCGGTTTCCGGCGCGTTCCCGGATACTGCCCGATGGATGGCGGATCAACCCGCCATCGCATCCTCGTATTCGGCGGAAAGCTCCAGCCATTGCTCTTCGGCAGCCGAGAGCTTGGCGGCAGCTTCGCCACGCTGCTTGGCTTTTTCCGCAGCCTTCGCCGGGCTCTTTTCGTAGAGCACGGGGTCTGCAAGTTCCGCATCAAGCGCCTGAATCAAAGTCTCCAGCTTTTTCGTCAGGGACTCGATTTCATTGATCTTTTTCTTGAGCGGCGCGAGCGAGGCGCGCTTGTCCGCGGCGGCCTTGCGCTGGTCGGCCTTGTTGACCTGAACGGCGGCGTCAGCCTTCTCCCGGTCGTCCGTCTTGCGGGCGGAGGAGACGACAAGGCTGCGATAATCCTCCATGTCGCCATCGAAGACGCTGACGGTGCCGTTGTTGACGAGCCAGAGGCGGTCGACGGTCGCTTCGATCAGGTGGCGGTCGTGGGCGATCAGGATGACGGCGCCGTTATAGTCGTTGAGCGCCTCGATCAACGCGCGGCGGCTGTCGATGTCGAGATGGTTCGTCGGCTCGTCAAGAATTAGGAGGTTCGGCGCGTGGAAGGCGGAAAGCCCCATCAGCAGACGTGCCTTTTCGCCGCCCGAAAGATCCTTGGCGGCTGTCGCCATCTTCTCGGTCGCAAGACCCATCTGCGCGACGCGGGCGCGAACCTGAGCTTCGCCCGCGAGCGGCATCAGCCGGCGTACGTGATCGACCGGCGTCTCGTTGGGCACGAGGTCGTCCAGCTGGTGCTGCGCGAAAAAGCCTACCGAAAGATTGGGGGCCAGCTTCATCTCGCCGGCCTGAAGGTTCAGCCGTCCGGCGATCAGCTTGGCGAAGGTCGACTTGCCGTTGCCGTTCGAGCCGAGCAGGGCGATCCGGTCGTCGGCGTCGATGCGCAGGTTGATGCCCTTGAGGATCGATTTGCCTGGCTCGTAGCCGACCGCGCCGCCGCTGATGGCGATGATCGGGGAGGCCGGCTGCTTTTCGGGTTCCGGGAAAGTGATCGGCTGGACATGGTCCTCGATCACGGCCGCAACCGTTCCCATGCGTTCCAGCGCCTTGATGCGGCTCTGGGCCTGCCGCGCCTTCGAAGCCTTGTAGCGGAAGCGGTCGATATAGCTCTGCAGATGCTTGCGGGCCGCGTCGCTCTTGACCTTGGCCTTCATCTGCAACTCGTCGGCTTCCGCCTTCTGTCGCTCGAACTGGTCGTAGCCGCCTCGATAGAAGGTCAGCTTCTTCTGGTCGAGATGGATGATCGCGTTGACGGCGGTGTTCAGCAGGTCACGGTCGTGGCTGATGATGATGACGGTGTGCGGATAACGCCGGACATAGTCCTCAAGCCACAGCGTGCCTTCGAGGTCGAGATAGTTGGTCGGTTCGTCGAGCAGCAGCAGGTCCGGTTCGGAAAACAGCACGGCCGCCAGCGCCACGCGCATGCGCCAGCCGCCGGAAAACGAGGACGCCGGGCGAAGCTGAGCCTCGTGGTCGAAGCCGAGGCCTGCGAGAATGGTGGCAGCGCGGGCTTCCGCCGAATGCGCGCCGATGTCAGCGAGACGGGTCTGGATTTCCGCGATGCGATGCGGATCGGTGGCGGTCTCCGCCTCCTTAAGAAGAGCGGCGCGCTCCTTGTCGGCGGCCAGCACGATCTCGATCAGCGGCTGTTCGGTGCCGGGGGCTTCCTGAGCCACCTGGCCGATCCGCGCATTCTTCGGAATGGTGATCGTCCCCGTCTCGGAGGCGAGGTCGCCGGTGATGATCTTGAAGAGCGTCGATTTGCCCGCGCCGTTGCGTCCCACAAGGCCGGCCTTCGTGCCTTCCGGCAGCGAGATGCTGGCATGTTCGATGAGCAGGCGGCCGGCGATGCGGGCGGAGATATCGGTGATCGTAATCATGTCTTGGCTTTTGGCCGAACTGTGGGCCAAAGGCAAGCGGCCGCCGGGCTGCGGAGGGTTTCGCGGCAATCAGGCGACAAGAGGTGGCACCGGCGCAACATCGATGCGCCGGTGAACGTGGTCAGGCGACGTTGCGCCCCAGGCTGCGCGGGCGTTCCGAGCCGTAACCGGCGATCGGATGGCGAGGGGTGGTGCGGGCAGTCGCAAGCGCGGATTGGGCATGCGCGATCAACTCGCTCGGGGTAGTCGTATCGGCGGTCATCGCATAGCCGATCGAAAGACCGAGGCTGCCCTGGCTGCGGCCTTGCTCGGTGGCAAAGATGAGATTGTTTTCAACAGCCGTCCGAAGCCGCTCGGCAATCGCCTGAGCCTCGGTTGCGCCGACGTCGCTGAAGAGGAAGGCGAAGTCATCGCCTTCGATGCGCGCGACGAAATCATGTTTCTTGATCGTCTTGCGGAAAACGGCGGCCAGCCGCTTGAGCAGCTTGTTGCCGGCGTCATCGCCGAACTGGCGGTTGATTTCCTTGAAATTGTCGATGTCAACCAGCAGCATGGCCGTTCCAAACGGCGCGTTGTCGCGGTCGTAGAGGTCTTCCAGCCGGTTCATGAAGGCTATGCGGTTCGGCAGCTCGGTCAGCCTGTCGGTCAGCACCATGGCTCGGGCGGCTTCCGCCGTGCGCTCCGCCGCCTCGATCTGTGCCAGCCCCGTCTTGAGCTTCAGCTCGATCTCGGTTTCATCGCGGATGAGATCGCGCGCGGCCGAATCGAGAAACTCGAGCTCCTCCATGATTTCGGAGAGCCCGCGGGTCTCGTCCTCGCGGATCGACTTGACGATGGTTTCCAGTGCGCGTGTGAAGGTCTGCTTGCGCATAAGCCCGAGGGAGACCTGTTCGGCGAGGCGCTTCAATGCGGCCGTCGCTTCGGACTGCACATGTTCGTCGGCAAGGCCGCAATGGCTGACCAGTCGGTGCTTCAGGCCCAGATGGTCCAGTCCGATCTGGCTGGGCTGTGATCCGAGGGCGAGCAGGTCGCGGGCGAGATCCGCATTGCGGCTCACCATGGCCTCGTAGACGAGTTCGAAATTTCGGGGCAGGCCGGCGATCTGGTGCTTGGCCATGAAGGCCGTGATCTTCTGCAGGCTGTCCTGAGCAACAGGCGGCTTCTGCTGCTGCACGTTCACATGCTGGATGTGCTGATAGCTGGCATTGGCATCGGACTGCATGGCTCTTCCCCCGCCGGATGTGCTCCGGTCTTTCTGCGCGATGAATGTCGTTCGTCTGTTGAGGGCAACATCCGCGAAAGAGGTCTTGATTTCGTTAAAAAAACGCAGGGCTGAAGCGCCCCACCGGACTTCCGCCTGGCAGGGTTAATGCCAGATTGCCGAAATAGCAGCTGCGTGTCCCGAACAGCCGGGCCTATATCCAGCGCTGACCTTCCTGCCGTTGAAAGGCGATGAGATCGAGCGAAAGGCTGGGTTTGCCGAGCACGGTGAGGCACATATGGGCCTGCCCGCGATGATGTGTCTGATGGTTGAAGAAATGCGATATCGCCGGCCCGAACCGGTGGGTAATCGGCTTGGGGATCGTGATGGGGGTATAGCTGATCGATCCGCGAATGGCCTCTTCCGTCAGGCCGTCGATCCACTCCAGGATGCGGAGGTCTTCGGCGATCCTTGCTGCTTCGAGTTCAGCGAAGGTCGTGTAAGGCTTTTCGTTCAAGGTCGAGTGAACAGGTCCTTCGCCGGTAAAGCGCCGCAGCCACACGCGATCCGCAACGAGGATATGGCTGAGTGTTCCGAACAGCGAACCGAAAAAGGCGCCGCAGTCGCGATTCAATTCCTCCGGTTTCAGCTCCCGCGACGCAGTGTAGACGGCATTGTTGGCCCACTGGTTATAGGCCGCGAACATCTTGAACGTATCCAGCATGCGGAAACCTCATCCTTTCCTCGAAGCGCGAAGATAACGCAGGATTTCGCCAACAGGGCTTATGAAATCCATGAAATATAATGATTTGATCGACCGCGAACCGGCATGCATCGTATGGTCGGAACGATAACAAAGGAGATGACATGTCCATCACGCTTTATTCCCTTTGCGGAGCAGACGTCGCCCGCCCGTTCTCTCCTCATTGCTGGAAGGCGGTTATGGCGCTTCGCCACAAGGGACTTTCCTTTTCGGAAAGGCCGCTTGCCTTCACCGCGATCCCGGCGGCCGAGAGCGGCTTCTCGAAGACGGTGCCGATCCTGAGGGATGGCGACCGTCTCGTCTCCGACAGCTTCCAGATCGCGCTCTATCTCGATGATGCCTATCCGGATGCGCCGACGCTTTTCGGTGGGGAGGGCGGTCAGGCCATGGCCCGCTTCGTCGAAGCCTATTCCCAAACGACCATTCATCCTGTCGTCACCCGCATCGCGCTGAAGAACATCCACGACATGCTGGCTCCCGTCGACCAGACCTATTTCCGCGAGACCCGCGAGAAGTTCCTCGGCAGGACGCTGGAGGAGGTCGAGGCCGCCCGGGAAACGGCTATCGCCGCGCTCCCGGATGCCCTCAAGCCTCTGCGGCACATGCTGAAGGCGCAGCCCTTCATCGGCGGCGATGGCCCGCTGTTTTCCGACTACATCGTCTTCGGAGCGCTGCAATGGCTGAGGATCACCACCGGATCGGTGCATCTGGCAGATGACGATCCGGTGAAGGACTGGTTCGAGCGATGCCTCGACCTGCATGGCAGCGAGGCGAGGGCGGTCGCCTGAACCTCAGCGCCCGTAATTGACGGTGATCGACGCCTTTGCCAGCGCATTGGAATTGGCCATGAAGCCGATCAGCGCGCCGCTGGCATTGCCGTCGAGATCGAGCTTCTCAACCGAAAGCGCCATCACGGTGAACACATATCGATGCGTCTGCCCCTGCGGCGGGCAGGCGCCGAGATAGCTGGAAAAACCGGCATCGGCGCGGCTCTGGATTGCGCCGGCAGGTGCTCCTTTATCCGGCGTGATGCCTCCCTTGAGTTCCGTCACGCCGGCCGGGATGTTGAACATCACCCAGTGCCAGAAACCGGAGCCGGTCGGTGCATCCGGATCATAGGCGGTGACCACGAAACTTTTCGTGCCTTCCGGCGCATTCGACCAGGAAAGCGCAGGCGAGACATTACCACCGGCGCAGCCGAAGGTATTGGCTACCTGAGCTTCGCCGAGCACCCCGCCTTCCGCGATGTCAGGGCTGGAAAGCGCGAGCTCCGCCGCGTGAACCGGCAGGCTCGCAAATGCGGTCAGCCCGGCGGCGAGAATGAGATGTCTGAAGGTCATGGAGGGGCTCCTTTCGAAATGGGAGCCCGAACCTAACGCCGTGTTTACCCGGCTGCGGCTCTGGAGCGCTCGAATTCCGTCCCGGAACGCTCATCCTGTTCTGCCGCCACGCGGATATCCCGCGGTGACAGCCCGAAGCGTGCGCGGAAGCGGGCTGCGAACTTCGAAGCCGATTCATAACCGACATCGAGCGCCACCCGGTTGATTGGAAGTTCGGTCGCTTGCAGCAGCCCGAGCGCCGTCGTCATGCGCACATCGGCGATGATGTCCGTGAGGCTGGTGCCGAGGAGCGCCAGCTTGCGCCTCAACGTCTGCTCGCTCATCCCAAGCGCCCCGGCGATCGAGCCGGCCGGCCATTCCCGGCCCGGCTCTTCGCGAACGAGACCACGGATCCGCAGGCAGAGGTTCTCCCGGGGATCGGGTGTGAGATTTATTCCACGCGCCTGCAGCCGGACGATCAGTTCGCCGAGGATGTGCCGGTGTATGCCGATGCTGACTGTGCTCTCGTCGGCTATGGCGAGGCGAGCCCGCTCCAGCGCATCGAGAAATCCCGCGTCCGGTTCGATGCGGATGGCCTCGCTCGTGGAATGTGTGGCAGCATCGGCATAGAGCGCGATGAGCGCGGGGGAGAAGATATAGGCGTCGGAATGATAGGCACCGTTCTCCTCGGCCCCGTTGATGACGGTGCATTCAAGTCCCTGCGGCAGAAAGATTGCCTCGCCGGGACCGGCGGTGACATCGGCCTCCTTGCTCAGGATACGTTTCCAGCCGCTCTTCACATGAATGACCGAGGGCTGGTCGATGAGGAAATGCCGGAAGTGACCGGTGGAAGCCTGCAGGATCGAGCAATGGATGGCGACGTCGGGTAGCACCCGCGTGTAGCGTCGCGCATTTTCGGAGAATTTCTGCATGGGCTTTCCAGTACGGTGTCGGGCCGAAATGCCCTTCGGAAGGGCGCGTCCGGGCCGTTTCTGGTCCGATAGTATGACGGTGGCGTGAAATTCGTCCATCCCCCTTGTCTTCGCGATTCGGGGCAGGTAGAAACCGCCCACTTTCCCCATGAGACAAAAGGATGAGACTGATGGCGATTGAACGCACCTTCTCGATGATCAAGCCGGACGCAACCAAGCGCAACCTGACGGGCGCCATCACCAAGGTATTCGAAGACAACGGCCTGCGCATCATCGCTTCGAAGCGCGTATGGATGAGCAAGCGCGAAGCCGAAGGCTTCTACGCTGTTCACAAGGAACGCCCCTTCTTCGGCGAACTCGTTGAAGGCATGACCTCGGGCCCGACCGTCGTTCAGGTCCTGGAAGGCGAAAACGCCATCCTCAAGAACCGCGAACTGATGGGCGCCACCAACCCGGCCAACGCCGACGAAGGCACCATCCGCAAGCTGTTCGCCCTGTCGATCGGCGAAAACTCCGTTCACGGCTCGGACGCTCCGGAAACCGCTGTTCAGGAAATCGCCTACTGGTTCGCCGAAACCGAAATCGTCGGCTGATTCAATATTTGAGGCTTCGGCTTCAACCGATTGATCGGAATCGAAAAACCGGAGTGGCGACACTCCGGTTTTTTTGTTGGGCGTTATTCGCTCATAAAAAAGCAGCGGAACCTGCCGCGGCTTTTTTGTCTTGTCGGCGCTCTGTTCAGAGCTGTTCGATCATCGTCGCGGCAGCCGAAACGGTCGCCTGACCCGGATTTTCCTCGACGTTGAGTGACTTTACCACGCCATCCTCGACCAGCATCGAATAACGCTTGGAACGGACGCCGAGGCCGCCGCCGGAGAGATCGGCGTCGAGGCCGAGCGCCTTGGTGAAGGAAGCATCCCAGTCGGCCAGGAAGTGGATTTTGCCAAGGCCGCCGGACTGTTGCGCCCAAGCGCCCATGACATGCCAGTCGTTGACGGCGATTACCGCAATGTCGTCCACGCCACGCGCCAGGATGGCGTCGCGGTTTTCCAGATATCCGGGCAGATGGTTGAGCGTGCAGGTCGGCGTAAAGGCACCGGGTACCGCGAAGAGCACGACACGTTTGCCGCCGAAGAGCTGCTCCGTGGTGATCTCGACCGGGCCGTCGGCGGTCTTTTCCTTGAAGGTCGCCTGCGGCAGCTTTTCGCCGATGGAAATCGTCATCAAATTGTCCTCGCTGTATTGATCCCGGCCTTCGCCGGGCGGTGTTGTCGGCAGCGACTATAGATTGACGTTAGTCAAAGGCAAGCCTGCTTTCCATTGCCCTGTTACCCGAGAGGATGAGGATGCCCCAGGTCTTTCCGGCGATCTTGTAATTGCGCGGCAACTCCTCGATCGGCATGGAAATGGCAAGCTTGCCGTCGGCCGAGGAAACGACCTCATAGTCCATGAAGACATGGCCGCTCGGCCCCGTGACGAAGACCTGCGGGTGAGTATCCGGGGAGGGGAGCTTGAGCGACAGGTCGAGCCGGTCGAGAGCCGCGCTCATCCGGTGGTTATCGACCCCGAAGCTTTCGGACGCCGGTTCGGGCAGGGCTTTCCGCGCCGAGGAGAGGATGGCGTCTTCTGCCGGATCGGTGGTGGCGTTTAGCGTAACGGCAAGGTCCGACTGAAACGGAATGCAGATGTTCTTGCAGATGCCGATGAAGACATTAGCCTTCACCGTATCCGTCGCGGCTGTCGCGCCGTTGATGGCGAAGGGGAAGGTGACGGACGTATCGTAACCGATGTCCCTGATGTCACCGTTGTCGATACGCCTCGGCACGGGGAAGGAAACCTCACCAAGGGTCAATGGGCTCGTGGGATCGAGGCTGATCGTCGGCGGAATACCGGCGTCACCCGGTTCGCGCCAATAGGTGATCCAGCCGGGCGTCGGTTCGATTTGCAGCGCTGCCTGCAGCGTTCCGTCGGCGGCAGCTGGCAGAACCACGAGCCGCATACGTCCGCCTTCATTGGTCGCCCATTCGCTGCTCGCAGCCTGTGCTCCCCCTGCGATGAGCGCGGTCGCTGTCGCAAAGGCTGTCATGAAATGGCGAAAACGAGGCATTTGGCGGGGTAGTGTGCTCATGGACCTGCGTTTAAAGCATTGTCCGAAGCCTAGCCAGTAACGGTTTTTGGCGCCGATGTCATTTTCAGTTGATTGCTGGGGCAGTCTGCCTCATCCTGCTTCAATGTGCGACGATGCGCTTCGACATGAAGTATGCATCGTTTGTCCCGATGGCAGATGACGCTGGAGGTCCAGCATGGCTTTATCGACGTTGAAGAAAGATCGCGAGCGCGGCTTCCTGGATGGCCAGTTTCTGATAGCCATGCCCGGGATGACGGACGGGAATTTCGCCCGTGCGGTCGTCTATATCTGCGCCCATTCGCAGGCCGGCGCCATGGGCTTCATCATCAATCGATCCCAGTCGGTAACGTTTGCCGATGTGCTCTTGCATCTCGAACTGATCGACAAGAACGATGCGATCATGTTGCCCGATCACGCAAGGCATTTCCCCATCCAGAGTGGAGGTCCGGTGGAAACGGGCCGTGGTTTCGTGCTCCACTCCGACGACTACCTGAGCGACGGCAGCATTCCGGTTAGTGACGACATTTCGCTGACGGCGACGCTCGATATCGTGCGCGCCATTTCCGATGGCCGCGGCCCTCGCCGGGCCACCATGCTGCTTGGCTATGCCGGTTGGGCACCGGGACAACTCGAATTCGAGATTGCCAATAACGGCTGGTTGAATTGCGCGGCGACGGAAGACCTGATCTTCGACCGTGCGCTCGACAACAAGTATGAACGCGCGCTCGCCCTGATGGGCGTCAGCCCCGCAATGCTGTCGATGGAAGCCGGCCACGCCTGAGTGCGGCCGGTTTTACCGATCAGACGCGCCCAAATCAGGCTCGTTTCGTCAGCGGAAAGCGTTCGCGCAGCAGGCGCAGAACGGATTCGGCGCCGATGGGGGCACCGTAGAGATAGCTTTGGCCGTAGTCGCAACCCATCTTGGCCAGATCCTGGCCGTCCTCTTCCGTCTCGATACCTTCAGCCACGACCTTCATTTCAAGCCCTCGGGCCATGGAGATGATCGATCGCAGCAGGATGCCGCGCTTGTCGGAATGGTCACAGACCAGAGCCTTGTCGAGCTTGATCGTGTCGAACGGGAAACGGGTGAGATAGGCAAGCGAGGAGTAGCCGGTGCCGAAGTCGTCGAGCGCGAGACTGATGCCCGTATCCCTGAGTTTTCCGAGCACGAGACGTGCCTGTTCGGGATTTTCCATAACGACCGATTCCGTCAGTTCCAGCTTCAGACGGCGCGGGTCGCACTGGGTCTTGGTCAGCATTGCGCGGATATCGTTGTAGATCTCGCTCGAAAGAAGCTGGGCGCTTGACAGGTTGACCGACACGAAGATCGGCACATCACCCGTCTGCTTTTCCCAGTCCGTCAGGTCCGTCGTGGCCCGTTCCAGCGCGAACATGCCGAGTGGCTCGATGAGGTCGGAAGCCTCCGCGATCGGAATGAATTCCGAAGGCGGGATGCTGCCGCGCTTGGGATGATCCCAGCGCATCAGCGCCTCGAAGCCGGCGACCTCGCCATCCGCAAGCCGCATGATCGGCTGGTAGACCATCGACAGTTCCTTGCGGTCGATGGCGCGGCGAAGATCCGTTTCGAGCTGCAGGCGATCGGTGCCGCCGGCGCGGAAGGCCGGGCGGAAAGGCTCGACCCGATTGCCGCCGGCGCGCTTGGCGCGGTACATCGCCAGTTCCGCGTCGGACAACAGGCTGGTCGCGCTTTCCTGCTGGTCGACCCAGGAAACGAGGCCGATCGAAGCCGTCAGAATGATTTCCCGGTTGGCGAAGTTGATCGGCACCATGATCGCCTTGGAGACGGCATCGGCGAAATCCGCGACCTTGGCCGGATCGCGTTCCGAAACCAGGATCAGGCCGAATTCGTCGCCGGAAAGGCGGGCGAGCGTGTCCTGCGGCTTCAGGAGGCGCCGCAGGCGGCGGGTAAGCGCGATCAGGATATTATCGCCGGCGGAGATGCCAAGGCTGTCGTTCACCTGCTTGTAGCGGTCGATGTCGATCGACATCACTGTCGGCCGCAATGCTTCGGAGCCGTTGGCAAGCGCCAGCACCGACTGCAGGCGGTCAAGGAAGACCTCCCGGTTCGGCAGGCCCGTCAGATTGTCGTGCATGGCGTCGGCAAGCAGACGATCGACGGAATTCTTCTGCTCGGTCACGTCGATGATCGTGCCGACGCAGCGGATGACTTCGCCGTTCGAACCGAGCACTGGCCGCGCCCGGATCTTCAGCCAGTGGAAGTGGCCATCCTCGGCGCGGATACGGAATTCGTGGTTCAGCCGGCCCTTGCGGTGTTCCAGGAGCACGTCGAGCGTGGCGCGGAAACGGTCGCGATCGTCGGGATGAAGCCGCGGTAGCCAGTTGCGGGCCGGGCCATGCATGGTACCGGGAGCAAGGCCGAGACGGATGGAAATGTCGGGGCTCGTCACCACGCGGTCGCGCGCGACGTCCCAGTCCCAGACTGTGTCACCGGAGCCGGTAAGCGCCAGCGATTGTCGCTCGAGGTCGGAGAAAAGGCCCTGCTGGTATGCACCGCCGGCAAAGGCGTGTTGCATGACGGTGAAGCCGATCAGAAGCACGATCAGCACCAGTCCGCCGCCGAGCGCTGGCTGGATGATGTCGTTATCCAGCCGCCCGGTAACCGTCAGCCAGCCGCCGAATAGCCAGACGAGGAGCAGTGCCCATGTCGGCACGAGAAGGATCGCACGGTCGTAGCGATTGAAGCCGAGATAGATAATGAGCACGATGCCGGCGGTGGCGGTCAGCGCAAGAGAGAGACGTGCGATGCCCGAGGCGACCGAGGGGTCGTAGATGGCAACCCCGAACAGCAGGCCGAGACCGAGAATCCACGCGAAGGTCGCGTATCCCAGGTGTACGTGCCAGCGATTGAGGTTCAGATAGGTGAAGAGGAAGATGACAAGGCTCGATGCGAGCGCCACCTCCGCGCCCGCGCGCCATATTCGCTGGTCGCTGGAGGTTACGCTGATGAGCTTTTCCAGAAAGCCGAAGTCGACACAGATATAGGCAAGCACCGCCCATGCGAGTGCCGCTGCCGCCGGCAGCATCGAGGTTCCCTTGACGACGAAGAGGATCGTCAGGAACACCGCGAGCAGTCCGGCAATGCCGAGCACGATGCCGCGATAGAGGGTAAACGCGTTGACCGTGTCCTTGTAGGCGTCGGGTTCCCACAGATAGATCTGCGGAAGCTGCGGCGTCGAGAGTTCGGCCACGAAGGTGATGACCGCGCCGGGGTTGAGCGTGATGCGGAAGACGTCCGCTTCCGTGCTAGGCTGCCGGTCGAGCGCGAAGCCTTCCGATGGTGTGATGGCCATGATGCGCTGCGAGCCGAGATCCGGCCAGAACAGCTTGGAATTCACCAGGCGGAAATGCGGGGCGACGATCACGCGCTCCAACTGCTCTTCCGAAACGTTGGCAAGCGCAAAGACTGCCCAGTCGCCCTGATGCTGCGGTGAGCTGGACCGAACCTCGATGCGGCGGCGGATGCCGTCGGCGCCGGCCGCGGTGGAAACCTGAAAGGCGTCGCCCTGATTGGTGTAGATTTCAGTCGTCGCAGTGAGGTCGAGCGCCGTGTCGTCACGGGCGATCTTCACCGGCTCGGCGGCATTCGCAGTGGTCGCGAAGAGGCCTGCAAGCACGAGCATGACCATAGCGAAGGCTGCCGCCAGCGTCTGGCCGGCGGTCGGCTGCCTGTTATCGGTAAGTTTCATGAGGGCTCTTTGCCGCCGTTGTCCGTGGCCCGATCCGCAAGAAGCGAATAGATGGCATGGTCGCGCCAGCGCCCGTTGATCTTGAGATATTCCCGCAAGAGACCTTCCCGCTCAAATCCGGCTTTTTCGAGCAACCTGATGCTGTTGCCGTTGTCTGGAATACAGGCTGCTTCAATCCGGTGCAACTCAAGCACCCTGAAGATATAGGGAATAGCCAGTCGAAGTGCGGCAAACATATGGCCTTGCCCGGCATATCGTTCTCCCATCCAATATCCAATCATGCAGCTTTGCGAGGCTCCGCGGCGGATGAGGCCGATTGTCAGGCCGCCAAGAAGAACGTCGCCTGGCCTGTGGAAGAGGAAGAAAGGAACCGCCAGCCCGGTGTTGAATTCCTGCTCATTGCGCAAGACGCGCGTCCGGTACGAACTCTCGGTCAATTCGTCCGTCCGCCATGTGGGTTCCCATGGCTGCAGGAAGGAGCGGCTTTCGCTACGCAGCTTGTGCCACTGGTCGAAGTCACGGTAGCGCGGAAGGCGCAGAAAATGGTTTGGCCCATAGAGTTCAGGGGTTTCCGGCTGCCGCGACAGAAACCGAAAGACCGACCGTGTCATGCCATGCCCCCAAAAAGGCGAGCCGCGGTTATGTCCGCCTGCTCGCCGCAACCCTTTGCCCGCTACCCCGGTTTTCAGCCGACCGCTTTGAGACCCCCGCTGGCGGTGCCGCTGGAAAGAGCCTGTGTGATTTCATTCATCGGCGCAAGCTGTTCGAGTGGGCCGATAGCCGAGAGAGTCGGTACGGTCTCGAAGAACAGCCGCCCGGCGAGATCCGTCAGTCGTTCGGTGGTGATCCCTTCCAGCCGTTCCATCATCTCCTGATTGGAAATAGGGCGGCCGTAAAGCATCATCTGCCGGGCCATCTGCCCGGCGCGTGCAGCAGGGCTTTCCTGCCCCATCAGCAGCTGCGCGCGGATCTGCGCCCGCGAGCGATCGATCTCCTGCTGGTTGATCATCTCCGACGACTTCCTGAGTTCATCGATGATCACGGGAACGAGTTCCGGCAGGTTCTCTCCACCGGTGGCGGCATGAATGCCGAAGATGCCGGTATCGGAAAAGCCCCAGTGGAAGGCATAGACGGAGTAGCAGAGCCCTCGGAATTCACGCACTTCCTGGAACAGGCGCGAGGACATGCCGCCGCCAAGAATGTTGGCGAGGATCTGCGAACAGTAGAAGTCGCGCATGTGATAGGCGCGGCCTTCGAAGCCGAGCAGAACCTGTGCATCCATCAGGTCGCGCTCTTCACGAGCCTCGCCGCCAAGGTAACGCGCAGTCTCGAATACCGGCGGTGCCGCTGGCTCCGTCCGAAGCCCCGAGAACCGTTCCTCCACCTGACGAACGAAAGCATCGTGGTCAACCGCGCCGGCGGCGACGACGAACATCCGGTCGGTCGTGTAGTTACGCGAAAGATAGCCCCGGATCTCGTCGCTGGTGAACGACATTACGGTATCCGGCGTGCCGAGGATCGGTCGTCCCAGCGTTTGCCCGGCAAAGGCGATTTCCGAGAAGCGGTCGAAGACCACGTCGTCGGGCGTGTCGTTGGCCGCGCCGATTTCCTGCAGGATCACCTGCTTTTCCCGGCTCAGTTCCTCCTCGTCGAAAACCGATTCTGTCAGGATGTCGGCGAGGATGTCGACTGCCAGCGGCACGTCGTCCTTGAGCACGCGGGCGTAGTAGGACGTGGTCTCGGTGGAGGTGGCGGCGTTGAGTTCGCCGCCGACATTCTCGATTTCCTCGGCGATCTGGCGGGCATTGCGTCGCTGCGTGCCCTTGAATGCCATGTGTTCGAGAAGATGGGCGATGCCGTGCTCCGCGTCGGTTTCGTTGCGCGAACCGGATTTGATCCAGGTTCCGAGCGCGACGCTTTCGAGATGCGGCATCTTCTCGGTTACGACCGTCAGCCCAGAGGGCAGCCGGGTACACTCAACATTCATCGATCCGTCTTTCTGCGCTTCTCAATTGTCTGTGCGGGCATGTTCACCGACAAAGGTTTCGACGGCTTTAAGGTCCGCGTCCAGGATATCGAAACGCTCCTCCCTGGTCATCAGATCAGCAAGCCACGCCGGAAGCGCCGGGTCAATACCGCTTGCGGATTTTACTGCAGCAGGGAACTTCGCCGGATGAGCGGTGGAGAGCGTGACCATGGGGCTCGAAGGCTTGGCAAACTTCGATGCGACATACACGCCGACTGCGGTGTGCGGATCGATCAGGTAGCCGGTCTGTGCCAGCGTATCGCGGATCGTGTCGGCCACCTGCTTTTCGCTGGCGCGGCCGGCGCGGAAGTCCTTGCGGATAGCCTTCAGCGCATCGGGCTTGATCTCGAAGGAGCCGGACTGCTTCAGGCTTTCCATCGAGGAGCGGATGTCCGCATCGTCACGGTCATAGGCTTCGAACAGCAGGCGTTCGAAGTTGGAGGAAATCTGGATGTCCATCGACGGCGAGGTGGTGGCCGAAACGCCCTTCATCTCGTAGCGACCGGTCTTGAGTGTGCGCGCAAGAATGTCGTTCTCGTTGGTGGCCACCACCAGCTTGTCGATCGGAAGGCCCATCTTCTTGGCGACGTACCCGGCGAAGATATCGCCAAAATTGCCGGTCGGCACGGTGAAGGAGATCTTTCGGTCCGGTGCGCCGAGCGAGATTGCCGCGGTGAAGTAGTAGACCACCTGCGCCATGATGCGGGCCCAGTTGATCGAGTTGACGCCGGAGATCTTGTAGGTGTCGCGGAAGGCGTTGTCGTTGAACATCGCCTTCACCAGATTCTGGCAGTCGTCGAAATTGCCCCTGACGGCGATGGCGTGGACGTTCTCGGCATTGGAGGTCGTCATCTGCCTCTGCTGGACGGGTGAAACCTTCTCATGCGGAAACAGGATGAAGACGTCGGTGCGGGCGCGGCCGGCAAAGGCGTCGATGGCGGCACCGCCGGTATCGCCGGAGGTCGCGCCGACAATGGTCGCCCGTTCGCCGCGCTGGGCAAGGGCGTGGTCCATCAGGCGAGCGAGAAGCTGCATCGCCACGTCCTTGAACGCGAGCGTGGTGCCGTGGAAAAGCTCGAGCACGAATGCGTTCGGTCCGGTCTGGACCAGTGGGGCCACGGCCGGATGACGGAAGGTGGCATAGGCCTCGTCGATCATCGAGCGGAAGGTGCCGGCCTCGATCTCGCCGCCGATGAACGGGTGAAGCACCTCGAAGGCAATTTCCTGGTATGTCTTGCCGCGAAGCGCACGAATGTCCTTCTTCTTCAGGTGAGGCCATTTGCGCGGCACATAGAGGCCGCCGTCACGGGCGAGACCCGCAAGCAGGGCGTCACTGAAGCCGAGGCTTTTGGCCTCTCCGCGGGTCGAGATATATTCCACGATGGTCATCCTTGGTCAGAAGAGGTGGGGCGCGTTTGGGTGTCCGAGACTATGACGTTTCGGGAACGAAAGTTTGCCTTTTTGCGCCAGATAGGCCGGCGGGATTTCGCTGGCACGGCAGTCGCGAACAGGTAGGTCCAGAGTGGGGCGATGCCCCTGAATGCCGGCGGTATTGAAATTCGAAGCAAAACGCGGGCTACCCAATCGATTTTTCGCTGCGCCGCTGGTATAGACCATCCTCCCGGGGCATGAAAAGGCCCAATGGAATGGCTTTTGGCTTCTCGAAGCTCAAGAATGCGGAAGGTGCATATCGTGTCTGTGAAGATGTCCCGCGGGCTGTTGGCCGCATTTTCGATGATTGTTCTCGCGGGCTGCAACGCCGGCAATCCCGGCGGCGCCCTTGGTTCGGCGGCCGGCAAGCCGGAGGCCAGCGCCGCTGCCGAGCCTGTCGCACCGGTCGTGCAGGGCTTCTGCCCGACGATCGCGCTGCGTGACGGGACGTCCTATTACAGGACTTATGCCAAGGGTGCGAAGGACGATGCGACCAAGGTCGTCTATCAGGCCTCGCTCGCTGATACGACCCGTTCCTGCGCTCGTAACGAGGCGAACCTGACTGTCACCGCAATGGTTCAGGGTCGCCTTGTGGCTGGTCCTGAAGGCAAGGCCGGCTCCGTCAACCTGCCGATCCGCGTTGCGGTGACGGATGGTGACAACGTGCTTTACTCGGAACTGACCCAGCACCCGGTGACGCTCGCCGATGCCTCCCAGCCGACGCAGTTCATCTTTTCCAAGCAGGTCACCATTCCGGCGACGGCAAGCGGCCTGACAAAGGTCTTCATAGGTTTCGACGAAGGTCCGAAGAAGAAGTAACTTCGTCGGCCAAAAGAGCCGCCACGCTCGAAAAAAGAATATGCAAAGGTTGCCATCCGCAATGGATGGCAAGACACCACATGCCGGGGGGCATAGGTGAAAACTGGAATAATCAGGAACCCCGTGTCCGGCGGGAGGGCTTCGGCGCGCGCGTGGCCGACGCTTCTTCAAGCGCTGTGTGAGCGTTTTCCGGATATCGACGTTCGCGAGACAACAGCTGCCGGGCAGGCGGCCGAACTGGCGCGTGAACTGGTCGCCACCGGCTGTGATCTTATCATCGCGGTTGGTGGCGATGGCACCGTCAGCGATGTCGTGGACGGCATCCTCTCCTCCGGTCGACCGAAAACGCCACTCTCCCTGATCCCCAATGGAACGGGCTGCGATTTTGCCCGCAATTTCACGCTGGCGAATACTCCGGAGGCTATCGCGAACCAGATCGCCGAGGCTCCCGTTCGCTTCATTGATGCCGTGCGCATCACCGGACTTGCGGTGAGCGGCGGTACGATCGTTCGCCATTTCGCCAATATCGCGAGCGTGGGCGTATCTGGCGAAATCGTCCGAAGCATGAATGAGGCGCCCCGCAGCCGGCTGATGGATGGCTCGACGCGCTTCATGCTTTATTCCGCGCTCGGGATCATTCGCTATCGGCCCCAGTCGGTGCGGGTCGTCGTCGATGGCGAGGAAGTTTATGCCGGAGGGGTGACGGTGGCGTGCGTTGCCAATGGCGCATGGTTCGGTGGTGGCATGCATGTCGTTCCCCAGGCCGACCTGACGGACGGCCTGCTCGATGTCGCCGTGATGAGGGCGACATCCAGGATCGGTCAACTTGGCCTGCTGGCCCGGCTTCCCAGGGCGGCGCATGTCAGTCATCCCCTGTTGAGTTTCCACAAGGGGCGCTCGGTGGAGATCACGCCTCTCGGCGAGGGACGCTTTTCCTGCGAGGCAGACGGAGAAAACCCCGGGCTGAAGGCGCTGCGGGCCGAGATCCTGCCGGCAGGCCTTGCCCTGCGCATCTGACGATAGCCACGTCCGCAGACGGGCCGGGGAACCGGCAGATCAGATCGCGCCGGCCCAGTTTTCCATGGCAGCGATCACGGCGGGAAGATCGGTCATGCGCGAAATCACGGTTTCCGCACCCGCATCGGTTAGCCGGTCTGCATGGGAGGGATAGGTGTGCGACGCGCCGGTGAAGCCGATCACCCGCATGCCGGCGGCGCGTGCCGCGTGAACGCCGTGCACGGAGTCTTCCACAACGACGGCCCTGTCGGGAGCAACGCCGAACTGGGCCGCGCCATGCAGGAAGATGTCCGGCTTCGGCTTGACCCGATCGGGGCCGAGATCCTTGGCCGAATAGATATGCGGCGCGAAGAATTGCTTGAGGCCGACCTTGGTCAGCATCATGTCGAGACGGGCGGAGGAGGAGTTCGAGCAGATACAGCGCGGACCCTTGAGCCGCGAAAGAGCGAAGACCACGCCGTCGATGATCTTTACTTCCCGTGCAAGCCGCTGGTCGAGCAGGGCTTCCGACTTGTCGAGCAGGCTTGCCGAAAGCGGAATGTCGATTTCCTTCTCGATGGTGAGAAGAATGTCCTTCCACGTCATGCCGGCGAAGCGTTCGCCCATTTCCTCAACGCTGATCGGATAGCCTGCTTCATTCAGAAGCTTGGATTCGACCCGGGCCGCGATGATCTCGGAATCGACGAGCACGCCGTCGCAATCGAAAATGGTAAGGTCGAAACCGCTCATGATGGGAGGTCCTGTCGGATGTCGTTTGGAGGAGGCCTGACCTACACGAAGAGGCCGCAAAGGACAATCCGCAAGTGACGACCGTCAAGCGCCCGGAGATGTCGCCGAGGCGAGTGTGAGCAACTGTCGTTCGATATGGGAGAGATCGCGGACCGTTTCCCGATCCTCCTGCAACAGGTCTGCGAGCCAGACGCCATCGGCTGCAAGGCGTGCGATTTCCAGCATCGGCGCGTCATCCGTCGTCCGGTGTTCGGCAAGCTTTCGCCCCATCCACCGTGACCAGAGTTGCCGAAGGGCGGGTTCCGAAATCATGGAAACCGAGAGTGCGGCCCATGGGCTGCTGTTTCCAAGCTTGCGGTCGGCGAAAATCGCCCTGACATAAGCGCGGGTGAAGCGCCCGTGCATTTCGCCATCTTCCGCCATGTAGAGGTCGATTTCCTGATCGAGCTTTTCGAGCAGGTCGGCAAAGACGGCCTCGATGAGCGCCTGCTTGTTGGCGAAATGATGCAGGAGACCGCCCTTGGTAACGCCCGCCCGATCTGCCACCGCCTGGATGGTGATCGCCGCCGGTCCGCCCCCGACGGCCAGTGCAGCCGTCTGGTCGAGCAGCGCGCGGCGAACCAGTTCCGGCTGTTTGCGTCTGGTATAGGCGTTTTCCGTCATCCGTGCGTGACCGAGTTGGAGAATGCATTCATCACGATCACGCCAGCCACGATCAGGCCGATGCCGGTCATCGCCGCCGGATCGAGCGACTGCTTGAACACGAAGACGCTGATGAGGGCGGTGAGGATGATGCCCAGGCCGCCCCACATTGCATAGGCGATGCCGAGCGGCATGCCCTTGAGGGCCTGTGACAGCAGATAGAACGACACGGCATAAAGCGCGACCATGGCAACTGTCGGCCCAAGCTTGGTGAACTGGGCGGATTTTTGCAGGAACGTCGTGCCGATCACTTCGCAGATGATGGCGCCGGCAAGCGAGCCGTAGGCAAGGACAAGTGGATTCATGGCGTGTCTCGCAATTGGTTGACTGAAAAGATACCGTCTGGTCGGTATCTTTTCAAGAGGCGATGAGGAGCGAGTACGGAAGGGACGGGCAATGCTAGTCTGCGGTCGGAAACATGGTGGCGAATCGCCGTTCGCCTTCGGGACTGAAATGGATCACCCTGCTGCCGTTTTCCCGGCGTGCGAGACCGGTATCGAGAAAATGGGAAAGCAGCGCTCGCCCGAGCGAGCCGGAGAGATGCGTGCGCCTCTCGCTCCAGTCGAGGCAGGCCCGGCAAATGGGCCGCCTGAGGGCCTTCAGAGTCTCGACATCGATGCCGTGGCCGGCGACCATCTTCTCCCCGGTCTCCGTCAGTTGCGGATGCTCCTCGTCGCCTGCGATGGCGCCGGTTGCGCGCAGGCTGTCGAGCATTCGGACGCCATAGTCTCCGGCAAGGTGATCGTAGCAGATCCGCGCCTTGCGTAGTGCCGGTTCCTTCGGTCCTGTCCGATGGCGGAGGTGACCGTGGCTTGCGGCAAATCCCATCAGGCTTTCGATCAGGGCTCCGACGCCGGCATCGGCAAAGGTGAAATAGCGGTGGCGGCCCTGCTTGCGCTGGCGGATCAGGCCGCCTTCCTCAAGCTTGGCGAGGTGCGAGCTTGTGGTCTGCAGGGTGATTCCAGCCGCGCCGGCAAGCTCCGTCGCCGTCAGCGCGCCGCCTCCCATGAGAGACAGCAGCATGTTGGCGCGGGCGGGATCGCCGATCAGGGCGGCGATGCGGGCAATGTCCGGTCCTTCTTTCATACTTCGATCGTAACCGAAGCATGCCGTGCCGGCAATATGGCAGAAGGAGGTAGACAGCAAAGGAGAATGCCAATGATTACCTGTGTCATCCGCTACGAGATCGATCCCTTCGCCAAGGAGGAATTCGCCACCTATGCCCGCAACTGGGGCGAGGCCATTCCGCGCTGCGGAGCCGATCTCGTCGGATACTTCGCCCCGCATGAGGGCTCCTCGACCACCGCTTATGGCATCTATCACCTGGAAAGCCTTGCGGAATACGAAGCCTATCGAGCCCGGTTGGCCGAAGATCCTCTCGGACGGGAAAACTACCAGTTCGCTGCGCGCGAGAAATTCATCATCCGCGAGGATCGCCTGTTCCTGAAATGCGTGTCCACGCCTCATGCGGCGAGGGTGGCGCGGTGATCGCCGTGATTTTCGAGGTCGTGCCTCGCTCCGGCGCGCGTGACGCCTATCTCGATATCGCGGCGGAATTGAAGCCAAGGCTGGAGGATGTCGATGGCTTCCTTTCCATCGAGCGTTTCGAGAGCCTCTCCATGCCGGGAAAGATCCTGTCTCTATCATTCTGGCGAGACGAAGAGGCAGTGGCGCGCTGGCGCAATCTTCCCGAACATCGCGCCGCCCAGCGGGCTGGAAGGGAGGGCGTCTTTGCCGACTACCGGCTTCGGGTCGCGCATGTCCTGCGTGACTATGGTCTCGACCGGCGCGACGAGGCGCCGGCGGACAGCAGGGCAATCCATTCCGTAAAGCATGCCGCGCAAAAGTGTGCAGCGGTTTTGCGATAACGGCATTCGAAAAATCAAAGACTTAAAGCGTGGGAGCGAATCTGAAAGATCGCAACGCGCTTTAGGCACCCGGCTTGCCTCGACAAGCCGGGTGCCGCCGACTATGCATGTCCGCATGCAGAAAGATCAGGACGATACGATTGCGAGCCGCATCAGTCGGGCCCTTGCCGAGCGCATCATTCATGGTGAGCTCGTGCCGGGCTCCCGTCTCGCCCAGGACCACATTGCCGAGGAATTCGGTGCGAGCCATGTGCCGGTGCGCGAAGCCTTTCGTCGTCTCGAAGCTCAGGGCCTCGTCATCAGCCTGCCGCGCCGCGGCGTGCGTGTCGCCTCCTTCGACCTGAAACAGGTCCGCGAGGTGGCGGAAATGCGGGCGGCTCTCGAGGTTCTCGCTCTCAAGCATGCCGTGCCCAATATGACGCCTGATGTGCTCGATGCTGCCGAGCAGGCGGCGAGCGACGCCGATGCCGCGAGGGACGTCCAGACCTGGGAAGAGGCGAACCGCCGCTTCCATAGGCTGATCGTTTCCACCTGCGACATGCCGCGTCTGCTTGCGGTCATAGACGACCTGCATGCAGTCAGCGCCCGTTTTCTCTTCATCGCCTGGCGGGCGGGCTGGGAAGCCCGCACCGACCACGACCATCGAGCCATCCTTACCGCGCTCCGTCAGGGCAGGGCATCCGACGCTTGCGCCATTCTCGAACGGCATGTGCAGTGGATCGGCCGCGCGCCCATGCCGAAGGCCGGTGCCCGAGAGGACGAAGGCTTCGCCATCGTCGGCTAAAAATTATAGATAAAATTTGAAGCCAGTCGAAATCCGTCTGGGACGTGGGATTTTGCGGGTTTTTCCCATTTTCTTGATGGTTCATCTCGAGATCGAGATTGATTTTTCGCGCAAAGGCGTTGCGCCTCGAGTGTGGCGTGTGTTGTTCCGGCTTGTCTGGAATCAAAAAATAGATAAAAATACTCGCGTGAAGAAAATTATCTATAAAATGGAGATCCTGATGGCTTCCTCTTCTTCCATGACCGGTCGCTTCGACCCGTTCGGTATCGCTGCGCGTCCGGCGGGCGTTCGCGCTGTATTGGTTCTCGCCGGTACGGCCGTGCTTGCGCTTGCCTCACAGATTTCGGTGCCAATGGTGCCGGTTCCGATCACCATGCAGACCTTCGCGATCACCATGATCGGCGTGCTCTATGGCTGGCGTCTCGGTGCCGCAACAGTTCTGGCATGGCTCGGCGAGGCGGCAATCGGGCTGCCGGTGCTGGCGAATGGCGCTGGCGGGCTTGCACCGTTCATGGGGCCGACCGCCGGTTACCTCGCATCCTTCCCGATCATCGCAGCCCTTGTCGGCTTTCTGGCTGAGAAGGGCTGGACGGGACAGCGCGTGGCGCTCAGCTTTTCCGCCCATGCTCTTGCCAACCTGCTTTGCCTTGCCATCGGCGGCGCGTGGCTGATGGCTCTTCTCGGTGTGGAAAAGGGGTTCGTCCTCGGTGTGGCGCCATTCATTCTCGGGGCCGTCCTCAAGTCGGCTCTGGCTGCCGCCGTTCTCATGGCGATCGGACATCGTTTCGTCAGGAACTGAAGGTGGCAATCCGCCTCAGGCCTCATCACCTTCTGTGCATGCTGACATTCGTCGGTAGGGGATATTCGCCGCGTTTCACCGCCAATTACGAGGTGCTGGCGCGGCGCCTTTCCCGAGGTGAAGCCATCATCCTCGTGGAGGGGCCAGACGATATCTGCGCCCCTTTGCTCGAAGACGAGAACGCTCCCCATTGCCTCGGCGAGAGCGTCTGCGGTCGCGATACCGAAGCGCTTGCCGCGGTCTCGCACCTGCTCGGACGTCCGTTGTCCGCTGGCTCCTCGATCGTGCCTAGCCCGAACCTGTTCAGAAAGCTTCGCCTTCACTTTTCATCCGGCGGGCTTCGCGCCGCCTGTGCCGGGTGCGAGTGGGGGAGCCTTTGTGATCATGTGGCGGAAAGCGGGTATCGCGAGGTTCGTATCCGTTGATTTACAGGCGGCGGCATCCACCGCCGCCTGCGCATTTCCGGCACTCCTTGTGCTGTCCTGATCCTGGCCAATGGAAATTCGCGTGCGCCATTCAGCCTTTGGTAACCAAGTTCGGTAACCATAAGCCTCGTATCCCCGTGCTGCGTCAGCGTAACAGTGAGTATCCGATGGCTTCCGTATTTCCACTCGCCGATCTTCGCCGTTCCACCGATCCTTTTTCCTGGGTCGACAGCATCATCAAGGGCGATTGCGTCGCAGCACTCGAAGCGCTTCCCGACAAGTCCGTCGATGCGATTTTCGCCGATCCGCCCTATAACCTGCAACTTGGTGGCACCCTGCATCGCCCCGACCAATCGCTGGTCGATGCCGTCGATGACGAGTGGGACCAGTTCGCATCCTTCGAGGCCTATGACGCCTTCACCCGCGCCTGGCTGCTTGCCTGCCGCCGCGTTCTGAAGCCGACCGGCACCATCTGGGTCATCGGCTCCTATCACAACATCTTCCGCGTCGGCGCGACGTTGCAGGACCTCAACTTCTGGATCCTGAACGACATCGTCTGGCGCAAGACCAACCCGATGCCGAACTTCAAGGGACGGCGGTTCCAGAATGCCCATGAAACCATGATCTGGGCCTCTCCGGATGCCAAGGCCAAGGGCTATACGTTCAATTACGATGCCCTGAAGGCGTCGAACGACGACGTCCAGATGCGCTCCGACTGGCTCTTCCCGATCTGCGCCGGTGGCGAGCGGCTGAAGGGCGACGATGGCAAGAAGGTGCATCCGACCCAGAAGCCGGAAGCCTTGTTGGCCCGTGTCATCATGGCCTCCACCAAGCCCGGCGACATCGTGCTCGACCCGTTCTTCGGTTCGGGGACCACGGGCGCTGTCGCCAAGCGACTCGGCCGCCATTTCGTCGGCATCGAGCGCGAGCAGGATTATATCGACGCCGCCTCGGCGCGCATCGCCTCTGTCGAACCGCTCGGCAAGGCCGAACTAACCGTCATGACCGGCAAGAAGGCCGAGCCGCGCGTCGCGTTCAACACGCTGGTCGAGAGCGGTCTGGTCAAGCCGGGTCAGGTGCTGACCGATGCCCGCCGTCGCCATTCGGCAATCGTGCGTGCCGATGGCACAATTGCATCTGGTGGTGAAGCCGGCTCCATCCATCGCCTCGGCGCTCGCGTCCAGGGACTGGATGCCTGCAACGGCTGGACCTTCTGGCACTTCGAGGACGGCAGCGCTCTTCGGCCCATCGACGAACTCCGTGCTGTCATTCGCAGCGGAATGTCGAAGCTGGACTGATCTACCGCCGAATACCGGCGGCGGGTCGAGGTTTTGAACCAGACGATCCACCAGCTTTTGATGGCCGCGACCCGATTTCCGGAATTTCTCCGGCCGGTTAAGTACCTCTAGTCCCGGCAGGAGACCTTGACGCCCGGTGTGCCACGCACCGGGCGTCATTTCGTTTTCTCAAACCTTGTAGTCGGTCACATCGACCGAGATGATCCGGCCTTCCGCGTTGAAGGTGATCGTTTCCTCGCCGAAGCGGATGAGGGGTTCGCCGGTCTGCGCATTGGTCGCCTTCAGGCGCCAGACTGAGCGCGCAGCCGAGGGCGAGACGATCTCGATCAGTTCGTCGGTTGCCACCTGATCCGGATAGGTTTCGAAATAGCGGCGAAAGGCTGCCATGATCTCAGGCTTGCCCTTCAGTCCGCCCACCTTGACCGAACCATAGACCGCATCCTCGGCAAAGAAGTCGTCAATTGTGTTGAAATCGAGTGCGTTGATGGCGTCGTGAAAAACACGCACTGCATGGGCCGGGTCGAAACTCACGCACGATTCCTTTCTGTGCAAACCGGGATCAATGGCCCGATTCTAGCCTTGAAAGGCTATTGACGGAAAGACAGCTACAGGCAAGTTTTGATTTATATGAATATTCGGAAATAAGAACGGACGGGGAGGAGGGTTCCCAACCGCAACGACACATCCAGAAAGTTCGCCGCCGCGATCTTTTATTGATGTGTGTTTATATTCCAATTCGGCCGCGTCAGCGGTTGGACTGGCGCAGGATGGGAACCGCCAGTCCCGCCTGCGCCAGAACTTTTATATGCGATCTTTTCTTTAAAGCGCGGGGTTGGCGCCAGGCCCTCAGGCCATTTCCGCCTTCAGCGTCGCCATGTCGATGACGAACCGGTATTTCACGTCGCGATGTTCCATCCGGGCAAAGGCCATGTTGATGTCCTGCATCGCAATCGTTTCAGTATCGGGCAGGATCTGGCGTTCGGCACAGAACTGCAGCAGTTCCATCGTCTCGGCTATGCCGCCGACGATCGATGCGGAAACCTGCTTCCTGCCCCGCAACAGCGATTCCGGTCTGATTGAACCATGGCTACCCAGGCTGCCGACGACGACGAGCGAGCCTTCGAGGCTCAACAGGTCGAGGTAGACGGAAAGGTCGTGAGGCACGGGGATCGTGTCGAGAATGTAATCGAGATGGCCCGACGCTTCCGCCATGGCCTGTTCGTCGGAACTGAGGACGACATTGACCGCGCCGAGATTGAGCGCGTCTTCGATCTTGGTTGGCGATGAGGTGATGACGGTAACCTGAGCGCCGAGCGCCACTGCAAGCTTGACCGCGATATGCCCGACGCCGCCGAGTCCGACGATGCCGACGCGGCTGCCGGCGCCGATTTCCCAGCGGCGAAGCGGAGACCAACCCGCGATGCCGGCGCACAGCAACGGCGCGGCGCGGTTGATTGCAAGGCCCTGGGGCAGCCGCATGACGAATTCTTCCGATACGACGATACCGGTGGAATAGCCGCCATAGGTGACGTCACCGCTCACACGGTCGCGATCATTATAGGTCAGTGTCGGGCGGTTGAGGCAGTATTGCTCCTCGCCGGCCGCGCAATGGGCGCATTCGAGGCAGGCATCGACGATGGGGCCGACGGCGACGATGTCTCCGGGCCGGAATTTCCGCACTGCACTACCTACGGCGAGAACCCGGCCGATGATTTCCTGTCCGGGAACAACGGGATAGACGGTGTTCTGCCAGTCGTTTCGGGCCTGATGAAGATCGGAGTGGCAGACCCCGCAATAGAGGATGTCGATCTCGACATCCTCCGGCCTTGGCTTGCGCCGGTCGAATGTCCAGGCAATCATCTGGCCGCCCACTTCGGACGCGGCATAGCCTTTCGCAATCATCGATAGCCCCCAACCCGTAGTGGAACAGAACCACACTCCTCCCTCCACGAACGGCATTCCGGTGGCGGATGATACCGGAATGCCGGGCTCGGTGGGGGACGAACCGGTCACAAAAAGCGACCTGTCTATAACTATACGGATTACGAAGTGTTCGTCTATCGAATTGTTGCGTCGCGGAGAAGAGACTGTGCGTTCTCCGCAATCTGCTCCATGAGATCGATGTAGATGTCGCGATCACCGGTCTTCAGGGATTCTAGGACGGCCTCGCAGCTTGCTCGCTTGGCCGCGGTGATGCGATCTTGCAATTGCTGCCCAAGCGGGGTGAGTTGAAGCCGGACGGTGCGCCGGTTTTCTTCATTGCGCCGACGCTCGATCAGTCCCTTGCGGACAAGGCGATCGACGACGGTGGTGGCCGTCGAAAGGGGCGACGAGAGTTCGTTGGCGACATCGCCCATGATACAGTCCGGACAGGCTCCGACGAATGCTATGACGGAGAGGTCGGAGAGATTGAGGTGGAATAGGGGGTGTCGGCCATGATCTGGCATTCGACCTTGAACAACGGCGCCATGCGGCGCAGGCATTCCCAAAGTCGTTCCGCGTCTTCCGGCCTGACCATTTCTTCTTTTACCTCATTATCTTGCCTCCCCGATTTGGGGAGGTTGTGTATCGTGGCGCGGTTGCCAGGTGGAGGCAACCGGCGAAATCTGGCCTTTTGTGTCAGTGTGTGACGCCGAAGCTCGCGAGGTCACTTTTGAGTTGTCCGGCGCCGGTAAATTGTACGGCCTGCCAACCCGCGGCCTTTGCGCCCTCGACGTTGTCCATCACATCGTCAATGAAGAGCGTTGACGCTGGTTCAAGCCCGAAATCCTTGGCATGGCGCTGGTAAATCTCGATATCAGGCTTGATCAGGCCGATCTCGCCGGAAACGGTAACGCCACGCGGCCGGTTCAGGAAGGGAAATATTCCCCGTGCGTCCGTAAAGGTGTCGGCGGCGAAGTTGGTCAGCATGGTGACGTCGTGTCCCGCATCGATAAGAGACGTCAGTACCTCGACGCTATCCTCGTATGCATAGGGAACCATGGCGCGCCAGTTCTTGCGAAAGGCGCGGATATGCGCTTCCTGATCCGGGAAGCGGGCGATAAGTTCTGCCTCCGCATCGGCCCAGCTTCGTCCACGGTCCTGTTCGAGGTTCCAGGCGCTGGTGCAGACATTGGCGAAAAACCAGCCGCGCTCCGCTTCATCCGGGATGATCTTCGAATAGGGCAGGTCAGGATCGTAATGGATCAGGACCTTGCCTATGTCGAAGACGATGTGACGGATGGCGACGGACATGAATTATCCTCTGTTGACCGGGAAGGCTTCCGGAATGGCCTGCGAAATCGCCTTTTTCATTACGGTTGGCAAGGCTTGCGCATCAAGATTTGCGACATCCTCCCACCAACCGTGAACATTGACGTCATCGGGCGCCGGCCCGTGAAACCGATAGATGCTCAGGCGCAGTTCGAAATGGGTAAATACGTGGGTGACCGTGCCGCAGGCCTGCCACTCGGCGGAAAAGGGGGCAGCGGACGTTCCTGTCTCGCCGTCCTTGCGGGAGTTCCAGTCCGTCGTCGGCACTTCCGTCATGCCGCCCAGCAGTCCGGTTTCAACCCGGCGGCGCAGGAGCACCTTACCATCCATATCGACGGCGACGAAGGCCGCACCTTGCCGTATCGGCTTGTCCTTCTTGGCGGCTTTGACCGGAAATCGTTCCGGATCGTCTTCATCGAGCGCGCGACAGTCGCCGCGGAACGGACAGAGCGCGCAGGCAGGTCGCTTCGGGGTGCAGATGGTTGCCCCGAGATCCATCATCGCCTGGGCGAAATCTCCCGGCCGGTCGTTGGGTGTCAGCTCCGCCACGCGCGCTTTCATCGCGGGTTTCGATCCGGGCAAAGGTGCATCGATGGCAAAGAGACGGGAAATCACCCGCTCGACATTGCCGTCCATCACCGCCGCGGGGCGGTTGAAGGCGATGGCGGCGACGGCTGCGGAGGTGTAGTCGCCGATGCCGGGAAGGCTGCGAAGCCCGTCTTCCGTATCGGGAAAGCGCCCGCCATGAAGGCTTGCAACCGCTTCGGCGCATTTCTTCAGGTTTCGGGCGCGGGCGTAATAGCCGAGGCCGGCCCAGGCCGCCATCACGTCCTCGGAGGGCGCGGCTGCCAGTGCATTGACGGTTGGCCAGCGCGCCACGAACTTGGCGAAATAGGCCTTCACCGCCTGAACGGTGGTTTGCTGCAGCATCACTTCGGAAAGCCAGATATGATAGGGTTCCGGCCGGATGCCTCGCGCGGCCATGGACGGAGAAATCCGCCAGGGAAGATCGCGGTGATGGCGGTCGTACCAGTCGAGCAACTCTTCTGCTAGCGTGCGCCCTGTCGTCGGAGCGGGGGAGGTGTTCATCCGCTGGAAGATAAGGGCAGCACCTGCATTCGCCAATTGCCGCTTGCGCAAAAGTTGGGGAAGGCGCCTGCTATTGCGGGAATGAAATCGCAAGGCACAGGAAAGGAGTGTCCGATGACCGGAGTTGGAGAGATTGTTGCCGCCGTTTCGAGCATGCCCGCCACGTCGACGCTGCTGGTCACGACGTTATTGCTCCTCTGCATTGCCTCGTTGCGCAACAGGTTGTCTTGCGGCAAATGTCGCCTGGTATGAGCCGGTTCAACCGGAACATCGTCTGGATATGGGATCGCGTCGAGCAGGGTCTGCGCGGGCTCTTCGACTGGCCTGAACTGCCGGTCGGGCGATGGCGCCCGGAAAATTGGGGGAAGGCAGCAATGGCGGTTCCGCTGGTTTTTCTGGCGATGGTCGTCTTCCTTTTCTTCGTATGGGCCACGTTCGTATTCTTCTTTTCCTGCCTGTCGAGAGTGGTGGAAGCTCCCGGAGCTGCGGCTTTCGTTCTGTTCTACATGCTGGTTTGCGTCTCTTTTGCCCGCGCACTGATGATTGGCGCGGCAAAGACGTGGTATGGGATTCGCTGATTGCTATATGACGGAGAGCGGTTCTCTCTTCGGAAACAGGATAAAAGCGGGTCATGACCTCAGGTGAAAAGTCTCAGAGGTTCAGGCGTCGGGGAGAAATTCAGATCTCCGAAATCGCCAATGGAATCATCGATCCGGTGCTTTCGCGCCGGGCGGGGATTTCGACTGCGCTGCTTGGCTCGTGGGATGAAATTGCCGGGGAGAACTTTGCCGAGTGCTCGCGCCCCGAAAAGATCGCCTGGCCGCGTCGCGGCGATCCGGGTGACGAGGGAGGCCATCGGCCCGGCGTCCTTACGATTGCCTGCGAAGGTGCGCGGGCGCTATTTCTCTCCCATGCCCAAGGCGAGTTGATCGCTCGTATCAACGGCTTCTTCGGTTATCCCGCCATTGGCCAGATCCGCATCGTGCAGAAGCCCGTCTCCACGGCTTCTCTGAGACCGTCCCGTCCGCGCAAGCTGGAAGGCGAAAAGGCAAAAAGGCTTGCCGCGATGATGGATGGGATCGAGGACGAGAAGCTGAGGTTGGCGATCGAGCGGCTCGGGACAGGAGTCCTGTCGCGGCGCAAGCGTTGACGCACTGTCGTCATATCGCAAACATGGAGAAGAATTAATCTGTTAGCGGTGAAAAGGTCACGATTCTTTGATGAGTCTGGCCTTCCTCCGCCTTGTTTGCGGCCGCGTCGCATTATAACGGTGGTTCAAACTCAAAACAGCTCGAACGGGTGCCCCATGTCGAACCTTGAACTGAAACTCACCAAGCGCAGCCTGCTCGGCGGCATCGCAGCTGCCGGCGTCGGCGTGGCGTTCACCTCTCCCGCTGCAGCGGTCGATATCCCAAAGCCTGACCGCGACGTGGACATGGAAGAAGTGCTGAAGCCCGGGCCGCTGAAGGACATGGCGCTCGGCGATGCGAACGCTCCGGTCAAGATCGTCGAATACATGTCGATGACCTGCCCGCACTGCGCCAACTTCCATGCCAAGACCTTCGATGCGATCAAGGAAAAGTACATCGACACCGGTAAGGTCTATTTCATCATCCGCGAATTCCCGTTCCCGCGGGACACGGCATCGCTTGCAGCCTTCATGCTGGCGCGCTGCACGTCCGAAGACCGCTACTTCCCCTTCATCTCCATGTTCCTGAAGCAGCAGATGACCTGGGCGGCCCCGGCAGATGGCGAAGTACGTGGTGCCATGCTGCAACTGTCGAAACTTGGTGGTTTTACACAGGAGAGCTTCGACGCCTGCTTGACGAACGCGCAGCTTGCCGCTGATGTGACGGCGACCAGGGACCGTGCGGCAAAGGATTTCGGCATACAGTCGACGCCGACCTTCCTGATCAATGGCAAGAGCTATTCTGGGGACATGTCGGTTGAAACCATGTCGGCGCTCATCGACAGCTTGCTCTGATCCGCGCTTCGGACTGATGTCGGGCGGCGGCAGGACATGTGCGCCCGATTTCCCGATCATCGTCGGCGGAGAGGTTGAATGAAGTTCAATCGTCTCCGCCTTCTCGGCTTCAAATCCTTCGTGGAGCCGACGGAATTTATCATCGAGCGAGGCCTGACCGGCGTGGTCGGCCCGAATGGTTGCGGCAAGTCCAATCTTGTCGAAGCCCTGCGCTGGGTGATGGGTGAAAATTCCTACAAGAACATGCGCGCGTCTGGCATGGACGACGTGATCTTCTCCGGTTCAGGCAACCGGCCCGCGCGCAATACCGCCGAAGTCGGCCTTTACCTCGATAACGCCGATCGTACTGCACCCGCCTCCTTCAACGATGCCGACGAAATCCAGGTGACGCGCCGTATCGAGCGCGGCGAGGGCTCCGTATATCGCATCAACGGCAAGGAAGCTCGGGCGAAGGATGTCCAGCTTCTCTTTGCCGATGCCTCCACCGGTGCCCGCTCGCCCTCCATGGTCGGGCAGGGTCGTATCGGCGAACTCATTCAGGCAAAGCCTCAGGCGCGTCGTCAATTGCTGGAAGAAGCGGCCGGCATTTCCGGCCTGCATTCGCGCCGTCATGAGGCGGAACTCAGGCTGCGGGCCGCCGAAACCAATCTCGAACGTCTTGAAGACATCACCGCCCAGCTCGAAAGCCAGATCGAGAGCCTGAAACGTCAGGCCCGTCAGGCAAATCGCTTCAAGATGCTTTCCGCCGATATCCGGGCGCACGAAGCCATCCTCTTGCATATCCGCTGGAGCCAGGCCAAGCAGGCTGAAGGCGAGGCGGAAAGCGCGCTGAACCAGGCAACCGCCATCGTCGCCGAAAAGGCGCAGGCGCAGATGGAGGCGGCTAAGGCCCAGGGCATTGCCAGCCTGAAGATGCCGGAACTGCGCGAGGAGGAGGCGCGCGCCGCCGCCGCCCTCCAACGCCTGCAGATTGCCCGCACCCAGCTTGACGAGGAGGCGAGCCGACTTCTCAAGCGTCGCGACGAACTCACCCGGCGGCTGGCGCAGCTCGGGGAAGACATCCGGCGCGAAGAGAGCATGGTCGAGGACAACGCCGAAGTGCTCGAACGGCTTTCGTCGGAAGAGGTTGAGCTCGAGGAAATCCTTGCCGATGCCGGCCGCTACGGCGAAGAGGCGCGCGAGACCTTCGAGGCCGCCGCTGCAACGCTTGCCGAGAGCGAAAAACGATTTACTGCATTGACCGCCGAACGCGCCGAAGCCGCCGCCGGTCGCAACCAGCTGGAACGCCTCGTCCGCGACCTTGCCGATCGCCGCCAGCGTATCGAGCGGCAGGTGGAAGACGCGGTCCGCGAACTGGACCAGGTCACCGCCCGCATCGCTGCACTTCCTGACCCGGAAGAAAAACGGGAAATGGTGGAAGCGGCCGAACAGACGCTTTCAGATAACGAGGTTGCCGTTGCGGATGTGGAAGCGGCTCTTGCCGACGCCCGCCGCAGCGAAAGCATGCTGCGCGTGCCGCTTGAGGCTGCTCGCTCGAAGCTCAACGGGTTGGAAACCGAAGCGCGTACGATCAGCCGGATGCTGGCTTCCGCCGCTGCCGGTGATTTTTCGCCGGTTGCCGACGAACTGACGGTTGACCGCGGTTTCGAGACGGCGCTGGGTGCAGCACTCGGCGACGATCTCGACAGTTCTCTCGATCCCTCCGCTCCGGCCCATTGGACGGACAATGGCGATGGCACGGGCGATCCGCCGCTGCCGGAAGGGGTGGTTCCGCTTGCCGCGCACATGACCGCGCCGGCAGCACTTGCCCGCCGTCTGCGCCAGATCGGTATTGCTGACGAGGCCACTGCGCTGCGGCTGATGTCGCAACTTCGTCCCGGCCAGCGACTGGTCACGAAGGATGGCGCGGTCTATCGCTGGGACGGTCATGTGACCGGTTCCGAAGCGCCGAGCGCTGCCGCGCTGCGTCTGGCGCAGAAAAACCGCCTTGCCCAAATCGAGGGCGAGGCGGAAGAGGCGCGTTACGCGCTGTCCGAGGCCGAGGAACGCCTTGCGGAAGCGATGGAAGCGATCCGCATGGAAGAGGGCCGGCTTGCGGAAGCGCGTGAGATGCAGCGCCTTTCGGTTCGCCACCTTGCTGATGCGCGTGAAGCGCTGACCCAGGCTGAGCGCGCCTCCGGCGATCTCGTGCGCCGTCGCGTCGTGATCGAGGAAGCCGTCAATGGACTGAAAGGTCAGATCGAGGAAATTCTCGAACAGGAAGAAAACGCCCGGATCGAGATCGAGGAAACGCCGGATCTTTCCGCGCTCGACAGTCGTCTGCGCGAGGCCGAGGCCGAAGTCGCCACTGATCGCGGCAGGCTTGCCGAGGCACGCGCCCGTTTCGAAGGCCTTGCCCGTGAGGACGAGAGCCGCCGCCGTCGCATTCTGGCGATCCGGCAGGAGCGTTCCACTTGGCAGGCTCGCGCGAGAAGCGCCGAGGATCATATCGCCACACTGCGTGAGCGCGAGGCGGAAGCCCAGGACGAAATGGTGGCGCTGGAACTCGCGCCCGACGAGTTCGACGAAAAACGCCGCGCCCTGCTGTCGGAACTGGACAAGGCCGATAAGGCAAGGCGCGAAGCCGCCGACCGCCTGATCGAGGCCGAGGGTCGTCAGCGGGAAGCCGACAAGAAGGCGGCCGCGGCCCTTTCAGAACTTGCCGAAAGCAGGGAAAAGCGCGGCCGCGCGGAAGAACGCCTGGTTTCGGCGCGCGAGTGGCGCAAGGAGGCCGAGCAGCGTATTCAGGAGGGGCTGAATGTGCCTCCCCACGAGGCATTCCGGCTGACCGGCCTGAAGGACCTGGCGGAGATCCCGGATCTTCGCGAAGTGGAACGCGACCTCGACCGCCTGCGCATCGAGCGCGAGCGTCTGGGCGCGGTCAACCTTCGCGCAGACGAGGAACAGAAGGAGCTTTCCGACAAGCTCGAAGCGCTGGTCAAGGAGCGCGACGATGTGATCGATGCAATCCGCAAGCTGCGCGGCGCGATCCAGAGCCTCAACCGCGAGGGCCGCGAACGGCTGATTGCCGCTTTCGACGTGGTGAACGCCCAGTTCCAGCGGCTCTTTACCCATCTCTTCAATGGCGGCACCGCCGAGCTTCAGCTCATCGAGAGCGAAGACCCGCTGGAAGCCGGCCTCGAAATCCTCGCCCGTCCGCCCGGCAAGAAGCCGCAGACCATGACGCTGCTCTCTGGCGGCGAGCAGGCGCTGACGGCCATGGCGCTGATCTTTGCGGTGTTCCTCACCAATCCCGCGCCGATCTGCGTGCTGGACGAAGTGGATGCACCGCTCGACGACCACAATGTCGAGCGCTACTGCAACCTGATGGACGAGATGGCAGCTTCGACCGAGACTCGTTTCGTCGTCATCACCCACAATCCGATCACCATGGCCCGCATGAACCGGTTGTTCGGCGTGACCATGGCCGAGCAGGGCGTTTCGCAACTCGTCTCCGTCGACCTCCAGACTGCAGAGCAACTTCGTGAGCGGGAAGCCGTTTGATCGACAGGCGGCAGAGCTCGGGCAGGATGCGAATGAAAGCCACCATCACCGCCAGTCTTGCCGCGTTCCTTCTTCTCGCTCTCGCTTCTTCCGGGCAGGCCGACGATCAGCCCATGCTCTCCGGAAACTTCCTCGCATCCGTGCTCGCTTCCTCCGAACCGCACCGCACTTCGTTGACGAAAGTCATCAAGGGCAGGCAGCGCATGCCGGTCTGGGTGAAGTCGATGATGACCGATCCCCGCTATATCTCCCTTGCCTCGGAAAAGGTGGAGGTTGAGGGGCGGCCGATGCAGTTCTTCAAGACCTGCGAGCCGAGAACCTGCGTGGACAGCGAGATGCGGGTGCTTTTTTCCGCCGATGGCAAGCATGCCGTCGTACTGGTTCGTGACAAGAAGCGCGGGGAGCAGTTTCTCGGCGACCCGAGCGCCGGGGAAAAGGAAGCGCTGGAGCGCTAACTCTTTTCCGCCGGCATAACCCCGATGGTCTGCCTGGTCGCCGGGATTTCAGACCTTTGCCAGACGAACGCGGGTGCCCCAAGGGTCCGAGGCTTCGATGCCGTTATCCGTTTCGGTAAAGGTGAAGCCCTGCGCCTTCAGCTGTTCCTTCTGCCGGTCGATGATGCCAGCGTCGGCCGTCGTCAGCGAGAACCAGTCGAGGCCGGTCGTGGTCCCGTTGCGCTGGCCGGCATTTTCGCTTTCCCAGATATTGGCGCCGATGTGGTGGTGATAGCCGCCGGAGGAGAGGAAGGATGCACCGCGCTCGTCGGAGCCCGAGGTGACGTCCAGCCCGAGGCCCGCCTGATAGAAGGAGCGGGCCTTTTCAAGTGTGCCCACCTTCAGGTGAATATGGCCGATCCTGAGCGCCGAGGGCGCACCTGTGTAGACGTCCCGGTCCGTGCTCGTCCCGGTCTTGTCCAGTATGTCGTCGACATCGAGTGGCTTGGTTCCCATGGTCACGCGGCCCTCGTTCCATACCCAGCCCTCCTTGGAGCGGTCGGAATAGACCTCGATGCCATTGCCTTCCGGATCTGCGAGATACACCGCTTCGCTGACGCTGTGATCGGCAAATCCGACGAGCGGGATCTGGTTGATTGCCACATGCACCAGCCATTGCGCCAGGTCGGCCCGCGACGGCATCAGGAAGGCGGTGTGGTAAAGCCCGGCTTCGCCGCTCGCTTCATACTCCGCATTCGGCCGGTTCAGCAGATTGAGGAGCGGCGTTCCGCCGGCCCCGAGTGTGACCATATCGGCATCTTCGCGGATTACCTCGAAGCCCAGCATCTGCTGGTAATAGCGCTTGAGCAGCGCCATGTCCTTGGCTCTGAGGCTGACTTCGCCGACATGAACGGGCGTGGTGAGCGCAAAAGGCAGGCCGGCGGCTTGCGTCTGGGGCGCCACGGGCGAGGTCAGTCCTTCTGCCCGAAGGGCGCCGGCCATGGCGCCGGCAAGGCTTACGCCGCCGCAAAGCTGGAGAAGGGTTCTTCGGGTAAGGGCGGCGCTCATCAGACTTCCTGTCGCTTGTGTTCCGTCCGGGATACACGGCGGCAGGTCGCTCTGCATCTCACAACTGCGTGTGTTTTTTCGCCTTCACACGGCCCCGTGTTTCAGGCCCGCCAGAACGGTGCGTTGGCGATCTTTTTTGCCTGTTTGCGGGTCAGGCGGTAATCCTTCAGCATTTCATCCGTCATGGCGGAAAGATCGTTCCGCAATTGCCGTCTTTCCATGTAACGCCCGTACCAGACCTCCAGAATTGCTATCATGCGTCCGAACTGGACACCGATCGCCTGTTGTTGGCTTTTGCGGCTCACGGCTACGCTCTGGGTTATGCGGGGAACTCCCGATACCGTCATTTTCATCGATCCTGCCTTCCTGTCACTTTTATGGGCGGAAGGATACGCTTGTTTCCCGGGCCGAAAATTGAATAATAAGAACCGACTCTGTGAGAAAAAGTTACAGAAGGTGTCGCGTTGGAACATCTGCCTCCCTTGTCGTCACTGCTGGCCTTCGAGGCTGTGTTCCGCACCGGATCCGTGACGGCTGCTGCGGATCTGCTCGGCCGCACGCATTCGGCCGTCAGCAAGCAGTTGCACCAGCTGCAGGACCATGCAGGCGTCGAACTGTTCCGCAAGCAGGGAACGGGCCTTGTCCTCACCCCCGGCGGAAAGGCCTTCGCCAAGGTCGTCACGGCGGCCTTCGAGGAAATGCGGGGCGGTTATGCGACGTTGAGGGGCAGGAGCGACCAGTCGACGGTGACGATTGCCGTCAGCGCTACGTTTGCCCGCGTCTGGGCCATTCCGACGGTATCGAGGTTCAATATCGATCACCCCGATATCGATATCCTCATCAGGCTTGTCGGACCGATCGGCAGCCGCGAGCTCGAGGTGGCGCCCGACCTCGTCATGTCCTGGGACCGGCTGCTGACGCCGATGGGGGAGGAGGCCTTCACCGTTTCGCTCGGCGATGTGCATATGGGACCTGTCGTGTCTCCATCCCATCCCCACACGTTTGCCGATGGTATCTTGTCGTTTGCGACCCGGATAGACAGACGTGGCGCTGAGATCGTCTGGGCGAACTGGTCGAGGATCTCCGGGATTGCCGTGGACTGGAAGAAGGCCATGACCTACGACCATTCCTATCTGGCTTTCGAGGCGGCGCGCATGGGCATGGGGGCGGTGATTGCCCCGCGTTTCCTGATCGAGGAGGAGCTGGCAAGCGGTGCGCTCGTCGCGCCTGCCGGCTTTCTGGTGTTCAAGGAGGGCTTTTATGTCCGTCCCTACGATACCCGTCGCGGCAAGCTGACGAAGAACGCCCGCATCTTTCTGGACTGGCTGGAAGCGAATGCACGCCTGACGCCGGAGGGACGACCGGCCTTCCTGTCGGTTGAGGCCGGGCTCTCCGTGCCTCTGCCGCAATTATGATGCATTGCAGCATGAAGATCGGGATGTGGCGTTCCCAAGCATTCGTATTTGCTGTAAAGCGTCGGAAAACAGCCTGTCTGGGTGGAGCAAAGGCATGAGGAAGTGGGTATACACCTTCGGCAACGGAAAGGCCGAGGGTGGGGCGGAGGATCGTGAACATCTGGGAGGCAAGGGCGCCAATCTCGCCGAGATGGCGAGCCTGGGTCTTCCGGTGCCGCCGGGCCTCACGATCGTTACCGATGCCTGTTCCTGGTATTATCAGAATGGCCGTGGATTGCCCGATGACCTGAAGGCGCAGGTGCTGGAAGGCATAAAGGGCATGGAACTTGCGACCGGTCGTGGCTTCGGCGATGCAAACCAGCCGCTTCTTCTGTCCGTTCGCTCCGGCGCCCGCACCTCCATGCCCGGCATGATGGATACTGTTTTGAACCTCGGCCTCAACGACCATACGGTCGAGGCGCTGGGGCACAATGCCGGTGATGCCCGCTTCGCCTGGGACAGCTACCGACGCTTCATCCAGATGTATGGCGATGTCGTCATGGGCCTCGACCATGAGGTCTTCGCGGAAATTCTGGAGGATGAGAAGGCGCGGTTCGGCCATGAACTGGATACCGATCTTTCCGCCGTCGAATGGCAGCATGTCACAGCCCTGTTCAAGCAGGTGATCGAGGAGGAGTTAGGCGAATCCTTCCCGCAGGATCCGCATGTCCAGCTCTGGGGCGCGATTGGCGCAGTTTTCCGTAGCTGGATGAACCCTCGCGCGATGACCTACCGCATGCTTCACAACATTCCGGCGGAATGGGGAACGGCCGTCACCGTTCAGGCCATGGTGTTCGGCAATCTCGGCTCGACGTCCGCGACCGGCGTTGCCTTCACTCGCAATCCCTCGACTGGCGAGAAGTCGCTCTACGGCGAATTCCTCGTCAACGCTCAGGGTGAGGACGTTGTGGCCGGCATCCGCACGCCCCAGTCCATTACCGAGGCCGCCCGTATCGATTCCGGCTCCGACAAACCGTCGCTGGAGAAGGTCATGCCGGATGCCTTCGCCGAGTTCAGCCGCATCTGTGACCGGCTGGAATCGCACTATCGCGACATGCAGGACCTCGAATTCACCATCGAGCGCGGAAAGCTGTGGATGCTGCAGGCCAGAAGCGGCAAGCGCACAACCAAGGCTGCGATGAAGATTGCGGTCGATATGGTGTCGGAGGGGGTGATCAGCGAGGAAGAGGCGGTGTTGCGCATCGAGCCCTCGTCACTCGACCAGTTGCTGCACCCGACCATCGACCCCAAGGTCGATCGTCATGTCATCGGTTCGGGCCTGCCCGCTTCGCCGGGAGCGGCGACCGGGGAGATTGTCTTTACCGCGGAAGAGGCGGTCGAGGCTGAAGAGGAGGGGCGCAAGGTCATTCTCGTGCGCGTCGAGACCAGTCCGGAAGACATTCACGGCATGCATGCCGCCGAAGGCATCCTGACTACGCGCGGCGGCATGACCAGCCACGCGGCCGTCGTCGCCCGCGGCATGGGTATTCCCTGCGTCGCCGGTGCCGGCACCATGCGCGTCGACCTCAGGAACGAACTGCTGATCGGCATGGGCGTGACGCTTCGCAAGGGAGACATCATCACCATCGACGGCTCTTCCGGCCAGGTTCTCAAGGGCGAAGTACCGATGCTGCAGCCGGAACTTTCCGGCGATTTCGCTAAGCTGATGCAATGGGCCGACAAGACGCGCCGCATGACGGTGCGCACCAATGCCGACACGCCCGTCGATGCGCGCGCGGCACGCTCCTTCGGCGCCGAGGGCATCGGCCTCTGCCGCACCGAGCACATGTTCTTCGAAGGTGACCGCATCCAGGTGATGCGCGAGATGATCCTTGCCGAAGACGAGACGGGTAGGCGCGCAGCTCTCGACAAGCTGCTGCCGATGCAGCGCTCCGACTTCACCGAACTTTTCGTCATCATGCACGGCCTGCCGGTGACCATCCGCCTGCTCGATCCGCCGCTGCACGAATTCCTGCCGAAGACCGACGAGGAAATCGCGGAAGTGGCCGAGGCCATGGGCATGGAGCCGCAATTCCTGCGCCAGCGCGTCGATGCGCTGCACGAATTCAATCCCATGCTCGGACATCGCGGTTGCCGTCTGGCGATTTCCTATCCCGAGATTGCGGAAATGCAGGCGCGGGCAATCTTCGAGGCGGCCGTTGCCGCTGCCCGCGAAACCGGTGCCGCGGTCGTGCCGGAGATCATGGTGCCGCTCGTCGGGCTGCGTTCGGAACTCGATTACGTCAAGGGCTGCATCGATCGCATCGCCACAGACGTGATGACCGAGGCAGGGCTCGAGATTTCCTATCTCGTCGGCACGATGATCGAGTTGCCGCGCGCAGCCCTTCGCGCCCATGTGATCGCGGAAGCCGCCGAATTCTTCTCCTTCGGTACCAACGACCTGACGCAGACCACCTTCGGCATTTCCCGTGATGATGCCTCTGCCTTCATTCCGACCTACCAGAAGAAGGGCATTATCGAGCACGACCCTTTCATCTCGCTCGATTTCGATGGCGTGGGAGAACTGATTCGCATCGCCGCCGACCGTGGTCGCCAGACACGGCCCGACATGAAACTCGGGATCTGCGGCGAGCATGGCGGCGATCCCGCCTCCATTCATTTCTGCGAGAGCGCCGGGCTCGATTACGTTTCCTGCTCGCCTTTCCGTGTGCCTATCGCCCGGCTCTCGGCCGCGCAGGCCGCAATCGGCAAGGCGGCGAGACTGGATCAGTAACCGGGAACGGCCGGAACCTCGCGCCGCGGATCCGGCTCTTCGTGAATGAAGGTAATCTGCAGCGTGGCCATCTGTTCTGATGCCGGATCGAGCGTATCCGTCATCTCGCGAGGCTGCTCTATATGGATGCCAGCTTCGTTCAGAAGTTCGAAGAGTTTCGGATAGGCGCCCGCGGGCAATGTCACTCGGATGTTGTTCATGATGTTTGAATACATCTGCACGTCATCGATCCATCCGCCGAGCGCATTGACCGTGTCGAAGACGAAGCTGGTGGCATCCTTGCGCTCCCGACGCGTCATGGCGCTGAGCATGAGTAACCGTTTCATGGCCTGTCTTCCGATAGATCGTTGTGAAATCAGATTGAGCGCGGGCTGGATGACAAATCAAGCGGTTTGTGGAATAGCCCATTGCTGACAGAAAACCGCATCAGCGGGAGAGCGGATTAGGGATGAGCAAGCAACGCCAGCAACAACGCGCGAAAAAACGGCGCCGGCTGCAAGGACAGTCGGCAACGGTGTCTCCTGCCGTCGTTGCAGCCGTTCCGGTGCGCGGCACGAAAGATGCGGTTCCCGTTCCGGCCGGAACGAGGCCGGATTTCCGTCGCATCCTCCGCTCGTCCTCTTTCCGCTGGTCGATTTCGCTGCTTCTGTTCGGCTTTTTCTTTCTGTTGCTGTCGCAGACGATTCCCCATGACTACGGCTTCATGGAATTGGGGTTCCTTTTCACCCTTTCGGTCTACGACATCGTTCTGGCCATGCTTGGCCTGGCCGTTGCCTGTGCCATGGCGCCGCGTGCGGTAGACATGCGCAATATTGTGCTGGTGTTCTTTGGCGTGCTGGCCGGCATGCTGATGTTCTTCGATCCGATTTTCCAGCTGATCTTCTCAAGCCCGCTCGGCGATTATCTTTTTCTGGTTGCGCCCGGTGCCGTGATGCTGACTGGTGCATCGCTATGGCTTTCCGGCGTCTGGCGTCAGTGGGCAGTCATGCTGGCCGCCGGCATTGTCGCCTTCTCGATGTCCCTGTTCATCGGCCTCGACGATCTTGGCATCGGCATCTTCGATTTCACCGTCGGCACCGTCCTCTGCTCGCTATGGCTGGTGGTCGCACCCGCGCTGCCGCTGCGTCAGTTCCGCGGTCCGTGGCTCACCATTCCATCCCGCATCGTTGGAAGCTGGCTGGTGGTGATCGGCATCATCGTCCTTGCCTCGCTTTATGTGCCCCTGCCGATGAAGGCGCCCGCGCTGCCTGATCCGACCATGCCCGACGGCGGCAAGCCCGTGGAACTGCTGATTCCCGACGATGGTTCGCCCCCGACATTGAACGGAGAGGAGTTGCCGCTCGATCTGCTGGCCCCCGATAACGGGCCTGCGAATGACAACCAGCCATCGCAGTGATCTCTGCCCGGGATGTTGGCCAGTGTTTCGGGCGAACGTTCCGGGGCCGTGATCCGGACCGCTTGTCGCTCTTGCGGGCAGCGGCTAAACAAGACGTTGACGTGCTTCGCTTTCCCCCCGCCATCACCGGTGCCTGCAGATGACCATCCGCTACGACCGTCCCGTTTCCCGATCGGCCTTTCTGGCACTGCAACTCGGCTCCTTTTCGGCCGGTATGCTGGTGCTTGTGGTGCTTGCCCACCGTTTCGGCCCGTTGAAGGCTCCGGACTTCATTGCGCTCGTGCTGCTCTCGGGCATTCCGGCTGCACTTGCGGTGCCACTTGCGCTGGTCGGCCTTGCACGGCTCTGGTCCGTTGGGGCCCTTGGCGGCATCGCCGCGCTGAAGGCGCTTATCTATGCCGCAATCCCCCTTGCCTTGATCGGCTTCGGCGTGTTTCGCTATTTCGACCGCCCACTGATCTATGACGTTTCCACCGACCTGATCGATCCGCCGGCATGGCTTTCCGCTCCCAATGCAGACCAGCGCTGGCTGGCGCGGCCGCCGGTTACCGGGGCGAGCCGGGAGCTGCAATACGCAGCCTATCCCGGCTTGACCGGTCGCCGTTATGACGGCGCGCTGGACCGCGTGTACGAGGCGGTTCGCAAGGTGGCGGATCAGGATCGTCTGGAGATCGTCGCCAGTCGCGGACAGGAATATGCCATGCCGGAATTTCAGCCGCGTACGGCGGGCGTGCCGGAAGAGGAGGCTGCCGATGCCTTGCCGCACAGTGTTCCCGTTCCCCAGCCCCGGCCGGAGCCGCAGCTTGCGCCGGTTTATGCCGAAACCGAGCCTGAAGGCACGGTGCGCATTCAGGCGAAAACACGAACCCTGATATTGGGACTGCCTTTCGATGCGCTGATCCGTCTGCGTGAGGAAGAGGAAATGACGTTGGTCGATCTCCGGGTGGAGAGCCGTTACGGTCCTCACGATCTCGGTATGGGAGCCGAAATCGCCGAACATTTCCTTCACATGCTGGATGCAGAACTTCTGGGTGTTGCCGGAGACTGACATGCGGTCATCTCCGGCCGTTCCGTCAGTCCGTCAGCTTTTCCAGTAGACGCCGCCGAGCCGGGGTGGACCTTCGGTCAGCACCTCACCCTTTTCCACGAGATCCTCGATATGGGCGAGCACGGAAAGCGCTGCCGCGCCATGCAGCTTGGGATCCGTTTCCCGGTAGATCGCCTTCACCATATTGGGGATCAATCGGTCTCCGCCGCGGATACGCTCCACGATGGCCCGCTCGCGCATCCGGCGATGGGTTCTGAGACCCCGCAGAAAAGCCGGCGGATTTTTGACCGGTCCGCCGTGACCTGGGAAATAGATACGGTCTTCACGGGCCAGCAGCCGTTCCAGTGACGCCATGTAGTCGCCCATCGCGCCATCCGGCGGCGCGACGATCGAGGTTGCCCAGGCCATGACGTGATCGGCGGAAAAGACGATCCCCGTGTCCTCGAGCGCGAAGGCGGCATGATTGGCTGTGTGCCCGGGTGTGAGGATCGTGGTGAGGCTCCAGCCGTCACCTTCCACGACACTGCCCTCGCCAAGTGCAACATCGGGCACGAATTCGATATCCGAGCTTTCGGCGAACGGATTTGTCTCGCCTTCATGCAAGGGGCGCGATGGTCGGTGAGGGCCTTCGGCAACAACCGTTGCGCCGGTTTCCGCTTTCAGCCTGCGCGTCAACGGGGAATGGTCCTTGTGGGTATGGCTGACAGCGATATGCGTCACCTCGCGCCCCGCAAGCGCGGCCATCAGTGCCCTGAAATGGGCTTCGTCTTCCGGGCCGGGATCGATCACGCAGACCGAACGATCGCCGACGATATAGGTGTTCGTGCCGTGAAAGGTGAAGGGGCTTGGATTGTTGACCGTGATTCTCTGCACCTTGTCGGCCACCGGAACCGCCTCGCCATAGGATGGCTGGAAGCTGAAATCGAACTCCGGAGGCTTCGGCGTGTCGCGGGGCTCGCTCATTTGTACTCGATCTCGATGAACGACATCGGCTCGGCTCCACCATTGACGACATTGTGCTCGACGCCGGCATCCCGGCGATAAACCTCACCGGTCTTGCTCGTTACCCGGCGTTCGCCACCCGCATCCTCGATGAGAAAATGGCAGTCGGTCATGGGAACGACGACGTAGCCGAGACCATGGACATGGTGGCCTGTCGCAGCGCCCGGTTCGAAATCCCAGCGCGTAACGCGCACTACGGCGTCATCGATCAGCACCGTGGGAACGGCGGGTGGTCGGGCGGAATATCCGGGCATCTGCAGCTCCTGTCGCATTGCGGTATGACCTCAGGTATCGACCCAAGCGCCGAATTCGTAAAGAGGTTTTCCGCAAAGTGGCAGGGGAGGGATACGCGACCCTGTGTCTGGATGCTGTTCCAAGGAGCGTATCGTACTGTTCTCCGCATCTTTACGCGGTTTCGAGTGCGAAAGAAGGAACGGGAAGCTCAAAAAAAGCGCACTGGGGTCATTGCCGCGGGACGGTGGCTTTGCTAATCAGGCGGCCACTCGCGGATCTGGAGCCTCAAGGCGATAACTGGTCCGCTCTGTTGGGGCGTCGCCAAGCGGTAAGGCACCGGTTTTTGGTACCGGCATTCCCAGGTTCGAATCCTGGCGCCCCAGCCA
>QFQX01000103.1 GCA_003248775.1 Shinella sp. | reverse complement strand
GCCGCCACGCAGGAAATGGAAAAGGGTATGCCGATCCCGGTCGTCATCACCTATTACCAGGACAAGTCCTTCACCTTCGCAATGAAGCAGCCGCCGGTTACCTACTGGCTGAAGAAGGAAGCGAAGATCACCTCCGGTTCCAAGACTCCGGGCAAGGGTGCGAAGGTCGGTACCATCACCAAGGCTCAGGTCCGTGCGATCGCCGAAGGCAAGATGAAGGACCTGAACGCTGCTGACGTCGAAGGCGCAATGGCAATGGTTGAGGGTTCTGCCCGCTCCATGGGCCTGGAAGTGGTAGGTTGATCATGGCTAAGCTCGCAAAGCGCATTCAGAAGATCCGCGAAGGCGTCGATCCGACCAAGCTCGTTGCCCTGACCGACGCTATCGTCATGGTCAAGGAACGCGCTGTCGCCAAGTTCGATGAAACCATCGAAATCGCCATGAACCTCGGTGTTGACCCGCGTCACGCTGACCAGATGGTTCGTGGCGTTGTAAACCTGCCGAACGGCACGGGCCGCGACGTTCGCGTTGCCGTCTTTGCTCGTGGCGCCAAGGCTGATGAAGCCAAGGCTGCGGGTGCAGATGTTGTCGGTGCTGAAGAGCTGGTCGAAATCGTCCAGGGCGGCAAGATCGACTTCGATCGTTGCATCGCCACCCCGGACATGATGCCGCTCGTCGGTCGTCTCGGTAAGGTTCTCGGCCCGCGTGGCATGATGCCGAACCCGAAGGTCGGTACGGTAACCATGGACGTTGCCGGAGCCGTCAAGGCTTCCAAGGGCGGCGCAGTCGAGTTCCGCGTCGAGAAGGCCGGTATCATTCACGCCGGTATCGGCAAGGCTTCCTTCGACGCCAAGGCGCTCGAAGAAAACATCAAGGCCTTCGCTGACGCTGTCGTCAAGGCAAAGCCGACTGGCGCCAAGGGTAACTACGTCAAGCGCGTAGCGATCTCCTCGACCATGGGTCCGGGCGTCAAGATCGACCCGTCGACGGTCACGGCCTGATTTCTCCGGGGTCCCCAGGGATCCCGGTTTTAAAGAATTCCCGGTCCTTCGGGGCCGGGAGTATCCGGGGAAACCCGGATTTCCTGTCCGAGATTGCTGGTGGCTTCGGCCTTAATGTATGCCGGCATGAGACGGGTAAGACCCGAGATTTTTCTAAGGTGCAAAGCACCGCTGAAGTGTCGGTTCGAGCCTAGTGTGCCTTGTGCCTGGAGCCCTTGAGGTAACAGTGCGAGGGGACAGGATCCTCAAGCGTCGCTCGGGATCTTTTTTAAGAAGATCCCTTGAGGCAAAAGGCAAACCCGATGGGGCCTGCAGGATTGCGGTCCCGTCTACTGGAGACAGACAGTGGAAAGAGCGGAAAAACGCGAATTCGTCACAGAACTGAACGAAGTCTTCAAGGCTTCCGGTTCGGTTGTTGTGGCCCACTATGCTGGTGTCACGGTTGCGCAGATGAACGATTTTCGTTCGAAGATGCGCGCTGCTGGCGGCACCGTCAAAGTCGCGAAGAACCGCCTGGCCAAGATCGCTCTTCAGGGCACGGAGTCGGAAGGGATGTCGGACCTGTTCAAGGGTCAGACGCTCATTGCTTACAGCAATGACCCGATCACCGCTCCGAAGGTCGTCATGGATTTCGCCAAGACCAACGACAAGCTCGTTGTTCTCGGTGGCGCCATGGGTACGACCACGTTGAACGCGGATGCAGTCAAGTCGCTTGCGACCCTGCCTTCGCTGGACGAACTGCGTGCAAAGCTGCTGGGTATGATTCAGACCCCGGCTACCCGCATTGCAGGCGTTGTCCAGGCTCCGGCCGGTCAGCTGGCTCGCGTTTTCGCAGCCTATGCCAAGAAGGACGAAGCCGCTTAAGGCGGTTTTTCGCTGTTCATAATCAAACCAGTTCGAACCGAACACAAAAGGAACTAGTAAAATGGCTGATCTCGCAAAGATCGTAGAAGACCTCTCTGCTCTGACCGTTCTGGAAGCTGCTGAGCTTTCCAAGCTGCTCGAAGAAAAGTGGGGCGTTTCGGCTGCAGCTCCGGTAGCTGTTGCTGCTGTTGCTGCTGGCGGCGGTGCTGCTGCTGCTGCTGAAGAAGAAAAGACCGAATTCGACGTTATCCTCGTCGACGCCGGCGCCAACAAGATCAACGTCATCAAGGAAGTTCGCGGCATCACCGGCCTCGGCCTCAAGGAAGCCAAGGACCTCGTCGAAGGCGCTCCGAAGCCGGTCAAGGAAGGCGTTTCCAAGGCTGAAGCTGCTGACCTCAAGAAGAAGCTTGAGGAAGCCGGCGCCAAGGTTGACGTCAAGTAATATCGGAAATGGTCGTTGGGAGAGGGCGGTATCGCTCTCTCCCAACTGCTTGTTCCTCTGAAACTATTACCCAAAAGCCGGTGAAACGGCTTTTGGGTAATGGGTTCTTCAAGAGGATGGTCTCCACCAGGGCTTCCGGCAATCCGGCCGCAGGTTCTGGCAAGCGAGACGAGATTGAACGATCCATTGATTGACGGAGCCGACTGGCCAGCGGTGTCCGTCTGTTGCAGGCCCGGATGCAAAATTGACAAGGAGCGACGATGGCTCAGACCCTATCGTTTAACGGTCGCAGGCGCGTACGCAAGTTTTTTGGAAAAATCCCAGAAGTCGCGGAAATGCCGAACCTCATCGAGGTTCAGAAGGCCTCTTATGATCAGTTCCTCATGGTCGACGAGCCGCAAGGCGGCCGTCCCGACGAGGGACTTCAAGCTGTTTTCAAGTCCGTATTCCCGATCACCGACTTCTCCGGCGCATCCATGCTGGAATTCGTTTCGTACGAATTCGAGCCGCCGAAGTTCGACGTGGACGAATGCCGTCAGCGCGATCTGACCTACGCAGCGCCGCTCAAGGTGACGCTGCGCCTTATCGTGTTCGATATCGACGAGGATACCGGTGCCCGGTCGATCAAGGACATCAAGGAACAGTCGGTCTACATGGGCGACATGCCGCTGATGACCAACAACGGTACCTTCATCGTCAACGGTACCGAGCGCGTTATCGTGTCGCAGATGCATCGCTCTCCGGGCGTGTTCTTCGATCACGACAAGGGCAAGAGCCATTCCTCGGGCAAGTTGCTGTTTGCTGCCCGCGTCATCCCGTACCGCGGTTCCTGGCTGGACATCGAGTTCGACGCCAAGGACATCGTTCACGCCCGTATCGACCGTCGCCGCAAGATCCCGGTAACGTCGCTGCTGATGGCGCTCGGCATGGACGGCGAGGAAATCCTCTCGACCTTCTATTCCAAGTCGACCTACGCCCGTGACGGCAAGGGCTGGCGCATTCCCTTCCAGCCGGAAACGCTGAAGGGCGCCAAGACCATTTCCGACATGATCGACGCCGACACCGGTGAAGTCGTGGTCGAGGGTGGCAAGAAGCTGACCCCGCGTCTGCTTCGTCAGCTGACCGAAAAGGGGCTGAAGGCCCTCAAGGCTTCCGACGACGATCTCTACGGCAACTATCTCGCAGAAGACATGGTCAACATGTCGACCGGTGAGATCTACATGGAAGCCGGCGACGAGATCGACGAGAAGAGCCTTGCGCACCTTCTGGGTGCCGGCTTCGACGAGATCCCGGTTCTGGGCATCGACCACATCAACGTCGGCGCCTACATCCGCAACACGCTGGCGGCCGACAAGAACGAAAACCGTCAGGACGCCCTGTTCGACATCTACCGCGTCATGCGTCCGGGTGAGCCGCCGACCATGGATTCTGCGGAAGCCATGTTCAACTCGCTGTTCTTCGACGCCGAGCGTTACGACCTGTCGGCCGTAGGTCGCGTCAAGATGAACATGCGTCTCGACCTGCAGGTTGAAGATACTGTTCGTGTTCTGCGCAAGGACGACATCCTGGCCGTGGTCAAGATGCTTGTCGAACTGCGTGACGGCAAGGGCGAGATCGACGACATCGACAACCTCGGCAACCGCCGTGTTCGTTCTGTCGGCGAACTGATGGAAAACCAGTACCGCCTTGGCCTGCTCCGCATGGAGCGCGCGATCAAGGAACGCATGTCGTCGATCGAGATCGACACCGTCATGCCGCAGGACCTGATCAACGCCAAGCCGGCTGCAGCTGCCGTCCGCGAATTCTTCGGCTCCTCGCAGCTGTCGCAGTTCATGGACCAGGTGAACCCGCTTTCGGAAATCACCCACAAGCGCCGTCTTTCGGCTCTTG
>QFQX01000046.1 GCA_003248775.1 Shinella sp. | reverse complement strand
CCGGTTTTCCCGAAAAGACAAACGAAAACAAAAGAATTCAGAGTGTGTCAGGTTCAGTATGAACCTGACACACTCTAGACCGAGCCGATTCCAACCCGTGTGCACCAGTCGCGCAAGGGGGCGAGAGCCTCATGTTCGAAGGCGACGGACAGATGCCACAGGGTTCTCGGCATATGCTTCATATAGCCCGGCTTGCCGTCGCGTTGAAGCAGACGGATCCACAAACCGTTCAGCTTGCAGGCCCGCTGTGCCGACATGATCGCCCAGCTCTTGAGGAAATTCGCCTCGTCGAAGGCCGGGTTCTTCCGGCGCAGCGAGAGATAGTCTTCCATCAGCTGATCGACCAGCGGCCGCTCGACGGTAACGCGGGCATCCTGAACGATGGAGACGAGGTCGTAGGCCGTCGGCCCGATCATGGCGTCCTGGAAGTCGAGAAGGCCGATCCGGTCGCTTCCCTTCCTGTCACCCCGCCAGATGATGTTGGGCGAATGGAAGTCCCTGAGAACCAGTGATTTCTCGGCATCCGCAAGCGCATCGATCAGCCCGTCCCAGATCGCCAGATATTCCGCCCGCTCTTCTGTTGTCGCGGGCTGGCCGCCGCGTTTCCACGGAAGGTGCCAGTCGATCAGAAGCTCCGCTTCCATCTTCATGGCGGTGCGGTCGTAGTCGGGAATGCGATGCACCAGTCCGCCATTGAAGGCGATTTCGCGCGGGAAGGATATCTCGTGCAAAGCCGCGAGGCATTCGACGCTCGCCTGATAACGTTCCGGTATCGGAACCCCGTTGCCGTCGAGAACGGTCTCCGGGCCGAAGTCCTCGATCAGGAGGATACCGTTCTCGCAATCGCTTTCGTAGATTTCCGGAGCGGCGAAACCCTTGTCCCGTAGCGCGCCGGCAATGGCGACGAAGGGATAGACGTCCTCCGCCAGATGCACGATCTGCGAATATGGCATGCCGTCGCGGATCGGAGGACCATCCGGCTGGCGCGGCGAGTCCATCAGGATCTTTCGCGGCCCTACTGCCGGGTAGATATATTCGTAGGCGCGCGTGGAGGCGTCGCCCGTCAGATGTCTCCGACGTGCGCCGGCCAGATCATGGCTGTCGAGGAAGTCCCTGATGAAAAGCACCCGCGAGATTCTTGCGAGTTTGATGCCCTCGGCCTCGATGATGATCTGTCGGCCGCCGCTGGCCTCGAAGGCAAAACGGATATCGATCCGGCGGGCGGGCAGGGCGCTTCCCGCCTTTTCCGGCCATTCCACCAGACACACGCCATCCTTCAGTGCGTCCTCGAAACCGAGTTCGTCCAGTTCGCCCGGATCGCTGAGCCGGTAGAGATCGAAATGCGCGACCGGAAGGCGCAGATCGTAATTCTGCACCAGCGTGAAGGTCGGGCTCGGAACCTCGAGTTCGCCGTCATCGGCCATTGCTCTGAGCAGGGCGCGGCAAAGCGTCGACTTGCCCGCGCCAAGATCGCCCCAGAGTGCCACGCAGTCGCCGGGCTTGAGGGCAAGTGCGAGATCCTCGCCAAGTTGCTGGGTGGCTGCTTCGGAGGGCAGGAAGAGAGAAATACTGTTCTGGCTGTCGGTCATTCTGCGGCAACGGATTGGGGCATGACGGCTGTCGGTATACGGCACGCAACAGTCGTACCGCGCCCGGGCGTGCTGTCAATGGAGACCTGGCCGTTGTGGAGGTTGACGAAGCTTTCAACGATGGAAAGACCGAGGCCCGCGCCGCTGCGCCGGCCGCCCTTGCCGTTGGTGGAGAAGCGGTCGAACACCGTCGCCAGCATGTCCGGCGTCATACCGCAGCCATTGTCGTGAACGGTGAAGACGAAATCGCTGTCTTCCCGCCAGCACTTCATTTCCACGGCCGATCCTTCCGGCGCGAAATTGACGGCATTGGTGAGGATCTTGATAAGGATCTGCTTCAGTCGCTGCTGGTCGGCGACGATGTGGCCGAGCTTCGCCGATGCCGCGATCTCCAGCGTCACATTGCCTTCCTGCAGGCGGTCGGTCATTTGCATCGACACATCGTCCAGAAGATCGTTGAGATCGATGTCGGAATAGTCGAGATGCATGATTCCGGCATCCACCGTCGCCAGGTCGAGAATGTCGTTGACGATGGTCAGCAGTACCGAAGACGAGGTCGAGATATGGTCGATATATTCGGCCTGCCGCTCGTTGAGCGTGCCGATTGCCGGTGTCTTGAGAAGATCGGTGAAGCCGATGATGTTGGTCAGCGGCGAACGCAGTTCGTAGGAGACGTGCTGGACGAAGTCGTTCTTCAGCTCGTCCGCCTTGCGCAGCGCTTCGTTCTTTTCCTTCAGCGCCCGCTCTGCCCTGACACTGTCGGTAATGTTGACGAAGGTCAGCATGGTCTGGGCATTCGGCAGCGGCGTCACCGCATAGTCGAGCACGAGGCCGGAATAGAGTTCCAGCGTGCCCTGACTGGACGGACGCTCGTCCTCGAAGCTGGTGATGATCCTGCTGAAACCCTTCCAGCCGTCCGGCTTGTCGTAGGAAGGCGCGCAGGCCGTCTCGATCGCGCGGATATGAGTCCCATGCCGCGCTTCGGCTTCGGTGATCCCCCAGAGCGCCCGGAATGCCGGATTGGAAAGCTGGATGCGGCCATCGGGACCGAACACCGCAACGCCTTCGGAAAGGTGATCGATGGTCTCGCCCTGAACGCGCAGCAGCGTGTTGTAGCGTGTTTCCAGATCGACCTGTTCGGTCAGGTTTTCGAAGACCCAAGTGGCGCCGCCCTGCGGATGCGCCGATGCGATGACGCGAAGCGTCTGGCCGTTCGGCAGGTGCCAGAGTTCCGTCTGTGTATCGAGCGAACGGTAGACCGCAAGCGTACTTTCCTTCCAGGCCTTCCAGCTGAGCTGTTCCGGCAGCTTGTGCGCCGAACGCAGCCTGTCGAGCAGTTCCGCATGGTCGGGTCGGGCTTCGAGGAACGCATGGTCGAGTTCCCAGAGCTGCACGAAAGCCTGGTTGAAGAATTGCAGCCGCCGGTCGCCGTCGAAGATCGCAACGGGCGTCGCCAGGTGATCGAGCGTTTCCGCATGGCTTTTCAGCGTGCGCTTCAGTTCCTCGCGCAGCGCCTCCTTCTGGGAAACGTCGATGGCCATGCCGCAGGACCCTGCAGGGCCGCGCACATCGACCACGTCGAAGAAGGTCCTGTTTCCCCTGACGGCAGTAGAGACGGTATCGTGGAACGGGGATTCGGGCGTGACGCTCGCCTTTATCTTTTCACGGGTCAGGCTGCTCAGAACCTCGCGGCTCTCTCGCACAGCCTGATCGGGAGAACCGGCCTCGACCGCTTCGCTATAGGCGTGGTTGACCCAGAGCAGCCGGCCATCGGCATCCCTCTGCCATACGGGTTGTTCGATGGCATCGAGCAGTGCTTCGAAGGTAGCGATGGAGGTCTTCAGACGATTGCGTTCGATCTTCAGTTCGGCAAGTTCGGCCCGCAGGTTGTTGAGCGCGACGAAATGGGCGAAGGCGCGTCCGCCGGAAAGCCGTCCCTGTACCTCAAGCACTTCTCCGCGCTGGGTCTCGACGATGAGATCGAAGCTGTTGGCGTCGAAGCGAAGTTTCTCTATTGCCTTTTCAAGCTCGCCTGCCGATGAAGGCTTCAGCCAGCGGCCAAAGGCAAGAAAATCTGCGTCTGCCGGCGGAGCACCGGTCTCGACCGGCAGCTGGCCGAGGAATTCGGGCCGGTTTTGTCCATCCCAGATGACGATACGGCGGTTCTTGTCGGCAATCAGCGCCTGGTAGCGCGAAATCTGCTGGTTGGCCTCGGACAGTGCGGAGCGCATGTCCGCCCCCTCGTTCTCAAGACGCGCGCGCTGGCGGATCAGCCAGACGGCCGAAACGAGGGCAGCGGAGAGAATGCCTATGACGAGGGAATAGCCGACGGCTTCCACGGACGTGAAAAGACGCTCGACAGGTGCCGTCGACACCTGTGCGCGGGCGAGTCCCGGAACGATCAGTCCCGTGAGCGCGGTGGCGCCCATGCAGATCGACCAGATTTGCATAAGCTGGTATCGCTTGCGCCCACGAGGAGCTTTCGCAGGGCGCAGCTCTACTTCTTCGTGAGCCTGCTTCCCCGCAGGCCTGAAGCCGTTCAGGCCAAGGCGTGCCATCGTTCCCCGCGCGAGCGGGCCGCTATCATTTACCGACATATTCGGTCTGTCTCCGTCCTATGTGCCGCATCGTCGACAAGACATCCCATTTCGTATCGCGCCATCCGCGCCGCGCCACGAATCAAGTTCTAAAACAATACTGCCTTAGGGAATCTGCGGGAAGGCCGGAGGCCAAAAAAGAGGCCGCGCCCTTTGTCAAGGACGCGGACACTATATCTTGTGGATAGATCGTCGGCTAATTAATAGCGATAGTGCTCGGCCTTGAACGGACCGGTCTTTTCGACGCCGATATAGCTTGCCTGTTCTTCAGACAGTTCGGTGAGTTTCACGCCGAGCTTTTCGAGATGCAGGCGTGCGACCTTCTCGTCGAGGTGCTTCGGCAGGATGTAGACGTCGTTCTTGTATTCGCCCGGCTTGGTGAAGAGCTCGATCTGGGCGAGCACCTGGTTGGTGAACGAAGCCGACATCACGAAGGACGGATGGCCGGTTGCGTTGCCGAGGTTGAGCAGGCGGCCTTCCGAAAGAAGGATCATCCGGTTGCCCTTGGCAAACTCGATGATATCGACCTGCGGCTTGACGTTGGTCCATTTCAGATTGCGCAGGGCGGCAACCTGAATTTCGTTGTCGAAGTGGCCGATGTTGCCGACGATCGCCATGTCCTTCATCTCGCGCATGTGCTCGATGCGGATCACGTCGCGGTTGCCGGTCGTGGTGATGAAGATGTCGGCTGAGGAGACGACATCTTCCAGCGTCACGACTTCGAAGCCGTCCATGGCAGCCTGCAGGGCGCAGATCGGATCGATTTCTGTGACCTTCACGCGGGCGCCGGCGCCGCGAAGCGAAGCAGCCGAACCCTTGCCGACATCGCCGTAACCGCAGACCACGGCGACCTTGCCGGCCATCATGACGTCGGTGCCGCGGCGGATGCCATCGACCAGCGATTCCTTGCAGCCATACTTGTTGTCGAACTTCGACTTGGTGACCGAGTCGTTGACGTTGATGGCCGGGAAGGGCAGGAGGCCCTTCTTGGAGAGCTCATACAGGCGGTGAACGCCGGTGGTGGTTTCTTCGGTGACGCCCTTGATCGCGTCGCGCTGCTTGGTGAACCAGCCCGGGGAAGCCTTGAGGCGCTTCTTGATCTGGGCGATGAGGATTTCTTCCTCTTCCGAACCCGGATTGGACAGCACGTCCTCGCCGGCTTCGGCGCGGGCGCCGAGCAGGATGTACATGGTGGCGTCGCCGCCATCGTCGAGGATCATGTTGGAAACGCCGCCGTCAGCCCACTGGAAGATCTGGTCGGTGTACTGCCAGTAGTCCTCGAGCGACTCGCCCTTGATCGCGAAGACCGGAATGCCGGCAGCGGCAATGGCCGATGCTGCATGGTCCTGCGTCGAGAAGATGTTGCAGGAAGCCCAGCGGACTTCGGCGCCGAGCGCCACCAGGGTTTCGATCAGCACCGCGGTCTGGATCGTCATGTGCAGCGAACCACTGATGCGGGCACCCTTGAGCGGCTTGCTTTCACCGAACTCGGAACGGCATGCCATGAGGCCCGGCATTTCGGTCTCGGCGATGTTGATTTCCTTGCGCCCGAAATCGGCAAGCCCGATGTCGGCGACGACGTAGTCCTTGTGTGTGCTCATGAATCTCTCCGGCTGAAACGAGTTTTGTGTTCAGTCTCTTTAGTGGACGCGCACGTCCATACGTGCCCGATCACCACGGTGAACGGGTCTCCTGGAGAGCATCTAGCAGGGAATGACGCCAGAGGCAACAGGACATAAAGAAGTCTTTATGTCTTTATATGTCCGCTGAAGTACTAGGCTTCCTCGCCGAACTTGTCGCCGACAAGGTGGGAGAGGGCATTGAGCACGACTTCGGCATCCGCGCCGGTCGCCGTAACGAGAATGCTGCAGCCCGGGCTGGCGGCCAGCATCATCAGGCCCATGATCGAGGTACCGCCGACCGTCGTCCCGTCCTTGGTGACGTGAACGATCGCGTCGAAGCCGCTGACGGTCTGGACGAACTTGGCGGAAGCGCGGGCATGCAGGCCGCGCTTGTTGGTGATCAGCAGTTCTCGGGAGAGGGACATGGTGGACTGCTCTCTGGCCGGTTACTTGCCGCTCAGCACGCGGCTGGCGACGTTGATGTACTTGCGTCCGGCTTCCGATGCATCGACCAGCGCCTTTTCCATATCGTTGTCGCCCCGCACCCCCGCGAGCTTGATCAGCATCGGCAGGTTGACGCCTGCGATGACTTCGATGCGACCGCTGTTCATCACGGAGATCGCAAGGTTGGACGGCGTGCCGCCGAACATGTCGGTCAGGATGATGACGCCGTGCCCGTCATCGGCGCGCATGACGGCGTCGAGGATATCCTGCCGACGCTGGTCCATGTCGTCCTCTGGACCGATCGACACCGTTTCGATGAATTTCTGGGGGCCAACCACATGTTCCACTGCGTGATGAAACTCTTCAGCCAGCTTGCCATGAGTGACAAGCACTAGTCCGATCATACTTCTACTGCCCCCTTGCCTGCGCAAACAGCCGGCCAGATACCCTAACGTTCAAGCCGCGTCCATCTGTGGGACGCCATCTTGGCGATGAAAAACGGAAGTTCAAGCGCAAACTGCGATGCCTCATGTTGGGCGGGCGGCGACTTCTGCCGCAATCAGGGCCTTTATAAAGGTAAATGGCATGCGAGCGCCAGTGGGCACACGCAGGGCCGGAAGCGTTATTTCCGCCGTAAGTGTCGCGGTTTCGCGCTCCGGCGGCAGCCTCACGTCGTCTTCGACCACCAGTATGGCGTAATGCAGCAGGGCATGCGGCAGGCTCTCGACCTTGACGATGCCGGCATGCCGAAGCTCGATCAAACCCTTGATCGGTTCGGGCCTGCTAGCCAGCACATGTACGCCGCGCCTTGAGACGAACACCTGATCGTCGGAAATCAGCGCTGCGAAATCGCCCGCGAGACGGGCCTCCGCCATGCAGTCGAAGGCAAGCGCCGATTTACCTGCACCTGAGGGACCGAGGAAGATCAGGCCGGTGGTTCCGACGACGATGGCCGTGCCGTGAACATTGCTCTCGGCCGGCCCACCCGCGGTCATGGGGTGTTTTCCGCCGGCAGCGACAGGATGAAGCGAGCACCGCGCAGAGCGCCGCTTTCGGGATCGACGATGTTCTCGGCTCTCAGCGTGCCGCCATGGGCCTCGGCGATCTGCCGGCTGATCGACAGGCCGAGACCGGAATTCTGGCCGAAGCCCTCTCGTTCAGGACGGTCGGTATAGAAGCGCTCGAAGATGCGGTCGATGTTTTCCGCCTGGATGCCGGGGCCGTTATCCTCCACCTGAATCAGGCAGCGTCCGCGGGTGCGGGAGAGCCGTACGGTGATCTTGCCGCTGACATCGGGAACGAAGGAGCGGGCGTTCTCGATCAGGTTGGTCACGATCTGGCCGAGCCGCAGGTCATGACCGTTGACCATGAAGCGCTGTTTCGCGCCCGGCTTCTGGTCGATGATGTAGTCGATTTCGACGGGCTTCTTGCTGCTGCGGATCTGCCGGGAGACCTCGACGAGGCTCGAGAGCAGGATTTCGAGATCGAGCGGCTTTGCATCGCTACGGGCAAGCTCCGCGTCGAGGCGCGATGCGTCCGAAATATCGCTGATCAGCCGGTCGAGGCGGCGAACGTCGTGTTGGATCACGTCCATCAGCCGCTGCCGGGAATTGTCGTTCTTGGCGAGCGGCAGCGTTTCGACTGCGCTCCTGAGAGACGTGAGCGGGTTTTTCAGCTCGTGGCTGACGTCGGCGGCGAAGCTTTCGATGGCATCGATCCGGTCGTAAAGCGCGGTCGTCATCTCGCGCAGCGCGATGGAAAGGTTGCCGATTTCGTCCTGACGGGCGGAGAAATCGGGGATTTCCTCACGCTCCTTGGCCCCGCGCCGCACGCGGATCGCTGCCGCCGCAAGTCGCCGCAGCGGATTGGCGATGGTGGAGGAGAGGAGCAGTGACAGCACGATGTTGACCAGCGTCGCGACACCGAAGACCCTCAGAATGGCGAGGCGCTCGGCATGCACGATCTTGTCGATATCGCCGGCCTGGGTGGACAGCAGCAGGACACCGAGCACGGCCCGCGAACGCTGCACGGGGACGGCGACGGAAACGATGAGCTCGCCACCTTCGGTGACGCGCACGACCGCGCCGCGCACACCGGTCAGCGCATTCATCACTTCCGGATAGATCGAGCCGTCGCCGCCCGGGGCTTCCTTGTAGACCGGCAGGTTGCTCGGCTGCAGCATCGAATTGAAGGTGCGTGCAACCCAGTCGGTCAGGCCGGAGCTTTCACCGTCCACCGGCGGCAGATCGAATCGGAGCACCTGTCCGCGGGAATAGAGGTGGCGCGAATCGAGCAGCAGGTTGGCGTCGGCGTCGAACAGCCGTGCCCGGGTGCGGGTGGGGGAAATCAGTCGCCGCAGGACGGGCGCCACGCGCTCGGGATTGATCGGGAAATCCAGGTCCTCGTCGCTCGGCACCGGCGTGATGCTCTGGCCGGCCTGTAGTTCAAGCAGTTTCTGCGGATCGATGGTGATCGAATTGGTATCGACCGATGCAGAGGCCGAGATCGCCCCGGCGATGATTTCGCCCTGGGTCAGCAGGCTCTCGACGCGGGCATCGATCAGTCCCTCGCGGAACTGGTTGAGATACATGATGCCGCCAACCAGCACGATGATGGCCGCAAGGTTGAAGAAGACGATCCGCCGCGTCAGGCTGGAAAATAGCGCGTGCCCGAAGATGCGGCGGATAATCGTGAAGGGATGAACCAGGAAGCGACGTGGTTCTGTCAGGCTTTCCAGTTCATCGAGATTTCCGTCGGCAACCTGCTTGGCCAAGTCTCACCCTTTCGCGCACGCACATCCGTTTTCCCGCTTCGACGAGGATGGAAGGAAAACCGGACCGGCGCATCTCACGCTGCTTCGCGGAAGCGGTATCCTACACCGTAGAGCGTTTCAATCATGTCGAACTCGACATCGACCATCTTGAACTTCTTGCGAAGCCGCTTGATGTGGCTGTCGATGGTGCGATCATCGACATAGACCTGTTCGTCATAGGCCGCATCCATTAGCGCGTCGCGGCTCTTGACCACGCCTGGGCGCTGCGCAAGCGACTGCAGGATCAGGAATTCAGTGACGGTCAGGGTAACGGGATCGCCTTTCCAGGTGCAGGTGTGGCGCTCCTGGTCCATCACCAGCTGGCCGCGTTCCAGCGTCCGCGCCGCTACTTCGGCGGCGGTCTTGGCCGTACCGCCGGCAGCGAGGCTTTCGCGGCTTGCAGCGCGGCGAAGGATCGCCTTGACGCGCTCGACCAGCAGACGCTGCGAGAACGGCTTGGTGATAAAATCGTCGGCGCCCATCTTCAGGCCGAACAGCTCATCGATTTCCTCGTCCTTGGAGGTGAGGAATATCACCGGCAGGTCGGATTTCTGCCGCAGGCGCCGCAGCAGTTCCATGCCGTCCATGCGCGGCATCTTGATGTCAAAGATCGCCAGATGCGGAGGTCGCGCCAGGAGACCGTCGAGCGCCGAAGCGCCATCGGTATAGGTCTCGACCTTATATCCCTCCGCTTCGAGTGCGATGGACACCGAAGTGAGAATGTTGCGGTCGTCGTCTACAAGGGCGATCGTCTGCATACTGTTTGTCTCCGTCATCATGAAGCACGGCTCCTGGTATCATTCCCAGCCCAGGTGGTGGCGGTATTCAGGATGCGCTTAATGAGGATAAAGGTGGAACAAATTGTGGCAAAGATAAAGGGTATCGGTGTCGCACATCACCAGCCCTGACGCCGACGATCCACCATTTGTCGTTTCCAGTCTCGCATGCAAACCGATTTAAAAAAGAAGATTTCCATTTAAATCGATTAATTATTTGAAATTATTGAATGTTTTCGAATTGCTATCTTGCGTTTTCGAAATTCGAACACTAGGTTCCCCGCCATTCGAACCTAACGGCCCCATAGTAGAGGAAGCGTGCTCATGGAGGAAATCGGTGTAAACAATCCCCTGGTAGGGGTAGCGGCGATCGGATTGGGTGATGCTTCGCGCGTCTATTACAATCTGCTGGAACGCGATCTCTATCAGGAAGCGATTCGCCGTGGCGAAGCCGAGCTCACCGCTGACGGAGCGCTTTGCGCCGTTACCGGCCAGCACACCGGCCGTTCCGCAAAGGACAAGTTCATCGTTCGCGACGGCAACACCGACGGCGTGATCTGGTGGGACAACAACAAGCCGATGTCGCCCGAGCACTTCGGCGTCCTACACAAGGACATGCTGGCCCATGCCGCCGGCCGTGAATTCTTCGTGCAGGATCTCATCGGCGGTGCCGATGCCGAAAACGCCCTGCCGACCCGCGTCATCAGCGAATTCGCCTGGCACTCGCTGTTCATCCGCAACCTGCTGATCCGTCCGGAACGTTCGGCTCTCGCAGGCTTCCAGCCGAAGCTGACGATCATCAATCTGCCGAGCTTCCGCGCCGATCCGGCCCGCCACGGCTGCCGCACCGAGACCGTGATTGCCTGCGACTTCACCAATGGCATCGTGCTGATCGGCGGCACGTCCTACGCCGGCGAAATGAAGAAGTCGGTCTTCACCGCCCTCAACTACCTGCTGCCGCCGAAGGGCGTCATGCCGATGCATTGCTCGGCAAACGTCGGCCCGGCCGGTGATGCCGCAGTCTTCTTCGGCCTGTCCGGCACCGGCAAGACCACGCTTTCGGCCGATCCGAGCCGCACGCTGATCGGTGACGACGAGCATGGCTGGGGCGAAGACGGCATCTTCAACTTCGAAGGCGGCTGCTACGCAAAGACCATCCGACTGTCGGCTGAGGCCGAGCCGGAAATCTACGCGACCACCAAGCGCTTCGGAACCGTCCTCGAAAACGTCGTTCTCGATGAAGCCGGTGTTCCGGACTTCAACGATGCGTCGCGCACGGAAAACACCCGTTGCGCCTATCCGCTGCACTTCATCCCGAATGCATCGGAAACCGGCATTACCGGCCATCCGAAGACGATCATCATGCTGACGGCAGACGCCTTCGGCGTTCTTCCGCCGATCGCCCGTCTGACGCCGGAACAGGCCATGTACCACTTCCTTTCCGGTTACACCGCCAAGGTGGCTGGCACGGAAAAGGGCGTGACCGAGCCGGAAGCGACCTTCTCGACCTGCTTCGGCGCTCCGTTCATGCCGCGTCACCCGGCTGAATACGGCAACCTGCTGCGCGACCTGATCGCCAGGCACAATGTCGATTGCTGGCTGGTCAACACCGGCTGGACCGGCGGTGCCTACGGCATCGGCAACCGCATGCCGATCAAGGCCACCCGCGCCCTGCTCACCAGCGCGCTGAACGGCGAGCTGAAGAAGATCGAAACCCGCGTCGATCCGAACTTCGGCTTTGCGGTACCGGTTGCCGTCGAAGGCGTCGACACCAAGATCCTCGACCCGCGCTCGACCTGGGCCGATGGCGCGGAATACGACGCGCAGGCCAAGAAGCTGGTGGCGATGTTCATCACCAACTTCGCCAAGTTCGAAGACCACGTTGACCACAAGGTTCGCGCGGCTGCTCCGAGCGCCAACATCGCCGCGGAGTAATCCCAGGGCGAATGAAATGACGAAGACCCGGCGGTTCCACCGCCGGGTTTTTGTTTTTCAGCGTCATCGATTATGAGGGGGGTCGAACGGAGACCGACCATGGCCAGCGACGCGCTCTACATCAGCAACCGGATCACCATCGCCGGATGGGAACTGACCGAGCAGTTCGTGCTGGCGGGCGGGCCGGGCGGACAGAACGTCAACAAGGTTTCGACGGCGGTCCAGCTGTTCTTCAACATCTCGGGATCACCGTCGCTCAATGATCGCGTCAAGGAAAACGCGTTGAAACTCGCCGGTCGTCGCGCCTCCAAGGAAGGCGTTCTGATGATCGAGGCGAGCCGTTTCCGCAGCCAGGAGCGAAACCGGGAAGATGCGCGCGAGCGGCTGAAGGAACTCATTCTTGCCGCCGCCGCGCCGCCGCCGCCGCCCCGCAAGAAGACCAAACCGACCAAGGGTTCGGTGGAGCGTCGCCTGAAGGAAAAGTCCGGGCGGTCCGAGGTCAAGAAAATGCGCGGCCGCCCCGGCGGCGAATGAGAAAGAGTGACATGTTTTAGATAATTGCTTGTGTTTTGATACTCCGTGGTTTCATCTTGCAATTGCAAAAGGATAACAGGAGGTACCCATGGGTCTTTTCAGCTTTATCAAGAGCGCCGGCAAGAAGCTCGGCATCGGCGGCGATGACGAAGCGCCGGATGTCGAAGCGGTCAAGAAGGAGCTTGCCTCCCACGATCTCGGAACCGACAAGGTCGACGTGGAAGTCGTGGACGACAAGATCGTCCTGAAGGGCGTGGTCAAGGACCAGTCCATCTTCGAAAAGGCCGTGGTCGCCGTCGGCAACACGCTCGGCGTTTCCAAGGTCGAGGCCGGCGAACTGAAGATTGCCGAGACAGCGACTGCGGTGCCCGCACCCGCCAAGGAGCCGATTTTCTACACGGTGAAGAAGGGCGACAATCTCTGGAAGATCGCCGAGGCGCAGTATGGCAAGGGCAAGGGTGCCAAGAACCCCCTGATCTTCGAAGCCAACAAGCCGATGCTCACCCATCCCGACAAGATCTACCCCGGGCAGGTTCTGCGCATTCCGGAACTCGCCGACTGATATGCCAAGGCAGCAGCCTCCGGGCTGCCGATGACGAAAATGGCAGACAACAACAAGCGCAGCCTGCCTGACGGGCTGCGCTATTATCCCGATTTCATCGAACGGGCCGATCAGGAGAAGCTGGTCGAGGTCATTCGCGGCATTGTCGCGGAAGCGCCGCTCTTTGTCCCGACCATGCCCGGAACGGGAAAGCCGATGTCGGTCAGGATGACGAATTGCGGCCCGCTCGGCTGGGTCACGGACAAGGAGCGCGGCTATCGTTATCAGCCGACCCATCCGGTGACCGGACAGCCATGGCCTCCGATCCCCGACATGCTGCTCGATATATGGAAACGGGTATCCGGCTATGATGGTGAGCCGGAAGCCTGTCTGGTCAACTACTATGACGACTCCGCGCGCATGAGCCTCCATCAGGACCGCGACGAGAAGGAATTCGCAGCACCTGTTGTGTCGATCTCGCTCGGCAACACCTGTCTCTTCCGGGTGGGCGGCATCAACCGCACCGATCCCACCATGTCGCTGAAGCTGAAAAGCGGCGACGTCTTCGTCATCGGAGGCGAGGGACGCCTTTGTTTCCACGGCGTAGATCGTATCTATCCCTCGACCTCGACGCTCCTGAAGAACGGCGGCCGGATCAACCTGACGCTGCGGCGGGTCAATCCCTGACGAGATATCAACGTTTCGTCTGCCGCAAAGCTGTGCCTATAGCTTCCGGAGAGCGACTTTTTCCACGAGGTGATTGTCACCCTTGCGCAGGATGAGGTCGGCGCGCGGGCGGGTCGGCAGGATATTTTCCCTGAGGTTCTTCAGGTTGGTGTTCTGCCACAGGCCCTCGGCGATTTTCAGCGCCTCTTCCTCGCTGATGGCGGCATAACGATTGAAGTAGGAGTTCGGATCGCGGAACGCCGTCTGTCTGAGCCGCATGAAGCGGTCGACATACCAGCGGTGGATCAGGTTCTCGTCGGCGTCGATATAGATCGAGAAGTCGAAGAAGTCCGAGACGATCGGCACGATCTTGCCATCGGCCGGCAGATCGCGCGACTGCAGCACGTTGATGCCCTCGAAGATGAGGATATCCGGCCGGTCGATGACCTTGAACTCGTCGGGCAGCACGTCATAGGTCAGGTGAGAATAGCTCGGCGCCTTGACGTTCGGCAGACCCGCCTTGATCGCGGACAGGAAGCGCAGCAGTGCGCCGATGTCGTAGCTCTCCGGAAAACCCTTGCGGTTCAGCATGTTGTGCCGAATGAGATGGGCGTTCGGGTAGAGGAAACCGTCGGTCGTGACGAGATCCACCTTGGGGCTGGAAGGCCAGCGCGCCAGAAGTTCCTTCAGGATACGGGCGGTCGTCGACTTTCCGACGGCGACCGAACCGGCGATCCCGATCACGAACGGCGTCTTCGCCACGTCCGAGGTGCTGAGAAAGCGGTTGCGCTGTTCGAAAAGAAGCTGCGAGGATTCGACATGCGCCGACAGAAGGCGCGACAGCGACAGGTAGATGCGGCGCACTTCGTGCAGGTCAATCGGGTCGTCGATCGAGCGCAGCCGGTGAACCTCGTCTGCCGTCAGCGTCAGCGGTGTATCGGCGCGGAACCGGGCCCACTCCTCTGAATCGAAAAAGAGATAGGGCGAATAGCCATTCGCCTCGAAATGATCGAGCATTTCTGGCGTTTCGGATTCCCGGGGCGCTGTTGTCATGGATCCTGCCGGCTGGCCTTCTCGCTGAGGCCTGTCTGGGCGGTACGCCGCTGAAGCTCCTGCATCACCGCTTCTAGCGGGATATCGGCAATTTTCAATACGACCATAAGATGATAGAGCAGGTCCGCACTCTCGTAGACGAGATTTTCCCTGTCGTCCTTGATGGCGGCGATCACCGTTTCCACGGCTTCCTCGCCCAGTTTCTTGGCGGCTTTCGACTGTCCGCCGGTCACCAGCTTTGCCGTCCAGGACTCGTCTGGCCGCGCCGTGGCGCGTTTCGCGACGATGCCCTCGAGATCGGTCAGGGTAAACTCGGTCATGATCCTTGCGTGTCCTGTCAGTCGAGCCGCATGGCGATGCCATGCTGCGCCATATATTGCTTGGCTTCGGTTATCGAATAGGTACCGAAGTGGAAGATGGAAGCGGCGAGAACGGCCGTCGCGTGACCTTCGCTGATGCCTGCCACCAGATCATCGAGCGTACCGACGCCGCCAGAGGCGATAACCGGAACGCGCACGGCGTCCGCAATGGTCCGTGTCAGCTCGAGGTCGTAGCCTGATTTGGTGCCGTCGCGATCCATCGACGTGACGAGCAGTTCGCCGGCGCCGCGCTCGACCACCTGCTTTGCGAATTCGACGGCATCGATACCGGTCGGGTTGCGGCCGCCATGGGTGTAGATCTCCCAGGCGCTCATGTTGTCGCCGCCGGCAGCCTGCGTACGCCGCCGCTTGGCGTCGATCGAGATGACGATGCACTGGTCGCCGAACTTGTCGGCGGCCTCTGCAACGAAATCCGGGTTCTTCACCGCGGCGGAATTGATCGCCACCTTGTCGGCTCCGCACAGCAGCAGCTTGCGGATATCGGCGATGCTGCGCACGCCGCCACCGACGGTGAGCGGCATGAAGCAGTGCTCGGCGGTGCGGGTCACGACGTCGAAGATCGTGTCGCGCCCGTCGGAGGAGGCGGTGATGTCGAGGAAACAGAGTTCGTCGGCACCGGCGGCGTCATAGGCCTTGGCCGCCTCGACGGGGTCGCCGGCATCGATCAGGTCGACGAAGTTCACGCCCTTGACGACGCGGCCGTCCTTGACGTCCAGGCAGGGAATAACGCGGGCTTTCAGCGTCATCGGTGGTTCCTCGTTCAGGATCTTGCGGCGCGGATCAGCGCCAGCGCTTCCGCGGGATCGATCCGGCCATCATAAAGCGCGCGGCCGGAAATCGCACCTTCCAGTTTTCGGGCATCCGGTTCCAGCATGCGGCGGATATCGTCGAGCGATGCAAGCCCGCCGGACGCGATCACCGGGATCGAAACGGCATCGGCAAGCGCCAGCGTCGAGGGCCAGTTGATGCCGGCGAGAATGCCGTCGCGGTCGATATCCGTGTAGATGATCGCGGCGACGCCCGCGCCTTCGAATTTCCTGGCAAGCTCGATCACGCCGAGTTCGGAGGCTTCCGCCCAGCCCTCGACAGCGACCTTGCCGCCCTTGGCATCGATACCGACGGCGATCTTGCCGGGGAAGAGCTTGCAGGCCTCGATGACGAGTGCGGGATCGCGCACGGCCACCGTGCCGAGGATGACGCGGGAAAGCCCGCGGAAAAGCCAGTTTTCGATGTGCCCGAGCGTGCGGATGCCGCCGCCGAGCTGGACCGGGTTCCTTGTCGCCTTGAGGATCGCATCGACGGCGCCGCCGTTGACGCTTTCACCGGCGAAGGCGCCGTTCAGGTCGACCACGTGCAGCCATTCGAAGCCCTGGTCCTCGAAGGCTTTCGCCTGCGCGGCGGGGTCCGCATTGTAGACGGTTGCCTGCTCCATGTCGCCGAGCTTGAGGCGCACGCACTGGCCGTCTTTCAGATCGATTGCGGGAAAGAGGATCATGCGGATTGTCCGATACTGGATGAAATGAGAGTTACGGGGCCCAGGCGAGGAAGTTCGCAATGAGCTTCAGGCCGAGCTTCTGGCTCTTTTCCGGATGGAACTGAGCGCCCGCCATGTTGTCGCGACCGACGAAAGCCGTCATCGGGCCGCCGTAATCGGTGGTGGCAATGACGTCGTCGGGGTTTTCCGCCGCCAGATGGTAGGAATGCACGAAGTAGGCGTGCAGGCCATCGGGACCGGTCTCGATGCCGTCGAACAGTGGATGCGGACGATTGAGTGTCAGCGTGTTCCAGCCGATCTGCGGGATCTTCAGCGTCGGATCGCTCGGCGTCATTTCGACGACATCGCCCTTGATCCAGCCGAAGCCCTGCGTGACGGTCTTTTCCAGTCCGCGCGACGACATCAACTGCATGCCGACGCAGATGCCGAGGAACGGCCGTGCCTTCTTCTCGACCGCATCGACAAGCGCCTCGTGCATGCCGGAGACGGCGTCGAGACCGCTGCGACAATCGGCATAGGCGCCAACGCCGGGAAGCACGATGCGGTCGGCCGATGCCACCCGATCCGCCTTGTCCGTCAGGTCGATTTCAGCGTCGATGCCGCTTTCCCGGGCCGCACGCTCGAAGGCCTTCGTCGCGGAACGCAGATTGCCCGAACCATAATCGATGATCGCAACGCGCATCGTCGAATGTCCTTTCTATCGGAGCCTGGAGGCCCGGGATCAACGAAACACCGCTTTCGCGGTCCGGTGACCGGTCATCCGCTCCTGTCGTTTGCTGTCAGACCAGCGTGCCCTTGGTGGAGGGAACGCGGCTCGCCTGCCGGGGATCGATTTCGACTGCGGTTCGCATTGCCCGCGCCACGGCCTTGAAGCAGGTCTCCGCTATATGGTGATTGTTGGCGCCATAATGGTTGAGCACATGCAGCGTGATGCCGGCATTCTGCGCCAGCGCCTGGAAGAATTCGCGAACGAGCTCAGTGTCGAACGTGCCGATCTTCGGCGCGCTGAACGATACGTTCCAGACGAGGAATGGTCGGCCAGAAACGTCGATTGCCGCCTTCGTCATGGTTTCGTCCATGGCCAGATCGATCGATGCGTATCGGGTGATGCCGCGCCGATCGCCGAGCGCCTTGGAAATCGCCTGGCCGATCGCGATGCCGGTGTCCTCGACGGTGTGATGGTCATCGATATGCAGGTCGCCCTTCACCTCGATGTCCATGTCGATGAGCGAATGTCGGGAAAGCTGGTCGAGCATATGATCGAAGAAACCGACGCCCGTGGAAATCTTCGCCTTGCCGGTACCGTCCAGATTGACGGAAACGGAAACGGAGGTTTCATTGGTCTTGCGGGAAATGCTTCCCGAGCGCGGGTTGGCTGCTTCGCCCATTAAGGTCTGCTCCATGCTGAGGACCGGGAACCCGGGCCCTGATGAGCGCTCCTTATCAGGCACGGCGGTAAATATCCAGCAAAAGCGGGTACGGGCAGCCGAGCTTGGCAGCGAGATTGTATTCGACGGCGCTTCACCTACATAGGGCTCAACGGGGCCGTGTCGTGCCCCCAGGAAAACGGTCCCCTTCAGGACCAGACAGGTGCCCAATGACAACGATTATCACGGTACGAAAGGGCGGCAAGGTCATCATGGCCGGCGATGGGCAGGTGAGCCTTGGCCAGACCGTCATGAAGGGCAATGCCCGCAAGGTGCGGCGCATCGGCAAGGGCGAGGTGATCGCCGGTTTCGCCGGCGCGACCGCCGACGCCTTCACGCTGCTGGAGCGGCTCGAAAAGAAGCTCGAGCAATATCCCGGCCAGCTCATGCGCGCGGCAGTCGAGCTCGCCAAGGACTGGCGCACCGATAAATATCTTCGCAACCTCGAAGCGATGATGCTTGTCGCCGACAAGTCGATCACGCTTGCGATCACCGGCAATGGCGACGTGCTGGAACCGGAGCATGGAACGATCGCGATCGGCTCCGGTGGCAATTACGCCTTCGCCGCAGCACGCGCCATGATGGACACGGACAAGTCGGCGGAAGAAGTGGCTCGCCGCGCCATGGCGATCGCCGCTGACATCTGCGTCTACACCAATGACAATGTCGTGGTGGAATCGCTCGACAGCGACAATTGACCGGCCCGATCCGTCATCATCAACCCATTCGACCCTTTGGAACATCGATATGACAACCTTTTCTCCCCGTGAGATCGTCTCGGAACTGGACCGCTTCATCATCGGCCAGCACGAGGCCAAGCGCGCAGTGGCGATTGCGCTGCGCAATCGCTGGCGCCGCCAGCAGCTCGATGAGACGCTGCGCGACGAGGTGATGCCGAAGAACATCCTGATGATCGGCCCGACCGGCGTCGGCAAGACGGAGATTTCCCGTCGCCTCGCCAAGCTTGCGGGCGCTCCGTTCATCAAGGTGGAAGCCACCAAGTTTACCGAAGTCGGCTATGTCGGCCGTGACGTCGAACAGATCATCCGCGATCTCGTCGAAATCGGTATCGGCCTCGTGCGCGAAAAGAAGCGTTCTGAAGTTCAAGCCAAGGCCCATGCCGGTGCCGAGGAGCGGGTGCTCGACGCACTCGTCGGGTCCACTTCTTCGCCCGCGACCCGTGACAGCTTCCGCAAGAAGCTGCGCAGCGGTGAGCTGGACGACAAGGAAATCGACATCGAGGTCGCCGATGGCGGCAGCGGCATGCCGGGCTTCGAAATTCCGGGCATGCCCGGCGCCAATGTCGGCATACTCAACATCTCCGAAATGTTCGGCAAGGCTATGGGCGGCCGCACCAAGAAGGTGCGCACCACCGTCAAGGCATCCTATGCCGACCTGATCCGGGATGAATCCGACAAGCTGATCGACAACGAGGTCATCCAGCGCGAGGCCGTTCGCTCCGTCGAGAACGACGGCATCGTCTTCCTCGACGAGATCGACAAGATCGCGGCCCGTGACGGCGGTGTCGGTGCCGGCGTTTCCCGCGAGGGCGTGCAGCGCGACCTGCTGCCGCTGGTCGAGGGCACGACGGTTTCGACCAAATACGGCCCGGTGAAGACGGATCATATCCTCTTCATCGCGTCCGGCGCCTTCCACGTGGCCAAGCCTTCGGACCTTCTGCCGGAGCTTCAGGGCCGCCTGCCGATCCGCGTCGAGTTGAAGCCGCTGAGCAAGGAAGACTTCCGCCGCATTCTCACCGAGACCGAGGCCAGCCTGATCCGCCAGTACAGGGCGCTGATGGCAACGGAAGATCTCGATCTCGAATTCACCGAGGATGCGATCGATGCGCTGGCGGATGTTGCCGTCATGCTCAATACGTCTGTTGAAAACATCGGCGCGCGCCGCCTGCAGACGGTCATGGAACGCGTGCTTGATGACGTGTCGTTTAACGCGCCGGATCGCGCCGGTTCCTCGATCATGATCGACTCCGATTATGTTCGCGAACATGTCGGCGGTATCGCACAGGATCTGGATCTGTCGCGCTACATTCTGTGACGCGAGAGCATCTATTTTCGTGCTTTTGCCCCTAAATCGCACGAAAGTGACGTATTTCCCGGTCGACAACGGCGGCTTCGCTTATGTAAGTGAAGTCGCCGCCCGGGCTTAATGCCCGCGGCAACCGATCGGAAAGTGAAGTCTGGAGGGCAAACGGATCGTGGCGCGTATCATTTCGGCAATAGTTCTGGCGCTTCTTGTGATGGCGCCCGCTGGTCTGCAGGCTGCGCCTTTGACAGTGCCCGCGGGGAACCGCAATGCCGAACAACCTGCCATTCCCGGAGCTTCCGTCCGCCGTACCAAGGCGGGCAAGACCACGTTCGACGTAAAATATGAGAAGGTGCGCGACCTTCTGGCCTCCGACAAGCGGCTGATGTCGAAGATCCGCAGTACGGCGTCTGCCTATGGCATCGATCCGATCCATATGATCGGGGCAATCGTCGGCGAGCATACCTATAATGTCGACGCCTACGACAATCTGCAGAGCTATTATGTGAAGGCGGCCTCCTATGCAGGCAACAGCTTCCGCTTCGCCTACAAGGGCGAGGATGTCGATGATTTCGTTGCCCGCCCGGAATTTGCCGAATGCGAGGGCAAGGATGACTCCTACGCACTCTGGACCTGCCGTGAGGACGTCTGGAATGCCACTTTCAAGGGCCGCTCGGTTGGCGGCAAGTCCTATCCCGACAATCGCTTCAGCGCGGTATTCTTCCAGCCCTTCTATGCCGGCCAGACCTTTGGCCTTGGCCAGATCAATCCGCTGACGGCGCTGATGATGTCCGACCTCGTGGCCCAGAAGTCGGGTTATGCCAAGCTGGACGAGACCGATGCGGCCGGCGTCTACAAGGCGATCATGGACCCGGATATCTCGCTCGCCTTCATGGCGGCGGTCATCCGCAAGTCGATCGATGACTACAAGTCGATTGCCGGCATGGATATCTCGAACAATCCCGGCGTGACCGCGACGCTTTTCAATGTCGGTAACTCCCGGCAGCGCGCGCAGGTGCTGGCACGCAAGAATGCCGGCGGTTCCACGGTCTGGCCGGAAGAAAACTATTACGGCTGGTTGGTCAACGATCGGATCGAGGAACTGAAAAAGCTGCTCTGAAACGGGCCGGAACGGCCTCCAAGGGTAAAAGATGACGGAGATGGCCGAGGACAGCGCAAATGACGGCTATGAGCCTCCGGCTCCCTTGCCGCGCAAAGGTCCGCCCTCGCGTCTCGAAATCATCCGTATCGTATTGCGCAATCCGCTCGAACTCTGGGGCGAGCCGTCCTACACGCTGCCCTGGATTGAAACCCGCTTCTTCGGTCGCACCACGATCATCGTCAACGATCCGGATCTCATCCGTCATGTGCTCGTCGACAATGCCGGCAACTATCCCATGGACGTGGTGCGCCAGCTTGTGTTGCGTCCCATCCTGCGTGATGGCCTGCTGACCGCCGAGGGCGACGTCTGGAAGCGCTCGCGCAAGGCCATGGCGCCGGTCTTTACGCCCCGCCATGCCAGGGGTTTCGCACGGCAGATGCTGGAGAAAAGCGAGGAATTTGCCGCTCGCTATGTCGGTGTGGATATCCACGGCAGCACTCACGATATTTCCACCGACATGACGGAACTGACCTATCAGATCCTATCGGAGACATTGTTTTCCGGCGAGCTGGCATCCGAAAGCGGAGACGTCGCCGGTGACGTGGATGCGCTGCTGCACCGGATGGGACGTATCGATCCGTTCGACATGCTTGCGGCTCCCACCTGGCTTCCGCGGCTGACACGCATCGGCGGACAGCGCGTGCTGGAGAAGTTCCGCAAGCTGGTGCGCGATACGATGGAACGTCGACGCGCCGCGATTGCCCGGGACCCGGCGACGGTGCCCCGGGATTTTCTGACCCTGCTTCTGGAAATCGAAGGGCCAGACGGGCTGACAACCGAGGAAATCGAGGACAACATCCTCACTTTCATCGGTGCCGGCCACGAAACCACTGCCCGCGCGCTTGGCTGGACGCTCTACTGCATCGCCCATCTGCCGGAATTTCGGGAGAAGATGGAGGCGGAGATCGACGAGGTCATCGCAAGCGGAGCCGATCCCGTCACCTGGGCCGATCGCATGCCACACGTTCGGGCCGCCTTCGAAGAGGCGCTTCGGCTTTATCCGCCGGCGCCGTCGATCAACCGGCGGGCTCTTGAAGACGACAGGTTCGTCGCGGCGGACGGCAAGGTTCTGGATGTCCGCAAGGGCGCGACGATCCTCATCATGCCCTGGACGCTGCATCGCCATAAGCTGCATTGGGATCGTCCCCGCGTCTTCGATCCCACCCGTTTCCTGCCGGAAAATCGTGAGCGCATCGGCCGCTTCCAGTATCTGCCCTTCGGCGTCGGCCCGCGCGTCTGCATCGGAGCGACTTTCGCGCTGCAGGAGGCCGTGATTGCGCTTGCCGTTCTGATGCATCGCTTTCGTTTTACGCCAAGGGCCAGCCTGCGGCCGTGGCCGGTGCAGAAGCTGACCGTTCAGCCGGCAGGCGGACTGCCCATGCTCGTTACTCCACGCGACAGGTCATAATTTGCCGTTTGTCAGCTAGCGCGGCGATTTCCGTGAGTGCATAAAGCGTAGGACCGTTTCTTGCGGTCTTTCTGGAATGCGGGGCATGGCGCGTGACACTTCATTACATGTTGGGCATCGATACCGGCGGCACCTATACTGACGCCGCGCTTTTCAGCGAGAAGGACGGCCTGATCGCCAAGGCCAAGGCGCTCACCACACGGCATGACCTGTCGATCGGGATTTCCGGTGCTCTGGAAAACGTGCTCTCCGCTTCCGGTCTGCCGGCCGATGCCATCGGTCTCGTGTCGCTCTCGACCACGCTTGCCACCAATGCGCTCGTCGAAGGGCAGGGCGGACGCGCTGCCCTGGTGATGATCGGCTTTGGCCCGGAGGATCTGCGGCGAGACGGCCTTGCGGATGCGCTGGGTTCCGATCCGGTGATCTTCCTGCCGGGGGGGCATGATGTCCATGGCAATGAGACGCCGCTCGACATGACGGCGCTCGAAGCGATCCTGCCGGAACTGGCGGCGAACGTGTCCTCCTTCGCCGTTGCCGGTTATTTTGCGGTCCGAAATCCCTCCCATGAGATACGGGTGAGGGACTTCATCCGCGAGAAATCCCATCTGCCGGTTACCTGCAGCCACGAGCTTTCCTCCAAGCTCGGCGGTCCCAAGCGCGCGTTGACGACGCTGCTCAATGCCCGGCTGGTGTCGATGATCGACCGCCTTGTCGGCGCCTGCGAGGATCACCTGAAACATCGCGGTATCCGCGCGCCGCTGATGGTGGTGCGTGGCGACGGTGCGCTGATTTCGGCGGCCGAGGCACGGCTTCGGCCGATCGAGACCATTCTTTCCGGACCGGCGGCAAGCCTTGTCGGCGCGAGATACCTGACCGGGCTTGACGATGCCGTGGTTTCCGATATCGGCGGCACCACGACGGATGTCGCGGTGATGGAAAACGGCCGCCCGCGTCTCGATGCCGATGGCGCGGTGGTCGGCGGTTATCGCACCATGGTGGAAGCGGTCGCCATGCGCACCTATGGTCTCGGCGGTGATTCCGAAGTCCGCTTCGACGACCGAGGGCTTGCGGCGCGCATTGATCTCGGTCCCCGTCGTTTCGTGCCCCTCAGTCTTGCCGCGACACTGCATGGGGATGCGGTCATCGGCGCGCTGGAACGGCAGTTGCGTTCGGCCCATGTTGGTCGCCACGACGGGCGGTTCGCGGTCCGCACCGGCGTGCCGGACCATCTCTCCGCCGGGCTGCAGCCACAGGAAGCGACCCTTTTTGCCCGTATCACCGATATCCCCATGGCTCTCGACCAGCTGCTCACGGTGACGCAGCAGAAGGCAACGCTCGACCGCCTCGTCGCCCGAGGACTCGTGCATATCTGCGGGCTCACGCCTTCCGACGCCATGCACGTGCTGGGCAGGCAGGGCCAGTGGAACCGGCAGGCGGCCGATCTCGGCATGCAGGTTGCCATGCGTCAGAAGGACGGCACCGGAAAGCCTATCGCCGGATCGCCGGAAGAGCTCGCCCTGCGCATCGTAGACAGGCTGACGCGACAGTCGGCGGAAGCTATTCTGTCGGCCTGCCTTGCCGAAGATGGTCTTGCTGATATCGATCCGGCCCGCTCGGTGCTGATCGACCGCGCTCTGAACCGCCAGACCGGTATTGCGCGCTTTACCCTGTCCCTCGACCGCCCGCTGATTGGTCTCGGCGCTTCCGCTCCGGTCTACTACCCGGCGATTGCCGAGATGCTGTCCGCGACCTGTGCCGTGCCGGAATCCGCCGATGTCGCCAATGCGGTCGGCGCTGTCGTCGGACAGGTCCGCTCCACCGTAACGATCTTCGTCACCTCGCCGGAAGAAGGGGTCTTCATCGTTTCAGGCGGAGGAGATAACCGGCGCTTCACCGAGGAGGATGCGGCGCTGACCGAGGCTGAAGAACGGGCTTCACGAAACGCGCTTGAGCATGCGCGGGCGAGCGGTGCTGCCGATGTCGTCGTGGTGCTCGCGCGCGAAATCGATGCGCCCGAGATCGAAGGACGGCGCAAGCTGATGGAAGCCCGGATCATCGCGACGGCGAGCGGCCGCCCCCGTGTATCGGCCAGTGTGTGAGATCGATGCGGATTTTTTCCTTTTTGGAATAAATATTTGTTATTCGTGCTCGATTGACACTCAATAAGATCAGGGCATGCTCCCAGCACGAATTTGATAATCGGATTGCGAGGAGAATTGGCGATGAGCCGCATTGAGAGCCACGGACTATCCATCGACACGGGCCTGTATGATTTCCTGATTGAAAAGGCGCTGCCCGGGACCGGCGTGGATCCCGAGCGTTATCTCGCCGGTCTTTCGGCGATTGTTCACGACCTCGCACCGAAGAACCGCGCGCTTCTTGCAAAGCGAGACGAACTGCAGGCGACGATCGATGCCTGGTACAAGGCAAATGGCGCACCCGTCGACATGGATGCCTATGAGGCTTTCCTGCGCGAAATCGGCTATCTCCTGCCGGAAGGTGGAGACTTCTCGGTAACGACGGCAAATGTCGATGCAGAGATCGCAGAGATTGCCGGACCGCAGCTCGTCGTACCGGTCATGAACGCCCGCTATGCGCTGAATGCCGCGAATGCCCGCTGGGGCTCGCTTTACGATGCGCTTTACGGCACCGATGCCATCCCGGAAACCGATGGCGCCGAGAAGGGCAAGGGCTATAACCCCGTCCGCGGCGCGAAGGTCATCGCATGGGGTCGCCAGCTGCTCGATGATTCGGCGCCGCTCGCCGCCGGCAAATGGGCCGATGTCGCGGGCCTTTCCATCGACAGGGATGCGCTGTTCGTCACGCTTTCCGGCGGCCGCGTCACCGGGCTTGCCGATCCGGCACAATTCGTCGGTTATCGCGGTGCGCCTGCCGCGCCGGAGGCGATCCTCCTGCGCCGCAACCGTCTGCATCTCGAGATTCTCATCAATAAGGAAGGCATGATCGGGAAGTCCGATGCTGCCCATATCGACGACATCCACCTCGAATCGGCCATCACCACCATCATGGACTGCGAGGATTCGGTTGCTGCCGTCGATGCCGAGGACAAGGTGGTCGTTTACGGCAACTGGCTCGGCCTGATGAAGGGCGACCTGACGGAGGAAGTCTCCAAGGGTGGCAAGACCTTCGTCCGTGCCCTCAATCCGGACAAGACATTCACCGCGCCGGGCGGCTCGGAACTCGTCCTGCACGGCCGTTCGCTGATGCTGGTGCGCAATGTCGGTCACCTGATGACCAACCCGGCGATCCTCGACCGCGACGGCAACGAGGTTCCGGAAGGCATCATGGATGCAGCTTTTACGGCGCTGATTGCCCTGCATGACGTTGGCCGCGGTGGCCGGCGGGCAAACTCCCGCGAGGGTTCGCTCTATGTCGTCAAGCCGAAGATGCATGGACCGGAGGAAGTCGCCTTTGCCTGCGAGATCTTCTCGCGCGTCGAAGAGCTGATCGGCATGGCGCCGAACACCATCAAGATGGGCATCATGGACGAGGAGCGCCGCACGACGGTCAACCTCAAGGAATGCATTCGCGCTGCCCGCGAACGTGTCGTCTTCATCAACACCGGCTTCCTCGACCGGACCGGCGACGAGATCCATACCTCGATGGAAGCTGGCCCGATGATCCGCAAGGGCGACATGAAGCAGGCAGCCTGGATCTCGGCTTACGAGAACTGGAACGTCGACATTGGCCTCGAATGCGGGCTTTCCGGCCATGCGCAGATCGGCAAGGGCATGTGGGCCATGCCGGACCTGATGGCCGCCATGCTGGAGCAGAAGATCGCCCATCCCAGGGCCGGCGCAAACACCGCCTGGGTTCCGTCACCGACGGCGGCAACCCTTCACGCAACCCATTATCACCGCGTCAACGTCGCCGACGTTCAGGCCACGCTGAAATCCCGTCCCCGCGCCAAGCTTGGTGATATCCTTTCGGTGCCGGTCGCACCCCGTCCCAACTGGACGGCGGAGGAAATCCAGCGTGAGATCGATAACAATGCGCAGGGCATCCTGGGCTACGTCGTCCGCTGGATCGACCAGGGCGTCGGTTGCTCCAAGGTTCCGGATATCAACAATATCGGCCTGATGGAGGACCGGGCAACGCTGCGTATTTCCGCCCAGCACATGGCCAACTGGCTGCATCACGGCATCGTCACCGAAACGCAGATCGTCGAGACGATGAAGCGGATGGCGGCCGTGGTCGATGGCCAGAACTCCGGCGATCCAGCCTACATCCCCATGGCCGGCGATTTCGACGGTTCGGTTGCTTTCCAGGCAGCGCTCGAGCTGGTGCTCAAGGGTCGTGAACAGCCGAACGGCTACACCGAACCGGTTCTGCATCGCCGCCGCCGGGAACTGAAGGCAAAGCTTGCCGGATAAGATCGGCTGAAGCCCAACAAAAAAGCCGCCGGTGGTCCCGGCGGCTTTTTTGTCTGATGAGGTCGATGAAGCTTACTGCTGGACGACGACGCGAGCGCTCTTGCCGGGACGGACGCGATTATAGAGATCGATGACGTCCTGGTTGATCAGGCGAATGCAGCCCGACGAGGCTGCAGTGCCGATGGAGGCCCATTCCGGCGTTCCGTGCAGGCGGAACAATGTATCGCGGCCCTTGTCGTCGAAAAGATACATGGCGCGCGCACCAAGCGGATTGCTAAGGCTTGGCCCCATGCCTGCCTCGACATATTTGGCGACTTCCGGCTTGCGTTCGGCCATTTCCTTCGGCGGATGCCACGTTGGCCATTCCTGTTTCCAGGCGATGTAGGCTTCGCCCTGCCATGCAAAACCCTGCTTGCCGACGCCGATACCATAGCGGACGGCCTTGCCGTTCGGCATCACGTAGTAAAGGAAGCGTTCGCGGGTGTTTACGACGATCGTACCGGGCTTTTCCGTGGTAGAATATTCAACGATCTGGCGATGGAACTTCTTGTCCACGCGGCTGATCGGGATGGCCGGGAGAGCGAAGCCGGCATCGGTCACGCTGCCATAGGAGTCGCTGAAGATCTTGGTGGTGGTGGCTTCGGCGGCTTCCTTCGGTTCTTCGGAAGGGGTGGTCGTCGTGGAGGTGGTTGTGCAGCCGGCGAGGCCGAGTGTTGCGACAAGGCCGAACACGGTCAATGCATTGCGAAGGCGCATAGGGATGTCTCGTAGGGTTCAAGCTGAGAGATGGTGGGCTCAACCATCTTTGTTTATGGTTTATTTTTGATTAAGTTCGCCTTGGCAAGTAGCGCGGAAGGACCACGGGACTTCGGCAATGCAAAATGACTCCGCATTGCTTTTTTGCAACATGCCGCAAGGACAGGCCGGGCTTATACATGACGATTGTTTCTGTTGCCGTTAACAACCCCTTAATCGATGGACGCCAGTCCGACCGCGCCATGCTGGTGCGTCGCGGTGTGCAGGTGCTGCTGAACGAGATGCGGCTGGCTCTGCTTCCGGAAATGTCGCTCGCCAATGGCCGCAGGGCCGATCTGGTCGGCCTGACGGACAAGGGCGAGATCTGGATCATCGAGATCAAATCCTCGATCGAGGATTTTCGCGTCGACCGCAAATGGCCGGAGTATAGAAATTACTGTGACCGACTGTTCTTCGCGACCCACGGCGAGGTGCCGCTCGACATATTCCCGGAGGATTGCGGGCTTCTTGTCTCGGATGGTTACGGAGCGCATCTGTTGCGCGAGGCGCCGGAACACAGGTTGCCGCCGGCGACGCGCAAGGCGGTCACCCTGAATTTCTCGCGCACCGCAGCCCAGCGGCTGATGATGGCGGAATGGGCCGCGAGAACCCCCGCGACCGACTAATACCGGATTGTCTTATTTTGGCGCACGTTTGGCGAGAATGCGCTGCAGCGTGCGGCGATGCATGTTGAGGCGCCTGGCCGTTTCCGAGACATTGCGGTCGCAGCTTTCATAGACGCGCTGGATATGTTCCCAGCGCACCCGGTCGGCCGACATCGGGTTTTCCGGCACTTCGGCCTTTTCGCCCGGACGCTGAGTCAGCGCCAGGAAGATGTCGTCGGCATCGGCAGGCTTGGAGAGATAATCCAGCGCGCCGAGCTTCACCGCCGTCACAGCGGTTGCTATGTTGCCGTAGCCGGTCAGGACCACGATCCGGGTGTCGCTTCGCTTCTCTCGGATGGCCTCGATCACATCGAGACCGTTGCCGTCGCCGAGCCTCAGGTCGATCACTGCATATTTCGGCGGCGTGGCCTTCGACTTGGCAATGCCTTCCGCAACGGAAGCAGCCATGTCGACGGCGAAGCCGCGGGATTCCATGGCGCGCGCCAGACGGCGGAGGAAGGGAGCATCGTCATCGACGATTAGCAGGCTCGGATCGGGGCCGATGCTTTCATCGATATTGGTTGCGATGTCGCTCTTCGAGCCGGATGAAGCGAATTCTGTCATGGTCTGCCATCCCTGCGGGGCATTCTGTTCATATTCTTGTCCGGTTATGGCCACTTATGACGGGCGGGTAAAGTCATTTCAGCGCCCTGCGTCCATCAGGCCGCGTGGCCACACGATTCTGACGCGCGCGCCCGGCCGGTCCGGGCCGCCGTTTTCAAACCGGAGCGTTGCGCCGGATCGTTCGAGCAGCGTCTTGGCGATGAACAGGCCGAGGCCCAGCCCGCCTGCCTTGTCATCGCGCTGCCGGCTTGTCACATAGGGCTCGCCGATGCGTTGCAGAACGTCGGCGGAATAACCTTCACCGTCGTCCTCGATCGTGATGACCACCTTCGAGGCGTCGTGTTCCACGGTGACGGTCACCTTGTCGCGGGCGAAATCGATGGCGTTTTCAACGAGGTTACCGAGACCGTAGAGAATGCCGGCGTTGCGAACCCCGATGGGTTCCTTCGACCGGTCCGATTTCTCCACCAGCTCCAGCTTGACGCCGAACTCCCTGTTCGGTGCCAGCACTTCCTCGATCATCGAGGAAAGCGGCAGGCGCCGCATGTGTTCCTCGTTTTCCGAGGGCAGGCTCGTCAGCCGGCGCAGGATGTCGCGGCAGCGCTCGCTCTGGCTGCGCAGGAGCTGCACGTCTTCGCCGAAGCGCTCGTCATTCCCCAGTTCGCGCTCCATCTCCTTGGCGACGACACTGATCGTTGCAAGTGGAGTGCCGAGTTCATGGGCCGCGGCGGCGGCAAGGCCATCGAGCTGCGAGAGATGCTTTTCCCGCTGCAGGATCAGCTCGGTCGCCGAAAGCGCGTCGGCAAGCAGCGCCGCCTCTTGCGAGACACGATAGGCATAGAAAGCCGCAAACGTCATCATCGAGGTGATGGATAACCAGATGCCGAGCTGCATGACGGGATGGGTCGGCAGGGTCTCGCCGCTATGCCAGGGCAGGGGATAGGGCGTGAACGCCAGCGCGGTAATGAAAAACAGCGCGAACACCAGGAGCGCAATCGAAAGCCCCCGCGGCTGGGAGGCAAACGAGATGATCACCGGAACGCAGATCAGCGGCGCAAACGGATTGGCGAGCCCGCCGGTGATGAAGAGCAGGGCCGCGAGCTGGAACAGATCAAGCCCGAGCACGGCGAACGCGGCGAGCGGCTCCAGCCGGTAAGTCGGCGGGAAGGTGACGGACAACAGGAAGTTTGCCGCCGCGAGCGCTCCGATCAACGCCAGGCTCGTGGTGAATGGCAGCGGATATTCCAGGAGGAAGGCGACGATGAAGACCGTGATGCCTTGTCCCGCCACCGCCAGCCAGCGCAGGCGCACCAGCGTCTGCAACCTTAACCTCCGGCTCGAGGGTCCGAAATGTCTCGCCACATCCTGCGTCGACTTTATCATGCAGGGCCTCTCCTTTGCTCTATCACGGCGTCACGTACCACGAGGCTTTGCGCGTGTCGTCGGTGCTGCATCGGCCGGGTTTTCCGGCCAGGGGTGTTTCGGATAACGCCCACGCATGTCACTGCGGACGTCTTTCCAGGATCCGGCCCAGAAACCCGGCAGATCCCGCGTGGTCTGGATCGGCCGGTGCGCCGGCGAAGTCAGCTCCAGTAAGAGCGGCAGCCTGCCGCCGCCAACCGCCGGGTGGGATTTCAGGCCGAACAACTCCTGCACCCGGATTGCGAGCGTCGGCTCGTTTCCGTTGTAGCGGATGGGGTGGCTCTGCCCGGTCGGTGCGGTGAAGTGTGTCGGCGCCAGCTTCTCAAGATCGCGTTGCGCCTCGTGCGGAACAAGTGACATCAGTCCGTCGAAAAGCGAGCCCGGCGCGATATCGTCAATACCACGGACATTGGTCTGGAACGGAGTGAACCAGTCGGCAAGGCGGGCGAGAAGGGCCTCGTCTCCGATATCCGGCCACGGCTCGCCGATGCTGCGGTGAAGGAAGCCGATGCGCTGCCGCAATTGCTCGCCGGCCTTGGAAAAGGGCAGGACGGATAGTCCAAGCTGCCTGATCCCATCGGCAAGCGCCCGGGCGGCTTCCGCTCCGGCAGGCTTGGGAAGAGGTGTCTCGTCGAATACGATGGCGCCAAGCCGTGTGGACCGCCGGGCCCGCACCTGACGGCTGGCCGGATCGAAGAAGCACTCGTCCGAGGTACGGATAGCCTCGGGCATCAGTTCCTCGACGTCGTCGCGACGGATTTCGGCGGCTGCCAGCACCCGGCCTCGCGCCGCCTGGCCGGTCAGGTCGGCGATCACCAGCATCTGCGAACCGGCAAGCCGTTCGGTTTCCTCTATCTCGGCGCCACGGCCGTTCGCCATGACGAAACGCCCCCGCTGACCTCGGGAAAGGGCGATCCGGTCGGGATAGGCATGGATCAGCAGGCGACCGGCGGTCGTACGTGCACCTTGAGGCCCCGTGCTGCGCAGGCTGCCGGCGATTCTTTCGGCAAGTTTGCGGGCTCCCGAAGCACGTTCGCCCTTCTCCTGCTCGAAGCGGCGCAGGCGTTCTTCCAGATCGAGGCTGGAGCCACCGAGCCCTTGTTCGGTGAGAAGCACGGCAAGACGCGTAGCCTCCGCGGCCTGCCCATTCTCCGCAGCAGCAAGCACCATGGCGGAAAGCCGCGCTGGCAGGGCGAGATCACGCATCGTACGCCCCTTGGCAGTAAGCGCTCCGGTCTTGTCCAGCGCACCCAGCATCTGCAGGAGGTTCTTCGCCTCGTTCCAGGCAGCAACTGGCGGCGGATCGATGAAGCGCAGGCCATCCGGCTCCAGAACGCCCCAATGCGCCATGTCGAGAACGAGGTTGGAAAGATCGCTTGCAAGGATCTCCGGTGGCGTAAATGCCGGGAGCGCAGTCGTTTGCCCCTGATGCCACAGCCGGATGGCGATACCGGGTTCCGTTCGTCCTGCGCGGCCGGCGCGCTGGTCGGCGGAGGCGCGCGAAACCCTGACCGTTTCAAGCCGTGTAATGCCGGTGGACGGTTCGAAAACCGGCAGGCGCTGAAGTCCGCTGTCGATGACGATCCTGACGCCATCGATGGTAATGGATGTCTCGGCGATGGAGGTCGCCAGCACCACCTTCCGCGTGCCGGGCGCGGTCGGCCGGATCGCCTCGTCCTGTTCCTTCTGCGAGAGGTTTCCGTAAAGCGGAACGACATGGGTCGAAGAAGAGACCTTGCCGTCGAGGCGTTCGGCCACGCGGCGGATCTCCGCCTGTCCCGGCAGGAAGGCGAGGATCGATCCGGTATCCTGGTCGAGCGCAGCGGTGATGGTCGAGGTGACGGCATCCTCGATGCGTGTGCCGCCCGGCCTGTCCTGATGGCGGATGTCGATCGGAAAGCTTCGTCCTTCGCTGACGATCACGGGTGGATTGTCGAGAAGGGTCGCGACACGCTCGATGTCGAGGGTCGCTGACATCACGAGGATCCTGAGGTCGGGCCTTAACGCGACCTGCGCGTCGAGCGCCAGCGCCAGACCGAAATCCGCATCGAGTGATCTTTCATGGAATTCGTCGAACAGGACCGCAGCGATGCCTTCGAGTTCGGGATCCTCGAGGATCATACGAGCGAAGACGCCCTCCGTCACCACCTCGATCCGAGTGCGTGTCGAGACGCGATTGTCGAGCCGCATGCGATAGCCGACGGTTTCCCCAACGCTTTCGCCGATGAGGCTTGCCATCCGGCTTGCCGCCGCCCGTGCCGCGAGACGACGCGGTTCGAGCAGGATGATACGGCCGTCCCCCCGCCAGGGCTGGTCCAGAAGATGGATTGGCACGAGCGTGGTCTTGCCCGCTCCCGGAGGGGCAGAAAGGATGGCGCGGTTCTCCCGGGTGAGCGCTTCAGCCAGATCGGCAAGCTTTTCCGAGACCGGGAGGCTGGGTAGATTGAATGGCATCAGGTTTCCGTCTTGAAGCGCGCGGTCACCGTCTCATAGGCAAGGATGGCTCCGGCAAGGTCCTCTAGCGCCGCGCCCACCGATTTGAACAGGGTGATTTCGTGATTTGCGGTGCGGCCCCGGTGCCGGCCAGCCGCAAGGTCGAAAAGGTCGGCCTTGATATCCGTTTCTCGAATGATCCCGGCCTTCAGAGGCTGCAGAAGATCGCCCGCCTCGCTCATGGCGCCTTCGCGCGTGTCGACAAAGATGGTTGCGCGCCGAACCGCCTCGTCGTCACTCTCCCGCATGGTCGGCTTGAACGCACCGATGAGATCGAGGTGCGCGCCGGGTTTGAGCCAAGCACCGTGGACCAGCGGTTCGCTCGAAAGAGTGGCGCAGGAAATGATGTCGGCTTCTCGCGCTGCCGCTTCCAGATCCGTACAGGCGGCGGCGTCGAAACCCATCTCCCTTGCATCCGCAACGGTCTTTTCCGCATTGGCGGGATTCCGGCCCCAGATCCTGACACTCTTTATGGGGCGCATTGTCGAATGGGCCTGAATGAGATTGAGGGAAAGGCGTCCAGTGCCGACAACGAGGAGCTGGCTTGCATCCTCGCGCGCGAGGTATCCGGCAGCAAGAGCCGACGTTGCGGCTGTGCGACGGGCGGTGAGTTCGCCGCCATCGACCACGGCGAGCATCTTTCCGGTCTTTCCCGAAGAAAGGAGATAGCTGCCATAAATGGCGGGCAGACCACGCAGATGGTTGTCGGGGAAGACCGAAAGCAGCTTGATACCTATATAATCGCCAGGCACCCAGGCTGGCATCAGCAGAAGCGTGGCCGCTGACTCACCGGGCACTTCTACTTCATGATGATGGCGAACGGGTGTGACGCAGTGACTGCGGAACATCCGCTCGATCGCATCGGTCAGCTTGTCCCATTTCAGCGCTTCCGCAGTTTCTGTTTCGTGCAGCACCAGCATGATTTTCTCCTCTTTTATGCGCGCCGACACTAGCAAGTGGGCCATTCCGTTCAAGCGACAATCCTCTGAGGGGCCTTTCCTCAGGGCTCTTTGTTTTTTGTCTTGTGTCGGTGAGGTGCGGACGGCCTTCTGTTGGTGTGTTTTGGGTCGGAGATGTCGTCTCGGTGTTAAATGTCTTTTCCGATCAATGGTTTGAGTAATTTTTGTAATTTTTGTGATAGTTGGTGTTGACTTGTTTGTGGGGGTAGGATTA
>QFQX01000045.1 GCA_003248775.1 Shinella sp. | reverse complement strand
GCTGGCAGGAAATCCTAAAGACCAAGGGCTGGCAGGATTCCTACCTCTCCGGCGACGCCTTCAAGGCGCAGCTCGACAAGGACGTCGCCGCTACCGAAGGCGTCCTCAAGGACATCGGACTGGTGAAATGAGCACCGGATCGAACCCGAAGCATGAGACACGCCGCCCCGATGGGGCGGCGCTTTTCATCGCCGTCTTCCTCGCCGCTCTCGCCGGCCTGATTTTCTGGGACGTCGCGCGCCTTGGCGAGGTCACCGGCTATTCTCCCGTCGGTCCGGCAACCGTGCCGAAATGGATTGCCGTCTGCCTGGCAGGCCTTGCCGTCTGGACCGCAGTCGCCGCGTTTCGCCGCGATTTTCCAGAGCGCGAGCATCAGGAAATCTCTCCCGTTCTCTGGATCGTCGGTGGACTGGCGGGACAGATGCTGCTCCTGAAGACGGCCGGGTTCTCGATTTCGACCGGCGTCCTCTTCGCCGCCACGGCTTTCGCTTTCGGCAAAAGGAAACTCTGGATCTCGCTTCCGGTCGGCATCGCCATCTGTCTCGCGATCTGGCTGGTCTTTGCCGGTCTGCTGCAGCTTTCGCTGCCGGCAGGACCGCTCGAGCACCTTTTCCTCTGAGGAGTAGCCCCGCATGAACACCTTCGATTTTCTCCTGCAGGGCCTCGCAATCGCCGCACAGCCGGCGAACCTTCTCTATGCCCTGATCGGCGTGACGCTCGGCACCGCCGTCGGCGTGCTTCCGGGCATCGGGCCTGCGCTGACCGTCGCCCTGCTTCTGCCCGTCACCTTCAAGCTCGATCCCGCCGGATCGCTGATCATGTTCGCCGGCATCTATTACGGCGGCATGTATGGCGGATCGACCACCTCCATCCTGCTCAACACGCCGGGTGAAAGCGCCTCGATCGTCACCGCGCTGGAGGGCAACAAGATGGCGCGCGCCGGTCGCGGCGGCCCGGCTCTTGCCACCGCCGCTATCGGCTCCTTCGTCGCCGGCCTGATCGCGACCCTCGCGCTAGCGCTGATCGCGCCATACATCGTCAAGCTCGCACTGGTTTTCGGGCCTCGTGAATACTTCGCCCTGATGGTGGTAGCCTTTGTCACGGTGTCCTCGGCATTTGGCGATTCCACCCTGCGCGGCCTCACCTCGCTCTTCATCGGCCTGGTACTCGCGACCGTCGGCATAGACCAGCTGACCGGTCAGACCCGCATGAGCTTCGGTGTGCCGGACCTGCTCGACGGGATCGAGGTGACGACGCTTGCCGTTGCGATGTTCGCCATCGGCGAAAGCCTGTTTCTCGCCGCTCAGGGCGACCGTGGTCCCGACAAGGTCGAGGCCGTCAAGGGCTCGATCTGGATGACCGCGACCGACTGGGCCCGTTCCTGGAAGCCCTGGCTGCGCGGTACGTTGATCGGCTTCCCGATCGGCGCAATGCCGGCGGGCGGCGCCGAAATCGGCACCTTCCTCTCCTATGCCACCGAAAAGCGCCTGACCAAGCATCCGGAAGAATTCGGCAACGGCGCAATCGAAGGCGTTGCGGGTCCCGAGGCAGCCAATAACGCTTCGGCCGCCGGTACGCTGGTGCCGCTGCTGACCCTCGGCCTGCCGACCACGGCAACCGCGGCCATCATGCTCGCCGGCTTCCAGCAATACGGCCTTCAGCCGGGACCATTGCTGTTTGCGACCAATCCGCAGCTCGTCTGGGGCCTGATCGCCAGTCTGTTGATCGCCAACTTCATGCTGCTGGTGCTCAACCTGCCGCTGATCGGCCTCTGGGTCCGCCTGCTGACGATCCCGAAGCCATGGCTCTATGCCGGCATCCTGCTGTTCGCCACGCTCGGCACCATCGGCGCCAACCCTTCCGTGTTCGAGCTGGGCATGCTGCTGGCCTTCGGCCTGATGGGTTACGCCATGCGCGTCTTCGGTTATCCGATCGCCCCCGTGGTCGTCGGCCTGATCCTCGGACCGCTGGCCGAGCAGCAGCTTCGCCGCGCGCTGGCGATCAGCCAGGGCGACGTGACGGTCCTCGTGACGTCACCGATCGCGGCCGTGCTGCTTGCGATCGCCGCCGTCGCGCTGATCCTGCCGCTCATCATGCGGGCACGCGGCAAGGGCGAAGTGCTCTCGCATCTGGCTGCCAGCGAAGACTGAGGCCGTCGGATTTGACGGAAGTCATGAAGGGCCGGTTCCCCAAGGGTTCCGGCCCTTCTTTATTGCATGGCAGCACTGTTTGAAACGCCATTGTAGAATGCGGTAACAAAGCCCATCTTCTGATTGTGAACAAACGAAGATGAAGGCAAAGAAGATGTCTGTCCTTACTGGCGCAATTCGCATGGGCTTCCTTGGCCGCGCCATCGCAGTATTCAGCGCAGCAAATGCCGCAGCCGCCGCTGTCGAAGCTCACCGTACTCCCAACCGCCATGACCTGCGTGCGCTCGGCATCAAGCCCGAGGATTTCAGCAAGGTTCGTCTCGGCTAAGGCTTGGGACTTCAAGGGAAGCCAAACGCTTCCAATACATCCGCTGGGCCGGGGAGCCAGAAATGGCTGTCCGGCTTTATTTTTGCCTGGAAGGCGGTCCAGCTTCCGACACCATCGCCTTCAGGCCGTCTGCCATCGTGAAGGGCGGCGTCCAGCCGAGCACCGCCCGGCTCTCCGCTATATCAGCCTCCAGCGAGCCGAGAAGGCGCTGCGCGAAATCCTGCTTCCCAAGCAGTCTTGCGGCAAGCGTGAAGACGAACGGCGGCATCGGGAAAAGCCGCGCAGGTTTGTCGAGCGAGGCCCTGATCCGCGAGATCAGCACCGGCAGGGAAACATCATCGCCATCGCTGACGAGAAAAGTACGGTTCGCGGCAGCCGGATGCTCGGCGCAGCGCAAAATGAAATCCACGAGATTGCCGACATAGACCATCGACCGCCTGTTGCGGATCGACAGGAAGGGCAGCGGCAAACCACTCGACGCCAGTTTATAAAGGGCCGCAAAATTGGCTTTCACACCGGGGCCATAGACAAGCGGCGGCCGGATGCACACCACCTCCATGCCCGTCTTGGCCGCAATCCTGGACAGGCCATCCTCGGCCTCCCGCTTGGAAACGCCATAGGGATCGAGCGGATGCGGCGGGTCGCTGGCACGAAAAGTATGCCCCGGTCGGGTCTCCTCGCCATTGACCTTCAACGTGCTGATGAAGACGAAACGTTTGACGCCGCAAGCCGCGGCCCGACGCGCCAGATTGAGCGTGCCATCCGTGTTGCTCGCACGGAAAGCCGCGAGAGGATCGACCGCCTTGTCATTCATCACATGCACGCGCGCGGCGAGATGAATGACCAGATCAACACCGGCAAGCGCCTGAGACCAGTCAGTGGAGCCATCGATTTCGCCGACGACGACATCGCACGTTCCTGCACGACGGCCAGCCGTCCGGTAGGGGAGACCACGACGGACGAGTTCCCGGATCAGCGCCTGACCGACGAAACCGCTTCCACCAGTGACGAGAATCATCGAGTCATTCCGCCGAAATCGGAACTCTCGTCCTCTGTCAGAGGCCCGAAACGATCCGTCCGCTCCATTTGTCGCAGCGTCACGAAGTCAACGATATCGGCACCCGGACGATAACCGGAAACCAGCTTGCCCATGAGATCGCGCGTCGCCACCAGATCGCTACGCTCCATCGCCTGCTGAAGAGCCTTGAGCGACTTTTCCAATGCAGGCCAAGGCAGGAAATCCTCATGCGCCTTCATGATGAGGGAATGCGCCGTCGGCTCCGGATTGTCGCTGATCAGCAGTTCCTCATAGAGTTTTTCCGCAGGTCGCAAACCGGTCATCTCGAAGGCGATATCACCATCCGGATTGTCTTCGTCCCGCACTGTGAGGCCGGAAAGCTCAACCATGCGCCGCGCAAGGTCGATGATCTTCACCGGCTCGCCCATGTCGAGAAGGAAAACGTCGCCGCCTTCCGCCATGGCGCCGGCCTGAATGACCAGCTGCGACGCTTCCGGGATTGTCATGAAGAACCGCGTCATTTCCGGATGAGTGAGCGTGATCGGACCGCCCTGTGCAATCTGCTGGCGGAAAAGTGGGACAACAGAACCCGACGAACCCAGCACATTACCGAAGCGCACCATCGAAAACACGGTGGAGCCGCCTTGTGCGGCGAGCGCCTGGAGAACCAGCTCCGCAACACGCTTGCTGGCCCCCATGATGTTGGTCGGCCTCACCGCCTTGTCGGTAGAAATCAGGACGAAGGACGGAACTCCGATCTCGATCGCGGCCTTGGCCACGACCAGCGTTCCAAAGATATTGTTGCTGATACCTTCGATCGGATTGTGCTCGACCAGCGGCACATGCTTGTAGGCGGCCGCATGATAGATGGCGTGCGGCCGGAACGTCGTCATGATCTCCCGCATGCGCCGTTCGTCACGCACGGACCCGAGAAGCGGAATGATCGAGCGCTCGCCATCGCGGCCATCGCGCGTCAGCTCCGCATGAATGGAGTAGAGACCGTATTCGTTCTGATCGACCAGCAGCAGGCATTCCGGCCCGATTTTCATGATCTGGCGACAGAGTTCGCTGCCGATGGAGCCACCGGCTCCGGTAACCATAACCACCTTGCCAAGGATATTGCGGGCCAGAAGCGTCTTGTCCGGCGCGACCGACTGGCGCCCGAGCAGATCCTCGATGGCAAGTTCCTGGAAGTCCGACAGGCGGACGAGACCCTGCGCCAGTTCACTGACATTGGGCAGCAGACGCACCGCGACACGCGCGCCGCGCAGGCTCTCGATGACCTCGTTACGCCGCCTGGAATCGATGCCCGGCATGGCCAGCAGGACGGTCCTCACGTTCAGCTTCGCAACAAGCTTCTTGAGTTCGCGGGGATCGTAGACCCTGATGCCACCGATATAGGATCCGTAGAGCGTCCTGTCGTCATCCAGATAACCCACGACATTCAGTTCCGTGCCGTTTGCAAGCGCGGTACCCAGCTGCCGGCCCATTGATCCGGCGCCATAGATCAGCACGTTCGACTGGCTCTTTTCCCGCAGAATATTCCGATATGCGCCGCCGAGCAGATAGCGGGTGAAAAGACGTGACATGCCGATTGCAATCAAGAGCAGCAGCGGCTGCAGGATACCGACCGTACGCGGAATGCCGGGAATGCTGATGACGGTGAACACTGTCATGAAAATCAGGCCATAGAGGGAAATGGCCTTGATGATTGCCAGATAGGCATCCCAACCAATGAAGCGGAAAATCGCTCGATACAGGCCGAAACGAATGAAGATCGGCAAGGCTACGACGAGGCAAACCGGAATGGTGATGAGTTGTACGCCGGCCAGCGGACCCCAGTAGTCAAGCCGAAGGCAGAAGGCGAACCAAAGGGTTACAACGCAAAGCGCCGCATCGACAGTCAGGGCCAGCAAACGCTTTACCCAGCGGGGAAAGGCGAGCACTGCCGGTATATAACGCTCCCAGACCATCAGGAATTTCCAACCAGACCATGTAAAAAAGAGAGGATAACCACGCTTCCATCCCTGACACCGCAGTCAATCCAATGCAAGTTATTAACTCCCTCTGCATGGGCATCCGCAACAGCAAAGGTTGAAATGGCACATGTTTCGTTCAAGTCGCCCGAAAGTGGGACTGGACATCCAGCTTCCATTTTCGTTGCCTGAACGCAACCGCTCGTATAAGAGATCTTGCTCAGGGACAGGCTGGCGCTCGATCTAAAGAATTGGCAGATATAATGAAAATTGGCGCCTATGTCATAAATCTCGATCGCTCTATCGAACGGTGGCGATGTCTGACCGCCCAGGCGGCACAGTTTGGCATGCAATTTATGCGTGTTTCCGGTATTGACGGGGCCTCCATACCCTCTGAACAGAGAACCGAGATCGATGAGCCGGCCTTTCTGCGCCAGAATGGGCGGCTTATGCTGGCCGGTGAGTATGGCTGCTACCGCAGTCATCTGAAGGCTCTGTCGACCTTTCTCGAAGGCGACAATGACGCGGCGATCATCATAGAGGACGATGTCGAGGTCCCGCCGAAGCTCTTCGAGCGCGCGGAAGCCATCCTCGAGGCGGTTCCAGATGCGGAACTTGTCAAGCTGCTCAACCATCGCTCTCGCTGGTTTCGCCCGCGGGCAACCTCACGACTGGGCGATCGGGTGGGACGCTGCCTGCATGGACCGCAGGGGTCTGCCGCCTGCTATCTCGTCACACGCAAAGGCGCGGAAAAACTTCTTCGCAGCATCAGGATCATGAGCTACCCGCTGGATATCGCCTTGGAACGCGGCTGGCAAAACGGCGTGAATGTCTTCACAGTCAAAGACAACATAGCCCATCTCAGCCCGACAACAAGCAAGATGACGGAAATCGGCACCCGTGCCGACTACAAGAAGCGAAAATTCAAGGGACCACGAAGAGCCATCACGCACTTCATGCGTGCTATCGAATACGCACGCCGGATAAAATACTCCCTATGACCCAAAAAACAGCCATCGACAAACTCCGCAACTGGACATGGTCCCCCTATCTGCTCATGCTTCTATGGGTGGGAATGATCTCCGCCCCGATCGTCGAAAGCGACACCTATCGCTACACCGCGCTGGCACTGGTTGCGATCGGATATCTCTTCTTCAGGCAGAATTACCGCCTCCTGAAGAGTGACTATTTCGCATACCTCTGTATCGCGTGGGGCCTCTATGCTTTCTTCCGTTTTGCCTATGGTGTTTTCGTACTGGACGAAAAGGGCACATCGGAATGGCTCTATGTATTTCCGATCTTCTTTCCCGGCCTCGGCATCGCACTCTATTCCAGCCGCCAATACGTCTTCCCGGCTATCAGCCTGTTCATGGCGATAGCCCTGGCCGCGCTGCTTGTATCAACCGATTATTCGGGTGTGCTGGCGGGAGAACGGACATTCCCGCTCTACCATAACAACCCGATCCATAGCGCAATCGGCTGCGGGTTGATCGTCATCGGTGCCTTTTACTGGATGCTCGAGGCCGGGGAGACCGGCAGGCTCGTCGGCTGGAAAAAACATGCGATACTCGCCACAGGTTGCCTGATCATCGCGCTCGGCCTGTTCAACATCTATGGTGCAAAGTCCAAGGGCGTCTGGCTGGCGCTGATCTTCACCATCATTGTGGTCGCGGCAACATCCTTCCTGCACCAGCACCGGCGTTATCTCGTGCCGATTGTCGTCGGCGCCTTCGCGCTTCTGGCCGTCGGCCTTTACAACGTGCAGGACAACATCGCGGAATTTGCAGGACCGACCTACGATGCCGCCGTGAACCTATCGGAAAACGCGCTGGAAGCACCGAGTATCGAAGGTGCGATGCGTTCGGCAATCGAAGCCCCTGAAACGCCGGATTCCATGCGCGAGCGCCTCGAATTATGGTCTAATGCGCTGGAACTGATCAGCATGGCTCCGCTTTTCGGCCACGGCAACGACTGGCTGCGGCTCTGGCGTCAGACGACCTATGGCGGAACCCGCTACGTGCTGCTGCACAACGGCTATCTCGAAATCCTGGTTCGTCATGGTTTGTTCGGCCTGACACTTCTCGGCGTCAGTATCGTCATCTCGTGGCGACGGCTTAGCGAAGCATACCGACGAAAGGCCATCAGCCACAGCACACTGATGTGCGCCTCCGTTCTGACCGTCTTTTTCATGGTGACACTTTTCAGCAATTCGAATAATCGGCTGGCTCTCGGGGAGTCCTTCTTCATGGTCATGGCTGCTGCCGTGTTCGCCATATCCTTCCTGAGCAAGACAAGCGCCGAGGCCGCCGGTTCCAGATGATGAAACGCCTGTTCGACTTTTCCGCCGCGCTGGTCGGACTGATCCTGGCCAGCCCGGTCATGGTAATCGTCGCCATCATCATTCGCCGTACCTCGCCGGGACCGGCGCTCTTCATCCAGACGCGGGTGGGGCGAGATGAAGTTCCGTTCCAGTGCTACAAGTTCCGCACCATGGCCGCCGGCACCCCGGATGTCGCCTCCCATCACGCGTCCACTGCCTGGATCACACCGGTCGGGCGCTGGCTGCGCGCCTACAAGCTCGATGAACTGCCGCAGCTCCTCAATGTGATCAGGGGAGAGATGAGCCTCGTCGGGCCCCGCCCCTGCCTGCCAAGCCAGGCGGAAATGATAAGCGAACGGCGCAAGCAGGGCGTATTTGCCGTTCGTCCCGGCATCACCGGCAGCGCTCAGCTAGCCGGTATCGACATGTCGGAACCGGCAAGACTGGCGGCCGCCGACAGGCAATACATCGACCGGCGATCCTTTGCCGGCGACATCGCCATTCTGATTGCAACGGCGCTCGGTCGGGGATCCGGCGACGCAGCCCGCAAATAGGCAGCGACACCTCGGCTATAATCTCCGACGACGTTTTCACGACCGAAATAGCTGACTAAATTTGGGCGGGACAGCGAAAAGCCTCACGCAAGCTTCAGCGAACCTACGAAAATGGGAAATTAATAATACTATTGAGTAAGAGATCGATTCGAACCGGTCTCCGACAGCTGAATGACTTAGCCGCAGGAGCTGAAATGAATCAGCAATCAAATCTTGAGGCCTGGGCGTTAAATCGGGCACAGCAGATCGTGTTGCAGCAGGGCGTCAATCTTGTCGTTGCCGCCCAGCGACTGGATCGCAGGCAAACGACGGTGAACACCTACGCTCTTCGCAAGGCAATCATGGATTCCTTGATGGAAGCAGTCGCAAGTTCTTCCGTAATCCCCCCACAGTATAGCGAAGACATTCTCGAAGCCGGATACTGAACCGGAAGATCACGCCGCCCGGTTTCCGGGGCCTTTCGCTCAACCAAAGGCGTTTACCGGATAAGGCTTTGCCACCACCGGCAGATGGCGCGCTCCTTCCGTCAGCAGAAAGCGCTCGAAAGCCTGCATGGCGGGGTTGAAGGAACGGTCGCGCCGCGACACGCTGAACCATTGCCGGCGGATCGGTGTGTCCACCACGTCGAGAATGACGAGACGGCCGAGCTTGACCTCCTGCTCGATGGTGTGCGCCGAGATGAAGGCAATGCCGAGCCCGGCGATGACCGCCTGCTTGATCGTCTCGTTCGATCCCATTTCCGTGCCGAGTTCCTCAAGGCGACGGGGAACGGCGCTCAGGAAAATCTCGAGCGATATCCTCGTACCCGACCCTCTCTCGCGCACGAGGAACTGCTCTTCCGCGATCCGCTCCCGGGAGATGTCGAGAACATTCGCCAACGGATGATCGGCCGGAGCGATGAAGACCAGCGGATGATCGCCGAAGACCTGCGAGCGAACCTCGAAATCTCGCGGGGGACGTCCCATCAGGGCGATGTCGAACTCATGATCGCGAAGTTTCTGGATGATCTCGGCGCGGTTGCCGATAAAGAGGTTGATCTCGATTGACGGCGCGTGCTTGCGAAAGGCGGCGATCAGCTGCGGGGCGAAATACTTGCCAGTCGATACCACGCCCAGCCGCAGCCTGCCTGTGCGCAAGCCCTTCATTGCGCTGATGGATTCATCGAGCGTCGAAAGACTGTCCTCCACCGAGCGGGCCGCCTCCAGAAACGCAAGGCCGAACCCGGTCGGCACCATGCCCTCCCGTCCGCGGTCGAAGAGCGCCACGCCCGCGTCTCGCTCGAGCTGCTGGATCTGCAGCGTCAGCGCAGGCCCCGTCAGCCCCAGCTCGGCCGCGGCAAGATTGATCTTGCCCAGGCGGCAGACGGCTTCGATCGTTCGGAGCTGGCGGATGGTCACGTTGCGCATATTAGAAAGTAAGTATTTATAACTTCGATAGTCAACATAATAAATTTTACAAACTTTCCGATTGCTTCATCCTTGCCCTCGACCGTTGATGGGAGGAGACATCATGTCGGGCGCAACACTGGAGGCCTACCTCGTTTCATGCATGGCAGAACGCGGCGAAACAGGCCGCGACCTAGCCGTAATCATCCAGCGGCTGGCGATGGCCGCACTCGAAATCCGCAAGCTGGTTGGGCAAGGGGCGCTCAACGACACCTTTCACGGGCTGCGCGACAGCTCCAACACGGACGGTGATATCCAGAAGGAACTGGACGTCATCTGCGACGACCTGTTCCTGTCCTGCCTGCAGGGAGCGCCGGTCGCCTATTATGCCTCGGAGGAACTGGAAAACCCGATCCTGCTCGATCCCGCCGCTCGGCTTGCGGTCGCCATCGATCCGCTCGACGGTTCGTCGAACATCGACACCAACGTCTCGATCGGCACCATCTTTTCGATCCTGCCGGCCCTGAAGAATGCCGAGGCGGATGCAACCGCAACCTTCCTGCAGCCGGGACACCGGCAGCTTGCCGCCGGTTTCTTCATCTACGGACCGCAGACAGCACTGGTCCTGTCGCTCGGCAAGGGCACGGAGATCTTCATTTTTTCAAGCCGGCTCGGCTGCTTCGTGCAGGCCTACAAGTCCGTCGCCATTCCGGATCGTGCGCACGAATTTGCCATCAACACTTCGAATTACCGGCATTGGGAAGAAGCGATCAGGCTGTACGTCGATGATTGCCTGGCCGGTGCGGAAGGCCCGCGCGAGCGGGATTTCAACATGCGCTGGATCGCCTCGCTGGTGACGGAAGCCTACCGCATCCTCGTGCGTGGCGGCATCTTCCTTTACCCCTCCGACGGCCGGAAAGGCTATTCCCACGGCCGCCTGCGGCTCGTTTATGAAGCCAACCCGATCGCCTTCCTCATCGAGAACGCTTCAGGCGCGGCGACAGACAGCGTCACCCGCATTCTCGATCTCGAACCGGAGAGCCTGCACCAGCGCGTGCCGCTGGTCTTCGGTTCCCGCCGCGAGGTGACCCGCGTCGCCCGCTACCATGTCGACCCCGCGATGATCGGTGAACGCGCGCCCCTGTTCGGCAAGCGCGGCCTGTTCCGGGCCTGAGGAGAAAAGAATGTCCGCAAAGTACCCGATCATTTCCATTACGGGCTCGTCCGGCGCAGGCACCACCACCGTCAAGGACACTTTCGAGAAGATCTTCAAGCGCGAGAATATCTCCGCTTCCTTCATCGAGGGCGATGCCTTCCACCGCTATGACCGCGAAGCGATGAAGGCAAAGATCGCCGAGGAGAAGGCCAAGGGCATCGACTTCACTCATTTCGCGGCCGAGGCCAACGAACTCGAAATCCTCGAAAGCGTGTTTTCGGAATATGGTCGCCGTGGCGTCGGCCGCACCCGCCATTATATCCACGACGACGGCGAGGCCGCGAAATACGGCACCGCGCCCGGAACCTTCACGGAATGGGAAGAATTCCGCGACAGCGACCTTCTGTTCTACGAAGGCCTGCATGGCTGCGCCGTTACCGAAAATGCCAATCTCGCCCAGCATTGCGATCTGAAGATCGGCGTCGTTCCGGTCATCAATCTCGAATGGATCCAGAAGATCCATCGCGACAAGGCGACGCGCGGCTATTCCACCGAGGCCGTCACCGACACGATCCTCCGGCGCATGCCCGATTATGTGCATTACATCTGCCCTCAATTCTCGCTGACAGACATCAACTTCCAGCGCGTGCCGATCGTCGATACGTCCAACCCGTTCATCGCGCGGTGGATCCCGACACCGGCCGAATCCATGCTGGTGATCCGCTTCGCCAATCCGCGCGGGATCGATTTCCCCTACCTGCTGTCGATGCTGCAGAACAGCTTCATGTCGCGCGCCAATTCGATCGTCGTTCCCGGCGACAAGCTCGATCTGGCCATGCAGCTCATTTTCACGCCGCTCATCCACAAACTGCTCGAACGCAAGCATCGCATGTCTTGAGGAGGACGCCCATGAACATCTCCCAGAAAGCAGCCAGCTCCGCCGCCATTGCCGAGAAGGATATGGCCAATGCCATCCGTTTCCTGGCGATGGATGCCGTGCAGAAAGCCAATTCCGGCCACCCCGGCATGCCGATGGGCATGGCGGATGCGGTGACGGTGCTGTTCAACCGCTTCATCCGGATCGATCCGTCGATGCCGGACTGGCCCGACCGCGACCGATTCGTGCTGTCGGCAGGGCATGGCTCGATGCTGCTCTATGCGATCCATCACCTGATCGGCTTCGCCGACATGCCGATGTCCGAACTATCCTCTTTCCGCCAGTTCGGCGCGAAGACGGCGGGACATCCCGAATACGGCCATGCGCTTGGCATCGAGACGACCACCGGTCCGCTCGGACAGGGCATCTCCACCGCAGTCGGCATGGCAATCGCCGAACAGATGATGGCGGCCCGCTTCGGCTCGTCGCTCTGCAATCACTTCACCTATGTCGTTGCCGGCGATGGCTGTCTGCAGGAAGGCATCAGCCACGAGGCGATCGACCTTGCCGGCCACCTGAAGCTGCGCAAGCTCATCGTACTCTGGGACGACAACCGTATTTCCATCGATGGGGCGACCTCCCTGTCCACGTCGATGGACCAGCTGGCGCGCTTTCGCGCTGCCGGCTGGAATGCTCAGGCCGTCGATGGCCACGATCCCGAAGCCATGGCCAAGGCCATCGACCGCGCCCGCAAGAGCCGCAAGCCCTCGCTGATCGCCTGCCGCACACTGATCGGCAAGGGCGCGGCCAGCATGGAAGGTTCTCACAAGACCCATGGTGCTGCTCTCGGCGACAAGGAGATCACCGCCACCCGCGAAAAACTCGACTGGCCCCACCCGCCCTTCTTCGTGCCGCCGCAGATCAAGTCCGCATGGGAGGGCGTGGCGGTCCGTGGACGTGCGGCACGCGAAACCTGGGAAATCCGACGGGACGCCACCCGTTCGAAGGCACGCTATGAACGTACCATCAACAGGGATATCGGCCCGGAAACCGCACGCCGGCTTGCCAGATTCCGCAACGAACACCGGGAAAAGGCCACCAAGGTCGCGACCCGGCAGGCTTCCCAGATGGCGCTGGAAGTCATCAACGGCGCAACCGACCTGACCATCGGCGGCTCGGCGGACCTGACCGGCTCCAACCTCACCATGACTTCCCAGACCCCGGCGATCACTGCGGGCAGCTTCCGTGGTCGTTACCTGCATTACGGCATTCGTGAACATACCATGGCGGCAGCAATGAACGGCATCGCTTTGCATGGCGGCTTCGTTCCCTATGGCGGCACCTTCCTTGTGTTCGCCGATTATGCCCGCGGCGCGATCCGTCTTTCCGCGCTCATGGGACTGCCGGTCGTCTATGTGCTGACACACGATTCCATCGGGCTCGGCGAGGACGGCCCGACGCACCAGCCGGTCGAGCATCTCGCCATGCTGCGGGCGACGCCTAATATCAACGTCTTCCGGCCTGCCGATATCATCGAAACGGCCGAATGCTGGGAACTGGCCCTCACCGAAAAATCGACCCCGAGCGCGCTCGCGCTGTCCCGGCAGGCCCTGCCCATGCTCCGCACGACGGACACCCAGGAAAACCTCTCCGCACGGGGAGCCTATATCCTGCGGGAAGCGAAGGGACCGCGCGACATCACGCTGCTCGCTACCGGTTCGGAAGTCGAGATCGCCGTCCAGGCTGCCGACAAGCTGCGCGCCGAAAACGGTGTCGAGGCCGCGGTCGTTTCCATGCCCTCATGGGAAAAGTTCGAGACCCAGACCGACGCCTACCAGCGAAGGATATTGGGCGGCGCACCACGCATCGCCGTCGAGGCGGCCGGACGGCTCGGCTGGGACCGCTGGATCGGCCCCCATGGCACGTTCATCGGCATGCGGGGCTTCGGAGCATCCGCCCCGGCCGGCGAACTCTACAGACATTTCGGCATCACCCCGGAGCACGTCGCGGCGGAAGCGCTGCATCTCATCGGCCGCGGCCGGAAGGAACGCCGGCGATGACCCGAAGGAACACCCCATTCAACCATCAACCCGCAAAGGAGGCCTGACATGGCCCGCATCACGCTTCGTCAATTGCTGGACCATGCCGCAGAGCGCGGTTACGGCGTGCCCGCCTTCAACATCAACAACATGGAACAGGGGCTTGCCATTCTGGAGGCGGCCAAGGCCTGCGATGCACCTGTTATCCTGCAGGCCTCGCGCGGCGCCCGGTCCTACGCCAACGACATCATGCTCGCCAAGATGATGGAAGCGCTGGAACTGATGTATCCCGACATCCCGATCTGCATTCATCAGGATCACGGCAACACCGTTTCCACCTGCCTTTCGGCGATACAGCACGGCTTTACCTCGGTGATGATGGACGGCTCGCTGAAGGAGGACGCCAGGACACCGGCGGACTACGCCTACAATGCCGGCATCACCGCAGAGGTCGCCCGCCTCGCCCACATGGTCGGCGTCTCGGTCGAGGGCGAACTCGGCTGCCTCGGCTCGCTGGAAACCGGTCATGGCGAAGCCGAAGACGGTCACGGTTTCGAAGGCGCGCTCGACCGCTCGCAATTGCTGACCGATCCGGACGAAGCCGCCCGCTTCGTCGCAGAGACCGGCGTCGATGCGCTGGCGGTGGCGATCGGCACCTCGCACGGCGCCTACAAGTTCACCCGCAAGCCGACGGGCGAGGTTCTCGCCATGGATGTCATCGAGAAGATCCATCGCCGCCTGCCCGACACCCACATCGTCATGCACGGCTCTTCCTCCGTGCCCGAGGAGTGGCAGGACGTTTTCAACGCCCATGGCGGCGCGATGCGCGAGACCTATGGCGTGCCGGTGGAAGAGATTGTCCGCGGCATCCGCTTCGGTGTCCGCAAGGTCAACATCGACACCGATCTTCGCCTTGCGGCGGCGGCGGAATTTCGCCGCGTCGCCGACACGCGCCGGGACGAATTCGACCCGCGCAAATTCCTCAAACCCGCGATGGATGCCATGGCCGCCGTCTGCAAGGCGCGCTTCGAGGCCTTCGGCACGGCGGGCAATGCCTCCCGCATCAAGGTCATCCCGATGAGCGACATGGCGAAACGCTATGCGAGCGGGAGCCTGAAACCCCAGACGGCGCGGTCGCAAGCCGCCTGATCCCCCACCGAAAACAGGAAAGGACAGAGCCATGAACGCCGATGCAAAGACCGAAATCAAGGGCAAGGAACGCTACCGGGCGGGCGTGCTGAAATACGCGCAGATGGGCTACTGGAACGGCGACTACGTGCCGAAGGACACCGATCTGATCGCGCTTTTCCGCATCACGCCGCAGGATGGCGTCGATCCGATCGAGGCGGCCGCCGCCGTTGCCGGCGAAAGCTCGACCGCCACCTGGACCGTCGTGTGGACCGACAGGCTGACCGCCTGCGACCAGTATCGCGCCAAGGCCTACAGGGTCGATCCCGTGCCCGGCACGCCGGGACAATACTTCTGCTACGTCGCCTATGATCTGATCCTTTTCGAGGAAGGCTCGATCGCCAACCTGACGGCCTCGATCATCGGCAACGTCTTCTCGTTCAAGCCGCTGAAGGCCGCGCGTCTTGAAGACATGCGCCTGCCCGTCGCCTACATCAAGACCTACAAGGGTCCGCCGACCGGCATCGTGGTGGAGCGCGAGCGGCTGGACAAGTTCGGCAAGCCGCTGCTCGGCGCGACGACCAAGCCGAAGCTCGGCCTCTCCGGCAAGAACTACGGCCGCGTCGTCTATGAAGGCCTGAAGGGCGGCCTCGACTTCATGAAGGACGACGAGAACATCAACTCGCAGCCCTTCATGCACTGGCGCGACCGTTTCCTCTATTGCATGGAGGCCGTGAACCACGCCTCCGCCGTCACCGGCGAGGTCAAGGGCCATTACCTTAACGTCACTGCCGGCACGATGGAGGAAATGTACCGCCGCGCCGAATTCGCCAAGGAACTCGGCTCCGTCATCGTCATGGTCGACCTCATCATCGGCTGGACAGCGATCCAGTCCATGTCCGAATGGTGCCGCCAGAACGACATGATCCTGCATATGCACCGGGCCGGACACGGCACCTATACCCGCCAGAAGAACCACGGCATTTCCTTCCGCGTCATCGCCAAGTGGCTGCGGCTTGCGGGCGTCGACCATCTTCATGCCGGCACCGCCGTCGGCAAGCTGGAAGGCGATCCGCCGACCGTACAGGGCTACTACAACGTCTGCCGCGAGATGAAGAACGAGGTGGACCTGCCGCGCGGTCTCTTCTTCGACCAGGATTGGGCGGACCTGAAGAAGGTCATGCCGGTCGCTTCGGGCGGCATCCATGCCGGCCAGATGCATCAGCTGCTCGACCTCTTCGGCGACGATGTGGTGCTGCAGTTCGGCGGCGGCACCATCGGCCATCCGATGGGCATTCAGGCGGGCGCCACCGCAAACCGCGTTGCGCTCGAAGCCATGGTTCTCGCCCGCAACGAGGGGCGCGATATCGCCAATGAAGGGCCGGAAATCCTGCGCGCCGCCGCAAGGTGGTGCAAGCCGCTCGAGGCCGCGCTCGATACCTGGGGCAAAATCAGCTTCAACTACACCCCCACCGACACGTCGGACTTCGTTCCGAGCGTCAGCGTGGCCTGAAACACAAGAGACAAGGAGAACGGAAATGCGTATCACCCAGGGCTGCTTCTCGTTCCTGCCCGACCTCACGGACGAACAGATCACCGCGCAGGTGGAATACTGCCTGCGCAAGGGATGGGCCATCGGCATCGAGTATACCGACGACCCCCATCCGCGGAACACCTATTGGGAAATGTGGGGCCACCCGATGTTCGACCTGAAGGACGCCAAGGGCGTGACGATGGAGCTGGACGAATGCCGCAAGGCCTATCCGCAGCACTACATCCGGCTCAACGCCTTCGATTCCTCCCGCGGCTTCGAAACGGTGACCATGTCCTTCATCGTCAACCGCCCGGAAAACGAACCGGAACTGGCAATGACCCGGACCGATGTGCGCAGCCGGTCGCAGAACTACTCGTGGGCGACGGCGCGCTGATCACACCGGGAACATGAGAGGGAGGAAGGACAATGGGCATGCCAGAGAAGATCCCGGAGGAAAAAGGTCCTCATGAAACCATCGATCTCAGGGAGGAATATCGCACGTCCGGGGTGAGCGATATTCTCGACGAGCTGGACCGACAGCTCGTCGGCCTGAAACCAGTAAAGCAGCGGATCCGCGAGACGGCGGCACTGCTGCTGGTCGAGCGGGCACGCCGCGCCATGGGGCTTTCCCACGAGCCTCCCTCCCTGCACATGAGCTTCACCGGCAATCCCGGCACCGGCAAGACCACGGTGGCGCTGCGCATGGCCGACCTGCTTCACCGGCTGGGCTATATCCGCAAGGGCCATCTGGTCTCGGTGACCCGCGACGATCTGGTGGGTCAGTATATCGGCCACACGGCGCCCAAGACCAAGGAAATCCTGAAGAAGGCCATGGGCGGCGTGCTCTTCATCGACGAGGCCTATTATCTCTATCGCCCCGACAACGAACGCGATTACGGCCAGGAAGCAATCGAGATCCTACTGCAGGTCATGGAAAACAACCGCGACGACCTCGTGGTGATCCTCGCCGGCTATTCCGACCGGATGGACCGCTTCTTCGAGAGCAATCCCGGTTTCCGTTCGCGCATCGCCCACCACATCGACTTCCCGGATTATGACGATGGCGAACTGCTCTCCATCGCCGAAAGCATGCTGGACCGGCAGGGCTATCATCTCGACAGGGGTGCGGTGACGGTGATGGCCGACTATATCGCCCGTCGCCGCGGCCAGCCGCATTTCGCCAATGCCCGCTCCATCCGCAACGCGCTCGACCGGGCGCGGCTGCGACAGGCCAACCGCCTGTTCGAGGAGACGAAAAGCCCCGTCAACGCCGAGCAGCTTTCCACCATCATAGACCGCGACATTGCGGCCAGCCGCGTCTTCACCACGCCAGACCAGCCCCGGGAGGTATCGCCATGATAACCGAGATGACACCCAAGATGACAACCGACATCATCATCGCGCCGTCGGTGCTATCGGCCGATTTCTCCCGCCTCGGTGAAGAAGTCGAGGCCGTCTGCCGCGCCGGGGCCGACTGGATCCATCTCGACGTGATGGACGGTCATTTCGTGCCGAACATCACCTTCGGTCCTCCGGTCATCAAGGCCATCCGCAACCGCACCGACAAGGTGTTCGACTGTCATCTGATGATCGAGCCAGCCGATCCTTATCTCGCGGCCTTCGCGGAAGCCGGCTGCGACTACATCACCGTCCATGCCGAGGCCTGCACCCATCTCGACCGCTCGCTTCAGGCGATCCGCGATCTCGGCTGCAAGGCCGGCGTCTCGCTCAATCCCTCGACGCCGGAAAACGTCATCGAATATTCACTTGATCGCGTCGACCTCGTGCTGATGATGACCGTGAACCCCGGATTCGGCGGGCAGGCCTTCATCCCCTCGGTGGTGGAGAAGGTCCGGCGGGTAAAGTCGATGATCGGCAAGAGGCCGATCATGATCGAAATCGACGGCGGCGTTACGCCACAGACGGCGCCGCTGGTCGTGTCCGCAGGAGCCGATATACTCGTGGCAGGCTCGGCGATCTTCAAAGGCGGCGAACAGGCCTACGCGGACAATATTTCCGCATTGCGCAAGGCATCGGAAAGGGTTCGCGAAGCCGCCTGAAACCAGCAAAAGGGGGAAGACAATGGCAGCGACAGCACCGATTTGCGATTTCGGCTGGAAAGCCGTGGATGCCCGCCTCATCGGGACTGAGGGACGGGCCTTTTCGATCCATGATCTCGCCGGCCCGAACGGGCTTGTCGTCGCGTTCATCTGCAATCATTGCCCCTATGTGAAGGCCGTGATCGAGCGCATCGTCGAGGATGCCCTCGAGCTCGAAAAGCACGGCATCGGCTTCGTGGCGATCAACTCCAATGATTCCAGCGCCTATCCCGACGATTCCTTCGAGAACATGAAGCGTTTCGCCGAGGAACACCTTCTTCCCTTCCCCTATCTCCACGATGAGGATCAGGCTGTCGCCCGCACCTACGGCGCCGTCTGCACACCGGATTTCTTCGGCTTCAACAGTGGACTGGAACTGCAATATCGCGGCCGCCTCGATGCATCACGCAAGGAGAAGGAGGCCGGCGACCTGCGTCGCGACCTCCTCGCAGCCATGATCCAGATTGCCCGGACCGGACAGGGGCCCGCCGTGCAGCAGCCGTCCATTGGCTGCTCGATCAAGTGGAAAGCCGGCAGCCCGGCCGACGACTGGTCTTCGGTGACGGTTCATTCCTGAGTCTGAGATACAACAGGATGCCGAAATCCAGAACGCCGTGCTTCCTTCCGGACGCACGGTGTTTTGACTCCTTGTATCCGGATATCGACCTGGGAACGTAACTTGCGGCGTGAAAGCCGATATGGGCCGCCGCCGACATTTCACGACAAAGCCTCCCAAGCCCCGCCCGTCCTCTGCAAGATATGCAAAGGAGCGGGCGGTTGCGGGAGGCGGCTGGCTTGGCCTCGCTGGCACGGGATGCGGGACGATGCGGACGGCTTGTCGAAGACCCCGCCCCCATCTTCCCCGGACATGACCATATCGGGATCGAGGCCAGGCGGCCTTCCGTTATCCCGGTTTATGCGGCCAGTGCACCCGACTGCTTGGCAATATGTGTGGCGATGGCATCCATCAGCGCCGGTGAAAGCGCATCATAGGGCGGCAGGCCAAGCTCGTTGAGGCGCGCCCGGATCTCCGGCATCAGGTCCGGGCTGACCCCGCTTTCGATGACGGAGGAGACGAAAGCCGCGAATTCCGGCGGCGACCAGCCGGTCTCGTCGCTGAGTTCCGTATGGACGAAGTCGAGCCCGTAGAAGGGATGCTTGGTGTTTTCGATGCGGCCGTACATGTGGGTGCCGCAGTCCTTGCAGGCGTGGCGCTGGATCGTGGCACCGGAATCGACGACGTAGAGCTTTTCCTCACCCGAGGTGACCTTGACCTTGTCGCGCGACACGACGGCGATCTGGGCAAAGATGGCGCCCTTCGGTTTCCAGCATTTGGTGCAACCGCAGGCATGGTTGTGCGCCGTCTGTGAGCCGATCGATACGGTCACCGGATTGCTTGCACACTTGCACTTCAAGGTGCCGCCGGAAAAGCCGGCCTTTGCTGGCGGCCAGCCATTGTCGATGGACGGATGCAGCTTGATCATGGGGTCCTCCTCCTCGGGTTTTGACGCCTCCAGCGTCATCATTTCAAGGACAGGATCGGGGCAAAAAGGTCTCGCGACAATATAGCGGAAAGTGTCGGTTTTTCGCGTGGCGAGGGTCTCAGCGCCCGCGGGAACGCAGCATGGCGCGGGCGGGATCGTAGCCCCAGAGCGCCGCCAGCATGAACACTGCGAAACAACCGACGACCCAGGCGAGAGCTTCCAGATTGAGTTCACCGTAAAGGGCGAAGCGGATGAGCTCGACGGCATGGGTGAAGGGATTGTAGGCGCAGATATCACGCAGCAGTGGAGAGCTTTCCGCCATTTTCCAGAGCGGATAGAGCGCCGAGGACAGGAAGAACATCGGAAAGATCACGAAGTTCATGACGCCGGCGAAATTCTCGAGCTGCCGGATGGTCGACGAGATCAGGAGACCGAAAGCTCCGAGCATCAGGCCGCTCAAAAGCAGGGCCGGCAGCACAGCGATGTAACCGAGGGGCGGCAGCTCGATGCCGGTCAAAGCAGCGATACCCAGAAAAACCATGACCTGCAGGATGGAAACGATGACGCCGGCGAGCAGCTTGGAAAACAGCAGCCACCAGCGCGGCAGCGGCGACGTCAGCAAAAGCCGCATCGATCCCATTTCTTGATCGTAGACCAGAGACAGCGACGACTGCATGCCATTGAACAGCTGGATCATGCCGCAAAGCCCCGGCACGATATAGACCTCGTAGGTGATATAGGTCTGGTATGGCGGGATGATCGAAACGCCGAGAGCGGCGCGAAAGCCGGCGGCAAAGACCAGAAGCCAGACGAGAGGCCGCACCAGCGCCGCAAGGAACCGCCCGCGCTGACGGACGAAACGCAGGTTCTCGCGGGTGACGATGGCAAGAAGCGCGGTCAGCCAGGGTTTCATGCGGTTGCCTCGCTGCCCTCGGCAGTCATGGCAAGGAAAGCCTTCGCGAGCCCCTGCCCGCCCGCAAGATCGGAGGCTGAACCGTCGCTCAGCACCTTTCCCCGATGCAGCACCACGACCTGATCCGACAAGTCGATCTCGTCCACCAGATGGGTCGCCCAGAGTACGGCAAGGCCGCCTACCGCCAGCCGATGCACATGATCGGTGATCGCCTGCCGCGACGCGGCGTCGAGCCCGACCGTCGGTTCGTCGAGCAGGAGAATGTCGGGACGATGCACCAGCGCGCGGGCGATCTCCATGCGCCGGCGATGGCCGCCATTGAGCGCCCTCACCTGCTCGTCGGCGCGCTCGGCCATGCCGAGCTGTGCCAATGAACGCTCGATGGCATCCGCAGCCTCCCGCCCCGAGAGACCATGCAGGCCGGCGAAATAGCGCATGTTCCGCCGGACCGTCATGTCGAGGTCGAGCGTCGGCTGCTGAAAGACGACGCCGATGCGGGCGAGCGCAGATCGCGGCGAACGGGCGATATCGAAACCGGCGACACCGATCGTCCCCTCGTCCGCCACGATCAGCCGCGTCAGCAAGGCGAAAAGCGTCGACTTGCCGGCACCGTTCGGTCCGAGCAAGGCGCAGAAGCGCCTGGGCGTCACGGCGAAGCTGACATCATCCAGCGCCCTGCGTTCGCCGTAGCGATAGCTGACATGGCGGATATCCAGCCCCTTCATGGCACCGTCCCTCGCTTGGAAACGGCATCACCGCCGTGATCCGTGATCGTCGCCGGGTGACCGGCCAGCCGAAGCCGGCGACCCGCGAGGCGTACAGCCTCCCTTTCAGAATGGGTCACCAGAATAACGGCCGGTCGCGTCTCGGCAACCAGCGCTTCGGTGAGTTCCAGCATCTCTTCCGCGGTCTCGGGGTCGAGCGAAACATAGGGCTCGTCCATCACCAGCAGTTCCGGCTTTCCGGCGAATGCCCGCGCCAGAGCGAGCCGCCGCTGCTGGCCAAGCGACAGTTGCCCGGGAAACAGCCCAGCCTTGTCGGCAATACCGATGCGATGAAGCGCCGAAAGGGCGGCTTCATCGCCAAGCCCGGGATGCACGATCGTCAGGTTCTGCAGGACGCTTCGCCATGGCAGCAATACCGGCTCCTGAAAGACTATGGCGATGTTGGCCGGGCGCTCGACCGATCCTTCGAAGACCGGATCGATGCCGGCGATCAGCCGGAGCAGCGTCGACTTGCCGATACCCGACGACCCCAGAATGGCGATGCTCTCCCCACCGGCCATTTCGAAGCGGATATCCTTCAGGATGACATTGTCTCCGAAGGCCTTGCGGCGGATATCGACCGTGATCATGCCGTCCTCCAGCGCCGCGCCCGACGTTCCGCCGGCTGCAACAGCAGGGCTTCGACCACGAGCATCACGGCAATGAAGGTCAAGGCATAGACCAGCACCATGGCGACATCGAAAAGCTGGAAATAGAAATGAATCTGGAAGCCGATGCCGCTGGAACGGCCCAGAAACTCGACGACCAGCACGATCTTCCAGATCACCGCGATGCCGGAACGCGCAGCACCTGCGAGAAAAGGTGCTAGCTGCGGCAGCACGACATGGCGCAACCGCGCCAGACCTTTCATGCGGTAAACCTTCGCCATGGCATCGAGATCGGGATCGAGTGCCCGCGCTCCCTCTCTCACCAATGTGGCAACGTTCGGGATCTTGTTGAGCACGACCGCCAGGATCGCCGCCGTTTCGTTAAGGCCGATCCACAGATAGCAAAGTACGATCAACACCAGCGCCGGCAGGTTGAGAAACACCACCAGCCAGGGATCGAGCCAGCGGTCGACGGCCGGAAAGCGCCCCATCAGGAAGCCGATGGCCGCCCCGATCAGCATCGCGGGAACGAAGGCGCAGACGACCCGAAACAGCGTCATCCCGAGATGATAGGGCAGCGCTCCCGAGCCGGTGGCACGGACCAACGGTTCGAGCAGTGTCCACGGCTGCGGCAGCACGGTTGCGTCGGCGGTCAGCCCTGCGGCAACGATCCAGACGAGCAGGATCAGGCCGAGCGAAACGGAGCGGACCACCACCGGATTTCGAAGGGCATCATTCAAGGTGGAGGAACACTCCTTCCGGCAAGGAGGTAGCCTTGCCGACCAGTTCCTCGCCGCCGAGTTCGGCCATGATCTTCAGGAACCTGTCGGCCGCCGCCTCATCGATGGGTTTACCGCTCGGGATGCCGGCGCGATAACCATCGCGAAGCGCCGAGAATTCCTTGTCATCGGCGGCATTCATCTGGCCACGCAACGCCTCCCAGGCGGCATCGTCCGTGCGCAGCAACTCCTTGGCGGCGAGCGAAGCCTTGTAAAGCCCCTGCGCCATCTCGGGATGAGCGGCGACATAGTCGCCCTTCAGCACATAGCCGAGAAGCGGTGTATCGGGATCGAGCCCCAGTTCGGTGGCGGCGTCGGCAACGGTCACCAGATCATGCATGCCCTTCGCCTTCATCTTGGCGAGGAAATGCCAGAAGTTGACGGCGGCAGCGGTTTCACCCGAAAGAGCCGACTTGAAGATCAGCGGTGGCGCCGCGAACACCTGTTCCGTGCCACTCGCCAAATCCATGTCGTATTTCTTTTTCGCGTAGGCCCGAAGGATCAACCAGCTCTTGTCGAGCGGCCCTCCGGCAATGCCAATCTTCTGTCCCGCAAGATCCGGCAGGGCCTTGACCGGACTGTCGTCCTTGACGACCAGCCCACCGACCGCGCGCGAATAGGGAATGAACACATAATCCTTGCCCGCGGCCCGCTGATAGGCGACCCAGATCCAGTCCGCCACCATGGTATCGGCCTCGCCGCCTTCGAAGGCCACGCGGGTCGCGCCGTTATCGGCATAATCCTGCACCGTCATCTCGAAACCGTTCTTCCGGTCGAAGCCATTGGCCTTGATCGTGGTGATTTCCCAGTTGACCGTGCCGGACGCCAGCATGGCGGCGCGCAGCTTCGGCAGTTCATCGGCAATCGCCTGCGTAAAGCCGACCGCCAGCAGACAGCCAGCCAGAACTCCCGACAGAATTCCCGTAGATATCTTCATCATTCCCGACCTCCCCGGAACCGCCGTCTCCCGCCGACCCGGTCACCGTCGCGTTTCTACACGATTCTCCGGCCCGGCAGGAAACGCACGCAAACGCTATTCCTTGCGCTTGTCGGCGACGCTCAGATCGGCATTCAGCTTCATGTCGTACTGGCCGTCGGCGCAGAAAACGTCATCCAGTTCGAACCCGCCGTCATCCGCTTCGATATTGGCCGGATCGACCTCGCATTGCATCGTCTTCAGCATGTCGAGGATCGCCGCCTGCTTGTCGGCCGGCACTTCCTCTGCGGCGGCGCTGAGCGGCATGGCGAAAACGGCGGAGAGAAAGGCGATCGTCATCAAATGCTTGGTCATGTCAGTGGTCCTCCTCAACAGAATTATTGAATGGCAATCTTGATCTTCTGGCTGTCGCTCGCGGTGTTCGGGATCCGAACCTCGTAGCTACCCGGCTTGATGGCGATGAAGGAAAGGGTCGCGAGACCCGCCTTGTCGAACTCAAGACTGTCGATCGCCATCGGCCGCACCTCGATGCCGTTGATGACGATCTCGTTCATCCAGATCGCCCGGAAGAATTCCGGCCCGGTGATCGCCAGTTCGGCCGAACCGTCCGCAGTGATCTTCAGCTCGTAATAGGCACCGGATTGCAGCTTTACCTCGCCCGTGCCGAGCGGTTTGCCGGATGCAAGCGTCAGCTCGATCGGCTCTCCGCGATTGCATTTGGCGAGCAGCCCGGCAAAACCGAGCTTGTCGCAGAGCGGCGCGGCGAAGGCCGGCGAACTCATGAGCATTCCCGTCGCCGGGACTGTCATTAATGCGGCAAATGCCGCGATCAGCGCCTTATGCATATTCGAAATCCTCCCAATGAAATTGCCTGCCACAAATCAGTCCGGCGCCACCACCACGCCCCATGGCTGTTCGCCGACCGGCACCGAACGAATGACCTTCTCCGCCTTCACGTCGATGATGCTGACATCATTGGAATTGCCGTTGGTGACGACAAGGAAATCCTCCTTGGGGGTGAAGGCCATCTGCCAGACCCGCTGCCCCACCAGCAGATAATCGAGCACCTCGTCCGTCGCCGCATCGACCACGGCAACACGGTTCGCCGGCCCGAGCGCCACGAACACACGCGAGCCGTCGCGGGTCGCCTTGATACCGACGGGCTGCAGCCACTCATGCAGGACGCCCGCAACCTCGAAGGTGATCTTCTTGTCGACCTTAGGCTCGCCCTCGCCGCCGAGATTGATGACGGAAACGGTGCCGCCGATCTCGGCGCTCACATAGAGCTTCTTTCCGTCGGCGGTGAATTCGGCATAGCGCGGCCGCTGGTCGACCAGCACGTTGTGCACGATCTCGTAGGTCGAGGTGTCGATGAAATGCGCCATGTTGGTGGTTTCGGACGTGTTGATCAGCGTCTTCGCATCCGGGCTGACGGCCACGCCTTCCGGCTCGACGCCGACGGGAATTTCGGCGAGCACCTGATGCGTCTTGGTGTCCACCACGGTCACCAGATTGTCGTCCTCGTTGGCAATATACAGAGGGTTGCCGGAGGGATGCAGCGCAAAGAGTTCCGGATCGGGGCCTGAAGGCAGCGTGTGCAGTTCCTTGTAGGTTTCCGGGTCGAACACCCTGACCGTGTCGTCATCCGAGGCACAGACGTAGAGTTCCTTGCCATCGGGGCTTATGGTGATCCCGCGCGGGCGATTTCCAGCCGGAAACTCGGCGATCTTTTCCCAGGTCGTGCTGTCGAGCACCGTGACGCTGTTGCCGCGCTCGTTGGTGACGAACACCTTGTTGGCGAGAGCCGGCCCGCTCATCAGTAGCGCAAAGGGCAGGATCACGAAGGCGGGTTTCAACATGCTTATCCTCCAAAAGCGTGGCAGGCGGTTTCGGGCGCGTCGATCCCCAGCGTATCGAGCGGGGAGAACTGGTGCAGGTAACCGTCCTGCGGCGAGACGGACACGGTGATACGCCCGTCGCCGAGCAGGATCGGCTGGCGCATCTGTCCATTCCAGGTGCGGAATGTCAGTTTCTGCCCCTTGAAGGCGGCAAGATCGAAATCCTTCGAAAGCGCATAATCCCGGATCGACTTCGCATCCGCCTTGCCGGAGCGCGTGACGGCTTCGCCCACCACCCGCATGGCAAGCCAGGCCTGATAGTCCTCCTCGCGCATGGTGCGGCCGGCGAGCTTTTCGAAACGCCGCTGAAACTGGGTAGCGCCCCAGGATTCATGGGCCGGATGCCAGGACAGCGGCATCAGTCCGGCCGAGCCGGCGACCGGCCTCGGATCCCAGGAATGATAGGGCAGATAGGCCGCAAAAACGTCCGTCTCGTCGGCGGCGATGGTGACGTCGTGCACCTTGGCGTCCTGCATGAAGACGGGAATCTGCCTCTGGACCTGAACCTGCCCGGTGTCGGTTCGCCTTGCGCCGCCGGTATCGACAAATTCGCGCTCCTCGACGATCTTCGCGCCGAACTTCGCGGCTGATTTGCGATAGCTGTCGGCAAGCAGCTTGTCCTCGGGATGGGAGCCGTAGATCAACAGGATCCGCGCCCATTTCTTCCACATCAGGAACTGCACGACGCTGTCGGTCAGCATGGAGCGGCTGGGCGAGACATGCAGGACATTCGCCCGACACTCGGCATCGCGCAACGCATCGTCACGGGCTCCGGCATTGAGGATCAAGGTGTCAGGACCGGCCCGATCTGCGAGTTGCTTCAGCGTCTCGCCATCGGAAATCACCGCAATGAGGCCGATACCTTCGGCCTTGAGGGCATCCAGTGCGGCAAGGGCGTCCGCCGGCCCAACCGTCTTCGTGGTCAGCTTGTAGTCCGTGCCGGTGAAGGCGCCGGTCGTGCGATTGTCCTCATTGCCGAGTTTGGCGCCGGCAAGTCCCAGATCCGCAGGCGGGACGTCGAGCCGCGAAATCGGCGGCGGCATGGGCTTATCGACGCGAAGCAAGGCAACCTTCACCTCAAGCGCCCATGAAGCAGGTGCGGCAAAAAGCGCAAGGCAAAGGGTGGCAAGCGTAAGCTGCGACTTAGACATTGCCGGAATGACCTCCCAATCTTCCTGACCGTCCTGAAGGTGAGGATAACAGTCAGGGTTGTGTAGCGAAACCGATACTTATGGATCGTGGTGTCGCAATTTCGCTATGCTACGCTCATCCGCATGCTGCGCATCCTGTTATCGCTCATCCTGATCCTGATGCCCGCGCTTGCCCTGTCGAACCTGGACAAGCCGCTGAAACCCGATGCAAAAATCGCCTTTCTCGGGATAACCTTCATCGATACGTCCACCGAAGGCGCTTATAACGGCGAACGCCCGGACCAGACCGCTCGCATCCGTCTGCTTGAAGACACCACCCGCAAGCGTTTTGCGGAAAAGGGTTTCGTCGTCCTCGACAACAGGCCGATTGCGGAAGAGCTCGCCAATACCGTCAATCCCGCCGATTGCTATGGCTGCGAACTGCGCATGGCGGAGCGTCTCGGCGCCGATTACGTGCTGGTGGGAGAAGTGCAGAAGGTTTCCAACCTGATCCTCTCCATCAATCTCGTGCTGCGCGAGGTGAAGACCGGTGAGGCGCTGCGGGCGCTCGCCGTCGACATCCGCTCCAACACCGATGTGAGCTGGCTGCGCGGGCTCGACTACATCCTGAAAAACCATTTCTTTAAGTCCTGAGGAGGAAGCATGCCCTATATCCGTAACCTGATACTGACGTTTCTGTTGCTCATTCCGGGTATTGCCCTTGCGCACGGACCGACCCGTCAGAAACTCACCCTCGCGGTCGACGTGGCCGCAGCGCCCGATGCCGTCTGGGCCGTGATCGGCAATTTCCAGGACATGAGCTGGCATCCCGCGATTTTCTCGACGAAGGGCGAAGGCGGCAATGCCATCGACGCCACCCGCGTTCTGACGCTGGAGAAGGAGGGCGGCCCGACCATTTCGGAGGTGCTCTACAAATACGACGCGGCCAAGATGTCCTATTCCTACCGGATCAACGAGGTGGATGTCGCGGTCCTGCCCGTCACCAACTACTCCTCGCATCTCACCGTGACGCCGAACGCTGCCGGCGGTTCACATATCGAATGGCGCGGCGCGTTCTACCGCGGCTATCCGAACAACGATCCGCCGGAGAACCTCAACGACGCAGCAGCGATTGCCGCCGTCACCGCCGTTTACAAGGCTGGGCTCGATGCACTGGAAAAGAAGTTCGGCAAATAGCATCCCGCTGACACTGGTTCTGGCTGCGGCGTTTCTGGCACCGCAGCCAGTTCGGGCCGATTATGCCTACGTGACGAACCAATCCTCCAGCGATCTGAGCGTGATCGATCTCGACCGGGGAATCGAGGTCGAACGTCTCGCCGTGCCCGGCCAGCCTGCCGGCGTCGCAGTCTCCCAGGGTCTGGAAACCGTCTTTACCGTCAGTCCGGAGAGCAAGACCGTGCGCCGCTACGGCCTGATGCCTCAGGCACCGAAGGCCGAACTCCATCTTGACGGCGGCCCGATGGGAATAGCCGTCGATGCCAGACGCCAGCGTGTCTTCGTCTCCGACTGGTATAATGCCCGCGTCTGGGTTCTCTCCGCCGACACTCTCGAACTCAGGACAACGCTCAGGACCGGAAGCGCGCCGGCTGGCCTTGTCCTTTCACCGGACGGCAAATGGCTGGCCACGGCGGACCGGGATGCCAACCAGGTCTCCATTTTCGCTGCGGATACGCTCGAACTTCGCCGCCGCATCACGGTCGGTGAGCGCCCCTTCGGCATAGCATTTTCCCCGGATGGAAGGATTTTCACCGCCGACGTCGGCAGCAACACGGTAACGGTGGTCGATCCGGAAGACGGCAAGGTTCTCGGCAAGGTCAAAACGCGGGAACGCCCCTATGGCGTCGCCTTTGCCGGGAAGCACGGCTTTGTCACCAACCAGTATGACGATAGCGTCAGCGTCTTCGATGCCGCGACCTATGCTCCCGTCACAGTCATATCTGTCGGCGAATATCCCGAGGGCATCGACACGACGGCTGACGGAAAATTCGTCGTCGTTGCCAACTGGGCGTCCAATACCGTGTCATTGATCGACACTGAAAAGCTTGAGGTGACAGGGGAAATCGCCACCGGTGACGGCCCCCGGGCCTTCGGCAAATTTCTCGCGGATGGCCCAGATCATCAACAGAGCGCTAAAGGGGCAGAAGACTGATCAGGAACCGCCGGGCTCCGGCGTCAGTTGTTCCGTGGGATAACCCGCAGCCGCCCAGCCTTCGCTGCCTTGCGGATACCAGTAGACCTTGGGATAGCCGAGTTCGAGCGCGCGCCGGGCAGCATTCCACGACATCCAGCAATCCGGCAGGCAGAAGAACAGCAAGGGATGTTTCTTGTCTCCGCCCGATGCCTTCTCCAGCCCTTTGCGGAAATAGTCCAGCGTCACATCGGCAAGCTTGCCGTAGCCGGTATTCGGAAGCCAGAGCGCGCCCTTGACCGATATCCGCGGTTTCTCTTTCCAGACCGTGCCTACGGGCAGGTTGTCGGGCTTCGGTGGACGTGGCAGGACATCGATGAACGCGGCGCCACCCTTCTCCCAAAGCGCGTGAGCCTGTTCGGTCGAGACCACGGTCGCGCCGGAAAGCGTTGCCGGAACCGGCGCACGGTATTCGTCCTGCCGGTAGTCCTGCGGTTCCTCGACGACCGCCTTCGGCGCGGACGACTGGTCGGCCAGCACCGGAGCGGCAAGCCCGACAGCGAGGAGAAGCGGCAGGGCCACCATGCGCACGGTCATTTTTTCACCTCCAGCGGTCCCGTGCCCATGTCGTTCAACAGGGGCACACCGGCATCGATGAGAATGGCGTTGATCTTGTCCTGGTTCCGGCGGATGAGCGAATTGAGCTTGCGCTCCCACACCTTCTCGCCCTGCCGCACACCCATGGTGATGCGATAGAAGAGCTTCGGCGGCGTGGTCTCCGACAGAAGCGGGATCAGCTTGAAGTCGGGATAACCCTGCTTGACCATGGGACCGCCGATAGGACCCCAGAGGATGGCCGCGTCGATCGTTCCGGCCTTCAGGTCGGAGAGCATTTCTCCAGCAGGATTTTCATAACGTCGGTCGACCATCAGGTCGTAGCCCTTGGCCTTGGCGGCCAGACCGTAATGCGCCATCTGCGTCGCCGGCGGACTACCCGCCACGACACCGATCCGCTTGTCCCTGAGAGCAGGATCGCCGATCGCCGAGACCGAAGCAAGCGGACTTGTCGCCGGCACGATCAGCACATAGCCGGAGGTGTAGTAGTGATTGGTGTTGAGCACCATCTCATCGCCCTGGGCATAGCCGATGACGACATCGCATTTGTTGGCCTGCAGCGTCCTGCGGATGAAGCCGGTCGCCATGGGAAACCAGGTGTATTCCAGCGGCATCTTCAATTCCGTGGCGAAAAGCTCTGCAATCCGGTTTTCAAAACCTGCGCCGGCTCGATCCGACATCGGCAGGTTCGCCGGATCGGCACAGACGCGAAATGCCGTCTTCGACACCAGATCGGATGTCTGGGCGAAGACCGGCGTTGGGCCGATGGTTGCAAGCCCGAGGGCGAGCAGTCCCGCCGTCCATTTAGCGACCAAGGCAGTCTGCCTCCGCCTGACGGATCGCATCGGATTTGTCCTCTCTTTTGCCCGGTCGACCGCGCGGCAGCGCATCCGTACCGCGCGCCTTAAGGTAGACGTAGATGTCATCGAGATAGCACATGACGTTGACGTTATCGCCGAAGGCCGGCATCACCGAGTTGTGGGAAGCATCTACCCTCTTGCGGCCGTTGGTGACCACATCGACAAACGCGTAATAGTCCATGTTGACGGCGGAATTCTTCAGCGCCGGAGCGTAGGAAGACCCCTCGCCTTCCGGTCCGTGACAGACGTGACATTCCGAATGGTAGCGCCGGAAACCGGAATAGGTCAGCCAGTCGATCGTCCCGTCGGGCGCAATCTTGTAGGTCGGCACGCCGTCTGCCGTGTAGTAGCGGCCGTCCTCGCTGGTGACGGCGGTAATATTGTCGACCTTCTTTTCGGCATCCTGCGACGAGACGGATCCGGCCAGCAGCGATGCAGCAAACGCGATCGGCAAGACTTTTGCAAAACTGTTCATCTTGTGTCCTTGTGAGCCTTGAGAGCAAACTGGCGCGGAGTTTCTCCCGCGCCAGTTCCCTGGACGATAGCCACCGTCAGTTCGGCAGCGAGAACACGGTAAGCGTGCCGCCGAGCGCGGTATAATCGCTGAGCGCCGCATAACCACCGACCGCACCGAGACCTTCATTCGGGTTGGTCAGGCCGGCCGCAAGACCGATACCGGCCCAGCCGCCGACGCCCGAAAGCACGGCCACATACTGCTTGCCGCCATGGCTGTAGGTCATGACGTTGCCGATGACCCCGGACGGTGTCTTGAAGCGATAAAGCTCCTTGCCCGTGTCGGCATCGACTGCCTTCAGATAGCCTTCCAGCGTTCCGTAGAAGACGACATTGCCTGCGGTGGCGAGAGCGCCGGACCAGACCGAGAACTTCTCGGGCAGAGACCACTTGATCTTGCCTTCCTTGTTGTCCCAGGCAATGAAGTTGCCCATGCCGCCATGGCTGCCCGGAGCCGGATACATCGACAGTGTTGCCCCGACATAGGGCTGGCCGGCGGTGTAGCTGACGCGGAACGGTTCATAGTCCATGCACACATGGTTGGTCGGCACGTAGAACAGTTCGGTTTTCGGCGAATAGGCTGCCGGCTGCTGGTCCTTGGTGCCGAGAGCGGCGGGGCAGATGCCCGTCGAGTTGACGTCTTCACCGTTCTGTTCGGTCGAGTACTGAGCCACCACCTGCGGACGGCCATACTGTTCGGACTTCGGGTCCATCACGACCTTGGTCGCCCAGTTGACGGCGGGATCGTATTTCTCTGCCACCAGCAATTCGCCGGTCAGGCGGTCCAGCGTGTAGCCGAAGCCGTTACGGTCGAAGTGGGTCAGCAGCTTGCGATCCTTGCCTTTGAACTTCTGCTCGGTCAGGATCATCTCGTTGACGCCGTCATAGTCCCATTCGTCATGGGGCGTCATCTGGTAGACCCATTTCGTCATGCCGGTATCGACATCGCGGGCGAAGATGGTCATCGACCAGCGATTGTCACCCGGACGCTGGCTGGGGTTCCAGGTCGAGGGGTTGCCCGAACCGTAATAGATCAGGTTTTCCTTGGGATCATAGGAATACCAGCCCCAGGTCGTGCCGCCGCCGATCTTCCACTGGTCGCCCTCCCAGGTCGTCAGGCCGGAATCTTTGCCGACCGGCTTGCCAAGATGGGTGGTTTTCTCCGGATCGATCAGCGTATCGCTGTCGGGGCCCATCGAGTAACCGCGCCACAGGAGCTTGCCATCGGCCATCGAATAGGCCGTGACCGAGCCGCGAACGCCGAACTCACCGCCGGAAATGCCGACGATGACCTTGTCCTTCACCGGCAGCACGGTCGCGGTGTTGGTTTCGCCTTTCTTCGGATCGCCGTTCTTGACGCTCCAGATCACCTTTCCGGTCTTCGCATCAAGCGCGACGACGGTGGTGTCGGCCTGGTGCAGGAAGATCTTGCCGTCAGCATAGGCGACGCCGCGGTTGACTGTATCGCAGCACATCACCGGAATGACGTCCGGATCCTGCTTGGGCTCGTATCTCCAGACGATCTGCCCTTCCTTGTCGAGGTCGAGCGCAAAGACTGTGTTGGGGAACGGTGCATGCACATACATCATGTTGCCGACGACCAGCGGCGAACCTTCATGGCCGCGCAGGACGCCCGTCGAGAAGGTCCAGGAGACCTGCATCTTTCCGACGTTTTCCTTGTTGATCTGGTCGAGCTTCGAATAACGCTGGTTGGCGTAATCGCCCGTCTGGATAACCCACTGGTTGGGGTCGTCTATCTTTTTCTGCAAATCCGAATTGGCGAAGGCGACTTGCGAGCAGCCTAACACGAATACGGCGAGCACTGTGAGCAATCTCTTCATGCTATCCTCCCGTTGGATATCACCGATCAGGGTTCGTCCACCCTCTTCGCGCCGGGAAAACCCCTCGGGTCTCCTCAATCCCGGCATCGGCCAGCGAAGTGCCTCATGACCTCTCGCGTCCGCCTCCGCAGACGCTCCGGTCCATGCTCAAACAGTTCCGTGGCTCCTTTCTATTGGTTGAACGTCGATAGATACGCGATCAGATCGGCCCGCTCCTGATCCTTGCGGATGCCGGAGAAGGCCATCTTGGTTCCGGGCAGAAACGCCTTCGGATTGGTCAGAAACTCCGAAATCTTTTCAGGCGCCCAGACCAGCCCTTCACCCGCAGCCTTGGTCATCACCGGGGAATAGGAGTACTCGGCGATGCTGCCCGCCGGGCGCCCGACGACGCCGGTCAGCAGCGGTCCCGTCTTGCTGACGGCGCCCGGGCCGATCGCATGGCAGGCCTGACACTTGCGGAAAACCTTCTCCCCCGCACCGGCGTCACCGGTCAGTCCTTCCATCGCCATAACCGGCGCAGCAAGACCCGTTGCAAGCATGCCCATAAATACAAAAATCAAAGTCTGACGTGAAACCATGCCTGTCTTCTCCCTCAGGCGGCCCTCAGCCGCTCCGCGTGCCAACGCACATGGTCCTCGGCGAAACTCGCCACGAAGTAGTAGCTGTGGTCGTATCCTGCCTGCATGCGCAGCACGCCGGGCTGACGCTTCTCCGCCATCAGCCGAGCCATTGCCTCGGGCCGAAGCTGCTCGATAAACTGGTCGGACGAACCCTGATCGATCAGGATATCTCCGGCCCATCCGAGATCGGCCAGCAACAGGCAGGCATCATGCTTCGTCCAATACGCCTCGTCGTCGCCGAGATAGGCGGAGAACTGCTTGCGTCCCCAGTCCGAGCGCGTCGGGTTGACGATCGGCGCGAAGGCCGAAAGCGACCGGAATTTCTCCGGGTTGCGAAACGCGATCGTCAGCGCGCCATGGCCGCCCATAGAATGACCGGTGATGCCATGGACACCGTTGAGCGGAAGCTCCTTCTGCAGCAGCGCCGGCAGTTCGGAAACGACGTAGTCGTACATCCGGAAATGTCGCGACCATGGCTTCTGCGTGGCATTCACGTAAAATCCGGCGCCCTGCCCCAGGTCGTAGGCCTGATCGTCGGCGACGCCTTCACCGCGCGGCGAGGTATCGGGAAACACGACGGCAATGTCGTGTTCCGCCGCATACTTCTGCAGGCCCGCCTTGATCATGGCATTCTCATGAGTGCAGGTCAGCCCCGAGAGATACCAGAGCAAGGGCACCGGGCGAACCCTTGCCGCAGGCGGCAGATAGACGCCGAATGTCATTTCCGCAGCGCAGACTTCGGACTTGTGCCGGTAGACCGACTGTGTTCCTCCGAAACTCTGGCTTTGCGACACGAGTTCCATCAGGCACCTCAATAGACGACGACGCCGCGGATGGATTCACCCTTGTGCATGAGTTCGAAGCCATGGTTGATGTCTTCGAGCGGCATG
>QFQX01000044.1 GCA_003248775.1 Shinella sp. | reverse complement strand
CGAAGCGGCTGACGATGTAGGCGATGCGCTCGACCACTTGGGGCCTGATGACGTTCTGGTAATAGTCCGTTGCATACTCTGGATGCGCCGCGCTCCAACGCTCCTCGGCAGCTCTCATGACCTCATAGCCCCGCTCGGTCTGGCGATAGGCCTTCTGGTAATCGGCCTTCCTATCCAGATGCGCCCTGTAAGCTTCGGGGTTCTCCCGAAGTCGGGCCATCTTCCGATGGTACTTCGCCCTCTGGGCCGCGTTCTTGGGGCAATTAGGGTCTTTGGGAACGCGGCCTTTTCGCTTGGCCGGAGGGATGTTGATGGTTTCCATGATGTCTCCTTTGAGGTTGTTGCAGGTGATCGGCAGGGCCGAAAACAAACATAATCACCCCGCGACAAACACGGACGCGATTATTCCGCTCTCAGCGCCCTGAACACGCTCGAACGGCTGATACCTAATTCCACAACAATTTGCTCGGCGGTCTTCCCCTCGGCTTTCAACCGCCTGACATCCTCGGCCTTTCTCTGGGCGGTCGGCAGACGTCCTTTGTACTTCCCGTCTGCCTTGGCCTTGGCAATGCCCTCCCGCTGACGCTCCAACATGATGTTCCGCTCGAACTCGGCAATGGACCCCAGTAGGCTGAGCATCAGCTTCCCGGTCGGCGTTGACGTGTCGATGTTGAGATTGAGGATTTTGAGGGTCACGCCCTTGGCTTCCAGTGCGTCCTTGATCCTGACAAGGTCGGCCATGGAGCGGGCCAAGCGGTCCAGTTTGGTGACCACGAACACGTCACCCTCACGCGCATAGTCCAGTGCCCGAGCCAATTCAGGGCGCTGCTTGTCGACCGAGGACACTTGCTCCTGAAACACCTTCTCACACCCTGCCACTTCCAAATCCCGCAACTGAGCAGAGAGGCCGTATGTCTGGTCGAGGGTAGAGGTGCGGGCGTAACCGATGATGGTTGAAGGCATGACAGAAGCTCCGATAGTGTCAAATAAGTTTTAGAACTTCTGACACTTTCAGTTCCAAAAGTCAAACATCATTCATGTGGCACTATTCCGTACAGCGTGAATACAGGGTCACAGAAGCAGGGCCTATTGAGACTGACCGATTGATAGCAGGCGTTCGACAAGGGCCTTGCCTGCTGGTGTCAGATGCAGGGTGATCTGTCTCGCATCGAAGGGGTCACGCCGCTGGAGGATGAGACCAAGCCCCGGCTCACCATGCCGGTTACGCTCACCAAGCGCCATTACGTGACGAGACACGGCGGGCTGACTGATGCCCACAAAGCCGATCAAGTCGCGCTGATAAACTCCCGGCCTCATGGCGATGACAAGGAACACTGAGACCATCTGCATCGGCGCGTCATGGTCTAGATCGCGGAACGTTTCGATTATCTGGTAGATGCTGAATAGACCATGCTTGTCGGCCTTGGTGATCTTGATGCTCATGAGGAAATCTCCATTTTCCCCAGCGGTTACAGAGGCTTAATTCACCGTCAAGATGGCCCAATGCTGCGTTGGTAAAGCGGAGCGGGGCACCGGGGGAAGCCGGGATTTCCTTATATCTGATTGGGGTCTCAGATTTTTGCGGCAAACATTTTGCCCCCTCCCACAAGCCGCCTCTGGATAACCAGATGGACGCCCAAAGAGCCGTGAGGTTCGTTGATCGTGAGGTAAGGCAGGCTTGGGGGAGAGGAACACCGTTTCCGGTGATGCCGTATCGGCCAAGGAGAAGCGTCGCTGCTGGCGAGGGGGAAGACCCTCAAGCACAACAGCGAGCCCTTCCTTGGCCGGTGCGTCGGAAGAGAAAATGCCTATTGGTGACAATCAGGCCGTGACGTTGGTGCTGGCCTTGGTGGCAATAATCGCCCTGGCATCGTCCGCGATCAGTGCGACAGGGCCGAACGTATTGCCACGGTCATGAACCATGGAGTCGATGAACGGCACCTTGAGGCCGGTGAGCGCCCCGCGATAGTCGCCGTCTTCGTCCGCTGTAAGAGTGCTGTAAGTGCAGATGTCCTTGGCGAGGTGGTAGGGTGTCCCGTCGATTACAACGAAACGGCTGACGATAAGCGGAATGGCGTCATCGTGGGAGTCAATGGTGATGGTCTTGATGCGGGGGAAAGTCATGGCTGTATCCTGTCTTGTGGGTGGTGTGGCTTGGAGGTAATCGCCCTTGCGGGCCTGTGAGACGGTTAGCGAGGCTTGGGCTTGGTGGCGTCCACGTAGTCGTTGTAGATGCCGAGACCTTCGCCCGCGATCTTCAGGCCGGTGTTGAAGAAGGTCGGTCGGGCTGCCCGCTGAACGGAGTTGATGCGGTCTTCAGCCTTGGACCTGATGCCCTTCATCTCGTTGTTGAGCTGGGATAGGGTCCATTCAGTGTTCTGGTCAACGCGATCATTGGCCGATGCTGCGCGACCATCAAACTCGGCAAGAAGGGCATCGACAGAGAGACCGGAAACACCAGCCTCACCAGCAGCTACAGCTGCCGTTGCTTTGGCCTCCCGAGCTTCACGGACATTGTCCATTTTCTCGACAGCAGACTTCTCCTGTTCCTGAAGCATTCGTTGCTGGGTCTGGAACTGTTCGTCGCGGGCGTTCTGGTTGGCCCGCATGGCATTCTCGCGATACTGGCGGTTCTGCTCATTGGCGGAAGCAACATCAGCTTGATATTCAGCCACCTGCTTTGTTGCTGCCACAGCAAGGGTCAGCATACCGAGAGGATTACACATCAGGCAGCCTCCTTACTGAATTCTGGTCTTGCCTTGTAGGTTGCAAACCGAGGCCCATGGCGTTCGTTCTCACTGACCGTAAAGGCCGCTGCTGTCGCCATGTCGGAGATGATGAGGCGGGGATAGGAGGAGACCTCATCCCACACCTCAAGCCGACCAGAGCGACCGAGGGCGACCAGATGGCGGCAAGCATCGCCGGTAGGGTTGCGGGTCTTGGCGATGATGGCGGCACCTTCAAGGAGGACCGAATAGACCTGACCACGGCTCCCGAGGCCGACAGGACGAATGATGATCTTGGTGGATGGTGGTCGATGGCAGGACGGGGAAGACAAAGCTTCGCCATCCTCCCGACCAAGGCAGGGAGTTTCGTTGTGCATGATTGTTTCTCAGGGTGTTGTGGCAGGGGTTCGGGGGCTGATGGCAATGACCGGCCCTCTCGTCAGCAGACAGCAGGCAGAGCCGAGCTACCGCGACAAGAGGACCGAGGGTCGCCACAACCCCACGAGAACGAAGGACCACGGCTCAAGGTTGGCCGTGGGTCAGCGCACTCTCAGATGTCGAGTGTCCAAGGATGAGGACCGTGCGCTAGGTGGAGTGGCCCTTAAAGGGGACCTCAAGGGAGACTTGAGGAAGACTATAGGTGTATTAGGGTTCTATCACCAACATCGTACCCCATGAATATACCGGATAGAGGTCATCCTGATTTCATCAGCTCATCCTCTATTCTCGTTCATTCTCCATGTTGGTCTTCCCCCCTCTCCGGGTCTTCCCCCTCTCCGGGTCTTTCCCAAAGTGGGTGGTAATCTCTTCTCTCCTAAAGGGAGTGGTAATTGGAGGCTGCTGTGGGCGTTTGGATCAGATTGTCGCTGATTTTAGGAGCGTTTTTTGTGGCTGCAATTTGCACGGTAATTCAGGGTTTCCACTACCTGAAATACGGGGAACGCTTAGACGAGACTGTTGCAGAAGCAGCGAAAAAACTAGGCCTAGACATATCGACGGGATGGATTGGTTTAGATCATCTCACTGCCACTACATCACTTATCAATGCTGTCAGCTTCTTCGCTTTGGCTGTGATGCTCATCGCCTTGTTTTCTGATCGGTGATGCTTCACGGTTCAGACATCAGCTCGCGCCACGAACGCGCTCTAGGGTCGATACGGCAGAAGAAAGAATGGCTATTCCGATGGCAGCCCCCGCCTTGCGACTCTGACGGGGCACTGATAGCTTCCGAGATGGAGCTTGAAGCTCCCCCGCCCCCTTCGCTAGAGGGTTAGAATGAAGGCCACGGTGATGCGCACTGTGGCCTTTTTCATTTCATGCGTTTACTGTCTTCCCCCCACTCTGGGCTGTAGTCTAGGAGGCCGTGATAGACGTAACGCCCTGACGAAGGTAATCGGGTCAGGGTTCGAGCTGGAGGTACGCATCGACCAGCATTTCCAGCAGTTCTTCGCGGGTATGCACGGAGAGCTGGGTTCTTATTTCGGCCTTCCGCGTGAGAACCTGCGCAAGACGCGCTTCGACCTCAGCCAAGCGGGCCTCGGCTTCTTTGAGCTTCTCGCTCGCCTGTTCCATCTCCCGCTGACGCTGCGACTTCTCGTTATCAGGGAGAAGGGCTTGCGCTTGGGCGATGGCAGCTTCGGGTGACAGGGCGAATTGCTGGGCGAAGGTTTCGGCCTTGGCCCAAGCAATCACCTGCTCATTTGAGCTACCGCGCGTTGCCATGGCATGGAGCTTGAGAAGGTATTCAGCATCTTCCCGTGCCATCACTTCGGGTGCGGTTGCGGCTGGCTGGGTTTTCCGAGGGGTGGCATGGGCGTCGAGGAAGGCCCGGATGCCCCCGTCAAACTGATGGAGCTCCATCAGTTTGGAGTGACTAGCTACGCGCATGTATTCGCGAGCAGTCGGGTAGCTACACCTACAATTCGCCTCAACCCACGCCTTGAACTCCCCATGCTTCACCTGTTTCTTCGCCTCAAGCAAAGCCTCACCGGCCCGCTTGGCTTCGAGGAGCATGGACTTGGCATGAAAGGTGACCTGCTTGTGAGCGTCGTTCACCTCGGAAGCGAGGAACGGGAGGTCGATCACCGGGACGAGGGTGTTAACGGACATTGTGCTTTTCCTTGAATGCGGTGATTACCTTGGGCGCGGGTGCCAAGCCGAGATGAAGCTTGTTCTGCCGAAAGTGGGTGGTAACTCCACCGATGTTTATTCCGCCGTAAGAGCCATCCAGCGCGATTTGTGAAATATATGCAGGCCGGTAGCAGACAGAAGAAAATCGCGCTGAATGTTCAAGCGGGAGACGAAAGAATGAATATTCACTCCTTCAAATATGATCATCCGGCATTCTTGGAGGCGGGTAGTCGCTTCCGCAACGTGACGTATTTCCGCCGCCTCAGCGACCTCCCGAGCTTCGAGCGGAGAGCATCAGCGACCATACCCGCCCGTCCATCCGAGTGAATGCCAGCACATGACACTAGGCTTTTCCTGATCGCAGCCACCACGTCCATCTTTGGCAATGTCTCGCCATGAAACTGTCTGAACGTTTCCACGACACGGCGTCCAGCTTCAGCCGCCTTCCGACTGGCAGAGAAACTGCATATGGCGAGGGCCTGTTTCTCATTCAGATAGCAACCGTTCTCGGTGCGATCCAATCGACCACAATTCACCAATGTCTTATGCGCCATGACCATGAGGCCGGTTCGAAGGTTTATCGGACGTGGCATTCCAAGGGCAATCGCGAGGTCGATGTCGAAGATGCGAGGCTCACCATTGCGGATATGAAGGGGGATTGCCTCGGTCATCGCGGGACCTCCTGAGAGGTGCTTACGTGGCCGTAGAAGAAGACGGTGAAGTAGCACCGCCCCAGCCAGAACTCATGATTTCCGTCTTCCATGCGACGATCAAAGAAGCGGTCAAGGATGCGCTTATCGTGCATCTCGAAATACGCTTCAAACCAACGGGTCTTCTTAAAGAACCTGAACATCATTCACTTGCCTATCGTTTCTGTTGCGAAGCGTTCCGGCCAGAACAATGCTCTTAGACTCCCGTAAGAGTCGCAGGTCAACAAGTAAAAGTCATTTAAAATCAATGTCTTGGTGAATATATGGATGGAAAAGGGTTTCGCTTCAGGCGCTTGGGAGAAGGTACTTAGGAGCCGCTTGAACGAAAAATCTTGGTGACGTCGTCCTTACAGATGGCCGGTCGTCGTGATCGACCCAACCGGGGTTATTTGTATTGGTGAATGCGGAAGGTGCGATTATCTTTCCGAAATGCAATCACCTATGAAGCATCACTTCCTACCCGTATTTTACCTAAAGCAGTGGGCGACCGAGACCAAAGGGAGAGTTGTGGAGTTCAGCAAGCCTTACAGGAATGTAGTGAAGCCGCGAAGGGTGCACCCTGATGGAACAGGTTACATTTACCGGCTGTATGCATCTGAGGGTTTGCCGGATGAAATAGCCTGTGAGATGGAAAGCAAGTTTCTGTCACCAGTCGATAGCAAAGCGGCAGATGCCCTGAATTCTCTTCTGGGCTGTGAGGCTATGACGTCAAGCCAGCGAGAAGCATGGTCAGTTTTTCTTGCCTCACTCATGTGCCGAATGCCAGAGGATGTCCGCCTCACCAAGGAAATGCTTATGGAACTGGCTCAGGAGGTCGCACCATCGCTGAAACGGTTCTACGAGGCTTCGAAGCCTGTGGATCAACCGAGTAAGTTTGAGGAGCTGACAGTCGAGTTTGTTGCAAACGCGTCAGGCCGTGCGATGAGTCGCCTAAGGGGCATCATGTCGCATGGGAGGCTGATCGAGGGGCTTTCTGCGATGCATTGGGATGTGATGACGCTCAATGGAAGGCGACAACTGCTAACCTCAGATAGGCCTGTGATCTATACTAATGTACTTGGTAACGTCTCCAGCCATCTGGTGGTGCCAATAGGGCCAAATCGAGTTTTTATAGCGGTCAAAAGTGAAGACCTATTGCGTAAACTTAAAGGTGTTTCTGTTGACAAATTGATCGCGGAAGTAAACGTCACTGTGGTGGGGCAAGCTGACAGATACGTGTTTGGCACCGATGACAGCCAGCTCCGGTTTGTTCAAAACCGAATGGGACAAAGCAAGACGCCTCAACTCATCAGCCGACTGATCGAGTTTCAACGTGAACGTATCACTGACATAAAGGCTGCCATTTCAAATCTACCACTAGAGACTGAGTACCCTACTTGAGAATGAACTGACGCTTCCGGCACGGAGTTCGACCGAATAGCCTGATACAAGGATGAGGGTTTCCCGCTTGGGGAGTGCGAACTCGGTCTGCTGACGGTTCAGGCTGTCGAAATAGATGCGTCCAAAGCTGGACGGATCGACGCGAAGGTCAACGAGCATCGCGGTTGGACATGGTGGGGGTCGACGCAGTGTTGATGTTTACGGTCTGGTTTAATCAATCTCGTAGCGCGGAAACTTCTTCAATTCCTCTGCCATGTCTTCAATCGTGGGCGTCTCGTAGATGTCACCGACATCATCCGACTCGTGACCGCAGAAGGCGAACCTAAAGCGCTTCTCCATTCCCGCCCGTGCAGCCTGCCTCTTGAAGGTATGCCGCCAAGCGTGATTGGGGCTGATGTCGGGGTCAGTCACCCCAACGTCATTCCTAACCCACTCGGCAAGCTTCTGCCGTGCGATCACGAACGGGGGGCGAACTGGCTTAGTAGGGTCTTTGCTTTCGGCCCTCTTGGCGCTGGGATCGTAGAACAGCGGTCCTTGTCCCGTTTCTCTGACGAAGTCCAAGAAGCCCATTTCAATGAGGTGTTCGTGGATTGGCACCTTGCGGAATGAGGCACCCTTTACCGCCCCGTCCTCGGGGGTGATTTCGATGATCCAAATCCCTGCTTGCTGGCGAACGCTTGCGCCGTGAAGCTGGGTCATTTCTCCCGGTCGGGAACCCGTATAGGCACAAAGCCACGGAACCCACCTTCGAGCCGCTGCTTTCTCTGCCTTGAGGCGTGTGCCGGGGGAGGTGAGGGTAGCTGTCAGAATGGCCTTCCATTCATGCGGCTCAAACTCTCGTTCTCGTCTCTTCACCTTCTTTGGGGCAGCTACACGCACACCGTCAAAGGGGTTCTCCTTGACCTTCTTGTTCTGGCGAAGCCAGTTGAAGACGGTAACAGCCGCCGTCATCCAAACGTCGTTCACGACCCCGGCTGAGCGGTCCTCGGTGACCAGCGTGTTCTTCCACTCCACCGCGTCTTCGTCTGTAATGGTCGCAACATCCCGACTTTCGAAATGGGAATTGAGGCCCGTGAAGACAGCCCGCCAACGCCCAACTGTAGCCGCAGCCGGTCGCCGCTCGTTCACCCAAGCTTCAAACGCCTGCCAGCAGTTCATGCCTGCCAGCTTCACGTTGCTGGCCTGTGGTCTGTGGGCGTCCTGAGCAAATCGCTCTCTTCGTTCATCCGTAGAGTAGTCACCACCGGCTCGCCGCTTGAGAAGCCCAATCGCCGCAGGAAGCTCCCCTTCGACCGAGTCGATAAATGGACCGGCTGTCTCCTCATCCAACGCTAGGCCCCGCTCAGCGAGAAACGTGGCTGTCATCCCGAGTTCGATCACCTTGGCTCGAATATGCCGCTGGGCAGCAGTGCCGAGGCGTTCACCTACGCCCACGCTTCCCACGTCGAAGCGATCATAGATGGCCTGAAGCTGGGCATGTCTCGATCCCCAGTCTTCCGGCGTTCCCGGCTCCTCCTCGAACTGTGACGTAAACCAGACGTACCAATCGCCCACCAACGCGCTCCTTTGGCGCTGGGTGAGTTTGATCCTTTTGCCCGAGGTGTCGGCCCTGAGCTTTTCTATGCGGCTCGAAATCGTTGCATCCCAGTCCCGCAATTCTGCCTTCGCATCGCCAAGGGAAACTGAAGAGGGCAGACGAAAACGTTCCTCAAGGGCCACTCCATAGGCCAGCTTGTACGCCTCCCGAACATCACCGGGGATACCTTTTCGGCTGAACCAATCACCATTCTTGGCACGTCGTAGCGAAGTCATAGCAACCATGTTTGTAGCGCCCTTTGTAGCGGTAGGGCGACGAGAAGGGTCTGATAATCAACAACAATATGATTTCACAAGGAAAATAATTGTATTGGTGCGGACGACGGGGGTCGAACCCGTATAGCCAAGGGCTGAGAGATTTTAAGTCTCTTGCGTCTACCAGTTTCGCCACGTCCGCGCGGGTTTCTATCTCCAGCACTTGGCGGATTCGGTCAAGTACCGCTGTCCCTGAATGTGTTCGGCCGGGACGCCCTTGTTTGAGTGCCGATCATATGATTTTGCGGCAATTGCGCAGAGAAAGGCTCACTCAGGGGCGGGCAACGACGGTAAAGGGTTGCTCGACACTGGTGGATTTCTGGGCGAGGGTGTCGTTGACGGTATAGCGCAGGCGATAGGCGCCCGGTGCTGCGCCATCGATGTCGAGGGTGAGGTGGGTGTACATCTCCTGGTTCCTCGCATAGCCGGCAAACGCGAAAGTGCCGAAATTCTTCTGGCTGGCCAGAACCTCTCCCTTGCTGTCGATCAGTTCGAAATCGACGGTGAAGTTGGAATGCTGCAGACCGTCGTCCTGTCTTTGCCAGTTGAGGCCGATGAGTTCCACATAGGTGATCAGCGGTTCACCGGGTTCGAAGACCGGTTCCTTCCTGGGTTTGTAGGCGCCGTAGCCTTTCGGCCTTTCGGTCACGAAGACCGCCTTGCCGACGGTGAGGGGCAGGAGGCCGCCGAAATCGGCGAAGGCGTCGCGCATCGCTTCGAATGCGCCGATGAAATCGCTCTTGTCCGCCTTCCTTTCGGCTTCTGCCGCAGCTGTCGCGAGCATTCCGGCGGACGCTCCCGAAGCGAACAGGTTAACCGACGCCGCGATCGCAGCAAGTCTCAGCCCGTTGCCTGTTATTTTCCTCATGTGCACGATTTTCCCACCTGCGAGTCACCCGCGCTAAGTCTGGGAGAAAGCGGCGCGACGTCAAGCCGGCAAGGCTGACACTTTCGTCAGTTGCGCCAGAAGGTGGGCATCAGCAGCACGAGCACGGTGAGAATTTCGAGACGCCCGAGCAGCATCAGGATGGACATCAGGTAGAGTTCGGGATCGGCGAAGCTCGAGAAGTTGCCGACTGGGCCGATCAGCGGGCTGACGCCGGGGCCGACATTGGACAGTGCCGTGATGACGGAGGAGGTCGATGTCAGCATGTCGTAGCCGAGGAGCGCCATCACCATGCTGCCAATTACCCAGAGGAAAATGTAGGCGCTGAAAAACAGGAAGACAGTCCGCTGTGTCTCTGCATCGACGGTCTGATTGCCGTAACGCACCGAATAAACGGCATTCGGATAGATCAGCTTCTTCAGGCCTGTGCCAAGGATGTTGAACAGGATGATGAAGCGGTAGGCCTTGATGCCACCGGCCGTTGATCCCGAGCAGCCACCGATGAAGGTGGCGAAAAACGCGGCCATGACGGTGAACGGTCCCCATCCGAGATAGTCCTGACTGGAGAAGCCGGACGTGGACAGGATAGAGGAGAAGTTGAAGAAGGCATGCGTCAGCGCATCATGGAAAGGCTCACCGTTGCGCAGGTGGTTATAGACCGCAGCCGATATTGAGAAGGCGCAGAGATAGCCGAGAAAAACACCGATCTGAGGATCGCGAAGCGCGTCCAGCCGGCCACGAACCGCCAGCACGATCAGGATGGAGAACGGTAGGCTCGATATCGTCATGAAGAAGGTGGAAACCCACAAAACCGCATTGCCGTCGAAATAGTCGAACGATGAGTCGTGCGTCGAAAAGCCTGCCGTGGCGACGGTCGCGAGAGCATGGTTGATCGCGTCGAAGCGGCTCATCCCGGCAAGCGCATAGCTAATCGCGCAGGCGATCGTGATGCCGACATAGATGGCGATGAAGGCGCGGGTGAATGTGGCGAGACGCGCGAACGGCTTGTCGCTGGTGTCGGACGATTCCATCTTGAAGAAGGACATGCCGCCGACGCGCAGGAATGGGAGCACGAACAATCCGAGAGCCACGATGCCGATGCCGCCGAGCCAGGCGAGCAGCGAGCGCCACATCAGCAATCCCGGCGGCATCGTATCAAGGCCGACGATCACCGTCGAACCCGTGGTGGTGACACCCGAGATGGATTCGAACAGCGCCTGGGCAAAATTGAGATCAGCTTCGGAAAACATGAACGGTATCGCGCCGGCCAGCGAGAATACGGCCCAGAGCACGTTCACCAGCAGGAAGCCCAGTCTCTTGGTGAAGGGCGGCGGCGTTCCGCGTGTCGCCATCCCGGCAAGAAGCGACAATCCCCCGACCATGAAGGCGCAGGTCGTGAAGACGCGCCAATCCGGGTGGCCGTAGTAGAGATCGACCATCGCCGGAACCAGCATTGCGATCGAGAGATAGAGACCGCAAAGGGAGGCGATATAGATAACGGCTCGGAGGGAGTTGGCGTTCAAGGATGGGAACCCGGTTTTCGAGGTCGTGCGCAAACAGGCTTTGTCTCCGCCGCCTGTCTATGCCATAGCGAGACCGACCCGAAAATTCAACGGATGGAAAAAGTGACGCACAAGGACGTCGAGGCAGCGCTGGAGGCCATGCGGGGCCTGTTCCCGGCTACGCCGTTGCAGTTCAACGAACATCTGAGCGCCCGTTACGGCGCAGATGTTTATCTGAAACGCGAGGATCTGACGCCGGTTCGCTCGTACAAGATCCGCGGCGCGTTCAACTTCCTGCGCAAGATCGTGGCGGACGGTGCCGAGGGCAAGACCTTCGTCTGCGCCTCCGCAGGTAACCACGCCCAGGGGTTCGCCTTTGTCTGCAGGCACTTCGGTGTGCCGGGCATTGTTTTCATGCCGGTCACCACGCCGCAGCAGAAGATCGACAAGACTCGTGTGTTCGGTGGCGAATTCATCACCATCCGCCTGTTCGGTGATATCTTCGACCAGTGCTATGCGGCAGCGCGTGAACATGTCGAGGCGATCGGCGGCTATATGGTGCCGCCTTTCGACCATGACGATATCATCGAGGGGCAGGCGACGGTTGCAGCCGAGATCGCCGAACAATTGCCCGAGGATGTGAAGCCTGATCTGGTTATCGTGCCGGTTGGCGGCGGTGGGCTGTCGGCCGGCGTCACCGGCTATCTGGCCGATCGCCTTGGCCGGGATGCCTTCCTCTTTTGCGAGCCGGCCGGAGCGCCAAGCCTCAGAAAGAGCCTTGAGGCCGGCGAGATCGTCACGCTGCCGAAGGTCGACAATTTCGTCGATGGCGCGGCCGTTGCCCGGATCGGCGACCTGAATTTCGAAGCCTTGAAGGATTACTCGCCCGAGCAGGTTATGATCGTCCCGGAGAACGCGATCTGCGTGACGATGAACGACATGCTCAACGTGGAGGGCGTGGTGCTGGAACCCGCGGGCGCCCTGTCGATCTCCGCACTGGATCTTCTTCCGCGCGAACGGATCGAGGGCAAGACGGTCGTTGCCGTCGTCTCAGGCGGCAATTTCGATTTCGAGCGCCTTCCCGACGTTAAGGAACGCGCCATGCGCTATGCGGGGTTGAAGAAATATTTCATCCTGCGCCTGCCGCAGCGCCCGGGTGCGCTTCGCGATTTCCTCAATCTGCTGGGGCCGGACGACGACATCGCCCGCTTCGAATACCTGAAGAAATCCGCCCGCAATTTCGGCTCGATTCTGATCGGGATAGAGACCAGCCGGCGGGAGAACTTCGCCGAGTTGGCGAGCCGGTTCGAAACGGCAGGTCTCGGCTACGAGGATATCACCGAAAACGAAATCCTCGCTAACCTTATCATCTGAGTTCGGGCAGTTCTTCGAGCCAATCCACGATCACCCGGGCAAGCGCTGCCGTCGTGTCGGGCGACAGGGCGTCGCCCGCGATGACATGTCGCTCAGGGTCGCCGACGGGGCCGGGGTCGAGCAGCCGGTGGGGACCACCCCAGCGGTTTGCGACGGCGGCGGTCCTTGCGAAGCGAACGATCCTGTCCGATGGCGACTGGATGAAAAATGCAGGTGTTGCGATGGTTTCCACCGGGCAGCGGGCTGCGAGTTTCACGAGTTGTGCCATCGGCAGCAGGGCTTCCACGGGATATGTCGTCGTCCAAAGCGTTGCATGGGCGGCGTTTGCCGGTTTGAAACTCATGTGCGTGCCAAGGATCAGATGCGCCATACCGCGGGCGAAGGGAAACGTCAGAAGGAATGCGCCGCGATTGGCGATCCCGAAGTTCGGCGACAGGAAGACAGCGGCAGCGACACGACCGGAAAACCGTGGCAGCGACATCGCGTAGGTGGCCAGTGAAGCGCCTGTCGAGCAGGCCATCACCACGACCTTCTCACCGAGCCGCTCGCCGATTGCCAACGCTTCGGCAAAGTCCTCGATCCATGCTTTGACGCTCGCTTCCGCCATCGCGTCTCCCGACCGTCCATGTCCGGTTAGCCGGGTAAAGAAGAGGTTGGCGCCGAGCGAGGCCGCGACGAGGTCGGGCAGGGGACTTAACTCGCTCGCTGTTGCGGAAAAACCGTGGATGTAGACAATCGAGATGGGGCTTTGCGTCTTGCGGGCTGGATCGGCCCGGACGATCTGCTTGAATGCGTGGGGCTTGATATCAGTATATCTGGCTTCGGACAAAGCCAGATATTCATCCGGATCGGCCCCTATGGTCGCCGGATCGAAATATGGACAAGGCCCGGCGCGATGGCGGGCTCTCGGTGCGAAAGGGCTCGACATGGACGGCCCGGCTCTGCTCCGCGGTTGGTTGGAGAGCGTAGCCTGTCACGTCGGAAAGACAAGATCGTGACTGTTCCTATGCGGGAGAGGCACATCGTCTTCTGACTGCAGGACGAACGGCTCTTCTGCGATTTCCAGCCTTTAAGCTGCCTCGGGACTTTTGCTTCGCCACTCTATGTGGTAGCCAATCGCCATGGCTTCCTTTCTTGCGAACATCCTTTCCGTTTTCACCGGTGGCTCCAAGGGAGCCGCACCCTCCGCGCCGGCTGCCGAGCCTCAGGCCTATCAGGATTGCCTGATCCACGCCGCGCCGATCCGCGAGGGCAGTCAGTATCGACTGGCCGGAAAGATCGAAAAGCAGGTAAACGGCGAGGCGCTAGAGCGCACCTTCATTCGCGCCGACATCTTCACGTCGCTTGATGACGCGCTCGAATGCACCTTCCGCAAGGCGCGCCAGATCATCGATCAGAACGGAGCGTCGCTGTTTTCCGATGGCGAGAAGTCACGCAACGTCTGACGGACGCCGATCTGCGACCGCGTAGCGCATCGCGGTTTTTCCGCATCGCAAAAAACCGCCTGTCACGAACACGCAATCTTAAATGATTGCCGCTTGTATTGACCGATCAATATCACGTTGAATCGGTTCGCACCTTGCGATTTTTGCTTAATTTTTGCCGGTATTTCCGGCTTGTGGCGCTGGCGATCGCTAGTCTTGCTGCACCGGCTAACGGCATTGCTTCATCGGCAGCAGGCGAAGTGGCCTCTCCGGCAGCCGACCTCGCATGGCTGATGGTCGCTGCCGGCATGGTCATGATGATGCAGGTCGGCTTCCTTCTCCTTGAAGCAGGCATGGTGCGCTCCAAGAATTCGATCAACGTTGCGCAGAAGAACCTTCTGGATTTCGTCTTCGGCGCTGTCGCCTTTGCCGCCATCGGCTTCATGTTCGCCTTCGGTGCCTCCGACTGGTTGCCGATCGGTATCGATAGTGATCTCTTTTTTCTACAGAAACTCGACAGCTGGGAAGCTGCCTTCTTTGTCTTTCAGGTGATGTTCTGCGGCACGGCCGCGACCATCGTCTCCGGTGCCGTTGCCGAGCGGATGAAGCTCGCAGCCTATGTCTTCGGCTCCATTTTCCTCTCGGCGCTGATCTATCCGCTCTTTGTGCACTGGGCCTGGGGGGCGGCGTTGGGGCCGAATTCCGGAGCCTTCCTCGCCAATCTCGGTTTCGTCGATTTCGCCGGTTCGACTGTGGTTCATGCGACGGGTGGCTGGATATCGCTCGCCGCTTGTGTCGTCATCGGCCCGCGACAGGGGCGCTATGACAGCCACGGAAGGCCGGTCAGGATTGCCGGCCATAGTCCGGTTCTATCGACGACGGGGGCTCTTATCCTGTTTTTCGGCTGGATCGGCTTCAACGGGGGATCGACGCTCTCAGCCAATGCGGATGTCGCGCCGATCATCCTCAATACGGTGCTCGCCGGCGGCATAGCCTGCTGCGTCGGTTATGTACTCGGCTACCTGCAGGATCGGGTGGTTTTGCCGGAAAAGTCGCTCTGCGGCATGCTGGGCGGGCTGGTTGCCGTAACCGCCGGCTGCCAGGTTCTACAGCCCGGCGGAGCGCTGATCGTCGGAGTTCTCGGTGCGTCGGTGGCGATATTCGCCAATGACTTCATGGAGCGCAAGCTGAAGATCGATGACGCTGTGGGCGCGATCGGTGTGCACGGCTTTGCAGGTGTCGCCGGCACACTTGCTCTGGCGCTGCTGGCTCCCGTTGATCGGTTGCCGGCTGGCGGACGCCTGGAGCAATTCTATGTGCAGGCGTTTGGTTCCGCACTGAATTTCTACTGGACGTTCGGCCTTGGCTGGGTCTTCTTCAAGATTCTCGACAGGACCCTTGGTATCCGCGTGTCCGGCGAGGTCGAGGAAATCGGACTGAACGTAGCCGAACACGGCAGCCGGCTCGGCGTCGGTCATGTGGAGCGGGCCTTGTCGGATCTTCTGTCCGGCACGGCGGATCTGAGCCGCAGGCTACCGGTGGAGGCCGGCGACGATGCCGAGAAGCTGACCGCGCTGTTCAACCGGTTGATGGACAATATCCAGACCGAGGAGAAGGCGCGCGAGGAGGAACGCTCGCTGAAGCGTGATGATGAGGAGGCCGAGCGTGTCACAGCGCTCGCCAACGCCACTTTCGAGGCCATCGTCATTTACCACGACGGGGTCATCATCGACGGCAACGACCAGTTGGCCGAGTTGATCGGCATTCCTCTTTCGGAACTGATCGGCCGGCCGATCCGAAATTTCCTTGCCGTAGCAGATCAATCCGAAATAGATGATATGACAAGCGTCGCAGGCGGCTTCGACAAGGAGATCGACCTCTTGCGTGACGACGGAGAGGTTGTCCCGGTCGAGGCGAAGGGGCGCGAGATCATCTATCGCGGCAGGTCCATGCGCATCGGTTGCCTTGTCGATCTTCGCGAGCGCAAGCGGGTCGAGAACCAGATCCGCTATCTTGCCCAGCATGACCCGCTGACGTCCCTGCCGAATCGGGCGCTGTTCCATCAGAAGCTTGCCGAAAGCGTTGCTGACATCCGACGGTTGGGCGGATGCGCCGTATTGATGATCGACCTCGATCACTTCAAGGATATCAATGACATTCACGGTCACCCGGCCGGCGATACGGTCATTCGCGAGACGGCTGATCGTCTGCAGCGCATATTGGGGCGTCATGATGTCGCCGCCCGGCTTGGCGGCGACGAGTTCGCCATTATCCTGTCGCGCATCAACTTCCAGTCGCAGGTGGAGGATTTCTGCGGTCGGCTGACGCAATCGTTTCGCAAGCCCTTCGAGATAGGGACCGGCGATCTGATCAAATGCGGCGTCAGCATTGGCGCGGCCATGTGTCCCGATCATGCGGAGACGGTTGAGGAACTGGTGGGACGTGCGGACGTCGCGCTTTACCACGCCAAGAATTCCGGCCGGAACACCTTCCAGATCTTCAAGTCGGGCATGAATGCGTTGATCGAGAAGCGCCGTGCCCTGGAAGCGGATCTCGACGCAGGCATAGCCAGGGGTGAATTCGAGCTATTCCTGCAGCCGCGTGTCGATGTGGTGTCCGCCGAGGTCACATCCTACGAGGCGCTGCTGCGCTGGCACCATCCCGAGCGAGGCGTCGTCAGTCCTGTGGATTTTATTCCGGTTGCTGAAGCCTCCGGCAAGATCATTGCTCTGGGAGAGTGGGCGATCCGCGAGGCTTGCCGCATGCTTTCTCTTGAGGAGAATGTCCGCAGGCTTTCCATCAATGTCAGCCCGATCCAGTTTCGCCACACCGATTTCCGCCGTCGCCTCGACGAGATCGTTCGAAGGACAGGCATCGACACGAAGCGGCTGGAACTCGAGATCACCGAGAGCGTGCTGATCGACGACGACAAGCGTGCGCTGAAAATTCTGAACGAACTCAAGACGAGCGGCTACGAGATCGCGCTGGATGATTTCGGCACCGGTTACTCCTCGCTCTCCTACCTCAGCCGCTACCCCTTCGATACGATCAAGATCGACCGCGGTTTCGTCTCCAATCTCGGGGAGGAGGCCAGTGCCGAAGCGATCGTACACTCGATCATCGATCTCGGTGGACGCCTTGGCATGACGGTGGTGGCCGAGGGTGTCGAGACACTGGAACAGGCGCAATTCCTGGCAAGATCCGGATGCGATGAATTGCAGGGCTATCTGCTCGGCAGGCCGCAGCCGTTGGACAAGATCGCGCTTACCGTGCCGGTTGAGGTGGTCGCCAGTCTCTCTGCTGAAATGCACGGTGAGGCAAAACCACCCCCAACCCAACACGCCTTGACGCGTTAAAGGCCGGATACTGCAACGCGAAGAGATGACGGCCCGTCTACCGGATAAGGTCGGCATCTCCTTTCGGATGACGGCGAAGCCTGATAAGGCAAATGCACGACGGTGCTCTGCCGCCGGAACCGAGGGACATTGAGCATGCAGACGTGGAACCTGGCCTTGTTCGTCAGCGAAGCGGTGCTCTATTTCGTCCTGATGACGACGCTCCTGCATTTCCGGCACAGGATCGGCCTTGGAGTGTTCCTGACAGCACTCGGCGTCATGCACTTCGTCGAGACCTATCTTGCCGCGGTCTTCTATGTCGAGCTGCCCTTCGGCGTCGTTTCGCCGGGGTCTTCGGTCTTCTTCGCCGGCAAGCTGATGCTGATCCTGATGCTCTACATCAAGGAAGATGCATCCACGGTCCGTCAGCCGATCTACGGGCTCTTCCTGGGTAATCTGGTGACGGTCGCCATGGCGCAGCTCTTACTGTTGCACCAGACGGTCGAGCCGACGGCAGCGCAGGCCGCGGACATGACTTTCCTGCGGGAAATGGGGGTCCTGATGGTTTGGGGCACGGCGCTGCTCTATCTCGATTCGCTCGGCATTATCCTGCTATACGAGCGGCTGGGGCGTTTGATGCCGCGGCTTCCGGTCGTGAGGTTCTGGCTTTCCGGCGCACTGGTTCTGACCTTCGACCAGATCGGTTTCTTCGCGCTTCTCAACTATCTCTTCGACACGCCTCTGGACGTTTTCTGGGGCGGCTGGCGCGCGAAGATGGTGTCGGTCATCCTGTATTCGGCAATGTTTGCGCTCTATCACTGGCTTCTGCGCGGCGGTGGAGCCATGCATTCGAGGCGTCCGATCCGTGATGTCTTCAGTGACCTGACCTTCCGCGAACGCTACGAAGACTTGTTGTCCCGTACGGGACGCGACGTGCTGACTGGGGTGTTCGATCGTAGCCGCATGGAGATCGAGGCTCCGCGTCTTCTGCGCGAGTCGCTGAAGGCGGGTGCGCCGGCGAGCCTGATGATTATCGACGTCGACCATTTCAAGTCGATCAACGATCGTTTCGGCCATCTGCGTGGGGATGAATTGTTGAAGGAGATCGCTGGCTGTCTTCAGTCCACTGTAAGGTCTCAGGACCATCTCTTCCGCTTTGGCGGCGAGGAATTCGTGGTGATGTGTCCGCGCACGAGCTATGCGGATGCCATGACGCTCGGGGATCGTCTGTGCACGGCCATTCGCAACCGGGTCATCAATCCGACAGGCGAGGCGGTGACCATCAGTCTCGGTATTGCCGCAGCCCCGGAGGACGGCGGCAGTTTCAACGGCCTGCTGTCATCGGCAGACGAACGGCTTTATCAGGCCAAGAGCGACGGCCGGAACCGGATCGTAGGCCGGCCGATCGCAGAGACTTAAGCAGCCTTTGCCAGTTCCTGGGCGCGAGCCTGGGCGGCGCCGATTGCCTTCTCGGCAGCTTCCGGACCGTATGCAACGCCTTCGATGCGGATCGCCTCGATGTCGGTGATGCCAATGAAGTTCAGGACGCGGCGGAGATAGGGCTCAGCGAAGTCCAGAGCGGCTGCGTCGCCGGAGTAGATGCCGCCGGAGGCAATTACGAGGTAAGCCTTCTTGCCCTTCAAAAGACCGACCGGACCGTTCTCCGTGTAGTTGAAGGTACGGCCGGCGCGGGCGACGTGATCGACCCAGGACTTCAGGATCGAGGAGATGCCGAAGTTGATGAAGCCGCTGGAGAGAACGATCGTGTCGGCAGCCAGCAGTTCGTCGACCGCTGCGTCGGAGACGGCGATGACTTCTGCCTGGGCGGGCGTGCGATCTGCCGGGGCAAGACGGATTGCCGAAGAGAAGTCGCTGCCGATATGCGGAAGGGGAGCGGCGGACAGGTCGCGGTCCACAAGGGTGGAGCCGGGAGCCTTCTTCTGCAGTTCTTCGACGAGCTGCAGGGCGATCTTGGTGGAGAGGGAATCGTCACCGCGGGTGCTGCCGCGAACGAGAAGAATGGAGGACATGGTCTTACCTCTTGATCTGGAATTGGTGTCCGCAGGTCCAGGGAGGAGACCTTGGCGGTAAGAGATAGATAAGTTCTGCGACCAATCGAAAAAACTGTGATAATATCGATCCGTTCAATCGATAAATTGGATGGAAGCATGCTGCCCAATCCCACCCTCGATCAGTTGCAGGTCTTTGTTGCCATTGCAGAAACCGGCAGTTTCTCTGCTGCGGCAAGGCGCCTGAACCGCGCACAGTCCGTCATCAGCTACACGATCGGCAATCTGGAGGCTCAACTGCAGCTCTCGCTGTTCGAACGGAGCGGCGCGCGGCAGCCGACGTTGACCGAGGCGGGGCGGGCAGTGCTGGAAGATGCCAAGCGCATCATCGCCGATCTCGATGGCCTGAGGGCACGTACCAAGGCTCTGACAGAAGGACTGGAGCCGAAACTATCGGTGGCTGTCAGCGTCATGGTGCCCGACTTCACGGTTATGGAGGTGTTGACGCTTTTCCAGCAGACGTTCCCCACGGTGCCGCTGCACCTGACGGTCGGTTCCCCGTTCTTCGTCGCGAGAATGGTTGACGAGGGGAACGCGGACATTGCCATCGGCGGTGCGGCCAAGGAGGCCAGCGACGGTGTCGTCGAGCGGAAGATCGGCCATTCCTTCATCGTTCCCGTCGCCGCTCCGCAGCATCGTCTGGCGGCGCTGGGGCGGCGGCTGAGCTTTGCGGATGTCGTTGACGACGTGCAGATCGTCGTGACCGACAGCGCCCGGCCGCTCGACGATCGGGGCTTCAACATCATTTCCCGGCGCAGGTGGCACGTCAGTGACATGACCACCAAGCACAGGCTGGTGCTCGCCGGTCTGGGTTGGGGCGGGGTGCCTCTCGCCATGGTGCGAAACGATATCAAGGAGGGACGTCTTGTCCGCCTGGATGTCGAGCCCTACGAACAGTTCGAATATCCGCTGGCGGCTCTCTGGCGTGTCGCAACACCACCGGGGCCGGCCGGACGCTGGCTGGTCGACCGTATGGCAGAGCGGTTGTCGAACTGCCCCGACAACATGACGGATGCTATCGCGCATATCACCAGTGACGACGATCCGGCGGCAGTGAGAACGAAAAGAACCGCTCCGGCTGTATTGCGCGAAGCGGTCTGATCGGCTTTCAGATTGTGCCAGCGACTGGAACATGTCGCGCAAAAGTATGCAGCGGTTTTACAGCAGCGACATGCGGCCAGTCAAAGACTTGAAGCGCAAGGAGTGAATCTGAAAGATCGCGACACGATTTAGAGAATGAGTCGGAACTTTGCGAAGCCTTCGGCGCCGTTGCCGGCATCCTCGATCTTCGCGCCTTTCACCGTCGCTGCGTAATCGCGCGCCTTCGGACCGGTCTCGAAGATCGCCGTCGTCCCTTCCATCGGTGCGAAGGTCCAGTTGCCGTCGGCGGAGGGATTGATGGTGCCCTGATCGACGATGTAGCGGACGATGACGTCGCGGTTGGTGTCGGGTGCGACAAGGATCACCTTGTCGGCCGCGATTTCCGGGAACTTGCCGCCACCGCCCGCGCGGTAATTGTTGGTTGCAACCACGAATTCCTGACCTGGGTCGATGGGCTTGCCGTCGAACATCAGGTTGACGATGCGGCTTGCTTCCGGATGGACCGGCTTGCCGTCCTTGTCGAACCGTGCGGGTTTCGAAAGATCGATCTGGTAGGTGACGCCGTCGATGACGTCGTAATTGTAGGACGGGAAGTCAGGATTGATGAGCGGCTGATCCTTCTCGCCGGGCTTGAGCTGGTTGAAGATCCCGGCCGACATCTCCAGCCAGTTTTTCACTTGTTCGCCGGTGATCTTCACCGCCTGAACGGTATTCGGATAGAGATAGAGGTCGGCAACGTTCTTGATGGCGATATCGCCGGCGGCAACGTCGGTGTAATAGTCCGCGCCGCCGCGTCCGCCGGCCTTGAAAGGAGCGGCAGCCGAAAGGAGAGGCAAGTCCTTGAACTCGCCTTCCTTCAGCAAGTCCCGGACATACCAGGTCTGGGCATTGGAGACGATCTGCACGGACGGATCGTCGGCCACGAGTGCGAAATAGGAGTAAAGCGGCGCCGATGTCTTGCCGACAGGAGTGCGGACATATTCGAGCGTTGCCTGATGCTCGGAGACGACGCTTGCCACGACTTCCGCCTTGTCGGCCACATTGGCGACAATCTTGCGGCTCTCGTCACGGTGATAGATCGGCCGGGCTTCAGAGGTGAAGTCTAGGATCTTCCAGCCGTTGCCGTCCTTTTCGAGAAGCAGGTCGATCAGACCCATGTGCGAGCCCCAGAAACCGGCCATTACGGCAGGTTTGCCGAGCAGTGATCCCTTCACCGGGTCCGCGCCGGGCACATCGACGAAATCCTTCGGTCCCGGAAAGACCAGATGCTGGTGCCCGGTAAAGACGGCATCAATGCCTTCGACGCCGGCGAGGTAGAGCGAGGCGTTTTCCATCCGGTCGGACTGGCCGTGACCGTCTATGCCGGAATGGGAAAGCGCGATCACGATGTCGGCCCCTTCCTCCTTCATCACGGGAACCCATGCCCGTGCGGCCTCGACGATGTCGCGCGTCTGGCCCTTGCCTTCGAGGTTCTTGGCGTCCCACACCATGATCTGCGGCGGTACGAAGCCGATGAAGCCGACCTTGATCGGGCTCACCGCGCCGGCCCCGTCCTTGATCGACTTTTCGAGGATCACGTAGGGCTTGAAATGCAACTCGTCCTGCTTCGGATCGCTGGCGAGCTGGCCCTTGGTGAAGTTGGCGCACACGATCGGGAAGTTCGCGCCCGCCAGCGTGTTGAACATGAAGTCTAGGCCGTAGTTGAACTCGTGGTTGCCGACGGTGCCGCAATCATAGCCCAGCACGTTCATCGCCTTGATGACCGGGTGCAGGTCGCCCGCCTTCATGCCCTTCCTGTAGGCCATGTAATCGCCCATCGGATTGCCCTGAAGAAGATCGCCGTTGTCGACCAGGATCGAGTTGCCTGCTTCCGCCCGAATCGAATCGATCAGGGTCGCCGTGCGCGCCAGACCCATCGTGTCGTTCGGCTTGTCCGCATAATAGTCATACGGCATGACGTTGACGTGGATGTCGGTGGTTTCCATCAGGCGGAGATGAGCCTGGTTGCCGTTGGCCCGGGCCGCAAAGGGATGCAGCGCGATCAACGCGGTCGTCGCTGCGAAGCCACCAATGAAAGAGCGGCGGGAGATCGGATGGAGGTCGATCAAAGACGGCATTGGCGGGCTCCTTCATGAATTTCCTCTCGGGCCGGGAGAGTATGTCTGTTTTTCGAGAAGTGCATCCCGAAAATGACAGGGATGTGATGGCCATAGATCATCATCACCAAGGCGTGAGAATAGGATTCATTAAGGGTTGTTTTTTTATTTATATACAACTATAAAAATACTTTATTGACATTGAACAAATCCGATGTTGCGGGGGTGGCTGGATGCAGTGGTGGAGTTCAATCTTTGTAGCAGGTGCTATCGGGGGGGTGTCGCCGGAGCTGGCGCGAATGACGGTGAGGGCCCAGTCGGGCGAGTTTGCGTCGTGGTTGGCAAGGCTGGATGCAGAGGAAGCTTATTCGGGTGTCGTCCCGGTCATCGCCTCCATTGGCATTTTGCTGCTGCTGGCGATAATTGGCGGACTTGTCGCCCATTTCGTAAAGGAAGAGGATAAAGGCAAAGCTTTTCTGCTGGGGATCGGTGCGCCCGCTTTTCTTCTATCGACGTTGAGTGCTGCGTCTCCACCCCAGGATGTGACCAAGGCGACGCCGGTGTTGCCCGCCAGGGAGGGCGTAAACAACGGTTTCTTCCTGTTTTCAAGTGCGTTCGCCCAATCGGAGTCAAACACCGCTCCGACAAGGGTTCTTCTCGATATAGGGGCGATTTCTGGGCAGTGCATTGAATGCCGCGTCGTGTTGCAGGATGCGAACGGTCAGGAACTGGGCACTCAAGCTGTCGTTGCCGGAGACAAGCAGGTTGAGTTTGTCGTCCCGGCGGAAGCTGCCACTGCGACGATCGAGGGTGTCGGAAATACCAACAATGCGCAGTTCTCCCTGGACGGCCTCGAACAGACCGCGCCCGGAGAAAATGGCGTGGTCGATATTCAGGTGTCGCGTTCGCGAAATTACCTGAATGATTTCCGCTATTTGCTTGGCAACGGAGCGATCCAGCCGTTCGATATCGAACTCAAGGCGGTGACGCCCGCCATACGATAGAAAGTACGGCGGCCCAAAAGCAGCGAGCCGGACCCCTTTCCGATAACTGGAACGGGGTTCGGATATTCTATCGCTATAGCTTTTCTCAGCGGACGAGAACGGGCCGCACTTCCTGGTGAAAATTGCGGAAATAGGCAGACATCTGCGCCAGAGAGTTCGAATTCTGGCTGATCTGAATGCCGAGATAGCCGCCATAGGCCCAGCGCACGGTGCCTTCGATCAGGCCAATGTCATCGGTCTGAATGACAACGTTGCTACCCTTTGCAACATGCAACCGTCCAAGCAGCTCGACGCCTATGCCGGTACGAGAGATGTTGTAGATGCGCCCGTCGATTTCCTGGTTGAGGTGCCGGATCCTGCCCTTCATGCGGACGCGGCTACGGGTCGCTTTGCGACCCTCAATCTGGAGTCTGTGTTCCATCGCTTACCCCCATGGTGTTCGATTTCGGGGCACTATGACAACCAGACGTAGATGCCATTTAAATGTAATCGTTAAAATGCAATGATTCCCGACTTTTGCTCCTTCAGAGACCGACATTCGGGCGTTCCATCACTTCCCGAAGAGCAAAGCTCGAATTGATCTTCACCACATGCGGCAGGGCGGAGAGCCAGTCGCGGTGGATCCTTTCGTAGTCTTCGAGATCCTTGGCCGCGACCCTGAGGATATAGTCGTATTCGCCCGACATCAGGTAGCAGACCAGAACGTTCGGACAGCGCTTCACTGCCGCCTCGAATTCGCTGAGCGTCTTGGCGAACTGTCCGGAGAGCGAGATATGGACGATCACCATCATCTTGTACTCGATCGCTTTGTGCGATAGCCGGGCATGATAGCCGCTGATGACGCCGGTCTTTTCGAGAATGTCGTGCCGTCTCGAGCAGGCCGAGGGGCTGAGGCCCACCTTCTCCGCGAGTTCGGCATTGGTCATGCGGCCGTTCTGCTGAAGCTCCTTCAGAATGGCAAGATCGATGCTGTCGAGTTCACTCATTCGCGGATCTTTCGAAGTTTGCTGAAGCGAACGCAATTTTCTGCGAATGAGGCGGTTTTGGCAATTCCATTTTGCAAGGACATTCCACGCATTCGGTGGTTCAATTTCTCGCTTTTAACGAGAGACCGGCTCAAGGCTGGCGAGAAGAGAGGAACCCATGCGCGTAGGCTGCCCCAAGGAAATCAAGAACCATGAATATCGCGCCGGGCTGACGCCCGGCGCTGTCCGTGAGTATGTGGCCCATGGCCACGACGTGCTTGTCGAAACGGGGGCGGGGGCCGGGATCGGCGCGGACGACGGGGCCTATATGGCTGCAGGTGCGAGGATCGCCGCAAGCGCCAGGGACGTGTTCGAAAAGTCGGATATGATCGTCAAAGTCAAGGAACCACAGCCCTCCGAATGGATGCAGTTGCGCGATGGCCAGATCCTCTACACCTATCTGCATCTCGCGCCCGATCCGGAACAGACGAAGGGCCTTCTGGCCAGCGGCGTGACGGCCGTTGCCTACGAGACGGTTACCGACGACCGTGGCGGGCTGCCGTTGCTTGCTCCCATGTCTGAAGTCGCGGGGCGCCTTGCAATTCAGGCGGGGGCGACGGCCTTGCAGAAGGCGAATGGAGGCCGTGGCATTCTGCTCGGCGGTGTTCCGGGCGTCCTGCCGGCCAAGGTGACCGTGATCGGCGGCGGCGTCGTCGGCCTGCATGCCGCGCGCATGGCGGCGGGGCTCGGTGCCGACGTGAGCATCATCGATCGCTCGTTGCCGCGCCTGCGGCTGCTCGACGAACTTTTCGCCGGCCGGATTCATACTGTCTATTCGACCATCGATGCACTGGAACAGGAAGTGTTCTCGGCGGACCTTGTGATCGGCGCGGTGCTGATCCCCGGCGCGGCCGCGCCGAAACTCGTTACCCGCGAGATGCTTTCCGGCATGAAGAAGGGAGCGGTCATCGTCGATGTAGCGATCGATCAGGGCGGTTGTTTCGAGACCTCCTACGCGACCACTCATTCCGATCCGACCTATGAGGTCGATGGCATCGTGCATTACTGCGTCGCCAATATGCCGGGCGCGGTGCCGGTAACATCCACCCATGCGCTCAACAATGCTACGCTGGTGCATGGGCTGGCGCTGGCGGACAGGGGGCTGCGAGCGATTGCCGAGGATCGGCATCTGCGCAATGGCCTCAACGTCCACCGTGGCCGGGTCACGAACGGACCCGTCGCGGAGGCGCTGGGATATGACCTTCAGGCACCCGAACTGGCGCTGAACGTCGCCTGAGAGGTTACTGCCACGGCAAGCGCGATGTCAGGTCCGCTTCTTCTGCGTGGCCGTGGCCGAAAAGGACCGGCTTTCCCAGCAGCCGGCCATTTTCGTCTCATATCAGATCCGGTCGATCCGGCACTGGTAGCAATTGTTGCGGGCGGAGCGGACATGCACATAGGCGATATCGGGTCGCGCCAGGAGTTCGGCGGCTCGCGCCTCGACGTTTTCGCGCAGCGTGACGGCCCCGGTGCCGTAGACGATGCGGTCGTCATGGCCGTAGCCGCGCAGGATGTAATCCGGACTGCTCTGGAGGATCGGCGGCACGCTCTCACCGGCATAGCGCGGGCATTCCCCGGCATGCATGAAGATCGGACCTGTCTCGGCATAGGGCTGAAGAGCCGGGAAGGGACGATAGGCAAGCGTCAGGTACGGTTTGCCGTCGCCGATGTCCGAAAGGCAGTGGCGGCAGGGATAGCCGGTGCCGGAGGTCATGCGTCTCTCGGGGGCAAGGCCATAGGCGTCCGCTTCCCCGCGGCGGTAGGAGGCCGCCTGATCGCTCGGCATGGCGGTGAATGTGATGGTCGTCATGAGATGGTTCCTTCTGATTGTGCCCCATTGTCCCGCTCATGACGAAACTCGCCCACCCGATTCTTGCCTTGCCGGCTGATATCCGCCCAGATTTGGCGATTTTCCCTCTCCTCCCGCTGTCCTAGCTTCCTGTCGCGTTTTCGCTCTTCAGGGGAACAGGGGGGTACATGAGGGGGTTGTCGATCGGACTGGCGACGGCACTGATGGTCGCAGTCGTAGCGGGGGCCGGCCCGTTGCAGGCCAAGGCCGCCAAGGAGGCAAAGCTGACGGAGAAGCAGCTGGAAGAGACGCGGACCTTCATGGTTAACAACGCGATCTTCACGCTGTTTCACGAGGCTGGCCACATGCTGATCTCGGAATTCGGTCTGCCGGTTCTGGGTCGCGAGGAGGATGCCGTCGATGCGCTGTCCTCGATCCTGCTTTTGGAGGCCGATGTCGAGGAGCTCGATGTCGCCATGCAGGATGCCGCCGATGGCTGGTTTCTGTCGGATGAGGCGCGTGAGGAGGATCTGAACGAAGCCGACTTCCTCGACACTCACGGTCTCGACCGCCAGCGCGCCTATGCCATCGTCTGCATGATGGTCGGGGCGGATGCGAAGTATTTCGAGAATTTCGCCGACTCGCTCGATTTCCCCAGGGAACGCCGGGAGGAATGCGAGGGGGAGTATCAGCATGCCAAGGATAGCTGGTTCTCTCTTTTGCAGTCCCATCAGGCGGAAGAGGGCAAGGGCAAGCCGCTCAATGTCTCCTACGAGCCGGCCGATAATCCGGACGTCCAGATCTTCGCTGACATGCTGAAGGAGGCAAGCGTACTGGAACTCGTTTCCGAGGGCATCGGCACCAGCTACAAATTCGATGACGGTATCAAGCTGACGGCCAAGAGCTGTGGCGTCGTCAACGCATTCTGGAACCCGCAGACGCGTGAGATTACTTATTGCTACGAACTGGCCGTGCAGCATCTCATGCTGATCGACGGCTACTTCAAGCGTGAGAAGGGGAAGAACTGAACACGCCCTGCATCGGATAAAAAAGCGCCGCGTTCTCTCCGGAGCGCGGCGCTTTCCCCGATTGAAAGGCTTGGATCAGAGCGCGATGTTGTCGCGCTTGAGAAGTTGCAGAAGTTCTGTTTCGCTGATCGGATCGACAAGCGCGCTGGAGGTTTCCACCGGCGAGAAGCCGAACTGCTGATAGAGCTGCAGGGCGCGCGGATGGTCCAGGGAATTGGTCGTCACGACAACCTTCTTGGGATTGCCCTGCCAGACCGAATAAAGGGCCTGCAGGAGGAACCACTTGCCGAGGCCAAGGCCGAGCGCATGTTCGATCAGGCCGAAATAGGACAGCTCGACCAGTTCCTCGCTCTGCTTCAGGAACTCGAAGAAACCGGCGGGCGCTCCGTTCACATAGAGTACTGATATAGTGACCCTAGGATCGTGGATCGCCGTCTTGAGTTCGGCATCGGTCATTCGGAGCCGGCTGTACCAATGCCAGCGGGCGCCCACCTGCCGGTGAAGGAAGCGATAGAAGGGAAGCGGAATTTCATGGGTCCGCATGATCGCTGTCTGGATGTTGACCGGCACCGGCAGGCTGGCCTTCGGAGGCGCCGTCATCTCCAGCGTCGTCACCGTTGCAGTGAGGGGGCCGTGTGCCGGCGAGACGATCGCTTCGGCTGCACCAGTGACGATCGGCGTTTCCGTTTCAGGCTTGGAACCCCATTCCGACCAGGATCCGTCGTAAAGTGAGTTGTCGCTGTGGCCGATCGATTCCAGCGCCAACGTCACGACCGCCGCCGTGACCCCGGAGCCGCAGCTTGTGACCACCGGTCGGGAAAGATCGATACCAGCGGTGGTGAAGATCGAACGGAGTGTCGCCAGGTCCTTCAGGTGACCGTTCTCTGAGAGAATGGAAGCGGGAACGCTGCGGGCACCCGGCATATGGCCTGAACGCATGCCGGCGCGGGGCTCCGGCTCTTCGCCGGTGAAGCGGCCGGCGGGACGGGCATCTGCGATCTGGCGCGAACCGGCCTCGACGATATCCAGCATCTGCGGGAAGGAGGTTACGCGCTTGCGGTCGAAGGTGATTTCGAAAGTGGCAGGCTTCGGTTCCGGCAGGTCGGTTTCCAGCGGCCGGCCCGAGGCCTTCCAGCCGTCGATGCCGCCATCGAGCACGTAGACCGCCTTTGCGCCCATGACCCGGAACATCCACCAGACGCGCGGCGCGGAAAAGAAGCCCGGACCGTCATAGACGACGATGGTGTCGGTGGCGGAAATGCCGAGCTTGCCGACTTCTTCAGCGAAGTAGGAGGGTGTCGGCAGGGTGTGCGGAAGACCGGTCGAGTGGTCGGCAATGGCGTCCTGGTCGAAGAACACGGCACCCGGAATATGGCCGGCGGCATATTCCGCCGCGCCATTGCGGTTATGGGCCGGCAGATACCAGGAAGCATCGACAATCCGGAACTCCGGTGCGCCGAGCTGTTTTTCCACCCAGTCGGCGGACACGACGAAACGGCTTTTCTCCGCAGGCATGGTCTTCTCCCATTTGATCTGTAAGTCTTGGCCCTGAAATCAGACGGAGGCGTCCGGGGTGCCGAAGCGAATGCGGAACCGGCGGTTTTCCTTGCCCTTTTTCTCGATCTTAGCGATGTGAATCGCCCCGACCTCCTGTGTTTCCGACACATGTGTGCCGCCGCAGGGCTGGCTGTCAACGCTGGAGTTCTCGCCGATGCAGACGAGGCTCACGCGCCCCATGCCAACAGGCGGACGGACATTCTTCGACTTGACGATGCCGGGATTGGCGATCAGTTCCTCGTCGGTGATCCACTGCACGTAGATCGGATGGTTTTCCTGAACGAGCCGCATCAGGTCGGCCGTTACCTGATCCTTGTCGATGGTCTCCGACATGTCGAAATCGACGCGGCTTTCATCTTCTCCAACGGCGGCTCCCGTGATCGGATAAGCGCAGACGACGGACAGGAGATGACAGGCGGCATGCATGCGCATCAACTTGTAGCGACGCGGCCAGTCGATATGCAGCACGAGCTTTTCGCCGACGGAGGGCAGGGCCTCTCCCTCGGCAAGCTGATGCAGAATGATGTCCTTGGTTTCGCCGTGCCGGGTGACCGCGACGGCGATCTTCGAGCCATCGGCGCGCTCGAAAACGCCCGTATCCCCGGGCTGGCCGCCCGAGGTCGCATAGAAACAGGTCTGGTCGAGTTCAACCGCGCCGCCTTCATGTACCGCCGTTACCACCGCTTCGCATGTCGAGAGATAGAAGTCGTCACGATAGAGAGCGGTGGTCGGCATGAGGTCACTCTGGAGATTGGAAGGGCAACGGGAACTGCGCCTTGTGCCCGATCCAGCCCGGCGCCGGCAGGTTCTTGGAACGCAGGAAATCCGGATTGAAGAGCTTCGACTGGTAGCGGGTGCCATAGTCGCAAAGCACGGTAACAATGGTATGGCCCGGACCGAGGTCGCGCGCAAGCCTGATTGCGCCGGCAATGTTGATGCCGGAGGAGCCGCCAAGGCAAAGCCCCTCGTTCTCGACGAGGTCGAAGATGATCGGAAGGGCTTCCGAATCCGGGATCTGATAGGCGAAATCGGGGGTGAAGCCTTCGAGATTGGCGGTGATGCGGCCCTGGCCGATACCCTCGGTGATCGAGGAGCCCGACGACCTGAGTTCACCGTTCTTGTAATACTCATAAAGAGCGGCACCTTCCGGATCGGCGATGCCGATCTTCACTTCCGGCTTCAGGTTGCGCAGGCCGATGCCAGTGCCGGCCAGCGTGCCGCCGGAACCGACCGAGCAAATGAAGCCGTCCACTTCGCCATTGGTCTGTTCGAAGATCTCGCGGGAGGTGGTGGCGATGTGTGCCTCGCGATTTACCGCGTTGTCGAACTGGTTGGCCCAGATCGCACCATTCGGCTCGCTCTTGGCAAGCTGCTCGGCAAGCCGGCCGGAGAGCTTCACGTAGTTGTTCGGGTTCTTGTAGGGAACGGCCGGTACCTCTACCAGTTCGGCGCCGAGCAGCTTCAGCGCATCCTTCTTTTCCTGGCTCTGGGTTTCGGGAATGACGATGACGGTACGGTATCCGAGCGCCTTCGCGACCAGTGTCAGACCGATGCCGGTATTGCCGGCCGTGCCCTCGACGATCACGCCACCCGGACGAAGCAGGCCGCGACGTTCCGCATCACGGATGATGAAGAGCGCGGCGCGATCCTTCACCGACTGGCCGGGATTGAGGAACTCGGCCTTGCCCAGAATGGTGCAGCCGGTCGCCTGCGACGCGCCCTTCAGGCGGATAAGCGGCGTATTGCCGATGGCCTCGAGAACGGAGGGATGAAATGACATGGGGGATCTGCCTTCTCTTTCACGGAAGATAGGGCCAAAACCCTTATCGGTTTGGACCCTAGCGTATCGGCCTGAAAATCGGAATCGATTTTCGGAAAGCTCGATGCGTAACTTCAAGACCTTAGAGCTTCCCTTGTGCCTTCGAATGGGCTGAAAGTCGCTCTCAGCCGAGACTTTTCCGGCCACAAACGCGTGAAGGCAAGAAAACACATTTCAACCCTGCCGCCGCTTCTGAAAAACCATGCCCGAGTCACCAACGATTCATGCCGGCGGTGCGTCGAAAGGCGCCCCGGTGCACTCCGAATCTTTATTCCAGCGATTGATAGGCGGCCATCGCCATGCTTCGCGCCTTGCGATGATCGACGATGGGGAGCGGGTAGGTTTCGCCAAGACGGATGCCCGCTGCACCAAGCGCAGCCTGCGGCGCTTCGAACGGCTTGTGGATGTATCTCGCGTCAAGGCCTGCCAGTTCCGGAACGTGTTGGCGCACGTAATCGCCGTCCGGATCGAATTTCTCGCCTTGGGTGATCGGATTGAAAATGCGGAAGAAAGGAGCTGCATCGGCGCCGGATCCCGCTACCCATTGCCAGCTTGCGGCATTGGATGCCGGATCGGCATCGACCAGCGTATCGCGGAACCAGCGCTCACCCTCCCGCCAGTCGATCAGCAGGTCCTTGATGAGGAAGGAGGCAACGATCATGCGGACACGGTTGTGCATCGTACCGTGGCGCCATAGTTCGCGCATTCCGGCGTCGACGATCGGATAGCCGGTCCGTCCCTGTGTCCAGCGGCGGAACAGGTCTTGCGATCCGGACCAGTAGAAGGCATCGAATCGCGGATTCCAGTTTTTCGTCGCAAGATCCGGGAAATGGAAAAGCAGGTGATAGGAAAAGTCGCGCCAGGCCAGCTCCTTGCGGAAATGGATGACGTCTTCGGCGCTGACCAGCTCGCTGAGGCCCCGCGTTGCATGCCAGACGTCTGCGGGCGAGATTTCACCGAGCGCAAGATGGGGGGAAAGCTTCGACGTATTCGAACGGGCAGGGAAGTCTCGCCCGTGGCGATAGCCCTCGATACCGTCCTCTATGAAGTTTGCCAGTCGTTCCCGAGCTCCGGCTTCGCCCGGTCGCCAGACATCTGTAAACTCCGCGGCCCAGTTCGGCCGCCTCGGCAAAAGCCCCCAGTCTTCGATGCTCTCGCTGGCCGGCCAGTTGGTTGGACGAAAGAGTTTCGTCGGGGCGGGCACTGGCTCTTGTGGTTCGCCGGATGCTTCAAGCGCCTTCCAGAACGGTGTGTAGACTCGGTAAGGCGTTCCGCCGCCGGTCCTCAGGCGTGTTGGCTCATGCAGCAACTGGCCGGAGAAGCTGCGAACGGTCAACCCGTTCGTGGTGAGGGTTTCCTTCAGAGCTGTGTCGATCTCGACGCCCGGCGGATCGTAACGCCGGTTCCAGTAGACCGCGTTTGCGTTGGTTTCCGAAATCAGTGACGCCAGCACGGCTTGGGCAGGCCCGCTACGCAAGATCAGATCGCCGCCGATTTCCTTCAGCGATGTGATGAGCGACAACAGGGAATTATGTAGCCACCAGGCTTGCGCTGCGCCGAGCGGTCCGGTGTCCGCGGATGCCGGCTCCATGATGTAAATTGGAACAACCGGCCTCCCGCTTTCAACTGCGGTGGCCAGCGCAAGATTGTCACGAAGCCTGAGGTCCTTGCGGAACCAGACGATGATCGGCGACCGGCTGAGGGATGTCATGAGGATTTGGTCCGAATCTTCTGTATAAAATGACTCTACGCTTCAGGTATGGTAGGTGATTACCCTTATATACGGCTTCATGCATGAAACGTAGCGGAGATGCTGCAGTTCACGACGCAGATAACCATAGGGCCATCGGACCTGCTTGAAGACGGACGGCCTAAAAGGAAACGGGCAGGTTGCCTGCGCTCCCCGCCCGTCACGTCTATTTCTTAAAATGGAAGGTTATGGTGATGTCAGGCCGTAGCAACCGCGGCGGCCGTCAGGCGCGCCGTTCTCACCTGCTGTTCGCCGATCAGTTTCATGATCTCCACCGCGCTTTCACGGACATAGAGTCTGTGCAGTTTCTCGGCGACGGGTGCCGTCGTCAGCAGGCAGGTATATTTTTCCCGTTCGTACCAGCGGAAGTCCACCACATTGTCCATGTTCACGAAGAAGGGGAAGCCGTCCCCGTCATGAAGCTGGAGCCACATATATTCTCTCTCCTGATCACAAATAGTATGGCCGCTTGATATCAGGCAAAAATGAAGAGCGAGTTTCGCTGTTCCGAAAGATCGCGGATTGTGACGGGATTGCTGTTGGATTTCTGGAGCGCACTCAGTTCGAAATGTTGTCCAGGTGGCAGCTTCGCAGAGCGAAGCGAGATGGCTCCCGTCTTTTCTCTGCCGTGCAAGATGCTGAAACCACAAAAGAATAAGGCCCGAGCATTTCTGCCCAGGCCTTGAATTCTTTGGCTCCCCGGGTCGGATTCGAACCGACGACCTATCGATTAACAGTCGAGTGCTCTACCGCTGAGCTACCAGGGAACAACCGCTCGCCGCGGTGTGAGTGGGCTAATACAAATGCCTGTTCGATTTGCCAAGCGGTTTTTTGAAAAAAAATGTGACAAGCTTGCATATTTTTTCTCCGCACCCATCTCTTGGCCTGTGCCTTTGGGCGCGTTTTTCCATGAATCCAAAGGTTTTCGAATGGCTGGCAAGGGAAAATACCGCATCGACGGAGACCGTGGAAAACTTGTGCTCGGTCGTTTCGAGTTGCCGTTCCCGCGGTCCCGGACTGGGCGTATCGTCACTGGATCGCTGCTGATCGGCGGTGGCTTTCTCGGATTCCTGCCCGTTCTCGGATTCTGGATGGCGCCGCTCGGACTGCTGGTACTCTCCCACGACCTTCCCTCAGTCCGGCGAAAGAGGCGACGCATCGCGATCTGGTGGAGGAAACGTTATCCACAGGTGAACCGGGCAGGGCGGGGCTGATGTCCGACGTTAAGGAAGGAGTGGGTCGTTTTGGTCGACTGTGCTTCTGTCGCGGCGTTATAGCCGTCATCGTAGTTTCGAACAATTAAAAGGTAGATTTCCGAAAATCCCTCTTGCGGTTTCCCGGCATCCCGTCTAAATCCGCGCCACCACACGCTTTTAAGTTTGGAATGGCCTCGTGGCGGAGTGGTTACGCAGAGGACTGCAAATCCTTGCACCCCGGTTCGATTCCGGGCGAGGCCTCCAATCCCCTTATTCATGGCTTTTGCGAGATCTGCACAAAGTTGGACGATCTGGGCGGATTGCGCCTTCTACGCAATGGCTTAGAGCATGAAGCCTCCAGCAAGGAGGAACCTGCCCATGCGTCGCCACTTCATGCCTGCCATCGCCGCTCTATGCATTTTTTCGGTCACTCCGGCTCTCGCCGGCAATCTCAGCGTGACGCTGGAGAACGAGACCGATGGTATGATTGTGAAGTTTTTCGCCTCACCGGCAAATGGCAAGGGTCAACGTCAGGAGCTGTTGAACAAGCATGGTCTCGGCAAGGGCAAGTCACGAGCGCTTACACTTGTCGGCGGAAGCGATGTCTGTGAGTACCGTGTGAGGGCGGTGTTCGAGGATAGCGCCGAATATCAGGATGTTTCCGACAAAATCGATTTCTGCGAGGTCGATACATATACGATCGAGGATTGATGAGGGCCGCTGAGGTTTCGTGTGCGGTCTAAAGCGTGTCGCGATCTTTCAGATTCGCTCTCTACGCTTTAAGTCCTTGTTTCATCGCATGTCGTTGCCGCAAAA
>QFQX01000043.1 GCA_003248775.1 Shinella sp. | reverse complement strand
CTCCTCGACGTGATTTTCGGTGTTTTGCTCGATGATTTGGGCCATTTCATTATAATGACAATAACGTCCGATAATGCAACATTATCAGTCTTTATCTAATGATTACGTACTGTGCGGTTTATTCAAAATTATTGGCATTAACCGCGCGTTCAGTGTAACCTTCTCGGCATGGATTCGTTGTTGACTTCGCTTGGTTCTGCTCCCTCCTTATCGTTCCATCTTCCCGGATGGGCGGCCTCGCGGGGGCGTGAGACGGTTGAAGCGGATGCGGCATTCTCGGCCGGTATCGCTTTGAAGACATTAGATGATCTCGTCCGTTCGAACCCCGTCTGGGCGGGGTGTTGGCGCAGCCGCCAGGCGCTGGTATGCGCTGCGGAAGCAGTAAGGTTGATGGGCCGCAGGGAGGCTCAAAACGAACTGCGCGATGCCATTTTACTGACTGCCACCGGTGACGATCCGGGGCCAGCTGGAAGGGTGTTTCTCGCCTTCAAAAGGTTGGCCAATCAGAAAAGCATGGTCTCTTCGAAAGTTATTGCCGAAATCGTGGGACAACTTGGTCTTCCCGCGGATGAGCGGCTGCTCCGGTGTGTCGACCATCTCGATGATGGGCTACAGTCTGGCCGGGCGGTTCCTTTCGCGGTGGCCGAACTGGTGACGGCTATCTGCGCTGAACGTCCTGATGCGGAATTCCTGGCCTGGTGGCTGGCGGACTGGCTGGTGGCGGCAAGGCTGAAATGGGAGCGTCCCGTGCCTTTGCTGATGGCCGAGCGTTACGGGCCGGCCTTCCGGACAATCGGGGGCAGGGGGCGTGTTCGCCCCGGCGAGGATACTTTTTCCCGGGCGATTTGCCTTGCGCTTGTCGAAGGTGTGGGCAAGTCTTTGAGGTTGGCCGGCGACATCGCCCGTCGCGCCGACCGGCTTCTTGCTGTTGCCCCAAAGGTGCGAACCAAGGGTGGCGATGCCGTTATCAGGAAGTTGCTCGATGAGGACGCTGTTGCTGCTTCCTCTTCTGGTACGAACCTTTCGCGCTGGGCGAGTACCAGATTGTTCGAGCGCCTTGAGAGTTTCGAAGCCGTTCGCGAACTCTCGGGTCGATCCTCATTTCGTATCTACGGGTTGTGACCATGGTCGGGTTGAACGTGGGCAAGTCCACGCAGGGGCGTGGCAGATCGAAGGCAAGAGACGAGGTGCTGCTCGACCGGGAGCTGGAAGACCTGCCGCCAGACCTGCGATGGCGTGAATGGATGTTGCGGATCGAAGCGGTGATCTTCGCATCTGCCGAACCGGTCATGCGCGAAACGCTGGCAAGGGTCGTGGGAAAGGATTGCAGTATCGATCTGCTGATCGACGACCTGCAGGAAGAACTGCGCAGCAGGCCTTATGAACTCGTTTCCGTCGCCGGAGGCTGGCAGCATCGTACCCGCCCTCGCTATGCCGATACAATTCGCGCTTCGTCGGTGCCTGCCCGGTCTGTCGCCTCGGCACTTTCCGAATCCGAGGCGATGGTCTTGATGGCGGTCGGCTATTTCCAGCCCGTCACACGCGCGGAACTCGGCAAGATTTTCGGCAAGGAAATCTCGCGCGATACGATCGGTGCCCTGCGTGGGGCGGGCTTCGTCGCTTCCGGGCCACGCTCACCTACGCCCGGCGCGCCCTATACTTATGTGACGACGAAGCACTTTCTCTCGGCTTATGGGTTCGAGACCCTTCGCGACTTGCCTGATATCGAGGCGCTCGAGGATGCGGGCTTGCTCAGCCGCCGCGTCGATGACGTGGAGGATGAACTCGAAAAGGAGGTTGAAGAGCCTCAGGACGAGCAAATCGAGCCAGTGGATGAGCCGGACCTTACCTGACTTCGTGTTGCCAAGCCGATAAGGCCGTAGGCAGAGCCCTGTCAGGAAAATGGCGATGTTGTTCCGCTTGTTGGCATCGTTTCTCCGGTCTGTCGATGCACGTACCGCAGATTGCGTGCTCGTGAGAAAAATCCACCTTTACAAACTTCATGTATGTATATTATTGATTTCTACACCGGACATAAGCGGGAGTCTGTGAACGATTTCCGTTTATGTCCGGCGTTCGTTATTGCGCCGCTCCAGTCGCGTTCGGGCGTCTCTCGATAGGGACGCCGGCGATTTCTTCCGGGGTGGAAAAGGACGTTTCGATGGCGCAGCAATTCGATGGTGGAAATGGATACTCGCCATGCGTAGCGTGGCTGTCGTCGAGGCTTGCCAGAGAGTTTTTCCGTTGGGGAAGAATTCCTTTCCCGAATAGGCGAACCGGTCGGATAAATTCCGTTGGGTACGGTGCGCCTGTTCGCTTTCTCCTGATTACAAGGAAATGCCTGTCCATGGTCGCGCCGATACGCAGCCGTTTTACAGGCAGGATCATCTATATCGGGGTGAACCAGCCTTCGCTGAGAAGGTGTTCATGACTGGCGGCAACAATCGAGCCCAGCTGCAACGTCACCCCGCGAATAAATTCTCTACAGAAAGGTTAGATATGTCTAGCAATGCCATATGGACGATCGGGCGATGCGTCACGCTTGCTGCTCTGATCGGCACACTGCCTGTTGCGGGCTACGCGCAGCAGCAGCCTCTGCCTTCGGTCACGGTCGAAAAGGTGAAAGTCGAGGATTTTACGCTGACGGCCCGTTTGCCCGGTCGCGTCAAGGCTTCGACAGTCGCCGAGGTTCGCCCGCAGGTTTCGGGCATCATCCGTGACCGACAGTTCGAGGAAGGCGTGCGCGTTGAGGCGGGTCAGCCGCTCTACAAGATCGAGGATGAAACTTATGTCGCCGCCGTGGCATCGGCCAAGGCGGCCGTGGCGCAGGCGCAGGCAAACTACGACCTTGCCGTGATCGAAGCCCGGCGGGCGGAAGAACTCTTCGCCAACAAGAGTGGTACCGCATCGAACCGCGATACCAAGGTTGCGGAGCGGAGCAAGGCCGATGCGGCGCTTCAGGTCGCGCGTGCTCAACTGACAACCGCGGAAATCGATCTCGACCGGACCATCGTCCGCGCTCCGATCACCGGAGTTATCGGCTTCTCCCAGACGACGCCTGGCGCGCTTGTCGCGGCCCAGCAGACGACGGCGCTGACCACGATCCGTGCGCTTGATCCGATCTATGTCGATGTCACGCAGTCCGCGACTGATCTCCTACGCTGGAACGCCCTGCACAAGTCGGACTCGGTCCGGGTTTCCGGCGTCGCCTCGATGATCCTGCCGAATGGGGAAGCCTATCCGCTGAAGGGCGATCTCAAGGCTGCCGAGCCGCAGGTTGAACCCACGACTGGCATGGTCACCTTGCGCATCACCTTTGCCAACCCCGACCAGCTTCTGCTGCCCGGCCTCTATGTCGAGGTTGAGTTGCCGCAGGACACCGCCAAGGATGCTGTTCTGGTTCCGCAGAGCGCAGTCATGCGCAATGCCAAGGGCGAAGCTTTCGCTTGGGTGGTCGAAGACGGGAAGGTCGCTGTGCGGACGCTTTCCATTGTTACCGGCTCCGGCAATGTCTGGGTCACCAATGGTGGCTTGAAGGCAGGTGACGAGCTCATCACCTCCGGCTTCCAGAAGATCGCACCCGGCGCGGCCGTCCAGATTGCCGAAGAGCCCGCGGGTGACCAGCAGGCTGCCGCAGGAGGGAGCAACTAAACATGGCGCGCTTCTTCATTGATCGCCCTATTTTCGCATGGGTGATCGCGATCATCATCATGGGCCTCGGGGTGCTTTCCATCCTGCGATTGCCCGTTTCGCAATATCCCTCGATTTCCGGCCCGTCCATCGTCATCGGCGCGACCTATCCCGGTGCCTCGGCAGAGACCGTGGCCGATACCGTCGTGCAGATCATCGAAAAGGACATGACGGGCCTCGACGGGCTTCGCTACATCAACTCGTCGACCACTTCGACGGGCCGGGCGACGATCACGCTGACCTTCACGCTTGGAACCGATCCCGATATCGCCCAGGTGCAGGTGCAGAACAAGCTTAGCCAGGCAGAGGCAAACCTCCCGGAAGCGGTTACCCGTCAGGGTGTGACCGTCGAAAAATCGGCAACCGGCTACCTCATGGTTGTCGGCCTGATTTCGGAAGACGGTTCGCGCACGGCAATCGACCTCGCCGACTATCTGAACTCCTACATGGTCGAGCCCCTTTCACGTCTTTCCGGTGTGGGCAAGGTCGAGGTGTTCGGTTCAGAATATGCGATGCGTATCTGGCTGGATCCGCAAAAGCTGAAGTATTACGATCTTTCGGCTGATGCGGTTGTTTCTGCAATCCGGGCCCAGAATGCGCAGATTTCGGCCGGCAGCTTCGGTGCAATGCCTGCACCGGCAGGCCAGCAGTTGAATGCGACCGTGACCGCCCAGTCGCTGCTAAAGACGCCTGAGGATTTCGAGCGTATCGTACTGCGTGCAGACACGGATGGCGGGCTTGTTCTGTTGCGTGATGTTGCGCGTGTGGAGCTCGGCGCCGAGAACTACGAGATATCGAGCTTCTACAATGGCAAGGCCGCATCCGGCATGGCGATCCAGCTGGCATCCGGCGCAAACGCGCTTGAAACGGCAGAACTCGTCAAGTCGAAGGTGGCGGATCTGGCAGAGTTTCTGCCAGCCGGGGTAAGCTATGTCATTCCTTACGACACGACGCCCTTCGTTACCCTTTCTATCGAGGCGGTGGTCGATACGCTCATCGAAGCCATTGTTCTCGTCGTTCTGGTTATGCTGCTGTTCCTGCATAATTTCCGGGCGACGCTTATCCCGACTCTCGCGGTACCCGTGGTGCTTCTCGGAACCTTCGGCATCATGGCCGCGCTCGGGTTTACCATTAACACGCTGACCATGCTGGCCATGGTTTTGGCCATCGGTCTTCTGGTGGACGACGCGATCGTGGTGGTGGAGAACGTCGAGCGCATCATGCGTGATGAGCATCTCGACCCCGTCGAGGCGACGAGGAAGTCGATGGGGGAAATCTCGGGGGCGCTTATCGGTATCGCCATGGTCGTCTCGGCGGTTTTCGTGCCTATGGCCTTTTTCGGTGGCTCGACGGGGGAAATGTACAAGCAGTTCTCGGTCACCATTGTTTCGGCGATGGCGCTGTCGGTTCTCGTGGCGTTGATTTTTACTCCGGCACTTTGCGCGACCATGCTCAAGGCTCACTCTCCCGAAAACGACAAGGGACTGGGCAAGAGGTTCGGCAACTGGTTCGAGCGTTACTTTTCCCGAATTACTGCCGGGTATGGTGGCGTCGTGCGGGTCACTGCCCGTCGTCCGGTTCGAATGGTCATCGTCTATCTGGTGCTGGTTGCGGCCATGGTTGGCCTTTACCAGCGCACACCGACCTCGTTCCTTCCGGATGAAGACCAGGGAACTCTGTTTGCGATCGTTCAGGCTCCGTCGGGCGGCACTGCCGAAAACACCGACAAGCTTCTGCGCCGGGTTGAAGGCTACTTCCTGGGTGCCGAAGCCAAGAATGTGGAGGCCGTCTTCTCCGTAAACGGCTTCTCCTTCGCTGGTCAGGGCCAGAACATGGGCATGATGTTCATCAAGCTGAAGGACTGGGAAGAGCGCAAGGGCCCTGAAAACTCTGCTCAGGCTATCGCCGGTCGTGCTTTCGGTCCGCTGATGGGCGGTATCCGTGATGCTATCGTCGTGCCGATCGTACCGCCGGCTGTCATGGAGCTTGGCACCTCCAACGGCTTCTCGGGGTACCTGCAGGCACGCTCGGGCCAGAGCCACGAAGAGTTGCTGGAAGCACGCAACGCCCTGCTTGGCATGGCGGCACAAAGCAACAAGCTGATGGCCGTCCGTCCAAACGGGGTTGAGGATGCCTCGCAGTTCGAACTCAACATCGACTGGGGCAAGGCAGGCGCGGTTGGCCTGAGTGCGTCGGATGTCGGTTCGTTCCTTACCACGATCTGGTCGAGTTCCTACGTCAACGACTTCCTCTATCAAGGCCGAATGAAGCGAGTTTACGTTCAGGGCGAACCATGGGCCCGCACGGGGCCGGAAGATCTGGCTCTCTGGCGCGTGCCGAACTCGAACGGCGATTTCGTCGACTTCTCAACCTTCGCTACGCAGGACTGGGTCTTCGGTCCGCAGCAGGTCAGCCGTTACGACGCCTTGCCGGCGATGCAGATCGACGGTTCGTCCGCGCCGGGTTTCTCTTCCGGTGACGCGCTTGTCGAGATGGAAAGTCTCGCTGCCAAGCTCCCGCCCGGCTTCAGCCTGCAGTGGACGGGTCTTTCGCTGGAGGAAAAGGACGCAGGCGCCGGAGCCCTTCCGCTCTATGCTCTCGCGCTGGCGACCATGTTCCTGTGCCTTGCTGCACTTTATGAAAGCTGGACGATCCCGATCGCCGTGCTGCTTGCCATGCCGGTCGGTATCTTGGGTGCACTCGTCGGTGCCCAGATCGGCGGACAGTCGAACGGTGTGTACTTCCAGGTCGGCTTGCTTACCGTGGTGGGCCTGACCGGCAAGAACGGCATCATGATCGTGGAGTTTGCCCGCGAGCGGATGTCGCAGTTCGGGGAGACGGCGTTCGAAGCTGTATGTGAGGCGGCAAAGCTTCGCTTCCGCCCGATCCTGATGACATCGCTCGCCTTCGGTCTCGGCGTCGTTCCGCTGGTTCTCTCGACCGGCGCAGGTGCTGGCGCACGTCAGGCAATCGGCTTCGCCACGTTCTTCGGTACAGTTACCGGAACGCTGCTCGCTATCGTCTTCGTGCCGGTGTTCTTCGTGCTGGTGAACAGGATGTTCACGCGCAGCAAGTCGAAGAAGACGGAGGAGGCGAGGGGGGCTTGTCGCAAACCTCTCGCGATGCCGCAGTTATCGCCTGAACGATAACACTGTCATGCTTTGTTAACTTTTTGCAGTCCGAAGAGGCGCGCAAGCAGATCGTTCTGATCGTTGACGTTCCATCCACCTGAAAAGCCGAAGCCCTTCCGCAGCCAAAGCATCGCCTCGAAACCGGCGATGGTGCGCCGCGCCGTGTTGAAAGACTGGAAGCCGCCAATCTTCGGCATATTCTTCTTCACCCGGAAATGGTCGCTCTCGATGCCTTGCTGGAGATGCTTTGTGACATAATGCACGGGATCAGGATGCAGAAGCCCGTCTTCAACCGACGTTCTGATCGCCGACGGAAAGGTATTGGCACCATCCGTGCCGATCTTGTTCGGCGACAACAAAGGTTCGTCTTTGAGCATCTTTTGGAAAAATCGCCTGGCGGCGCCGAAATCACGCTTTGCAGTCAGCAGGAAATCCACCGGATTACCATGCTTGTCGATGGCCCGGTACAGATAGCGCCATTTACCGCGGATCCTGACGTAGGTCTCATCGATCCGAACCGAGCCGCAATGTGGCTGGCGAAACCGACGAAGCCGTTTCTCGATGACAGGTGCATAGGCCAAAACCCACCGGTTGATGGTACTGTGGTCAACCTCAAAGCCACGCTCGCGGAACATTTCCTCAAGGTCACGGTAGCTGAGTGGATAACGAAGATACCAACTGACTGCCTGCACGATCAACCATGCCTCGAAATGCCGGCCTTTGAAGTCATCCTTTGATTGGCGCTTCAGCTTCTCAGCAATGGCATTCAGAATCATCGGCTCGCTCCGCAGTATCGGGAGCGGGAATTTCTCCTCCCATGGTCAACATCGGGTTAACCTGGAAAATTTGCGACAAGCCCACATATTTTATCGATTGCACCGCGATCTTCCGACCGCTGCCGGATGCTGGCCTTAGCCAGCGATCAGCTTGACTTCCATGAAGTCTTCGAGACCCCACTTGCCGCCTTCACGACCGATGCCCGACTGCTTGTAGCCGCCGAAGGGCATGCCCGGAGCGCGCGAGGTGCCGTTGATCTGCACCATGCCGGCGCGCAGCTTGCGCGCAACGCGCTGGGCGCGTTCCGGCGAACCGGTCTGGATATAGGCGGCAAGGCCGTATTCGGTGTCGTTGGCGATGCGGATCGCATCTTCCTCCGTGTCGAAGGGGATCATGACCAGCACCGGTCCGAAAACCTCCTCGCGGGCAATCGCCATGTCGTTGTTGACGACGGCGAAGATGGTCGGGCGGACGAAATAGCCGCGGTTGAAGCCTTCGGGACGGCCGAGGCCGCCGAGGACCGGCTTTGCACCTTCGGCAATGCCTTTCTCGATCATGCCCTGCACCTTCTCGAACTGCGCGCCGGACGAAAGCGGTCCGATGTGATCGCCTTCCTTGGCCGGGTCGTCGACGATGACCTGTGCGCCCGCCTGGGCGGCAATCTCGACCGCTGCGTCATAGACGGAACGCTCGACCAGCATGCGGGTCGGTGCGTTGCAGGACTGTCCGGTGTTTTCGAAGCAATGCCTGACGCCGCGTTCGATAGCCGCGGCGAGATCGGCGTCGGCGAAGACGATGTTCGGCGACTTGCCGCCGAGTTCGAGCGATACCCGCTTCACGGTGGATGCGGAGGCGCGGGAGACGGCAGCGCCGGCGCGAGTGGAGCCGGTGAACGACATCATGTCCACGTCAGGATGGTTAGAAAGCGCTTCGCCCACGACGGCACCCTCGCCGTTGACGAGGTTGAACACGCCCGCGGGGAAGCCGGCTTCGTCCATGAATTCGGCAAAGAGCATCGCGGACATCGGCGCGATTTCGGACGGCTTCAGCACCACGGTGCAACCGACGGCGACGGCCGGGATGACCTTTAGCGCGATCTGGTTCATCGGCCAGTTCCACGGCGTGATGAGGCCGCAGACGCCGATGGCTTCATGCACGATCCGCTGGTTCGGGCGGCTTTCGTCCGGCAGGGATTCCCATTCGTAAGACTTGAATGCCTTGATGAAGGCCTTCAGGTGGGAAACGCCGGAGACCGCCTGGGACTCGCGGGAAAGCTTGATCGGCGCGCCCATTTCGGCGGTGATCGCCTCGGCCATGTCCTCCATGCGGCGCTCATAGATGGTCACGAGCTTTTCCAGGTAGGCGAGCCGTTCGTCGCGGCTGGTGGTGCTCCAGCTGTCGAAGGCCCGGCGTGCGGCTGCCACGGCGCGGTCGATATCGCCTGCGGTACCGCCGGAGATGACGGCATAGGCTTCTTCATTCGCCGGATTGATGACGTCGATCCGCGTTCCGCCAGCCGGAGCGACCCAAGCGCCATCGATATAGAAGTTGAGCTTTTCGATCAGTGTCTTGTTCTGCAGCATGGGGGCATCCTGACTGATGGTAGATTTAAAGGTGGGTGGGCATTCCTTACAGGCTCGCGACGTGCCGGGCCAGCAATTCCTGCGCCGTGAAGAGATCGATATGGGCACCGCCGGCATTCTTGAACAGCGTTATATCATTTCCGGATAGATAGGATTTCGCGTCGTCTCTGCAAAGGTCGAAAAGATCCGCTTTTATGTCGTCCCAGGACATCAGGCCTTTTTCGATCGACTGGACGAATTCCCCGCAATCCCTGCAGGTCTCCCGGCTGTCTGTGAAGAGCTGGGCCCTTCGGATGGTGTCGTCGTCGCATTCGCACATGTCTGGCCGCCAGCTGCCGATCAGGTTGACGTGGCTGCCCGGTTTCAACAGCGCGCCGCGAACGAGCGGTTCGGTCGCCATGGTGGCGCTGACGACGATATCGGCAATTGGCAACGCGTTGGCCAGATCGGGAGCAGCGGCGATGGTCACATTCCCGGAGGAGAGCGATGTTGCAAGCCTCTCGGCCTTCTCCATGGTGCGGTTCCAGATCAGCACCCGCTCAAGACCGGGACGCACTGCAAGTGCCGCCTCGATTACATGCGAGGCAAGGGCGCCTGCACCCAGAACGAGAAGTGTGCGTGCGTCCGGCGATGCGAGGAAGTCGATGCCGAGTGCTGTATCCGCCGCCGTCTTGCGAAGCGTCAGCGCGGTGCCGTCGGCGACCAGCGCCGGCGTCCCGTTCGTCGGGTCGAAACAGACGTAGAGCCCCTGATTGGCGGGGCGGGCGGGATGTCCCGAAGGGTTGTCCGGAAAGACGGTGACCAGTTTTACGCCGATCAGCCCATCCTTCTGCCAGGCGGGCAGGGTAATGAAGGCACGTTCCGGATCGCCGTCTGCAGGCTCTGAAAGAATGACCTCGCCGGCGGAATAGACCGGGTTCCGGTGCGCCTTCTTCAAGGCCTCGACCAGCGAGGGATAGTCGAGCAGGCGATGAACGTCTTCGCCGGAGATCATCTGCATGTTCGCGCTCCCATGTTTTCCGGATCAGGTCCCTGACGTCAGAATGCGATGCAGAGGCGGAAGGCCTCGAACATGGCCGCGTGCACGTTGCGGCTCGCGACCGCATCGCCGATCCGGTAGAGTTCATAGCCGGAACCGGCCGCATCGTATGGCTGGCGTTTTGCCGCCATCAGGGCCGCATTGTCCGTCACGCCGGCATTGCGGGAGCCCTCGACAAGCGCCTGAAACACTTCGTCGAGCGGTGCGGTACCGTGATCCACCACCACGGCGGCGGCCTCGATTTCCAGCGGTTCGTCCGTCAGTTCGTGATGGAAGAGTGCTCTGAACCGGTTGTTGCTGCCACGGGTGACGGCGACGAGACGGTGGTCGAATGTGATGTCTATCCCGGCCTGCTTGAACTGCTTGCGATAGACGGCGCGGGTCGAATATTCGACCTCCTGCGCCAGTACCTCGTCCATGGTCACATAACGGATGGCCGCGCCGTTTTCGGCAAGCTGCAGCGCCGTGGCTGCGCTTTCGTGGCGGCCGGTGCCGTCGTAGAAGAGTACGTCTCCGGTCATCTGGGTCGAGCTGCCCAGCACGTCCCAGACGTTCAGACAGTGTTCACCGCCATCGAGCCAGTCGAGATCGGGCAGTCCGCCGGTTGCCACCAGAACGATATCGGGGCTTTCCGCCTCGACCTCTTCGGCTCCGGCATAGACGTTGAAGCGGACATCGACACCGAGACGGGCAAGCTCCTGTTCGCGCCAGCCGACGATAGCCAGAAGATCGCGACGCCAGATGGCGCGGGCGGCCAGCAGCAACTGTCCGCCAAGCTGGCCGGATGCCTCGAACAGCACGACCGAGTGGCCCCGTTCTGCGCAGATCCGTGCAGCCTCGAGACCGGCCGGACCGCCACCGACGATGACGACCTTCTTTTTCTTACCGGTGGTCGGCTCGATCACCTGCGGCAGCAGAGTCTCGCGGCCGGAAGCCGGGTTATGGATGCAGTTCGCCTTCTTGTGCATGCAGTAGGATGCGCCGACGCAGGGCCGGATGCGGTCTTCCTCCCCGCGCATCAGCTTGTTGACGATCTGCGGATCGGCCATATGCGCCCGCGTCATCGCCACCATGTCGACAAGGCCTTCGCGGACGGCATGGCGGGCGGTCGCGAGATCGGCGATGCGAGCGGCATGGAACACCGGCAGCTTGGTGTGCTGGCGGAATGCGCCGACCCGTTCGAGGAAAGGACCGAGCGGAACCGACATGCCGGGCATGTTCTGCTCCGCAAGCGCAATCACAGTATCCATGCGTCCGAAGATGCAGTTGAAGTAATCGACGAGGCCTTCCCGTTCGAAGATTTCCGCGATCCTCAGGCAGTCCTCGAAATTCAGCCCGTCCTCGATGGCTTCGTCGATGACGAAGCGGATGCCGAGCAACATGTGATCGGGCAGGTTGCGGCGGATTTCCTCATGCACCATGAGACCGAAGCGGACGCGGTTTTCCAGCGACCCGCCGAAGCGATCGCTGCGGAAATTCGTGCGGGGTGAGAAGAACTGGCCGATCAGGTGGCCGCCGGTCAGGGTTTCCAGACCGTCCAGTCCACCTTCGCGACAACGTTTGGCTGCCTCGCCATAGGCCTTCACCACGCGGGCGATATCGTGTTCGTCCATTTCGCGGGAAAATGCTCGGTGCTGGGTTTCGCGCGAGCGGGAGGGCGCCATTGCCGGAAGCCAGTTGAGCACGGTCGCATCGGCGCGGCGGCCGAGATGCGAGATCTGACACATGATCGCGGCGCCCTGCGCATGGATGCGCTCGGAAAACTGCTGAAGGTGGGGAATGATGTCGTCGGTCGCCATGTTGAGCTGCCCGGCGCCACCCCAGCTCGAGTCATTATCGACCATGGATGAGCCGCCGAACATGGTCAGCGCCAGTCCGCCCTTCGCCTTTTCCTCATGATAGCGCTGGTAGCGCTCCAGCGGCATGCCGCCCTCTTCCAGAAAAGGCGCGTGGCTGGTGCTCATGACGCGGTTCTTCAGAACCAGCGACTTGATGGTCAGCGGCTGCAGCAGCGGATCGAGGCGTCGGCCTTCGGAGATGGTTCTGGACATCGCGACATCGGCATTCATGGCTTGCGAACCTCACCGTTCGACCTTGCTTGCTGCTCTGCGGGCATTTTCGGCACGGCGGCAGCCTTGAAAGCGGAAAAGGCGCGGGACATTTATGCCCGCGCCTTTCTCATTGTGGTGTCAGCCCCAGAGGCCTTCGGCCTTCAGTTCGTCCTGCACCTTGACGATACTGTCGTGCAGGATGCGGACCATTTCGTCGATCTGCTCCTTCGTGATGATCAGCGCCGGCGAGAGAACGCACATGCTGCCGATCGGGCGCACGATCAGGCCGCCTTCGTAGCAGTAGCGGTCAACACGGAGCGCGACCTGCTTGTCGAACTCCGAAGCTTCCGTGTCTTCCGGATTGGTGACGCATTCGACGCAGCCGAGAAGGCCGGTGCCGCGCACGTCGCCGACCAGCGGAAGCGCCGTCAGTTCCTGCAGCTTTTTCTGGAAGTAGGGGGCGATATCGCGAACGTGCTCGAGGATGTTGTCTTTTTCGAAGACCTCGATGTTGGCGAGCGCAGCGGCGCAGCTTACCGGGTGACCGCTATAGGTATAGCCGTTGGTGTAGTAGCTGCCCTTGGCGTTCTCGCCACTGACGCGCGACAGGACCTTGTCGGAAATCACGAAGCCGCCGAGCGGAACGTAGCCTGACGTCACACCCTTGGCGAAGGTGATGATATCGGGAACGATATCGAAGACTTCCTCGGACGCGAACCAGTGACCGCAACGGCCGAAGCCGGTCACGACCTCGTCGGAAATATAGAGGATGTCGTGCTTGCGGCAGATTTCCAGAATGCGGGCATGATAGCCCTTCGGCGGGATGAGAATGCCACCGGAAGCAAGCAGCGGCTCGGCAAGGAATGCGCCGACATTGTCGGGACCGAGCGTGTTTACGCGCTCCTCGAATTCGGCAATCAGATGATCGAGGAACTGGGCCTCCGTCATGCCCTTGGGGCGACGGAAGACGTTCGGAGCGGAGATGAAGGATACGTTCTCAAGCGCCAGATCGAAATTCGGGCGGTTGCCCGCGCGACCGGAGCAGGCGGCCGTCAGGTGCGTGCTGCCATGATAGCCGTCGATGCGGCAGATGATGGCCTTCTTGGTCGGACGGCCGAGGACGTTGTTGTAGAACTGCACGAAGCGCAGGGCGGAATCGACGGCAGACGAGCCGCCGGTTGTAAAGAACACATGGTTGAGATCGCCCGGCGCGAAATCGGAGATGCGCTTGGAAAGCTCGGCTGCCGGTCCGCTGAGCGAATACCAGGGCGAGTTGTAGCAGAGGCGCAATGCCTGTGCGGAAATGGCGTCGGCGATCGGCTTCGAATTGTAGCCGACCTGGGTGCACCACATGCCGCCCGGGCCGTCCAGCAGTTTATGGCCGCGATTGTCCCAGATGTGGACGCCGTCGGCGGAAGCGAACATCGGCCGTCCACCGGATGTTCCGAGCTTCGCCATTTCCTCGGCGGGGCTGATCAGGTGTTCGTGCGCGGCGGTTTCAAGTTCGGCAGCGTTCCACTGCGATCCCTTTTCGATATACATTCCCTGTCTCCAGATCGTTGGCAGCCGGCCGGGCAGGGCGTGCCCGGAAGGTGCTTCAGGCTTTCTGCTCCTCCACGGAAAAATCCGAGGGGAAATAGGATGCGAGGTAGGCGAGGCAGACGCGGCGGGAATTCTCCCGATCTCCCGGCCCGTTCTGTCCCGTGACGTGGCTGAATACCCAGCGTCCGTCGGTGATGGCGTAGAGCCCCTGCGCCACCAGATCGGGGTCGAGTTTCACCGCGCGCAACGCGGCAAGTTCGGCCACCAGTTGGGTTATGACGGCGAGCGAGCGCAGCTTGAGTTCGTTGCAGCGCTTGCGGTAGGCCGGAACCCGGCTCGCCTCGGCCCAGAAGGCCATCCACACGGCCAGGTATTTCGATTTCGCGACGCGGGCGTCGAAATCCAGATCGACCAGCTTGCGCAGCTGTTCCGCCGGCGAGCTGACCGAGGCGCTGATCGTGCTGCGCCAGATTTCCTCATAGCTTTCCGCCAGGAAGTCGAGCACGGCGAGCAGCATCTTTTCCTTCGTCTTGAAGTGAAAAGCGATGACGCCATAGCTGCAGCCGGCCTCGTCGGCGATGTCGTTGATCGTAATTCCGGACAGTCCCCGGCGCGCCACGACATCCAGTGCGGCCTTCAGCAATTGCTGCTGTCTTGCTGCACTTTGGCTTGATATCTTTTTATTTTTTTCAGTCATATAAAAACGATATCCACTTAACTCATTGGTGTCAATTATCTTTTTTTTATAGAAATTTTGATCGATTAATCAGATTCTTATTGACGGATCAATCAAACTGAATTGTTATCTGCCCCATCGGCAGCGATCCCGAAGATAACGGAGACGCTGCAGGCTCCTCGTGTGAGCGAACCCGGGACGGCGTGGCCGCCCGGCAAGCGAGCACTCGACATCAGCGGCTGGGAGGGTCGCGGATGCTGCATGCCAGCGCGTGCCTGCCGGACGGCGGGACGCTTAAAAAGAACAAGGGGAACGAATTCATGAGTGACAATGAAAAAAGCGTAACGACGGAACGCCGCATCGCGGGTCTGTCGGCCACCAGGCGAGCCTTCCTCTCGGGCGCTGCAACCGCCGCTGTCGGGCTTGCGATCCTGCCGTCGTTCCCGTCAATGGTTTTCGCCGAAGCAAAACCGGGCGGCCATGCCCGCTTCGCCATCAATGATGGCGCCCAGACGGACTCCCTCGATCCTGCGACGTGGCAGAGTTCGTTCACGCAAGTCGTTTTCGGCGGAACGCTGTGTAATGCGCTGACTGAACTCGGCGTCGATGGCTCGGCCGAGCCGGATCTGGCCGAGAGCTTCTCCAGCTCCGACGACATGAAGACCTGGACCTTCAAGCTCAGGAGCGGTCTCAAGTTCCACGACGGCAAGGACGTCACCTCGGCTAATGTCGTCGCCTCGTTCAAGCATCACATGGGGCCTGAATCGAGCTCTGCCGCCAAGGCGATCGTCGATGCCATCACGGATATCAAGGCGGCTGATGACCTGACCGTCGTCTTCACGCTTGCCGGCGGCAATGCCGACTTCCCCTATATCGTCTCGGATTGCCATCTCGCCGTCTTCCCGGCCAAGCCCGACGGCACGATCGAGTGGGGCAAGGGTATCGCGACCGGCCCCTACATCATCGATGACCTGCAGCCGGGCGTCTCGGTGAAGATGAAAAAGAACCCTGCCTATCACAAGCCGGGCAAGCCCTATTTCGACAGCGTCGAATTCGTGAACATCATCGATGTCGCTGCCCGCACCAACGCATTGATGACCGGCGAGATCGACTACATGGTCGATGCAGACATCAAGACGCTGACGCTGCTGGAGCGCAACCCGGAGGTCGAAATCTCCAAGGTTGCCGGGCTTCGCCACTTCACCTTCAGCATGAACACCGAAGTGGCGCCGTTCAACGATCCGAACGTGCGGCAAGCGCTGAAATACGCCATCGACCGTGAGGACGTCGTCGCCAAGGCCTTCCTCGGCAATGCCAAGGCCGCCAACGACAACCCGATTGCCCAGCAGATCGCCTTCGCCACCAATCCGGAGCCGGTGCACAGCTATAACATCGAGAAGGCAAAGGAATATCTGGCAAAGGCGGGCCTCGAAAGCCTGAAGGTCGATCTCTCCGTTGCCGAAACCGCTTTCCCGAATGCCATCGACGCGGCCCTTCTCTTCAAGGAACACGCCGCCAAAGCTGGCATCGAGATCAATGTGGTTCGCGAACCCGATGACGGCTACTGGGACAATGTCTGGATGCAGAAGCCTTTCGTCGGCGTCGACTGGCTCGGCAAGCCGACCTGCGACAGCCTGTTCACCACGGTTTATGCCAGTGATGGTCCGTGGAACGATACGCACTGGAAGAATGCGCGCTTCGACGAACTGCTGATTGCCGGCCGCGCCGAGGCCGATCCGGCCAAGCGCAAGGAGATCTACGCGGAGATGCAGCAGTTGCTGCATGACGATGGCGGTGCACTCGTTATCGCCTATGCCCTCTTCATCGACGCGATGTCGAAGAAGATCGGCCACGGCCCGATCGGCAACATGCTCCAGTGCGATAACTTCCGCATGGCCGAACGCTGGTGGATGGCCTGACGCCAACCGCTCGAAAGCCGGCCGGTCTTTCCCGGCCGGCCGAAACACAGGAAATCGCCGTGTTCGTTCGCTTCGTGCCCAACATCATTGCCCGGACCGTCATCGTTCGCCTTCTCCTTGGACTGGCGACACTCTTTGGTGTGTCCATCATCATTTTCGCGGCGATTGCCGTTCTTCCCGGCGATTTCGCCAAGGTCGCCCTCGGCAGATCTGCCACGCCGGAAACGGTCGCGAATTTCCGCCATCTGCTCGGCCTCGATCAGCCCGCACTGCTGCGTTACATGCACTGGATCGGAGGCGTCGCGCGTGGCGATTTCGGCTTGTCCTTTTCTTCCGGGACCGGCACTCCGCGTAGCGTGGCGAGCATCATCGGCCCACGTATCGCCAATACCCTGACGCTGGCAGCCGTCACGGCCTGCGTCGCCGTTCCGCTGGCGCTGGGGCTTGGACTTCTGGCCGCGATGTACCGCAACAGCCTGCTTGACCGCGTTCTCAATACGGCGACGCTCCTCTGTATCTCCTTTCCGGAATTCTTCGTCGCCTATGTGCTGATGCTGTTTCTCGCGGTGAAGATCCCGCTCTTCTACTCGCTGGCGCGCATCAGCCCGGACATGAGTTCGATGGAAATGCTCGCACGCATGGCCCTGCCGATCGTGACGCTCTGTTTCGGCATCGTGGCGCATATGATGCGCATGACCCGGGCAACGATCATTGGTCTCCTGGCCAGCCCCTACATCGAGATGGCGCGCCTCAAGGGTGTCGCACCCTGGAAAATCATCCTCCTGCACGCCCTGCCGAATGCCTGGGCGCCTATCGTCGCCGTCATCGCCTTCAACCTTGCCTATCTCATCGTCGGCGTCGTGGTGGTGGAAGTGGTGTTCGTCTATCCGGGCATCGGCCAGTCGATGGTGGATGCGGTGAAATCGCGCGACATTCCCGTTGTGCAGGCCTGCGCCCTGATCTTCGCCGCCACCTTCGTCATCCTCAATCTCCTAGCGGATGTGCTCGCAGTCGCCTCCAATCCGCGCCTGCGGCAACCGGCTTCGTGAGGTTCCATGACCGTGTTTGACACCGACCCGTCCGACCTCATTCCCGCACGAAGGCATCTGGTGATCGCAAGGCTGCGCCGGATCCCCGGCGTGACGGCGCTGGCGCTCCTCATTATCCTCGTCTATGGGGTCGTCGCCCTGCTTGCGCCCTTTCTCGCCCCGCATGGTGAGGCGGAAGTCGTCTCGGCACAGCCCTTCCTCCCCTGGAGCGCCGAGTTTCCCTTCGGAACGGATCAGCTTGGTCGCGACGTGCTGAGCCGGTTGCTCTATGGCGCGCGCAACTCCACCGGTATCGCTTTCATCACCACGGTGCTTGCGTTCGTCACCGGGGCGAGCCTCGGCCTCGTCTCGGCGGTTGCGCCGCGCTGGGTCGACCACACGTTGTCGACCGTGGCCGACATGCTGATGTCCATTCCGCAGCTCATTTTCGCACTGATCCTGCTGGCCCTGTTCGGCTCCTCGATCCCGAGCATCATCCTGATCATCGCCTTGCTCAACGCCACCCAGATCTACCGTCTCTCGCGCTCTTCCGCGCGAAACACGGCGGCGCTGGATTTCGTTGAGTTCGCGCGGCTGCGTGGTGAGGGCATAGGCTGGATCGCTTCCCGCGAAATCCTGCCCAACGTGCTGCCGACCCTGATTGCGGAATTCGGCCTGCGTTTCTGCTTCGTCTTCCTGACGATCTCGGCCCTGTCCTTCCTCGGGCTTGGCATCCAGCCGCCATCGGCGGACTGGGGCACGATGGTCCGCGAAGGTGCGACCTTCATTAGCTATGGCGACATTACGCCCCTGGTGCCGGCAGCCGCCATCGCGGTGCTGACCGTCAGCGTCAATTTCGTCGTGGACTGGTTCCTCGACATAGCAAGCGGGCTGAGAGATGAACGATAGCACTGGTTCGAGCACGATATCTTTTCCCGCCGCAAACCTTCTCGAAATCCGCCATCTGAGGATGGAGGCTCGCGCGCTGCACGGCTGGCACGGTATCGTGAATGATGTCAGCCTTTCGGTGAAGCGCGGCGAGGTCGTCGGGCTGATCGGTGAATCCGGTGCGGGAAAATCGACCATCGGTCTTTCGGCGCTTGGTTTTGCGCGGGGCGGCTGCCGTTTTGCCGGCGGCGAGGTGGTCTTTGACGGCACTGACCTCCTGCGACAGCCGGAGCGTAAGCTCCGCGCCCTTCGCGGCAAGCGCATCGCCTATGTGGCCCAGAGTGCCGCGGCGAGCTTCAACCCGGCCCGCAAGCTGATCGACCAGACGGTGGAATGTGCCATGCAACGGGGCGACATCTCTCGGGATAAGGCCGTTGCCGAGGCGAAGGCGCTTTACCGCGAACTGATGCTGCCGAACCCCGAGACCATCGGTGATCGTTATCCCCATCAGGTTTCCGGCGGCCAGTTGCAGCGGGTGATGACGGCGATGGCGATGATCTGCCGTCCCGATCTCATCGTCTTCGACGAGCCGACCACGGCGCTCGACGTCACGACCCAGGTCGAGGTTCTGGCCGCAATCCGCCGAGCGGTCGAGGAACACGGCACCGCCGCGCTCTATGTCAGCCACGACCTCGCGGTGGTGGCGCAGATGGCGCACCGCATCGTGGTGCTGAAGCATGGCCGGGTGGTCGAGCAGGCCGAAACGGCAACCATGCTGACGGCGCCCAAGGAGGCTTACACCCGTTCGCTCTGGGCCGTGCGCGACATGGCCAAGGAGGAGAAGGCGCCCGCCGCTCCGATCCTCAGGGTTGCCGATGTCGATGCCTATTACGGTATCTTCAAGGTACTCGATGGCATCAATCTCGATGTGCCGCTCGGCGGCACGGTGGCGATCGTCGGCGAGTCCGGCTCCGGCAAGTCGACGCTTTCGCGGGTGATTGCCGGTCTCCTGCCGGCAGCAAGCGGCTCGGTGTCGCTTGCGGGCCGCGAACTTGCCGCCAATGCGGAGGCACGCAGTCGTGACGAGTTGCGGCGCATCCAGCTGATCTATCAGTCTGCCGATACGGCGCTCAATCCGCGCCAGACGGTGGCGGAACTGATCGGGCGGCCCTTGTCCTTCTACTTCGGCATGGATGGTCGCGAACGGACGAGGCGGGTTGTGGAACTGCTCGATCTCGTGGAAATGGGCGGTCAGTTCGCCTCGCGGCTGCCCTCCGAGCTTTCGGGCGGACAGAAGCAGCGCGTCGCCATTGCCCGTGCCATGGCGGCCGATCCCGACATTTTCATCTGCGACGAGATTACCTCGGCGCTCGACAGGCTGGTTCAGGAGCAAATCCTGAAACTCCTGCTCGATTTGCAGGAAAGGATGGGCAAGACCTATCTTTTCATCACCCACGACATCGCGACCGTCAACGCCATGGCGGACAAGGTCGTGGTCATGCAGCGCGGGCGTCTGGTCGAGGAGGGCACGCGCCGGGCGGTGATCGAGGAGGCGCGACATCCCTATACGCAATTGCTGCTGGCATCGGTGCCGCAGATGGATTCCGGCTGGCTCGACGATGCTGTCGCCCGTAACCGCCGGCTGAGACAGGGGCTTGAAACCATGAACGCCGCGTCGTGATGCCCCTGCGGCTACGGACGTTCGACAAAAAAGGGTGAACCATGACGACAACTGGAAAGAAACTGGGACTGGCCCTCGCGGCAGGGATCTTCTCGCTTTGCGCTGCCGCCGCGGCACACGCAGCCGGACCGGAGTGGAACGAGATCGTGATCGGAACGGAAGGCGCCTATCCGCCGTTCAACTTTGTCGATAGCGCCGGTAATGTCGGGGGGCTCGACGTGGATATCGCCAAAGCGCTCTGCGACGAGATGAAGGCGAAGTGCACCTTCGTCACGCAGGAGTGGGATGGCATCATCCCCGCCCTTCAGGGCAAGAAGTTTGACGCCATCGTTGCATCGATGTCGATCACGCCGGAGCGCGAGCAGCAGATCGCCTTCTCCGATCCGTATTACACCTCGCGCCTTGCTTTCGTGGGCCGCAAGGACGGCGCGCCTGCCAGCATCAAGGCGGAAGATCTCGCCGGTAAGACGCTTGGCGCGCAATCCTCGACACCGCAGGCCGATTTCCTGAATGACCTTTATGGTGCCCATGGCGCGACGGTGAAGCTTTATCCGACGCAGGACGAGGCCGACATGGACCTCGCCAACGGTCGTTTGGACGGTGTGGTCGCCGACAAGTTTTACCTGGATTCCTGGCTCAAGGAAGCCGGCAAGGATTGCTGCAAGCTGATTGGCGACCTGACGGAAGGCGAAACCAAGATCGCCATCGGCCTTCGCAAGGACGATACGGCGCTGAAGAACAAGCTCAACGCCGCCATGAAGGCGATCGTCGCCAATGGCACCTACAAGATCGTCGTTTCGAAGTATTTCGACTTCGACATCTATTGATGCAATCAAGGGCGTCCGGCAAATGCGGGCGCCCTGTTCTTTCCCAGAAGGAATGCCTCAGGGCTTCCAGCGGCGGGCGGCGTTTGCCGGATCGAATAGATATCGGCGCCGTATTTTTCCTTGACCATCTCGATGCCAAGCGCCGGTGTCTGTGCGCTATCCGTTCCCCTTTGCATGCTGCCATTCACAAGATCGCGCGCGAGACCGTAACGACTTTTATCGCGTCAGGCAAAGCATCGATCGTTGCTGGCAGTCTACCTCGTGCCCTTCGCTGTTGTTGGAAACGACAATACGGGAAACGCCTCAGGTTTTCCGAACATTGTGTCTCACGGTTGAGACACCGATGCTGCCCCTATGGCTGCCCGATTTTTCAAAAACATCATTTTTTCAATCGGTTGATATTTATGCGACGCTAAATTTTACAAACATAAAGGTTGATTGACTTTTATAAAATATACTGCGAAGTTTCGCGTGCCTCATCGAACGGGAGCTGGCGGAGGCCGCCTGAGGGGCACTGGGAGAGAGAATGAATATCCGGGAGGAGAGCCTGGCGCGCGTCGCGTCAGGCGCGGGCTTTGACGTGCTTGTTATCGGAGGCGGCGTGAATGGCGTCGCCGTTCTGCGCGAACTGGCCCTGAATGGCGTTTCGGCGCTTCTCATCGACCGCGCGGATTTCTGCAAGGGCGCAACGAGTGCTTCCTCACGCATGGCCCATGGCGGCCTTCGTTACCTGGAAAACCGTGAATTCAAGCTGGTTGCCGAATCCGCCCGTGAACGCAATCTCCTCCTGAAATACGCCCCCCATTTCACCCTGCCGCTGGAAGTGGTCGTGCCGCTTTCCCATTACCTGCGCGGACTGGCCGGCTCGATCCTGCGTTTCCTCGGCCTCAGCAGCCGCAGCGGTCCCCTGAGCACGGCAGGCTTAAAGGGCGCGCTTTATCTCTACGAATTCCTTGGACGCGTGGACAAGGTCCTGCCGTCGCATCGCACGGCGCTGCGTCGCGCATCTTTTCCGAAAGCCCTCTCTTCGCGCTACCGCGCCGTCATCAGCTATTTCGATGCTCGCATCCGCAATCCGGAGGCGCTGGTCATGGAAATGATCGAAGACGCGCTGCAGGCGAGCGAAAACGTCGCCTGCCTCAATCACGTCGACTGGAAGCAGGATGGCAACGGTGTCGCGATCTCGGACCGTATTTCCGGCCAGACGGCGCATGTCCGTCCGAAACTCGTCGTGAACGCCGCTGGCGCCTGGGCGGATCAGGTGAACCGGGCACTCGGCCTCAGGACGGGTTATATCCGGCCGGTCAAGGGCGCTCATGTGCTGGTCCGACACGATGAACTGCAGAAGCGCATGGACAGCCGTGCCTTCTATTTCGACGATGGCACGGGCCGCATGGTGATCTGCTATCCTCTCGATCACACCATTCTGCTGGGCACGACGGAAATTCAGGTCGATAGCCCCGACGACGACATGGTGGCCGCTTCCGAAACCAGATATCTCACGAGTGCCCTGTCCAGCCTCTTCGACGACATCGACGTCACCGAGCGCAATATCGTGGCGGTGACGACGGGTATCCGTCCGCTGCAGGCCGGCGGTGGCGCAAGCGTCAACCGGGCAAACCGCGACCATCTGATCGCCGAGGACCGGCTTGTTTCCGGCCAGCCGCTTCTCTCTCTGGTCGGGGGCAAGTGGACCACCTTCAGGGCCTTCGGCGAGCAGGCATCCGACCGCATTTTCCAGCTCCTTTCCGTCAAGCGCAGGGTAGACACCCGCCGGCGGCAATACCGGGGTGCTGCCGGCATGGGGCCGGGCGGCGCGGGCCGGCAGGAACTGGTGAACCGGCTTTGCAGCGGGCTGTCGCTTGCCCCCTCAAGGGCGTCCGATCTTGTTGCCCGGTACGGCGCGGTGGCACAGGAGGTCGCAACGTTCTGCAACCTGTCTGCCGATACGCCGATTGCCAGCATTCCGGATTTCACCGAGCGGGAACTGCGCTGGCTGATCGAGAAACGCGCGGCTGTTTTTCTCGATGACCTGCTCTTGCGGCGCACGCAGATCGTTCTCGACGGTCGCTGCACCGAGGCCGTCGTGCGCGATTTTGGATTGCATCTGGCGAAGGTGCGTGGGTTCGATGCTGCATGGGCCGAGAAGGAAATCGCCCGCTGCCTCGCCATGCCGACCGTTCTGCCTCAAAGTACTGCGCGGGCCGAGACGCAGGAGGTTTGCCATGGGTGACCTGTTTCTGGCAATCGACGCGGGCGGCACTGCGGTCAAGGCCGCGATCTTCGACGGAAACGGACGGCTGGTGACATCCCGCGCCGTCGATGTTTCCACGATCCACCGCGACAATGGTTGGGTCGAGCGCGAGCCGGAGGCCTTCTGGCGCAACACGGCGCTCGCTATCCGCGAACTGATCTCCACGCAGGTCGATCCAGGCCGTATCGCCGCCATCGCCTGCACGGGCTTCGGCAATGGTATCTTTCTGGTCGACGAGAACGGCCGCGGTACGCGCGACGGCATCGTCTCCGTCGATCACCGGGCGAAGTCGATCGTCGAAGAGTTCCATCACGACGGCACGGCCGAGGCAATGGAAGAGCTGTCCGGTCACAGGATCTGGGGCGGCCAGACGATCATGCAGTTGATCTGGCTGGCGCGGAACGAACCCGATGTGGTCGCAAGAACCCGCTGGGCGTTGGCTTGCAAGGATTACATCCGCATGAGGCTGACAGGCGTTGCGGCGTCGGATCCGACCGATGCAAGCGGTGGTGGCCTGCTGGATCTGGAGCGTGGCGATTACGATGCCGCCCATTTCGAGCGTCTGGGCATCGGCGCCTTCGTAAGCCGCATGCCGCCGCTTGTCGAAAACACCGGCATAGCGGGGCGGATCTCGCAAACGGTGGCCGAGGAGACCGGCCTGCCTGTGGGGACACCCGTCGTCGCGGCGATGATGGATGTGAGTGCCTGCGTCACCGGTTCCGGTGTGATCGGCGGCAATGCGCTCACCATGATTGCCGGAACGTGGTCGATCAATGCGATCGAAACGGATCGGAAGGTTCGCAAGCAGCCGCCTATCCTCAACATGCTGCACCGGGACCGCGCCTGCCGTCTTCTGGCGGAAGGTAGCCCGACATCGGCGGCCAATCTCAACTGGTATCTTGCCCGTGCCGCCGGTGGCCAGATCGACGTGGCGACGGCCAATGAACTGGTTGCCGCAAGCCCGGTTTCCGGCCGGCGCTGCCATTTCATGCCCTTCGTCAATGGCCCGGCGCCGAGGCGTGGCGCCTTCGTTGGCATCGTCAATTCCGACGACCGTGGTTCGATGCTGCGCGCCCTCTACGAGGGGGTTGCCTTCCAGCATCGCCGGCATGGCGAGAGTGTTGCGGAATATGTCGCGCCACTCCGGCCTTCGACCATCCGCCTCGCAGGCGGGGCATCCAAGAGCGAGGTCTGGTCGCAGATCTTCGCCGATATCTGCGGCCTGCCGGTCGAGGTGTCCGAGGGCGAGGAACTTGGCGCGCTCGGTGCCGCGATGTGCGCGGCTGTCGCAACTGGCCATTACAGCGATCTTGCGGCGGCGTCGCGCGGCATGTGCCGCGTGACCCGGACGGCCCTGCCCAATGCGGCGGTGCGCCAGTTCTACGAGGAACGCTATCAGCAATTTCTGACACTCGATCAGAAACTCGCCGATCTCTTCTAGCGATCGGCACCCTGGAAAATCAGTTCTTTGGAGGAGGAATGATGATGAAATTGAAGACAGCCTTTTTATGCTCCGTATGCATGCTGGCGGTGCCGGCTGCCGTCCGGGCGCAGGAAGATGCCTGCGTCGGCAAGGTGCCGACGCTGAACGTGATCGGCCAGGGCATGCCGTCCGTCACCGAACTCGACAAGTATGTCGGTGAGTTCAACAAAAAGTGGCAGACGACGGTGAAGATCAATCTTCTCGGTGAGAACGAGCGCCGCGCCAAGGCGCGTCTCGATGCCTCCACCGGCGCCGGTGCCTATCAGGTCCTTTACGTCGATGAGGCGAACACGCCCGAATATGCGACGGCCGGATGGATCTATCCGCTGGCTGATGTGCTACCCGCCGAATACGACATCGCCGACTTCCGCGTCGACCTTGCCAATGTCGCCAGCTATCAGGGCAAGCAGTATTTCGCCCCCTTCGTCGGCGGCGGCGATATCCTGATCTACCGCAAGGATGTGCTTGAAAAGGCCGGCCTTGCCGTGCCGAAGACGCTGGACGAGATGGTCGCCGGCATCAAGGCCGTCAACGATCCCGCCAACAAGCTTTACGGTTGGGCGGCCCGCGGCCAGCGCGGTTCCGGCATGAATGTATGGCGCTGGACGCCGTTCTTCCGCGGTCTTGGCGGTGAATGGATGGATGGTGATAAGCCGGCATTCAACTCCGACAAGGGCGTTCAGGCGACCGAACTCTATATCGACCTGATGAAGTATGCGCCGCCCGGCGTCGGTACGTTCAACTGGTCGGACTCGGTCGAAGCCTTTCGTGGCGGACAGGTCGCCTATCTGATCGAGTCCGACGTGTTCGGTCCGTGGATGGAAGATCCGGAGAAGTCGGTGGTCAAGGGCAAGGTTGGTTATGCGCCGCCGCCCGAGCCGCTCGGCTCCGCCGGCTGGGCGCATGGTTTCGCCGTCTCGACTGTTGGCGCCAAGGACGAGTGCACCAAGAAGGTGGCCGGCGATTTCGTGGGGTGGGCAACCTCGAAAGAAATGGAAGCCCGCCGCCTTGCCGATGGCATCGCCTCGGATATTGGCCGCCAGTCCACGCTGAAGAGCCAGGCTTTCGCCAAGGCCGTGCCCGCCGAATACATCGAGGCACTGCTGGCGACCGGTTCGCGCACACAGCTTCTGATCATGGCGAGCCCCGTCTGGCCGGAGATCGGCGACAATCTCGGCCTTGCGCTTGAAGAACTCTTCACCGGTACGAAGACGGACGTTCAGGCAACGCTCGACGAGGCAGCCTTCGCCGCCGAGGATACGCTTCGGTACGCAAAATAACTGCAGAGGCGTGGCCGGGCGAATATGCGCCCGGCCAGGTCCGCAACTTTCAAAGAGCAACGGAATGCAAAAACAGAGATTCGTCTTCTGGACGCTTGCGCCCGCCTTTACCATTCTCGCGATCCTGGCATTGGTTTCCGTTGCCGGAGCGCTGTACTTCTCGGTGATGGACCGGTCGTTGCGTTATCCCGATTATGATTTCGTCGGGCTGTACAACTATCAGCGTCTTCTCGGCGACCGCCGCTTCCTCAACGCCCTCAAGATCTCCGCGATCTGGGAGGTGGTGACCGTTGCGGGATCGCTGCTGGTGGCAATGTTCCTGTCGGTCTACATCTTCGAGAACACGCGTTCGGCCCGCGCCCGCAACCTGATCTGCCTGGCCTTCCTCGCGCCGGTCCTGCTTCCGCGCGTCGCGGCCGCCTTCATCTGGCGCTTTCTCTATTCGCCGTCGCTTGGTCTCATCAACTACATCACCGGCCTGTTCGGCTTCGGTCCGATCGAGTTTCTGGCCAACCCGAAGCTCGCGCTGTTTTCGGTCGCGGTCGTAGACATCTGGCAGTGGGGCCTGTTCTTCACCGTCATCATGCTGAAGCTGCTGGAAACCCTGCCCAAGGATCCGATCGAAGCCGCCCAGCTCGACAATGCGAAAACATGGGAAATCCACGCCTATGTGACCATGCCGATGCTGAAGGCGCCGATCATCAGCCTTGCCCTCGTCAAGGCGGTGGAGTCGCTGCGGTCCTTCGACCTGATCTTCGTCATGACTGGCGGTGGGCCGGGAACGGCGACCGAGACACTTGATCTCTACGCCTATCAGGCCGGTATCAATCTCGGTGGTCGCGTTTCCTATGCCTCCGCCATGTCCATTCTCCTTCTTCTCATAACCACGGTCGTTTTCACGCTCGTATGGCGAGGTATCCGCAGATGGTCAGCCTGATCCGCCGCACCTTCTCCCGGGGCTTCCTGGCCCTCATGATCCTGATCGCTCTGTTGCCGATCGTCTGGACCATCCTTGGTTCGTTCAAGAAGCTGAAGGATATCGTGACGCCGGTTCCGACGCTCTTCTTCACGCCGACGCTGGAGAACTTCGCGACCATCCTGAAGAACCCGTCCATCCGCGATGGTCTCGGAAATTCGATCGTCGTCGTGGGTGTCTCGGTCCTGCTCGGAGCGCTGTTCGGCATTCCCGCCGCCTACAGCCTCGCGCGGCATGTGGAAAAGAAGAAGGACGACCTTCAGTTCTTCGTTCTGTCCCTGCGTTTCATGCCGCCGGTGGCGATCGCGATCCCGTTCATCATCATCTATCTCGACAGCGGCATCTACGACACGTTGATCGGCCTGATCCTGGTCTACCTGATTTCCACCATCTCGACGGTTATCTGGCTCTCCGTGCCGGCCTTCGAGCGGGTACCGAAGGAGATCGAGGAAGCCGCGGCGATGGAAGGCTGCTCGCAGACCGAAATCTTCCTCAAGTTTGCGCTGCCGATCGCCGCACCTTCGCTGTTCGGCTCCCTCGTATTCACTTTCGTGCTGGTCTGGAACGAACTGTTGCTGGCGCTCACGCTGGCTGCCGAAAACTCCACGCTCCCCGTCGTGGCCGCGTCCATCACGTCGCTTGGCAAGGAAGTTCCATGGGGCGTCATCAATGCCTCGACCGTCATCCTCGTGCTGCCGCCGCTGGTCTTCATCGGTCTTCTGATGAGCTTCATCAACCGCATGGTCGCCACGGGCCGGAAATAGGAAAAATCGAAAATGGCCAACATCAAATGCACCAAGATCCGCAAGTCCTATGGCAGCCATACGGTCATCTCGGATCTCAACCTCGACATCGCCGACCATGAATTCGTGGTTTTTCTCGGACCTTCCGGCTGCGGCAAGTCCACCATGCTGCGCATGATCGCCGGTCTCGAGGAGATATCGGACGGCACGGTCAGCATCGGCGGCCGCGACGTGACGCATCTGCCGCCGGGCGAGCGCGGCGTGGCGATGGTCTTCCAGTCCTATGCGCTCTATCCGCATATGTCCGTGTTCGACAACATCGCCTTCGGCCTGCGCCGGCAGAAAGTGCCGGCCGAGGAAATCCGTCGCCGCGTCGAGCATGTGTCGAACCTGCTCGGTCTCGCCCAGCTTCTGGAGCGCAAGCCGAAGAACCTTTCGGGCGGCCAGCAGCAGCGCGTTGCCATGGCCCGTGCCATGATCAAGACGCCGAAGCTCTTCCTGTTCGATGAGCCCTTGTCTAACCTCGATGCCAAGCTGCGCGAGAAGCTGCGGACCGAAATCCGCCGCATGCATCTCGATCTGAAGACCACCACCATCTTCGTCACCCACGATCAGCTCGAAGCGATGACGATTGCCGACCGCATCGTGCTGATGCGGGCAGGCGCAATCGAGCAGCAGGGCACGCCATCGGAGATCTTCGACCGGCCGGCCACCCGCTTCGTCGCCGACTTCATCGGCTCGCCGGCGATGAACTTTCGGGATTGCAGCGTCGCTATCGACGGCGAACAGGCGGAACTGACCTCGGGGTCGATCCGACTGAAGGTGCCGGCAAAGGATTATCGGGAACTCGGTCAGGGGGCGAAGGTCGAAGTGGGCCTGCGACCCTCCAAGATGGACATCGCCGCAGAGGGAGACGTGAACGTCATCAGCGGAACGGTGGTGCTCGTCGAAAACATGGGCAGCGAGGGACAGGTGATCGTCGATGTCGATGGTCGGGAGATGTCCTTCGTAACCAAGGCATTCCGGACGCTCGAGGCCGGACAGCGGATCGATTTCTCCATCGACCCGGACAGCATTCACATTTTTTCGAAGGAAGACGGCCGCTCGCTCCTGCGCGCCGCGGCTTGAGGCATCTTCGACAGCACGATGGATCATGACATGACGAAAACCCGTTACGAAGAAAAGATGGAACGCATCCGTGCCGGCCGGTACGCGAAGGGAGATTTCATCATCGCCGATGCCAAGGACGCCGATCTCTCCGGCGGTATCCTCACGGCCGGGCGTCGCAGGGATGCCGAGGGCCGGGCGACCGGCAACCGCACCCGCGCCGAATTTCTTGCCGAGATCGAGGCACTGGTGAAGCAGGATGTCGTCGACATCATGCTGGCTTCCACGTCCAATATCGAGAACCTGCAGTTGCGCGGCGTCTTTTCCGGCTCGCGCATCATGCCGGCCTTCCGGGCCAACGACACGACGGATGTCTGGGGCGTCATTCGCGGCGGCAACTACCGCGCTACGCAGTCGCTGCCCTATAGCGGCACGGATCTGACGCGTGCGCAGGCCGAGCTTTGCCTCTATTCGATGACCTTCAACAACAACACCGAGGCGGATACTGCGACGCTTGAAGCCTATCGCGATTTCCGTCCGAAGGCGCGGGCTGCCGGCAAGAAGCATTTCCTTGAAGTCTTCAACCCCAACATGCCGACCGGCTTTAACGCCGCGGAAACGGGTATGTATGTCAACGACTGCATCGCCCGCGCACTTGCGAGCCTGACGGAGGAAGAGCGCCCGGAATTCCTGAAGGTCGCTTATAACGGCCCCGCTGCTCTGGAGGAACTCGTTGCTCACGACAGTTCCGTCGTGATCGGCGTGCTCGGCGGTGGCACCGGCACGCATCGCGACACTTTCGAACTCGTCTGGCAGGCGGAAAAATTCGGCGCCCGTCTTGCGCTTTTCGGCCGCAAGATCAACATGGCAGAGCATCAGCCCACCTTCATCAAATGGATGCGTGCCGTGGCGGATGGCGACGCCACGCCGGTGGAGGCCATTCGCGGCTATCACGGCGATCTCGCCAATCTCGGCCTTGCGGCGGACCGCTCTGTTGACGACGATCTGCTGATCACCGAAGAGGTGCTGATGGCCGCCGCAGAGCGGTAAGAGGGTAACCGGGAAACATCCATGTACCGACCGCAACATCCGTCAAACAAGATCGTCGCCGAGGTGGCGTGGATGTACTACGTCAAGAACCTCAATCAGGGAGAGATTGCCGACGCGCTCTCCCTGTCGAGGCCGACCGTGATCAGCTACCTGAAGCTGGCCAAGGAGCGGAACATCGTCTGCATCCAGGTCGCGCCGGAGCATTACCGCGTCAATGCCATGGCGGATGCACTGACCGAGAAATATGGGCTCAGAAGCGTGCATGTCGTTCCCGATGACGGGATGCAGGGCGAAATGCTGACGCGGGCGGTTTGTGAGGTCGCAGCGCACCATCTGCCGAACTTCCTCGAAAAGGGCGATGTGCTCGGCGTTTCCTGGGGGCAGACCGTTTCCTTCGTCTCGGAATATGTGCCGCACTGGCCGATCGAGGAGCTGACGGTACGCCAGCTTCTCGGGTCCATCGCCAACCCGCTGCTCAGCACATCGGAAAGCTGTACCACCGAAATCGCCCGGCGCCTTGATGCCTATTGCATCAACTTCAATGCGCCGGCCGTCTGTTCCAGCTCGGCGCTGGCGTCGGCGCTGAAAGCGGAGCCGATCATCCGCGAGCAACTCGATAATCTGCACAAGTGCAACAAGTCGATCTTTTCGCTTAGCCCCTGCACGCCGGATACCCATGTGGTGCAGTTCAAGATCGCGACCGTCGAGGAAATCGATGAGTACCGGAACCGGGGCGCTGTCGGCATCATCGCCGGCCGGTTCATCGACGAGGCGGGGCAGGCGGTTCTCGGCGATCTCGATGAACGCATCATCGGCGCCGACCACGATCTCCTGCGCAAGATGGAAGGGCTGCTCGTGGTGAGCGGGGTCTTCAAGCTCGATGCGGCAAGGGCCGCGCTACGTGGCGGCTTCGTCGATCATCTCGTCACGGATACGAAGATGGCGGAACTTCTCACTTCCACCGATTAGTCGTCTCAGGCCTGTCCCGCTCAGGCTTCCTGCGATGAAACCGGCACGATGACCAGATTGGCGCCGCTGTCGTAGAAGCGCTGGCGCTCCTCGATGTCCAGGCCGTCATCCGTGAGGATGGTGCCGACGCGGTCCATCGCGGTGATGCGGTAGAGGGCGCGAGCGCCGAAGCGGCTGGAATCGGCCATCAGCACGGTCGAGGCCGCGGCATCCATCATGGCGCGTTTCGCCTGCACCAGATCCCAGGAAGTATCGGAGGCGCATTCGCTATCGATGGCCTGCGAGCAGAGGAAAAGCCGGTCGCAGCGCAGGTCGCGGAGAAAGGAAAGTCCTGGTTCTCCGAGCAGGGTGAAGGCGCCGGGGCGGCAATGGCCACCGGGTACAATGAGCCGGATGTGGTTCTTGTTGGCGAGCGTACCGGCGACGAAGAGATCGCTGGTGACGACGGTCAGCGGTATGGAGAGGCCGGCGACGACCTGCGCGAACTGGTGCAGGGTGGAGCCGGTGTCGATGAGGATGCTCATATCCGGTTCGAGAAGACCGGCAGCTGCCTCAGCAATCGCGCGCTTTTCCTCGACTGCAGTCTGGCGGGCCTGATCGGTGGTCGGTTCGAAGGCTGCGTTGCGGCGAATACGGACCGCGCCGCCATGGGTGCGTCGGACAAGTCCCTGGCTGTCGAGATGGTCGAGATCACGGCGGATGGTGGAGACGGAAGCGCCCACCAGTCTGGCAAGTTCCTGATTGCTTGCGGCCACGCTGTGTTCGAACCAGTCGAGAATCTTCTGCCGCCGCTCGGCGGGCAGCATATCTTCGGCGTTCTGGAATTCGGTCTCGTCAGTCATGGCATGTCTCCCCGCTGGGGTCATGCCACCGTCCGGAGCGGATGGCAATGCGCCTGAAAAGGGAAACGGGCGAAGCCGAGGCTTCGCCCGTTTGAGATGGCCCGGAGAATTGGGGAAACCGGGCCATTGATTGCGATCAGATATCGATCTTGACGTATTTCGCCTGGGCTTTGCCGACGCCGCGATAGGCCGTGACTTCGATTTCGACGCGGTATTCGCCGGCAAGCGGCGTTGCGGTGATTGTCGAGGCCGGGTCGATGCCGCGAAACTTCTCGCCGAGAACGGCCATGACGGCTTCCTTGTCTTCCGCATAGGGAATGGCGACGCGCGAACGCACGACATCGGCAAGGCTTGCATCGACGGAAGCGAGTGCGGCTTCGATGTTCTTGAAGCACTGCAGGGTCTGTTCGCGGGGATCGGGGGACATGACGCGGGTCTTGTAGTCGATGCCGGCGGTGTTGGCGACGAAGATCATGTCCCCGACCATGGTGATGCGGGAGTAGCTGGCCTTTTCCTCGTAAAGGCTGCTGGTCTTGATCTTGACGACCTCGAGTTCACTCATGCTCATTCCTCTTGTTTGCCGGCCTGTTGTCTTGCCGGGTAGTGAAAGTCAGGCGTCCTTGCGCAGGCGCTTGAAACGCTCCATGCGGAAGGGTGTGGGATCGACGCACGGTTTGGTGCCGGTCACGATGTCGGCCATCAGCGCGCCGGCGCCGGGCCCGATGCCAAATCCGTGGCCGGAAAAACCGGTCGCGAGATAGAAGCCGGGAACGGAGCCGACCGGCGCGATGACCGGCACTGCATCCGGGGTGACATCCATCAGGCCCGCCCACATCTGGGTGATCTTCGCGCCGCGGAAGACCGGGAAGGCATCGCGCAGGTGGTTGACGCCGCCGTTGACGAACCGCATCGACGGATCCGGATCGAGAATGCGGACCTGTTCGAAGGGCGTTACCTCATCGCTTTTCCAGCTGCGGGCCATCGTCGCCTCGCGGATGAACTGGCCGCCGACGCGAAGCGTCAGCTCTCTCCACGTCTTGATGAGGCTAGGAATGTAATCGCAAAACAGGCGGAAGCTGTCCGGCGTCAGCGGGGCAATGTTTGCGTTGCGCTGGGCAACCGTGAAACCGCCGTCCATCCGCTTGCGGAAGGAGAAGTTGGCCGCACCCACGGGCATGTCCGAAACGCCTTCAATGGAGGAGACGCGTGCCACGCTGCCCAGAACCTTCAGGACCGGAAGGTCGATGCCCATGTTGCCGGCAAAGAGCCGCGACCATGCGCCGCCCGCCAGAACGACAGATGAACAGCGGATCTCGCCACGTTCGGTCACGACGCTGCTGACCCGACCGGCCGAGCGCTCGATGGAGCGGACCGCGCAATTGGTGAGGATATGTGCGCCCTTGGCTGCGGCTCCCCGCGCCATGGCCGGTACGGCGATGAACGGTTCCGCCTTGGCGTCACTCGGGGTGTGAAGTGCCGCCCGGAATGGCTTCGCCATGCCGGGGATCAGCGTCTTCAGCGCCTCGCCGGTGACAAGCCGGGAATCGAGCCCAAGCGGGGTCGCGTGCCTCAACCAGTCCTCATAGGCGGCCACATCGGCGTCCGTATCGCAGAGATAGGCGATGCCTTGCTGACGGAAGCCGGTTTCACCACCGACGCGTTCGTTCATGCCGCGCCAGAGGCGCAGGCTTTCGATGGCAAGCGGTAGTTCCGCGGGGTCACGGCCCATCTGGCGCACCCAGCCCCAGTTGCGCGAGGACTGTTCGGCCCCGATCAACCCTTTTTCGCAAAGGGCGACGCTGACGCCACGTTCGACCAGTGAAAGCGCCGTCGCAACGCCGATGATGCCGCCGCCGATAACCACGACATCCACCTGCGCAGGCAGCTCCTGCGGTGTGACAACAACATCGGGAATAATTCTGGACACGTCGTGCTCCTGAAATCAAGCGCGTGGGAGGTTTTGCGCTTTGTTGGAATTTTATGGTCGTATATGCCGCTTATTGCAAGTCATGAAATCGTAATATGGCACTTTTTGGAATATTTTGAACTCTATTTGACGTTTTTTGTACCAGAAACGATCAGGCGCCGACGTGATGTCGGCGCCCGACCGGTCAGGAGCGCCGCATCTCCCGGAAACGTGCAATCAACTGTTCGGTACGTTCGGGATTGGTGAATGCCGAAATGTCGCCGAACAGGAGGTCCGCCTCCTCAACCGTCATCAGGCCACGAGCAACCGAAGCGTCCCGGATCGAAAGGTTGTGGGCTGCTGCATGCTTGGCGACCGCAGATGCGGTCGGGTAATCGTAGATCGATGCCAGCGCGGTGGAGAGCGCCAGCGAGCCGGAGGCATCGGTAAGGCAGCGCGCAACATTCACCTCGATGCCGGCCACGCAGCCCTGGACGAAGAGCGGAATGGCGCGGCGCATCAGTCGGATGGATTCACTCACCGCCTCGAGAATGATCGATTCCCATACGTTGAGGTCGAGTTCGCCTTCCGCCGCCCGCGTCACTGTCGCGTCGTTGCCGATCACCCGGAAGGCGACCTGCATCATCATCTCCGGCATCACCGGATTGACCTTGCCGGGCATGATCGAGGAACCGGGCTGCACGGCCGGCAGTACGATTTCCGCAAGCCCCGCCCTCGGCCCGGAAGACATCAGCCGGAGATCGGCGGACAGCTTCGACAGCGTGATGGCTATGGCCTTCAATGCTGCGGAAACCCGGACCCAATGGTCGGCGTTCTGGAGCGCATCGAAGAGATTTGGCTCCCCATGGTAGGGCTTGCCAGTCAGGCCCGCGAGCTCCTCGAAAACGGCCCTGCGGTATTGCGCCGGGGCTCCGAAACAGGTTCCGACAGCCGTCGCCCCGAGCGGCAGGCCGAGGCAGGTCTCCTCCAGAATTCGGATGTCGGCGATCTGTCGTTCGAATGCCGCGCCGTATCCGGAGAATTGCTGCCCAAGCGTGACCGGCAGCGCGTCCTGCAGGCAGGTGCGTGCCAGCTTGACGACATCGACGAAGGCTTTTTCTTTGTCGAGGAGGGCTTCGACAAGGTCGTTCATCTCTGTCCTCAACGCTGCAAGCTGACCACCGACCGCCATCTTCATGGCGGAGGGGATCACGTCGTTGGTCGATTGCCCCATGTTCACATGGGTGTTGGGATGCACGGGGTCGGCACCCTTGCGGCCGGTGAGGATCTCGCTTGCCCGGTTTGCCAGCACTTCGTTGACGTTCATGTTCGGGGTCAGAACAAGAGCAGTCCGAAATCGTACGCTAAGGACGAACGGAATGAGAACTTACGCGGCGTTCCTTAGCCTAG
>QFQX01000102.1 GCA_003248775.1 Shinella sp. | reverse complement strand
ACCTGACACACTCTGAATTCTTTTGTTTTCGTTTGTCTTTTCGGGAAAACCGGTATCCACTTTTCCCTGACAAACTCTAGAAGCAGACCGGGATTCCGGCTCACAGATTGAGCGCGTCCTTCAGCGTCAGCGCCTCGCCGATGCGAAGGTCGAGGTCGGCCTCGATATGGGCGATGTGGTGGAGCATGCATTCGGTGGCGCGGGCCACATCCTTGTTCTCCAGCGCATCGAGGATTTCCCCATGTTCGTCATGGCCGCAGCTCGAAACGCCGGTACGGCCGTAAAGCGCGATCACCAGCGAGGAGCGGGCGACGAGTTCGTCCATGAACTTTTCGAGGATGGCGTTGCCGGCGACCCTGGCGAGCATCAGGTGGAAATCGCCTGACGCCTTGATCTCGGCGCGCCGCGCGCTCGCGCCCCGTTCGCTGCGAAAGCGTTCCTCTTCCCTCAGCTGTTCCCGAAAACCGGCGATATCGGCAGCGGTGATCCGCTCGGCGGCGGCCGCGACGATGCCGGGTTCGATCAGCCTGCGCGAGGCGAAGACCTGCATGGCCTCTTCCGGCGAGGGATTGGAGACGAAGGCACCGCGATTGCGTTCGGTGCGCACAAGCCCCTCGAAGGCCAGCATCTGCAGCGCATAGCGAACCACGGTGCGGCTGACATCGAACAACGTGCCGACTTCCGCTTCTGAAAGCTTCGTGCCGGGCGCCAGACGCCGGTCGACGATGGCATCGCGCAGCTGATCGCGGATGGCGCGTGCGCGATCCTCCTGATTGGGATCGATCAGGCTCTGGGTTCCGGGAGCGGGCGACATGTCTTCTTTGCGCATGCGGCCTTTTTATCTGCAATGCGATGCAATGGGAACAGAAAGCTGGCACTGATCGACAAAATAATTGTCGACAATTTCATCTACAGATCGAACGCAATAGCATCTTTTTTATGCATACACTGATCGAAGGCGCACAACCTTCCGGCACGACCCAAGGACACGCACGCGATTCCAGACACTTAGACGGCAAACGGCAAACTGGCACGGCTCATGCATCTGTAATTCCCATGCAGAGGGGTAAATCATGACGAAAGCCGCAGAGATCGATATCGCCGCAGTCTCCAAGGTATACGGAACGACCACCGCAGTGCATGCGATCAGCCTGAAGATTCCGGCTGGTACCTATTGCTGCCTGCTCGGTCCTTCGGGCTGCGGAAAGACGTCCACGCTCCGAATGATCGCCGGTCATGAGAGCGTTTCGAGCGGAGACATCCTGCTCGGCAACGCCAATGTCACCGATCTTCCGCCGGCCAGGCGCGGCACGGCGATGATGTTCCAGTCCTATGCGCTGTTCCCGCATCTCGACCTCGTCGACAACGTCGCCTTCAGCCTGAAGATGAAAGGTGTCGAGAAGGAGGCCCGCCAGCGCGAGGCCCTGGAAATGCTGAAGCTGATGCAACTCGAGCCTTACGCCACCCGCCGTCCGGCCCAGCTTTCGGGCGGCCAGCAGCAGCGCGTGGCGCTTGCCCGCGCGCTCATCACCAAGCCGGAAGCGCTGCTTCTCGACGAGCCGCTTTCGGCGCTCGACCCCTTCCTCAAGATCCGCATGCGCGCGGAGCTGAAGAAGCTGCAGACGACGCTCGGCATCAGCTTCATCCATGTCACTCACAGCCAGGAGGAAGCCATGGCGCTTGCCGACCTGATCGTGGTGATGAACGAGGGCCGCATCGAGCAGGCTGCCCATCCGCGCACCGTTTTCGAACGCCCCGCAACAGCCTTCGTTGCCCGTTTTATGGGCGACCACAACGTGATTTCGGGCAAGATCGCCGCGTCGGGCGAGGATGGCCCGGTGGTCGAAGTCATCGGTGGCGGACGCTTCGCCGCAAGGGGTCCGTCCCATGAAACCGGCACCCCCGCCGACATCGCCGTCCGCACCGACCGGGTGCGCATCGGGCAGGAATTCGCCGACGGCCTCGGCTTCACCGGCATCGTCTCGAATATCGAATATCGCGGCTCGTCCGTGAAGCTTTCGCTTTCCGGCGCGGGCATCGAGGATTTCACGGCCATCGTCAGCGATGCGGATTTCTTCGCCAGCCCCGTCAAGGTCGGCGATGCGGTGCCGCTTTCCTGGCCGGCGGAGGATGCCATCGTGCTCGGCCGCCTGCAGCACTGACCGGATAAGGCAAACACAACCAACCAAAACCTCAGAGGAGAACTGGGCCATGACTGAGAAGACCAAGACCGAAACCGGCGGAATGACCCGCCGCAATCTCTTGAAGACCGGCGCGGCGGCCGCCGGCCTCGCCGCCGGCTCCGGCGTCATCACCGGCTTCCCAACCATCTGGGCACAGTCGAACATCACGCTGCGCCAGTTCGGCACCGGCGTCTCGAACATCAACGCCATCGCCGAGCAGTGCAAGAAGGACCTCGGCATCACGCTCGAAATGACGGCCACGGATTCGGACGCCGCCGCGCAGCGCGCCGTGACCCAGCCGAACTCCTACGACATCGCCGATATCGAATACTGGATCCTGAAGAAGGTCTATCCGACCGGCGTGATCCAGCCGATGGAAACCAAGAAGCTCAAATACTATGACAAGGTCGTGCCGCTGTTCAAGAACGGGAAGCTGCTGCCCGACAGCGTGATTGCCCAGGGTACCGCGCCGCACACGGTCGGCTATGTCGAGAAGCCCGGCGACAAGACCTTTGCCAAGTCCGAAACCGAATACTTCACCATGATGCCAACGATCTACAACGCCGACACGCTGGGCATCCGCCCCGACCTCGTCGGCCGCGAGATCACTACCTGGGCCGACATCATGGACCCGGCATTCAAGGGCAAGACCGCGATTCTCAACATTCCCTCCATCGGCATCATGGACGCCGCCATGATCATGGAAGCGATGGGCAACATCACGTATGCCGACAAGGGCAACATGACCAAGGAAGAGATCGACAAGACGATCGACTTCCTCATCAAGGCCAAGCAGGACGGCCAGTTCCGCGCCTTTTGGAAGTCCTTCGACGAGTCGGTCAACCTGATGGCCTCGGGCGAAGTCGTGATCCAGTCCATGTGGTCGCCGGCCGTCGCCGCCGTCCGTTCCAAGGGCATCGCCTGCAAGTACCAGCCGCTCAAGGAAGGCTACCGCTCGTGGGGCGGCGGTCTGGGTCTCGCCTCGCACCTCAGCGGCGCACAGCTCGACGCTGCCTATGAATACATCAACTGGTACACGTCCGGCTGGGTCGGCGGCTATCTCAACCGTCAGGGCTACTACTCGGCCTGCATGGAAACCGCCAAGGGCTTCATGACCGCCGACGAATGGGGCTACTGGATCGAGGGCAAGGCCGCCGCAGGCGACATTCTCTCGCCGGAAGGCAAGGTCATGGAAAAGGCAGGCGCCATCCGCGACGGCGGCTCCTTCGAGGAACGCATGGGCAAGGTCGCATGCTGGAACTCGGTCATGGACGAAGACCGCTACATGGTCCGCCGCTGGAACGAGTTCATCGCAGCCTAAGGGGGAATTCCCCTCCTCACGAGGGCCTTGCCCCTCATCCCCCTGCCGGGGCCTTCTCCCCGCAAGCCGGGGAGAAGGAGAGAGTAACAGCCGTCGCCACAAGTCCCTTCTCCCCGCTTGCGGGGAGAAGGTGGCGGCAGCCGGATGAGGGGCATTACACCTCACAGCAATCGAACCCGCTTGGCCAACACGGAGAGACAGACGATGAACACAGTGCGATTTATCGGCGTCGGCGAGGAAAAGCCGAAACGCGAGATCCGCCTGCCTGCCTGGCTCCCCGCCTATCTGCAGGCGGCGCCGCTGGCGCTGATCCTCGGTTGTTTCCTGCTTCTGCCGATCCTGATGATCGGCATCGTCAGCTTCTGGGATTACGACTTCGCCCAGATGTATCCCGATTTCGTCACCTTCAACTATGCCGAAACGCTCGGCTCATGGGTGACATGGAAGACCTATCTCAACACGCTGAAATTCGCCCTCATCGTCTGGGCGATCACCGTTTTCATCGGTTTCTGGGTCGCCTATTTCCTCGCCTTCCACATCCGCACCACCACCATGCAGATGGTGCTGTTCCTCGTCTGCACCGTGCCGTTCCTGACGTCCAACATCATCCGCATGATCTCGTGGATCCCGGTGCTCGGCCGCAACGGTCTCGTCAACAGCGGCCTGATCGGCACCGGCATCATCTCCAAGCCAATCGAATGGCTGCTCTATTCCGATTTCGCCGTGGTGCTCGCCATGGTGCATCTCTACACGCTGTTCATGGTCACGCCGATCTTCAACACCATGATGCGCATCGACCGCGCTTTGGTGGAAGCCGCGCGCGACGCCGGCGCTTCCGGCCGGCAAATCCTCACCAATGTCATCATTCCCTTGTCCAAGCCCGGCATGGCGATCGGCACGATCTTCGTGGTGACGCTGGTCATGGCCGATTTCTCGACCGTACAGGTCATGTCCGGCGGCCAGAGCGCCTCGGTGGCGCTGATGATGAAGAACCAGATGTCGCTGCTGCAATATCCGGCCG
>QFQX01000101.1 GCA_003248775.1 Shinella sp. | reverse complement strand
TGCTGACCCCGAAGATGGTCAATGTCGACAGCCTCGGCCCCGGCGAGATCGGCTTCATCACCGCCTCGATCAAGGAAGTGGCCGATACCCGCGTCGGCGATACCATCACCGAAGACAAGCGTCCGACGGCGCATGCGCTTCCGGGCTTCAAGCCGGCCCAGCCGGTGGTGTTCTGTGGTCTTTTCCCGGTCGATGCCGCGGACTTCGAAGACCTGCGAGCCGCCATGGGCAAGCTGCGTCTCAACGACGCCTCGTTCTCCTTCGAAATGGAAAGCTCGGCAGCGCTTGGCTTCGGCTTCCGCTGCGGCTTCCTCGGCCTGCTGCACCTTGAAATCATCCAGGAACGCCTCGAGCGCGAATTCGACCTCGACCTGATCGCGACAGCACCTTCGGTCGTCTATCAGCTGACGATGACGGATGGCTCGGAGCGCGAGCTGCACAACCCGGCCGATATGCCGGATGTCGTGAAGATCGCTGAAATCCGCGAGCCGTGGATCAAGGCGACGATCCTGACGCCGGACGATTATCTCGGCGGCATTCTCAAGCTCTGCCAGGACCGCCGCGGCATCCAGACGGAACTGACCTATGTCGGCAAGCGCGCCATGCTCTCCTACGAACTGCCGCTCAACGAAGTGGTGTTCGACTTCTACGACCGCCTGAAGTCGATCTCGAAGGGCTATGCCTCGTTCGACTATCACCTGCACGGCTATCGCGAGGGCAACCTCGTGAAGATGTCGATCATGGTCAATGGCGAGCCGGTCGATGCGCTGTCGATGCTGGTCCACCGCTCGGCCGCCGAAAAACGCGGCCGCGACATGTGCGAAAAGCTGAAGGACCTGATCCCGCGGCACATGTTCAAGATCCCGATCCAGGCGGCCATCGGCGGCAACGTGATTGCCCGCGAAACCATCTCCGCCATGCGCAAGGACGTGACCGCCAAGTGCTACGGCGGCGACGCCACCCGCAAGCGCAAACTTCTGGACAAGCAGAAGGAAGGCAAGAAGCGCATGCGCCAGTTCGGCAAGGTCGACATCCCGCAGGAAGCCTTCATCGCCGCCCTGAAGATGAAGGACGACTGAGGGCTTTCCGTCCGGGCCAGCAAGGCTTATCCTTGGCTCTGTTGCACCGGAGATGGCCATGGCTTCCCAGCCGAGAAAGACTGCCGAAGTACCCTTGGATCAGTCGCTGATCGCGGAGGCCCGCGATCTTTCGATCGACGTCTCGCATGCCGCCGAGGAGGGTATCGCGCAGGCGATCAAGGCCGAAAAGGAACGGCGCTGGCGGATCGAGAATGCAGACGCGATCCGGGCGGAGAAAGAGTATATCGAGAAACACGGGCTGCCGCTGGCGAAATATCGGCAGTTCTGATGGCACGCTTCCACGTTTACCGGCTCAAGCCCGGAAACATGCTGGTCGTCGATCTTCAATCGAATCTTCTCGATGATCTCCCCTCCAGGGTCATCGCGCCGCTGATCCCCGTAAATGACATGTCATGGTCGATATCCCGGCTCACACCCCGATTTGTCGTCGAAGGTGAGCTTCATGTCATGGCGACACAACGGATGGCAGCGGTCCCCGCAAGCGAAATCGGCGAACAGGTCGCAGATCTCTCCGACAAGGCCGACGACATCATCGTCGCCACCGATTTCCTCTTTCAGGGTTTCTGACCAGCGTCGTTCAACGCCCGCCGGTCGCGCGCGCCGTTCCTCAATCCCAGGCGATATCGAACTTCAGCTTGGCGTTGCCGCTGGTCATGGAGTGGCCGGTGATGTCGCAGTTGGTCTTGGAGCGGATCGGGGCGCCACCCTCCAGCGTGAACTGAGACATGCCGTACATGACGTGATAGCGGCCGCGCACGGGATAATCGGTCGCATCGCATCCCTTCTTGAAGGTATGGGCGACGCCATCGATCAGGGCGCCGTCGGGATTGTTCATGTCCCATGGCTTGCCGCGGAAGAGGACGGTGCCGCGCTTCACGGTGCCGGCAATCGAACTCTTGGGACGGTCATAGACGATGACGCCCTTGGTGCCGTCGACGATCATGATGGAGCCATTGTGGTCATAGGGAATGCCATCGAGGGAGGCGACGTCGATCACTTCGACCGGAGAGAGCGTGCCGATGCCGTTGCTGCCCGAATGGCTCGCCGGCTTCGCCTTCGACCCACCACTCGCCCCGCTGCTCACCACACCGCTCGGCACGGCGTTGTCGCGCAGGCCCTCGGCATAGACCAGCTTTCCATCCTCGCAGGTGCGCCAGATGCCGTAGCTGCCCTGATGGTAACGCCAGATGGGAAAGCAGAAGCCGGGGCCGAGGATCTCGACATCCGGCCAGTCGCTGTCGGTGCGCGGATGGAAGGCGAGATCGGAGCCCGGAAAGCCGAAGGCATCGGTCCAGCCACCCTTGCCGTCGGAGATCAGCATGCTGATTTCGGAGCCGGCATGGCCGAAGCAGCCGGCAGCGCCGCTGGCCTGCTGATGAACGATGATCTCGTCGACGGCATCGCCGTTGATGTCCTTGATCTCATAGGGAAGTTCGAGCTTCGAGCCGTTCGATTCGGGGCAGAGCCGGGCTTCCGGCGTGTCGAGCGTGGCGATCGCGGCATCGATCTCGGCCCGGGTCCAGGCAAAGGCGGGCGTGGCGGCAAGAAGCGCCAGCACACCTACCATTCCCGTCAGCACCCCTGAGATGGAATTCCTGTTCGTTACGTCCCGCTTCATCATTGCCCGCATGGTCTTCCCTTTCAGTTTTCGCCGCGACACTGGCCGGAAAAACTGAGCGGGGACTTAACGGGAAGGAGAAGCCTGACTTCAGGCTTTCCGGCCCCCTAAGCCTACAGGTCGCATTCGACCGATTGGCGGGTAGCCGCGCATCTTGTGCTTCCTCCAATTGCATTCTAAGTATTTCTGGCGGTTGTCATTCGAGAACCACGCCGACGTCAGTGTCCGGAGGAAACATGCACAAGTTCAAGATCTTGAAGAATGAAAAGGGCGCCTTCCGCATCCAGTTCGTCTACAATGCCGAAGTCATGGTCTGGTCGGAAAACTACGCTTCCAAGGCAAGCGCCAAGAACTGCATCGAATCGATCAAGAAGAACGCACCGGGCGCGGCCATCGTCGACCTGACGAAGGAAGAAACCGGCAGCGGTTATCGCTTCGAAATCGATGAAGCCAAGAACGGCGAAACCTTCGTCCGCTTCCGGGCATCGAATGGCGAGATCATGGTCCGGTCCGAGACCTATTCGTCGAAATCCAGCGCAAAGAACTGCGCCGAATCGATCAAGAAAAATGCTCCCGAGGCTCCCGTCGAAGACGATACCGCCACCGCCTGAGTCTCTTGAGCGGATCGCTGCATGCGTCTGCGGGCGGTCGTGAGACCGGCCGCCTGAAACCTGTGCTTGATCTGCCCCGGCCCCGGCCCCGGCCCCGGCCCCGGCCCCGGCCCCGAGCAATTCCGGCAAACCCGGGAAGCTCCTAGTCGTTGCCTTCCTTGAGTTCGCGGAAGCGGGTCTCGAATTCGCGTCGCAGGGTACGGCGCACTTCGGCCTGGCGCGCGCGCCGGCGTTTTACGTCTGTTTCAAGCGCAAGTTCAGGAACCGGCGTCGGCTTGCCCTCGGCATCGACCGCGACCATGGTGAAATAACAGGAATTGGTGTGCCGTCGCTCGCCGGTGCGGATATCCTCCGCCTCGACACGGATGCCGATTTCCATCGAGGTGCGGCCGGCAAAGTTGACCGAAGCCGAGAAGGTCACGAGTTCGCCCACATGGATCGGCTGGCGGAACACCACCTGGTCGACCGAAAGCGTCACGGCATATTGCTGGGAAAAGCGCGAGGCGCAGGAATAGGCCACCCGATCCAGCAGGTTCAGCAGCGCGCCGCCATGCACCTTGCCGGAAAAATTCGCCATGTCCGGCGTCATCAGCACGACCATTTCCAGCTGGCTTGGGTCATGGGCTCGGTCCATCGGATGTCCTTTCGCAATTGCAATGCCGCACAGTATCTTCCGAAGAAGTAACCGTGGCTTGCCGCATCGAAAAGGGGGCGGATCGATTTTGCCGTCAACCGGGAGGGTACATACCGTCGTCAACCTCGCCCCACGTTCCTTCGCCCCGCCCCCCTTTGCCGTCGGGACCTTTCATGGACCGCGGGAAAAAAACCTCACCCTGACCTTCCTCCGTTTACGGTAGGGAAATCACGTAATGACGGTATGGGGTAGTGCGTAGGGGCGGTAGGTGGAGCCCCTCCCCCTTGTGGGGAGGGGTTGGGGAGGGGTCTTCGCTCTGTGGCAAAACCCCTCCCGCCTGCCGGCCACCCTCCCCACAAGGGGGAGGGTTAAGAATGCCGCAACGCTGCACCTTTGATCAGCCCGAAAGGCCGAAAGGTTTCCCCACATCCCTTCTCCCCGCTTGCGGGGAGAAGGTCCCGGCAGGGGGATGAGGGGCAGGCTTTTCCTCGTTTCGCAGTGTCCGCCCTTTCTTCCCCGTTTTCCCACAAAATCCCCGCGCGGCCTGCCCGGGCCTACAATCCATCCGTCCCGTCGCGGTTACACCGGCTTGCGTTGCCGGCGAGGCGGGACCGGTGATCCGGGTGTCTGTTCGAAACGCGGAACAGGCTCCGGGGGCTGGATGAGAATGGTCTCCCTCTCGCCTGA
>QFQX01000042.1 GCA_003248775.1 Shinella sp. | reverse complement strand
GGTTAGAGTGCCGGCCTGTCACGCCGGAGGTCGCGGGTTCGAGCCCCGTCACTCGCGCCATTTTTGTTCTATTTCATAACTTTATGCTGCTTCGCAACGTGGCTCTATGGACTTTATTGCGCTGCCGATTTACACCTCGGTAAGCCGCATGATGTATCGCGTGAAAAGCTGGCGCACGGGCTTGCACAAGCGGGCAGGCTGCGTTAACGACGGCTCGTTGCAACTCTTCTTTCGGCTTGTCGGCCCAGTGCCAAAAATGCCGCCCGGCATTCGAGACAAGCAGGGATGGATATGATGACTGAACTGCTCAGTTCCTACCTTCCGATCGCCATCTTTATCGGTATTGCCCTTGTGATTGGCTTGGCGCTTTTGATTGCGCCGTTCGCCGTCGCCTTCAAGGCTCCCGACTCGGAAAAGCTGTCGGCTTACGAATGCGGCTTCAATGCTTTCGACGATGCTCGCATGAAGTTCGACATTCGCTTTTACCTGGTGTCGATCCTCTTCATCATCTTCGACCTCGAAGTCGCCTTCCTGTTCCCGTGGGCAGTGTCTTTCGGTGAGCTTGGCTGGTTCGGCTTCTGGTCGATGATGGTGTTCCTTGGTGTGCTCACCATCGGCTTTATCTATGAATGGAAGAAGGGGGCACTCGAATGGGAGTAGTCCAGTCCAACACGACGCTCGTCGCTCCGCAGGCCAAGGGGATCATCGATCCCAACACTGGCAAGCCGATCGGCAGCGATGATGCTTTCTTCGGCGAGATCAACAACGAGCTCGCCGACAAGGGTTTTCTCGTTACCTCGACGGACGAGCTCATCAACTGGGCCCGTACCGGGTCGCTGATGTGGATGACCTTCGGTCTCGCCTGCTGCGCGGTCGAGATGATGCAGCTCTCCATGCCACGTTATGACGTCGAGCGCTTCGGTTTCGCTCCGCGCGCCAGCCCGCGTCAGTCAGACGTGATGATCGTCGCCGGCACGCTGACCAACAAGATGGCGCCCGCGCTCCGCAAGGTTTACGACCAGATGCCTGAGCCGCGCTACGTCATCTCGATGGGCTCCTGCGCCAATGGCGGCGGCTATTATCATTATTCCTATTCGGTGGTGCGCGGCTGCGATCGCGTCGTACCCGTCGATATCTATGTTCCCGGCTGTCCCCCCACGGCAGAGGCGCTGCTTTACGGCGTGCTCCTGCTGCAGAAGAAGATCCGCCGCACCGGAACGATCGAGCGCTAAGTCAAGGGACGCGACAAGATGAGTGAAGCCCTGAACGAGCTTGCATCCTACCTTTCCGAGGTGCGCGGTGCGCTCATTGCCTCTTCGGAGGTTCGTTTCGGCGAACTGAACCTGACTGCGACGCCGGAAAACATCATCGCATTGCTGACTTTCCTACGCGACGATGTCCAGTGCGGTTTCGTCAACCTGATCGACATCTGCGGCGTCGATTATCCGGAGCGGGAAGACCGCTTCGACGTGGTCTATCACCTGCAGTCCCCGCGTCAGAACCTGCGCATCCGCGTCAAGGTCGCAACCGGCGAAGACAAGCCGGTACCGTCGGCCTGTTCGGTTTTCCCGGGCGCCGACTGGTTCGAGCGCGAAACCTGGGACATGTATGGCGTGCTCTTTACCGATCACCCGGATCTGCGCCGCATCCTGACCGACTATGGTTTTGAGGGGCATCCTCTGCGCAAGGACTTCCCGACCACCGGTTTCGTCGAGGTTCGTTACGACGACAACGCCAAGCGCGTGGTCTACGAACCTGTCGAACTGAAGCAGGAATTCCGGAACTTCGACTTTCTCTCGCCTTGGGAAGGCACGGATTACGTGCTGCCCGGCGATGAGAAGGCGGCCCAGTAAGACGGCGGAAGGTTTGTTACCATGACTGAACATAACGTCCGCAACTTCAACATCAACTTCGGCCCGCAGCATCCGGCGGCTCACGGCGTTCTGCGTCTGGTACTGGAGCTTGACGGCGAAATCGTGGAGCGCGTCGATCCGCATATCGGCCTGCTGCATCGCGGTACCGAGAAGCTGATCGAGACCAAGACCTACCTGCAGGCATTGCCCTATTTCGATCGTCTCGACTACGTCGCGCCGATGAACCAGGAGCATGCCTATTCGCTGGCAGTGGAAAAGCTGCTGGGTGTGCAGATCCCGATTCGCGGTCAGCTGATCCGTGTTCTTTACTCGGAAATCGGCCGTATCCTGTCGCATCTTCTGAACGTGACCACCCAGGCCATGGACGTCGGTGCGCTGACGCCGCCGCTCTGGGGCTTCGAAGAGCGTGAAAAGCTGATGGTGTTCTATGAGCGTGCCTGCGGCGCGCGCATGCACTCGGCCTATTTTCGTCCGGGTGGCGTTCACCAGGACCTGCCGCACCAGCTCGTCGAGGATATCGGCAAGTGGTGCGATCCGTTCCTGAAAACGCTCGACGATATTGACGCGCTTCTGACCGGCAACCGTATCTTCAAGCAGCGTAACGTCGATATCGGCGTCGTGGCTCTGGAGGATGCATGGGCCTGGGGCTTCTCGGGCGTCATGGTTCGCGGTTCCGGCGCTGCCTGGGACCTGCGTCGTTCGCAACCCTACGAATGCTATTCGGAACTCGAATTCGATATTCCGATCGGCAAGAACGGCGACTGCTATGACCGCTACCTGATCCGCATGATCGAAATGCGTGAATCGGTGAAGATCATGAAGCAGTGCGTCAATCGTCTGCTCGGCGATGCGAAGACCGGTCCGGTTTCCTCGCTCGACGGCAAGGTCGTGCCGCCGAAGCGTGGCGAGATGAAGCGGTCGATGGAAGCGTTGATCCACCACTTCAAGCTCTACACAGAAGGCTATCACGTGCCTGAGGGCGAGGTTTACGCCGCAGTTGAAGCCCCCAAGGGCGAATTCGGCGTCTATGTCGTGTCCGATGGCTCGAACAAGCCGTATCGCTGCAAGATTCGCGCTCCGGGTTACGCGCACCTGCAGGCCATGGATTTCATCTGCCGGGGGCATCAGCTCGCTGACGTTTCGGCAATCCTTGGCTCGCTCGACATCGTGTTCGGAGAGGTTGACCGCTGATGAAGGTGTGGCTGCTCATGGTTCTCGCTCTGGCCTTCGCCGTTCAGGCGCAGGCGCAGGAAGCGGCCGTATCTTCGAGCAGCTCGACCACCAGCATGGCGGATCTCATCAAGCAGGGCTACGAAATCAGAACCTCCAGCCAAAGCGGTTCGAAGATCATCGTGTTCCTGCAGAAAGACAAGACGGCCTATGCCTGTGAATTCACGTCTCTGACGCGTTCGCGGTGTGGATCCATAAACTAAGACAAGGGGCGAGGAAGTATGTCCGTTCGTCGACTAGCCGAAGAGCAATTCCAGCCGACAGGCTTTTCCTTCAACGAGGAAAATTCGGTCTGGGCTGAGGCAACCATCCGCAAGTATCCCGAGGGCCGCCAGCAGTCGGCGGTCATCCCGCTTCTGATGCGGGCTCAGGAGCAGGACGGCTGGGTGACGCGAGCGGCCATCGAATTCGTCGCTGAAAAGCTTTCCATGCCCTATATCCGGGTTCTGGAAGTCGCGACCTTCTATACGCAGTTCCAGCTGAAGCCGGTCGGTACGCGCGCCCACGTTCAGGTCTGTGGCACCACGCCGTGCATGCTGCGCGGCGCAGAAGATCTCATCAAGGTCTGCAAGAGCAAGATTCACGCCGAGCCCTTCGAGCGCAATGCCGACGGCACGCTTTCCTGGGAAGAGGTGGAGTGTCAGGGCGCCTGCGTAAACGCGCCGATGGTCATGATCTTCAAGGATAGCTATGAAGACCTGACGCCGACCCAGCTCGAGCACATCATCGACCGTTTCCAGGCCGGCAAGGGTTCCGACATCAAGCCGGGAACTCAGATCGATCGTTTCAATTCCGCTCCGGCCGGTGGCCTCACCGCCCTGACCGACGCCGACGTCAAGCCGGCGGCAAAGGCGAAGGTTGCTCCTGCCGAAGCTGCACCGGCTGCTGCCGTCGCCGCACCGCAGGTCGAAGCTCCTGCGAAGGATGAAAGCGCTGCTACATCCCAGCCTTCGCTCGATGCCAAGAACCGTCCGGCGGGTATCGAAAAACCCGAAACCCCCGACGATCTCAAGATGATTTCGGGTGTTGGTCCGAAGATCGAAGGCGTGCTCAACAGCATCGGTATATTCACCTTCGCCCAGATCGCCGGCTGGAAGAAGGCCGAGCGTGAGTGGGTCGACGGTTACCTGAAGTTCTCGGGCCGCATCGAGCGTGACGACTGGGTCAAGCAGGCCAAGGCGCTCGCCAAGGGTGGCGAAGCCGAATACATCAAAGTTTTCGGCAAGAAGCCGCGGTAAGGGGGTAGGACATGTTGAAGGATCAGGATCGTATCTTCACCAACATCTACGGCCTCAAGGACAAGTCGCTGAAAGGCGCCATGAGCCGTGGCCACTGGGATGGAACCAAGCAGATCCTCGAAAAGGGTCGAGACTGGATCATCAACGAGCTGAAGGCCTCGGGTCTGCGTGGTCGTGGCGGTGCGGGCTTCCCGACCGGTCTCAAGTGGTCCTTCATGCCGAAGGAATCCGATGGCCGTCCGCACTACCTTGTCGTGAACGCCGACGAGTCCGAGCCCGGCACCTGCAAGGACCGCGATATCCTGCGCCACGATCCGCATACGCTGATCGAAGGCTGCGTGGTCGCGTCCTTCGCCATGGGCGCAAACCATGCCTTCATCTATGTGCGCGGCGAGTTCATGCGCGAGCGTGAAGCCCTGCAGGCGGCCATCGACGAGTGCTACGACGCCGGCCTGCTCGGCAAGAACAACAAGCTCGGCTACGATATCGACATCATCGTCCATCACGGCGCCGGCGCTTACATCTGCGGCGAAGAAACCGCGCTGCTCGAAAGCCTTGAAGGTAAGAAGGGCCAGCCGCGCCTGAAGCCGCCTTTCCCGGCGAATATGGGTCTCTACGGCTGCCCGACGACGGTCAACAACGTCGAATCGATCGCCGTTACTCCGACGATCCTGCGTCGCGGCGCCGGCTGGTTCTCGTCGTTCGGTCGCCCGAACAACGTCGGCACCAAGCTTTTCATGATCTCGGGTCACGTCAACACGCCTTGCACGGTCGAGGAAAGCATGGGCATCTCGTTCCGCGAGATGATTGAAAAGCACGGCGGCGGTATCCGCGGTGGCTGGGACAACCTCCTTGCCGTCATCCCCGGCGGCGCATCGTGCCCCGTCGTCAAGGCCGAGGACATGATGGACGTCACGCTCGATTTCGACGGTCTGCGTGAGGTCAAGTCCTCCTTCGGTACCGGCGGCATGATCGTCATGGACAAGTCCACCGACATCATCAAGGCCATCTGGCGCATTGCGGCCTTCTTCAAGCATGAGAGCTGCGGCCAGTGCACGCCGTGCCGTGAAGGCACCGGCTGGATGATGCGGGTCATGGAGCGCATGGTGAAGGGCAACGCCCAGAAGCGCGAAATCGACATGCTGTTCCAGGTGACCAAGCAGGTTGAAGGCCACACGATCTGTGCGCTCGGCGACGCGGCTGCATGGCCGATCCAGGGTCTCATCCGGAATTTCCGCCCGGAAATCGAGGCTCGCATCGATCAGTACACCCGCAACGCCATGGCTCATGGCGTTGTCATGGAAGCGGCCGAATAAGGAAGAGGCGGCTATGGCCAAGGCATCGGACAAGACTGGGGAAGGGCATGCCGCAGATACGGCTGACTTCAGCCGTGTCGCCGATGCCCTGAAAGACATGCCGCATGTTCCGCTGCACCCGTTGATGGCCCATCCGGCCGCAGCGCTTGCGGCGGCAACCGCAATCGGTTTCGGTCTGGCCACGCACATGACGAGCGTGTTTCTCGGCTCCCTGCAGGGAGCGGTGGAAGCGACCAACAAGCTGGCCCGCAAGCTTGAGGAAGAAAAGCTTGCGGCCGAGGCTGTACCGGCAGCTCCTTCCGAGCCGACCGGGGATGGCTCGGAGGCTGCGGAACCCGTTGTCGTTGCGCGCAAGCCACGCAAGGCTCCGGTCAAGCCGGCTGAGGCGAAAGTGGCTCCCGCTCCGAAGGCGCGCAAGGTTGCTGCCAAGGTGGTGAAGGCTGAAAAGCCCGAAACCGTCGAACCGGTAGCAAGGGCGACGAAGACGGTGCGAACCTCTGGCAAGCCCGACGATCTGAAAAAGATCGAGGGTATTGGTCCGAAGCTGGAACAGGTTCTGAACGAAAAAGGCATCCGCCGCTTTGCCCATCTTGCGGCTCTGGATGCTGAAGCGCTAGAGGCGCTGGACAAGGAAATCGGCCTGGGTGGCCGGGCAGTGCGCGACGACTGGTCTGGTCAGGCGCGCAAGCTCGCGGGCACAAAGAGTTGAGGATCGCGGGACGCCCTTCGTGAGGGTGTCTCGAAGTCCGGTAAGAATGAGGAATATCCGGCTCCGAAAAGAGCGGGAATCGGAAATAAACGGCGGGACGCCAGTCGAAATTGGATGGTCCCGCTTGCCGGAGCGAAAGCTGCGGTGCAATGCGCACTATGCGTGAGGCAGGAAGGCGAATATGGCAAAGCTGAAAGTCGACGGTAAAGAGATCGAAGTCCCGGATCATTTCACGCTGTTGCAGGCGTGCGAGGAAGCCGGCGCTGAAGTCCCGCGCTTTTGTTTTCATGAACGACTGTCGGTCGCCGGCAACTGCCGTATGTGCCTCGTCGAGGTAAAGGGTGGCCCGCCGAAGCCGGCAGCATCCTGCGCCATGGGCGTGCGCGATATCCGCGGCGGCCCGAACGGCGAACTGCCGGAAGTCTTCACCAACACGCCGATGGTCAAGAAGGCCCGCGAAGGCGTGATGGAATTCCTGCTGATCAATCACCCGCTGGATTGCCCGATCTGCGACCAGGGCGGTGAGTGCGACCTGCAGGACCAGGCCATGGCCTTCGGTATCGACTCGTCGCGCTACTCGGAAAACAAGCGCGCGGTCGAAGACAAGTATATCGGTCCGCTGGTCAAGACCGTGATGAACCGCTGCATTCACTGCACGCGTTGCGTTCGCTTCACCACCGAAGTTGCCGGTATCGCCGAGCTCGGCCTGATCGGCCGTGGCGAGGATGCCGAGATCACCACCTATCTCGAGCAGGCCATGACTTCGGAGCTTCAGGGCAACGTCGTCGACCTCTGCCCGGTTGGCGCGCTGACCTCGAAGCCCTTTGCCTTCACGGCTCGTCCGTGGGAACTCAACAAGACCGAATCGATCGACGTCATGGACGCTCTCGGTTCGGCAATCCGCGTCGATACCCGCGGCCGCGAAGTCATGCGCGTCATGCCCCGCGTCAACGAACAGATCAACGAGGAGTGGATCTCCGACAAGAGCCGCTTCATCTGGGACGGCCTGAAGACCCAGCGTCTCGATCGCCCCTATGTCCGTCGTGACGGTCGTCTGCAGCCAGCCAGCTGGGCCGAAGCGTTTGCCGCCATCAAGACGGCAGTCGCCGCCACCTCCGGTTCGAAGATCGGCGCTGTCGCCGGCGATCTCGCCTCCGTCGAGGAAATGTACGCGCTGAAGGCGCTTCTCAATGCGCTTGGCTCGGTCAACACCGACTGTCGCCAGGATGGGACGGCAGTTGATCCGTCGCTCGGCCGCGCAAGCTACCTCTTCAACGCAACGATCGAAGGCATCGAAGCTGCCGACGCGATCCTCATCGTCGGCGCCAACCCGCGCTATGAGGCAGCCGTGCTCAACGCACGCATCCGCAAGCGCTGGCGTCGCGGTGGCCTGCCGATCGGCGTGATCGGCGAAGGCGGAGAGCTGCGTTATCCCTACGAATATCTTGGTGCAGGCACCGAGACGCTGGCCGACCTCGTCGCCGGCAAGAGCGGCTTTGTCGAAAAGCTGAAGGCTGCCAAGAACCCGCTCATCATCGTGGGGCAGGGGGCTCTGGTTGGTGCTGAGGGCGCGGCGGTTCTGGCCAATGCTGCAAAGCTTGCTGAAGCTGTGGGCGCGCTCACCGAAGAATGGAACGGCTTCTCCGTGCTTCACACAGCCGCTTCGCGCGTCGGTGGCCTCGATCTCGGTTTCGTGCCGGGTGAGGGCGGTGTTGCCGCAGCCGATCTTCTGGCTTCCGCGGATGTTCTCTTCCTTCTCGGTGCTGACGAACTCGATTTCACCCGCAAGGGTGCGAAGTTCACCGTCTATATTGGCAGCCATGGCGACAACGGCGCACATCATGCCGACGTCATCCTTCCGGGCGCGACCTATACCGAGAAGTCGGGCATCTGGGTCAACACCGAAGGACGTGTCCAGATGGGCAACCGTGCAGGCTTCGCACCGGGCGATGCCCGCGAAGACTGGGCCATCATCCGCGCGCTTTCCGATGTGCTCGGCAAGAAGCTGCCCTTCGACTCGCTGACCGCGCTTCGCGCCAAGCTTTATGCGGAATACCCGCATTTTGCCGGTCTCGATGAGATCCTTCCGGGCGCCAGCAGCGAAATTACCGCAATTGCGAAAAAAGCCGGGCAGATGACGAAATCCGTGTTTGCGTCGCCGGTCAAAGACTTCTATTTGACGAACCCGATTGCACGTGCGTCGGCCGTCATGGCCGAGTGCTCGGCATTGGCCCGCAACAACTTCAAGGCTGCGGCAGAGTAAGGGCAGGGGATCATGGACAACTTCGTTTCCACTTATGTCTGGCCGGCGGCCATCATGATCGGCCAGTCGCTGCTGCTCCTGGTCTGCCTTCTGGTCTTCATCGCATACATCCTGCTCGCAGACCGCAAGATCTGGGCAGCCGTTCAGCTGCGCCGCGGCCCGAACGTGGTCGGCCCGTGGGGTCTGTTCCAGTCCTTCGCCGACCTTCTGAAGTTCGTGTTCAAGGAGCCGATCATTCCGGCAGGCGCGAACAAGGGCGTGTTTCTTCTTGCTCCGCTCGTCACCGTGTTGCTGGCCTTGGCCACCTGGGCCGTGGTGCCCGTGGCAGACGGCTGGGTGATCGCCAACATCAATGTCGGCATCCTCTATGTCTTCGCGATCTCGTCGCTCGAAGTCTACGGCATCATCATGGGCGGCTGGGCTTCGAACTCGAAGTATCCGTTCCTCGGTGCGCTTCGCTCGGCGGCGCAGATGGTGTCCTACGAAGTCTCGATCGGCTTCGTCATCGTCACCGTTCTGCTCTGCGTCGGTTCGCTGAACCTGTCGGACATCGTCTATGCGCAGAAGGATGGTCTCGGCACCATGCTCGGTCTGCCGAATTCCTTCCTCGACTGGCATTGGCTGGCTCTGTTCCCGATGTTCGTGGTGTTCTTCATCTCGGCGCTTGCGGAAACCAACCGTCCGCCTTTCGACCTGCCGGAAGCTGAATCCGAACTCGTTGCCGGCTTCATGGTCGAATACGGCTCCAGCCCGTACATGATGTTCATGCTCGGCGAATATGCCGCCATCGTGCTGATGTGCTCGCTGACCACCATCCTGTTCCTCGGAGGCTGGTTGCCGCCGGTCGACGTATGGTTCCTGAACTGGGTACCGGGCATCATCTGGTTCATCATCAAGGCGACGCTGGTATTCTTCATGTTCGCCATGGTGAAGGCATTCGTTCCGCGCTACCGCTACGACCAGCTCATGCGTCTCGGCTGGAAGGTCTTCCTTCCGATCTCGCTCGCCATGGTGGTCATCGTTGCATTCGTGCTGAAATTTATGGGATGGGCATGATCATGGCCACCCGTTCACTCGGCAGATTTGGAGGTTGAGATGGCTGGTCTTTCCCAGGCTGTCAGTTCCCTGTTCCTGAAAGAGTTCGTCGGCGCCTTTTTCCTGTCGATGCGCTATTTCTTCCGCCAGAAGGCGACCATCAACTATCCTTTCGAAAAGGGTCCGGTCTCTCCGCGTTTCCGCGGAGAACACGCCCTGCGTCGCTATCCGAACGGTGAGGAACGCTGCATCGCCTGCAAGCTTTGCGAAGCGATCTGTCCCGCCCAGGCGATCACCATCGAAGCCGGGCCGCGCCGCAACGACGGCACCCGCCGCACGGTGCGTTACGACATCGACATGGTGAAGTGCATCTACTGCGGCTTCTGCCAGGAAGCCTGCCCGGTGGATGCGATCGTCGAAGGGCCGAACTTCGAGTTCGCTACCGAAACCCGAGAAGAGCTTTACTTCGACAAGCAGCGGCTGCTCGACAACGGCGACCGTTGGGAACGGGAAATCGCGCGTAACCTCGCGCTGGATGCACCGTACCGCTGACAGGCGGCATGACGACGCCTTGGCGGGAACCCGATGGGCCAGCCGCCATGGCACAGATTTGAAACGGAGCGCGCCGGTGGGGATGCCGGTGGCGCTTTATCGGGCGAAGGGCAGGGGCCCTCGTCCGGGGGAAGATGAAAAGGCACCAACATGGGTCTTCAGGCTCTCTTTTTCTATCTCTTCGCGTTTGTCGCGGTGGCTTCCGCGTTCATGGTCATATCGGCACGGAACCCGGTTCACTCGGTTCTGTTCCTGATCCTGACCTTCGTGAACGCCGCGGGGCTGTTCCTGCTGACAGGCGCCGAGTTCCTAGCCATGATCCTGCTGGTGGTTTATGTCGGCGCGGTCGCGGTTCTCTTCCTCTTCGTGGTGATGATGCTCGACATCGACTTCGCCGAGCTTCGGTCCGGCGTCTTGAAATACGCCCCGATCGGCTCATTGATCGGTCTGGTGGTTGCCGCTGAACTGATCTTCGTGATCGGCGGCACGGCGATTTCACCGGCTGCCAAGGACGCGATCACCATGCCGATCCCGGCATTGACGGAACGCACCAATACGGCCGCCCTCGGCGACGTGCTCTATACGAACTATGTCTATTTCTTCCAGATCGCCGGTCTGGTGCTTCTGGTGGCCATGATCGGCGCCATCGTGCTGACGCTTCGCCACCGCGAAAACATCAAGCGGCAGGATATCTCCCGCCAGGTTGCCCGCACGCCCGAGACCGCCGTCAAGGTGGTCAAGGTCAAGCCGGGTCAGGGCGTCTGAGGCTAGAGAGGTCAAGGAAACAATATTATGGAAATCGGTCTTTCCCACTACCTGACGGTCAGTGCCATCCTCTTCACGCTCGGCGTCTTCGGCATCTTTCTGAACCGCAAGAACGTCATCATCATCCTGATGTCGGTCGAGCTGATCCTGCTGGCGGTCAACATCAACATGGTGGCCTTCTCATCCTTCCTGAACGACATGGTCGGACAGGTCTTCGCCCTGTTCATCCTGACGGTGGCGGCCGCGGAAGCCGCGATCGGCCTCGCAATCCTCGTTGTCTTCTACCGCAACCGCGGCTCGATCGCAGTTGAAGACATCAACATGATGAAGGGCTGATACGGCTATGCTTCTCTATAAGGCTATCGTCTTTCTTCCGCTGATCGGATCGATCATCGCCGGCCTGTTCGGCCGCCAGATCGGCGCCAAGGCTTCGGAATACATCACCAGCGGCCTGATGGTGATCGTCGCCATCCTTTCGTGGATCGTCTTCTTCAATGTCGCGCTCTCAAGCGGCGAAGGCCATGAGGTCATCAAGGTTTCGGTGCTGCGGTGGATCCAGTCCGGCGGCATCGACGTCGAGTGGTCGCTGCGCATAGACACGCTGACTGCCGTCATGCTGGTCGTCGTCAACTCCGTATCGACGCTGGTGCACATCTACTCGATGGGCTACATGCACCACGATCCGCATCGCCCGCGGTTCTTCTCCTACCTGTCGCTCTTCACCTTCGCCATGTTGATGCTGGTGACGTCCGACAACCTGCTTCAGATGTTCTTCGGATGGGAAGGCGTGGGTCTGGCATCGTACCTGCTGATCGGTTTCTGGTTCAAGAAGCCTTCGGCCAGCGCTGCCGCCATGAAGGCCTTCATCGTCAACCGCGTCGGCGACTTCGGCTTCATCCTGGGTATCTCGGGAATTTTCGTTCTCTTCGGTTCGATCAACTTCGAGACCATCTTCGCCGCCACTCAGACCTATCTGCCGCAGGAAGGCGCGGAAGCGGGCGAAGCCGTCATCAACCTCTTCGGCATGAATCTCGACAAGGGTCACGCGATCACCGCCGTCTGCCTGCTGCTCTTCATGGGCGCCATGGGTAAGTCGGCCCAGTTCCTGCTGCACACCTGGCTTCCTGACGCCATGGAAGGCCCGACCCCGGTTTCGGCGCTCATCCATGCGGCAACCATGGTTACCGCCGGCGTCTTCCTCGTCGCCCGCATGTCGCCGCTCTTCGAACTGTCGCCGGATGCGCTGACCGTCGTCACCCTGATCGGTGCGATCACCGCTTTCTTTGCCGCGACAGTCGGTCTGGTGCAGAACGATATCAAGCGCGTCATCGCTTATTCGACCTGCTCCCAGCTCGGATACATGTTCGTGGCGCTTGGGGTAGGGGCCTACGGCGCCGCCGTATTCCACCTGTTCACGCACGCCTTCTTCAAGGCTCTCTTGTTCCTTTGCGCCGGCTCGGTCATCCATGCCGTTGATGGCGAGCAGGACATGCGTTACATGGGTGGGCTTCGCCCGCACATCAAGAAGACTTTCGCGATGATGCTGATCGGTACGCTCGCCATCACTGGCGTAGGCATTCCCTTCACCTCGTTCGGTTTCGCCGGCTTCTTCTCGAAGGATGTGATCATTGAGGCGACCTATGCTTCGAATTCGCCGCTCTCGGGCTTTGCTTTCACCCTGCTGGTAATCGCCGCTCTGTTCACGAGTTTCTATTCGTGGCGCCTGATGTTCCTGACCTTCTTCGGCAAGCCGCGCGCATCAGCCGACGTCATGCACCATGTGCATGAATCGCCGAACGTAATGCTCGTACCGCTCTACCTTCTTGCGGTCGGTGCGGTTCTGGCTGGCTGGCTTTTCGAAGGCCGATTCTACGGCGAGGAATACCTCGAGTTCTGGAAGGGCGCGCTGTTCACCGCTGAACACAACGAACTGCTGGAAGAGTTCCACCACGTGCCGGCCTGGGTTGCGCTCAGCCCGTTCATCGCGATGGTTCTTGGCTTCGTTACCGCTTGGTACATGTACATCAAGTCGCCATCGACGCCGAAGAAACTGGCCGAGCAGCATCGCGTTCTATACCAGTTTCTGCTCAACAAGTGGTACTTCGACGAACTCTACGACTTCCTCTTCGTCCGCTCCGCCAAGGCTCTTGGCCGCTTCCTGTGGAAGAAGGGTGACATCGGGATCATCGATACCTACGGCCCGAACGGCGTTGCTGCCGGCGTCGCCGATGTAACCCAGAAGGTCGTCCGCCTGCAGTCGGGCTACCTATACCACTATGCCTTCGCGATGCTGATCGGTATCGCCGCCCTCGTTACCTGGATGATGCTCGGGAGTTCCTTCTGATGACCGACTGGCCTATTCTCTCGACGGTCACCTTTCTGCCGCTCGTCGGCATTGTGCTCCTGCTCCTGACGCGTCAGGATTCTGCCCAGGGTCGCCGCAACATTCTCAACGTTTCGTTGCTGACAACGGTATTCACCTTCGTGGTGTCGCTCTTCATCTGGATCGGGTTCGACAATTCGAACCCCGGCTTCCAGATGGTCGAGAAGCATGAATGGCTCGCTACCGGCATTTCCTATCATGTCGGCGTCGACGGCATTTCGATGCTCTTCGTCATCCTGACCACGCTGCTGATGCCGTTCTGCATCCTGGCAAGCTGGCTCTCGGTCGAGAAGCGCATCAAGGAATACATGATCGCCTTCCTGCTGCTCGAGACGCTGATGATCGGCGTCTTCGTCTCGCTGGACATCGTTCTCTTCTACGTGTTCTTCGAAGCAGGCCTGATTCCGATGTTCATCATCATCGGCGTCTGGGGTGGCAAGGATCGTGTCTACGCATCCTACAAGTTCTTCCTCTACACGCTGCTCGGCTCGGTTCTGATGCTGCTCGCCATCATGGCAATGTACTGGGATGCCGGCACGACGGACATCACGCTGCTCCTCGGCCACAAGTTCCCGGCCGGCATGCAGACATGGCTGTGGCTTGCTTTCTTCGCTTCCTTTGCCGTGAAGATGCCGATGTGGCCGGTTCATACCTGGCTTCCGGATGCGCACGTTCAGGCACCGACCGCAGGCTCGATGATCCTGGCCGGTATCCTGCTGAAGCTCGGCGGCTACGGCATGCTACGCTTCTCGCTCCCGATGTTCCCGCTCGCATCCGACTACTTTGCGCCGCTGGTCTTCACGCTCTCTGTTATTGCCATCATCTATACCTCGCTGGTGGCGCTGATGCAGGAAGATATGAAGAAGGTGATTGCCTATTCGTCGGTTGCGCACATGGGCTATGTGACCATGGGTACCTTTGCCGCCAATACGCAGGGCGTGCAGGGCGCGATCTTCCAGATGATCAGCCACGGCTTCGTTTCGGCCGCGCTCTTCTTCTGCGTCGGCGTGATCTACGACCGTCTTCATACCCGCGACATCGCGGCTTATGGTGGCCTCGTCAACAACATGCCGAAATACGCCGTCGCCTTCATGATCTTCACCATGGCCAACGTCGGTCTTCCGGGCACTTCCGGCTTCATCGGCGAATTCCTGACCCTGATCGGCGTATTCCGCGCCAACACCTGGGTTGCGCTGTTCGCTGCCACCGGTGTTATCCTCTCGGCTGGCTACTCGCTCTGGCTGTATCGCCGGGTCGTGTTCGGCGCGCTTGAGAAGAACAGCCTGAAGGCTATGCTGGATCTTTCGCTCCGCGAGAAACTGATCCTTTATCCGCTGATCGCGCTCACCATCTTCTTCGGCGTCTATCCGGCTCCGATCTTCGATGCGACGGCTGCGTCAGTGGAGCTTTTGGTGAACAACTATTCCACGGCTATCGAGGCGGCACGTAACGTGGCGCTTGCAGTGAACTGACGACAGGATCCCTTGGACATGACCGCTGAAACACTCCTTGCAAGTCTGCATCTGGTCACGCCGGAACTGATCCTCGCGGTTGGCGCCCTGGCGTTGCTCATGATCGGTGTCTTCGCTGGCGAAAAGTCGGCGACGACGGTAACCGGCCTCGCCGTGGCATTGCTCATCATCTCCGGCGTCTGGCTGGTGCTGGTGCCGGCCGAAGGTTCCGCCTTCGGCGGCGCCTACGTCGCGGACGGCTATGCCCGCTTCATGAAGGTGCTGGCACTGATCGGTTCGATCACTGCGATGATCATGGCCGTCGGCCACGCCCGCTTCGATCATCTCGACAAGTTCGAATTCCCGGTCCTGCTGGTTCTGGCGACGCTCGGCGTCATGCTGATGATCTCCGCCAACAACCTGATTTCCCTCTACCTGTCGCTCGAGCTTCAGTCGCTGGCGCTCTACGTCGTCGCTGCGATCAATCGTGACAGCCTGCGCTCGACGGAAGCCGGCCTGAAGTACTTCGTTCTCGGCGCTCTGTCCTCGGGTATGCTGCTCTACGGCATGTCGCTGGTGTATGGCTTTACCGGCAATATCGGCTTTGCCGAAATCGCCGGCGTGCTGGCAAACGGCGGTGCTTCGCTCGGCGTGGTCTTCGGTCTCGTCTTCGTGCTCGCTGGTCTCGCATTCAAGATCTCGGCCGTGCCGTTCCACATGTGGACGCCGGACGTTTACGAAGGCGCGCCGACCCCGGTCACCGCATTCCTGGCCGCAGCCCCGAAGATCGGCGCCATGGCGATCCTGGTGCGTATCGTCATCGATGCCTTCCAGCCGATCTTCGACCAGTGGCAGCAGATCATCGTCTTTATCTCGATTGCCTCCATGCTGCTCGGCTCCTTCGCCGCGATCGGCCAGCGCAACATCAAGCGACTGATGGCTTATTCGTCTATCGGTCACATGGGTTACGCGCTTGTTGGTCTCGCGGCAGGCAACGAGACCGGTGTTACCGGTGTCATCGTCTACATGATGATCTACCTGTTCATGACGCTCGGCACCTTCGCCTGCATCATGGCCATGCGTCGCAAGGAAGGCGGTAACGTCGAGAACATCGACGATCTCGCCGGTCTTTCGACAACCAAGCCTTTCATGGCCTTCGTGCTCACCGCCCTGATGTTCTCGCTGGCCGGTATCCCGCCGCTCGCAGGCTTCTTCGGGAAGTACTTCGTTTTCGTTGCCGCCATCGAAGCCAAGCTCTACGCTCTGGCCATCATCGGTGTGCTGTCGTCGGTCGTCGGCTGCTTCTATTACCTCCGCGTGGTGAAGGTCATGTGGTTCGACGAAGCCAAGGGTGAATTCACCCGGATCGCTGGCGAGCTTCGTCTCGTCTTCGGTCTGTCCGGCCTGTTCGTCGTCGGTTATGTTCTCTTCGGTGGTCCGCTCGGCACCGCTGCGGAGGCCGCAGCCAAGACGCTCTTTAATTGAGCGTGGCTGGCAAAGAGGGCCGGGTCTCGCTCGACGATTTCCGGCATGAGGCGCTCGGCGCCGTTGCGTCGACCAATACGGAATGTCTCGCCCGCGCTCGCGCGGGCGATTTCGGTTTTCTGTGGATCACCGCCGAAAGCCAGAGCGGCGGTCGTGGACGCCGGGGTCGGCCGTGGATGTCCGAGCCCGGTAATCTCTATGCGTCGCTGCTTCTGATCGATCCCGCGCCGATGGAGCGGCTGACATCGCTGCCGCTTGCGGTCGCGCTTGCCGTGCATGGTGCGATCCGTCATGTGCTGCCGGCAGGTGCGCCGCCGCTTGAGGTCAAGTGGCCGAACGACATCCTGATTGGCCGGCAGAAGACCTGCGGCATTCTCCTGGAAAGTGAGAGGCTGACCGATGGCCGGCAGGCGCTGGTGATCGGTATCGGCATCAATATCGCCAACAAGCCGGATGCTCCGGCCTATCCCGTGACGTGTCTGGCGGAGAATGGCGCGGCTGTCGCGCCGCAAGTGCTATTTGCCCACCTCTTCTCGGAAATGGCGGATGTTCTGGCGATCTGGGACCGGGGGCGCGGCATCGCCGATGTCGTCGCGCTGTGGCGTAAGGTCGCCTGCGGGATCGGCGAAAAAATCACGGTAAACCTGCCGGACCGTTCGATTTCCGGCCACTTTGCCGGAATCGATGATAAGGGAATGTTGATACTCGACCGTGGTCCTGACGGGCACATGGCGATCGCCGCCGGCGATGTTTTTTTCGGGTGAGATGGAATTAGAAGAGTAATGGCGAAGAACGAAGAACTGGTATTTCTGCCGCTGGGCGGTGTGGGCGAAATCGGCATGAACCTGGCGCTTTACGGCTATGGAACGCCGTCAAACCGGCAGTGGATCATGGTCGATTGCGGCGTCACCTTTCCCGGACCGGAATTGCCGGGCGTCGATCTCGTCCTGCCCGATATCAGCTATATCGAGGCCGAGAAGAAGAACCTCAAGGCGATCATCATCACCCATGCTCATGAGGACCACTACGGTGGCTTGAACGACATCTGGCCGGGCCTCAACGTGCCGGTCTACGCGTCTGGCTTCACGGCGGGCATGCTGGAAGCCAAGCGGGACTATGAAGGATCTCGCGCCGATATCCCCGTGACACCTTTCAAGGCTGGTGACGTCATCAATGTCGGTCCGTTCTCCATCGAAGCCGTCGGCGTCAACCATTCGATCCCGGAACCGATGTCGCTGGTGATCCGCACGCCGCTGGGCAATGTCGTCCATACCGGCGACTGGAAGATCGACCACAATCCGTCTCTCGGTCCGCTGACCGACGAAGCCCGATTCCGCGCCATTGGCGACGAGGGCGTTCTGGCCCTGTTGTGCGACAGCACCAACTCCATGCGCGACGGCGTTTCTCCCTCGGAAGAAGAAGTGTCCGAGGGCCTGCGCAAGATCATCGAGACCGCTGAAGGGCGGGTGGCGATCACCACCTTCTCGTCCAATGTCGGCCGCATCCGCTCCATCGCCCAGGCTGCAGAAGCTGCCGGCCGCGAAGTGCTGTTGCTCGGCAGCTCGCTTAAGCGTGTCGTCGCGGTCGCCAACGATCTCGGCCTGATGGAAGGCCTCAAGCCCTTCATCGCGGAGGACGAGTTCGGCTTCATTCCGCGCGACAAGGTCGTCATCATCCTGACTGGTTCCCAAGGGGAGTCGCGTGCAGCGCTCGCCAAGATTTCCCGCGACGAGATGCGCCATGTCGCGCTGACGTCGGGCGACACCGTCGTCTTCTCCTCGCGCACCATTCCCGGCAACGAAAAGGCAATCCTCGAGATCAAGAACGGGCTGGTGGAGCAGGGCATCCATATCGTTACCGACAGCGAAGCGCTGGTGCATGTCTCGGGACATCCGCGTCGCAACGAGCTTCAGCAGATGTACGAATGGACCCGGCCGCAGATCCTCGTGCCCGTTCATGGCGAAGCCGCGCATCTCATGGCGCAGATGGAGCTCGGCCTTCAGTCCGGCATCAAGACCGTGCCGCGCGTTCGTAACGGCGACGTCCTGCGTCTCGCACCCGGTCCCGCTGAGGTGATCGATCAGGCGCCGTTCGGCCGCATCTACAAGGATGGCAAGCTGCTCGGCGATCTCGACGAAATGGGCATCTCCAACCGTCGCAAGCTCTCCTATGTTGGCCATGTCGCGGTCAACGTCCTGCTTGACAGCCGCTACGAGTTCGTGGGCGACCCCGACGTCGTTCCTTTCGGTTTGCCGGAATACGACGACGAGGGCGAATCCATGGAGGATACGCTCTATGACGCCGTTCTCGGCGCTGTGGAGAGCATTCCGAGGGCGCGCCGCAAGGATCTCGACACCCTGCGCGAAGCCATTCGTCGTGCCGTGCGCGGAACCGCCAACGAGGCGTGGGGCAAGAAGCCGATCGTCACCGTGTTCGTGACGAAAGTCTGAGTGACGGGCGCCGCCGCGCTGGTATAGGTTCGCGCCGCTTCACATTCAGGAGATTGTCATGCTCGGACGAGTAAACCACGTCGCCATCGCCGTACCGGATCTGGCAGCCGCAACAGCTTCCTATCGCGATACTCTCGGAGCCCGCGTCTCCGAACCACAGGCTTTGCCTGAACATGGCGTGACGGCTGTCTTCGTAGAACTGCCGAATACCAAGATCGAGCTGCTGGAACCGCTCGGCGCAGATTCGCCGATTGCTGCCTTCCTGGCGAAGAATCCCGGCGGCGGCATGCATCACATCTGCTACGAGGTCGAGGATATCCTGGCCGCCCGTGACCAGCTCGCAGGTGGTGGCGCTCGTGTTCTGGGTGGTGGCGAACCGAAGATTGGCGCTCATGGCAAGCCGGTGCTTTTCCTGCATCCGAAAGACTTCTACGGTACGCTGATCGAACTCGAACAGGTCTGATCGACCCTCTTCCGTTTGCTCGCGGGCCCGCGCTGGCCTATATTTCGTCAACAGCCGGGTCGATCCGATGAGCCCGGAGAAAAACGGGAGCCATATCGATGCAGTTCGTTTCTGCCCTAGCTGTCTATTTCGTCATCTGGTGGATTACGCTTTTTGCTATCCTGCCGATTGGCATGAAGACGCAGGCCGAGGCCGAAGAGGTGGTTCCCGGCAGCATCGAAAGCGCTCCGGCTCATTTTCGTGGCGGCAGGGTCGTGCTGTGGACGACGCTGGTTTCAGGCGTAATCTTTGGAGGTTGGTATGCAGCCTCTGCGTGGTTCGGTCTCGGTATGGACAGCCTGCCGAACATCGTTCCCAAATTCGATTAATGGGAGAGGGCGGCCATCAATGGCGCGGGCCGCCTGACGTCGCTTAAAGGCAAAAAAAAACAAGGTCCGAAGACCTTGTTTTAATTATCGCGTGATCCTTCACCAATTAAGGGGCTGCGAACAAGCGCGCCTAAGATCTGATCCTCCCAAGACTTGACCGCGAAATAGACAAGAATTTAAGCTTCTTGCCTCTTTTGTGAGCTAAAACTAGCTCAAGAAGTGCGCCTTGTCACCACATTTTTTGCAATTTTGCTACAGTTCCCAAAAAAAATCTCCCCGGACGCAAATGTCGCAGCTTTGACATAAAACCTGCGTCTGGCTGCCTTTCCAGTCAGTCTGGGAGACGTTCGGCAAGGGTCGTCGAACCTGTGGCTGGCCTCATCCGATGCGGGTTTTCTTCGCGTGAGGAAACCGCTATGTACGCTTCGGGAAACACCCTCGTCATCGCTGATTCCGCCGGTTCGGCGGGAAAACCAACGTCTGGAACCCTGTTATGCGTCTGTCGCGCTACTTCTTGCCGATCCTGAAGGAAAACCCGAAGGAAGCCGAAATTGTCTCTCACCGTCTTATGCTGCGCGCGGGCATGGTCCGTCAGCAGTCCCAGGGCATTTATTCCTGGCTGCCGCTCGGCAAGAAGGTTCTCGACAAGGTCAACGGCATCATCCGCGAAGAGCAGAACCGTGCAGGTGCGATCGAACTTCTGATGCCGACGCTGCAATCCGCCGAACTTTGGCAGGAGAGCGGCCGCTATGAGGCCTATGGCAAGGAAATGCTGCGCATCAAGGACCGGCAGGACCGTCCGATGCTCTACGGTCCGACCAACGAAGAAATGGTCACCGACATCTTCCGTTCCTACGTGAAGTCGTACAAGAACCTGCCGCTGAACCTTTATCACATTCAGTTGAAGTTCCGTGACGAGATCCGTCCGCGCTTCGGCACCATGCGCTCGCGTGAGTTCCTGATGAAGGATGCCTATTCCTTCGACATGACCCGCGAGGACGCGATCCACTCCTACAACAAGATGTTCGTCGCTTACCTGCGCACCTTCGCGCGGCTTGGCATGCGCGCCATTCCGATGCGAGCCGACACCGGCCCGATCGGCGGCAACCACAGCCACGAATTCATCATCCTCGCCGAAACCGGTGAATCGGAAGTGTTCAGCCACAAGGCATTCGTCGATTTCGACATTCCTGCCGAAAACACTGATTTCGATGATGTCGCCGGCCTGCAGGCGATCTTCGACAAATGGACCTCGGTCTATGCCGCCACGTCGGAAATGCATGACGAGTCTGCCTTCAACGCCATCCCGGAAGGCGAACGCCTTTCCGCGCGCGGCATCGAGGTCGGCCACATCTTCTATTTCGGGACCAAGTATTCCGAGCCGATGGGAGCCAAGGTCCAGGGTCCGGACGGTAAGGAACATCCTGTCCACATGGGTTCCTACGGTATCGGCCCGACCCGCCTTGTTCCCGCCATCATCGAAGCATCGCATGACGAGAACGGAATCATCTGGCCGGCTTCGGTCGCTCCGTTCGATTCGGTGGTCATCAACATGAAGGCCGGCGACGAACAGTGCGACGCAGTCTGCGAGCGGCTCTATCAGGCGCTCTCCAATGCCGGCAAGGACGTGCTCTATGACGACACGGACGACCGCGCCGGCACGAAGTTCGCCACCGCTGACCTGATCGGTGTGCCGACCCAGGTGATTGCCGGTCCGCGTTCGGTCGCCAATGGCGAAATCGAACTGAAGGACCGCAAGACCGGTGCGCGTGAGACGATGACCGTCGAAGCGGCCATCAACAAGCTGGTCGGCTGACGGCCGGGACGAGGAGACCACATGACGAGTGCAGTCGCCGGCAACGCGACGGAAGCGGCTGAGCAGGGATCTGTGAGCCGCCCGTTTTCCGCCTTCGAGCGAATGGTTGCCTGGCGCTACCTGCGCGCCCGACGGAAGGAAGCCTTCATTTCGGTGATTGCGGGCTTTTCCTTCGTCGGGATCATGCTCGGCGTCGCGACGCTGATCATCGTCATGGCGGTGATGAACGGCTTCCGCACCGAACTGATCTCCCGCATTCTCGGCATTAACGGTCACATGATTGTGCAGCCGGTGGACGGCCCGCTCGATAACTATGCCGATCTCGCCCAGAAGTTTTCCGCCATTCCCGGCGTGACCATGGCTCTGCCGCTGGTCGAGGGACAGACCTTGGCCTCCGGCCGGGCAGGCGCCGGAACGGGTGCGCTCGTACGCGGCATCAGGCCCGATGACCTTACCAAGCTTACGGAAGTCTCAAGCAATATCCGCCAGGGCGATCTGGTTGGCTTCGCGGCGGGGCAGGGCGTTCTGATCGGCTCGCGGATGGCCTCGGAACTCGGTATCGGGGCAGGCGACACGATCACGCTCGTTTCACCGGAAGGCGATGTCACCCCGCTCGGGGTCAATCCGCGGGTCAAGTCATACCCGGTTTCCGGCGTGTTCGAGATCGGCATGTCGGAATACGATTCCTCGATCATCTACATGCCACTTGAGGAATCGCAGCTCTATTTCAATGCCGAAGGCATCGTTCAGTCGATCGAGCTGTTCGTTTCCAATCCGGATGCCATCGACGAGCTGCGTCCCAAGGTGGAGGAGGCTGCCGGCCGGCAGATCTTCATTACCGACTGGCGTCAGCGCAACCAGACCTTCTTCTCGGCCTTGCAGGTCGAGCGCAACGTTATGTTCATGATCCTGACCCTGATCGTGCTCGTTGCCGCGCTCAACATCATCTCGGGCCTCATCATGCTGGTGAAGGATAAGTCGAGCGACATCGCTATCCTGCGCACCATGGGGGCGACCTCGGGTTCGGTGATGCGCATCTTCTTCATGACCGGTGCGGCGATCGGCACTGTCGGCACTTTCGCCGGAGTGCTTCTCGGCGTGATCGTCTGTGTCAACATCGAGTCCATCAGGCAGTTCTTCTCCTGGGTCTCGGGCACGGTTCTGTTCGATCCCCAGCTCTATTTCCTCAGCCAGTTGCCGGCCGACATGAATTTCGGCGAGACGGTTTCGGTCGTCGTCATGGCCCTGAGCCTTTCCTTCCTGGCGACGATCTTCCCGGCCTGGCGCGCCTCGCGCCTCGATCCGGTCCAGGCCCTGCGCTACGAATAAGGAACCGTTCCGATGGCCTCCAAGACTGTTCTTTCGCTTACCGGCATCGACCGCCATTACGGGCAGGGCGAGACCGTGCTCAACATCCTGAAGGGCGCCGACTTCAGCCTTCGCCGCGGCGAAACCGTCGCGCTGGTCGCGCCATCGGGAACCGGCAAGTCGACGCTCTTGCATGTGGCCGGTTTGCTGGAACACCCGGATGCGGGCGAGGTCACGATTGGCGGCGTTGCATGTCAAGGGCTGTCGGATGACCGGCGCACGGCCATCCGACGCAATTCCGTCGGCTTTGTCTATCAGTTCCATCACCTGCTGCCGGAATTCTCCGCTCTGGAGAACATCATGATGCCGCAGCTGATTGCCGGCCTGTCCAAGCAGGAGGCGCGTGAGCGAGCCGCTCAGCTGCTTGATTACATGCGTATCGGTCATCGCGGCGATCATCGGCCGGCCGAACTCTCCGGCGGTGAACAGCAGCGTGTGGCGATTGCCCGCGCCGTGGCCAATGCGCCGCTCATCCTGCTGGCCGACGAGCCGACCGGTAACCTCGACCCTGAAACGGCATCCTATGTCTTTTCCGCACTGGAGGCTCTGGTGCGCCAGTCCGGCCTTGCGGCCCTGATCGCAACGCACAACCATGATCTTGCTTCGCGCATGGACCGTTGCGTTACGCTGGTCGACGGCAAGGTCGTGGACTACGCCGTCTGATATCTGGTGACGGGCAAGGGGCCGTTGTCTTGCGGCCTCTCCTCTGTTGATCTCTCCTTTGGTCTGACTATCGCCGCGACTTTGCTGCTGGCGTACAGTTTCCATGTGTCCTTGTCGGAGGAACGGGGGATGAGCTCACTCCTCATGCGTTCCCGTTGCATTCGTTATCCAGGCTTTTTTTTGGTTGACATATGAACATATGTGGAACAAAATAAAAACATAAAGAGTAAGGAGAGAGCCATGACTGAAATTCTTCGTGATGTCGCCGCATTCGCCTCCATTACCATGTTCGTTGCCAGCGTATCGGTGCTGTTACTGGCGCTCTGACCGCAATCGCATTTCTGTAGAGATCATCTCGGCCTGGCCGATGTGGTCTGGACTTCATGGCTCGCTCGGTCGAAAATCGGTTCGAGTCTTTGGAAGTTGGAGATTGTACGGGAATGGGTGATATGGCCGCTGCGGAAGCCGGGTCGGGTACCTTCGAGGGTGGTCCGGGCTTTGTTCATCTGAGGATGCACTCGGCCTATTCGCTGCTTGAGGGCGCCTTGCCGCTCAAGAAGATCCTGAGCAAGGCCGTTTCCGACAATCAGCCAGCGATTGCGATCACGGACACCAATAATCTGTTCGTGGCGCTTGAGTTTTCGCAGAAAGCCATCGGGGACGGCATTCAACCGATCATCGGTTGTCAGATGTCGATCGATATGGAAGACGCCGAGGGCGAGAAGCGCCCGGGGCAGGTTGCCGCTTATCCCGCCCTCGTACTGCTTGCTGCCGATACTGAGGGCGCCGAACGTCTCGTCGATCTCGTCAGTCGGGCCTATCTCGGCGGGGATTCGAGTCAGGCAGTGCATATCAACGTATCGTGGCTGGAGGAACGGGGCACCGAAGGCTTGATTGCTCTGACGGGCGCATCCAAGGGTCCGGTGGACCAGTCGCTCAAGGAGGGGCATCGACCGCAGGCGGAAGCCCGTCTTTCGACGCTGAAGCGCCTGTTCGGCGATCGTCTTTATGTCGAGTTGCAGCGCCACGGCGAGTATGATCGAGCACATGAGCGCCGCATGGTGGCGCTCGCCTATGATCACGATCTCCCGCTGGTCGCCACCAACGAGGCCTTCTTTCCGACCAAGGCCGATTACGAGGCTCATGATGCCCTCATGGCGGTTGCTCATAACGCGATCGTCTCGGATGACAGCCGTTTCCGCCTGACCCCGGATCATTATCTCAAGAGCCGCAAGGAGATGTGCGAGCTTTTCGCCGATCTTCCGGAGGCTTTGGAAAACACGATCGAAATCGCGAAGCGCTGCTCGTTCATCGTCGATACCCGTGCACCTATCCTGCCGCGCTTCGCCGGCGTCGGCTCCGATCCGGAAGAGGCGGAGAAGGCTGAAGCCGAGGAGATGCGCCGGCAGGCGGTCGAAGGCCTTGACCGGCGATTGGCGGCCCTCGGCATGGCTGAGGGGTTTGAGGAAAAGGACTATCGCGAGCGTCTTGAGTTCGAACTTTCGATCATCGAGCGTATGAAGTTCCCGGGTTACTTCCTTATCGTTGCTGACTTCATCAAGTGGGCCAAGCAGCATGACATTCCCGTCGGTCCCGGACGTGGTTCGGGTGCAGGGTCGCTGGTTGCCTATGCACTGACCATTACCGACGTCGATCCGCTGCGCTTTTCTCTGCTGTTCGAACGCTTTCTCAATCCGGAACGCGTTTCGATGCCCGACTTCGATATCGACTTCTGCCAGGACCGCCGCGAAGAGGTGATCCGTTATGTGCAGCAGAAATACGGGCGCGAACAGGTGGCGCAGATCATCACCTTCGGTTCGCTGCAGGCGCGCGCGGCTTTGCGCGACGTCGGCCGTGTGCTCGAAATGCCCTACGGTCAGGTCGACAAGATCTGCAAACTGGTGCCGAACAATCCGGCGAACCCGACTCCGCTTTCAAAGGCGATCGAGGAAGAACCGAAGCTGCAGGAGGCGGCTGAGGAGGAGCCCGTGGTGGCCCGCCTTCTCGATATCGCCCAGAAGATCGAGGGTCTTTATCGCCACGCCTCGACCCACGCAGCCGGTATCGTGATTGGCGACCGTCCGTTGTCGAAGCTCGTGCCGATGTATCGCGATCCGCGTTCCGACATGCCGGTCACGCAGTTCAACATGAAGTGGGTCGAGCAGGCTGGCCTCGTCAAGTTCGACTTTCTTGGCCTCAAAACGCTGACGGTCCTGAAGACCGCAGTCGATTTCGTTCGCCGTCTCGGCATCGAGGTCGATCTCTCGGCAATCCCACTTGACGACAAGAAGACCTACGACATGCTGTCGCGCGGCGAGACGGTCGGCGTGTTCCAGGTGGAAAGTGCCGGCATGCGCAAGGCGCTGATCGGCATGAAGCCCGACTGCATCGAGGACATCATCGCGCTCGTGGCGCTCTATCGTCCCGGTCCGATGGAAAACATCCCGGTCTACAACGCTCGCAAGCACGGCGAGGAGGAAATCGAGTCGGTCCATCCGACCATCGATTACCTGCTGAAGGAAACGCAGGGCGTTATCGTTTACCAGGAACAGGTCATGCAGATCGCGCAGGTGTTGTCGGGCTACTCGCTCGGCGAAGCCGACCTGCTGCGTCGAGCCATGGGTAAAAAGATCAAGGAGGAGATGGACAAGCAGCGCGCCCGTTTCGTCGATGGCGCCGTCAAGAACGGCGTGTCGAAGAACCAGGCGGATGTCATCTTCGACCTCCTGGCCAAGTTCGCGAACTACGGCTTCAACAAGTCGCACGCGGCCGCTTACGCCATCGTGTCCTACCAGACGGCCTATCTCAAGGCGCATTATCCGGTAGAATTCCTCGCCGCGACCATGACCTACGATATGGCCAACAGCGAGAAGCTGAACGACTTTCGGCAGGATGCCGGTCGTCTCGGCATCGCTGTTATTCCGCCGTCGGTTCAGACCTCCTACCGCCGTTTTGAGGTCGGTGAAAATCGCATCTATTACGCTCTGGCGGCCATCAAGGGTGTCGGCGATTCCGCCGCCGAGCACATCGCCGAAGTCAGGGGCGATAAACCCTTCGCCTCCCTTGAGGATTTCTGCCTGCGCATCGATCCCAAGCAGATCAACCGCCGCGTCTTCGAAAGCCTGATTTTTGCCGGTGCCTTCGATTGCTTCGGGCATGACCGAGCCGAACTGGTCAACGGCCTTGATCGTGTCTTGGGTTACGCGCAGCGTGCCCAGGAAAACGCAGTCAGCGGACAGTCCGACATGTTCGGTTCGGGTGGGGCGAGCGGGCCGGAAAAGATCGTGTTCCCGGCTTACAACGCCTGGCTTCCGTCGGAAAAGCTGCTGCGCGAATTCCAGGTGCTGGGCTTCTACCTGACCGCCCATCCGCTCGATTCCTATCGTTCGCTGCTGGAAAAGATGCGCGTGCAGACCTTCGCCGATTTCTCGCAGTCTGTGCGGCAAGGGGCGACCGCGGGACGTCTTGCGGGCACGGTCACGTCCCGTCAGGAACGCAAGACCCGCACCGGCAACAAGATGGGTATCGTCACCCTGTCGGATTCTTCCGGTCAGTATGAAGCCGTACTGTTCTCCGAAGGGCTGAACCAGTATCGCGATCTGCTCGAAGCCGGAAAGTCGCTGGTGATCACCGTTCAGGCGGATGAACGCCCGGAGGGTATCGGCCTGCGAATCCAGACGGCACAGTCGCTGGAGGAGAAGTCGGTGCAGATGCAGAAGGCGTTGCGCGTCTATGTGCGTGACAGCGGGCCGCTGAGAACGGTCGCTGCGCATCTCAATACGCGTGGTGACGGTCTCGTCTCGTTCATCGTCATCAAGGAAGACGGAAAACGGGAAATCGAGGTCGAGCTCACAGAGAAATACCGGATATCGCCGGAGATTGCGGCGGCCATGCGTGCCGCTCCGGGCGTGGTGGACGTCGAACTGGTGTGATTGGCTCGGAACGGGCGGATAGTGCGCTAAGGCGCAATCAGGTTTGTTGATGCGGGCGGTCGGTGGGTGACCGTCAGTAGCCTCCGACGGTGCCGACAGGCTGAGAGCTTGTCGGCGCTTTTCGCATTAGAGCGTCCATTTGGGCTTACAAAGGACGCTCTAACATCTTGAAACTATGCATTGAGCTTCCGGAAATCGCTTCCGATTTTAGGGCCGATGCTTCAGCCCTTTCGTGACTGGTGGGTGAGCGTGATGAAGTCGGTGCCTTCACCGGTTTCCGTGCTGATGCCATTGTCGGAAATCGTGATCGAACTGCCTTTGCTCAACATTCCCTCGATGCGATGGCGAATGTCTTCCGGGATCTGGATACGGTCGAGCGCACTGGCGGCATCGTGAACGGCGGGGTTGCCGGCTGGCTCCTTAATCCCGAGGCGCTTCATCATCTTCGGCGGCAGATCGTTTTCCAGCGTCACAGCAAGCCATTCGGCCTTGCCCGTGAGCCGGCTGACATCGGTCGCCTCGATGAAATGGGTACCGAGCGCCATTTCCGGATTGGAAATACCGATAGGGGCTTCGAAAACCGGTTTGAAATCCTGCCGGACCATAATCTGGCCGCGCGGCGGCTCTCCGCGGCCGGCGCTCTTGTAAAGCGCCTCGATGAATTCCGGCGTGACCAGTTCGCCCTTGGTGGAAAGTCCCTTCCAGCGCTTGAAGCCGTTGACGGCGGAGATGGTCAGAGCACCAATATGGCCATCCGGTACGCCTGCGTCGAAGCCAAGCTCTGCCAGCACTTGCTGTGCATCGAGAACAGTTTCGCGCACGCCACGGCGCGTGATGAGAATCCGGAGCGGCGATGGCTCGTCCAGCAGGACTTTGGTGGAAGCACCGGCCTTGGGCATGACATCGACCATCGCCACCTGAACCGGCTTGAACGAGGCATCGATCGTTGTCGGCCGCAACTGGGCATCGGACAGCAACATGCCATCAGGCGCAGGTATGCGCGGTGAGAACAACGTGCGGTGACTAATGCTCATCGGGCGAACTGGGTCGTCCGTAATGATCACATGCGCACCGCGTTCGGTCATGGAAAACAGCGCTTTGGCAAAGTCGCCCGGCAGCCGCACACAGCCATGAGAGGCCGGGTAATTCGGCACGCTATCGGATTCATGAAGGGCGATACCCGACCATGTAATTCGCTGCATCCAGGGCATGGGCGCATTCGAATAGAGATTGGATTCGTGATACTTGCGCTTTTCGAGGATCGAGAAGATGCCGGAAGGGGTCGTGTGTCCCTGTTTGCCGGTCGAGACCTTCGAAGTCGCCACGATCTGCTCGCCGTCATAGACGACAAGCGACTGGTCGGTCTTGGAGACGAAGATCTGAAGTGTGTCGCCATTGCCTGCAAGGGCAGGGGACGTGAGTGCGGTCGCGGAAAGAAGGCCGATGGTAACGGCAAGGGACTTGAACATACTAGACGATCCCAGACGCAATACAGATGCCGCTAAAATAGTTGCCGAAGTTTAAGGAAAGTTTGAAGGGGTTCAGGTCATCACAACCTTGTGTTTGATGAGCTGAACGCACCTTCTTCCTGCCGGCGTTATCGGCGACCTTTCTGAGTGATCGTTCTCAGGCGACCTTGCGTCTGTTTCCTGCAAAAAGGAGCTGAGGGCTTGCGAGTGCAAGAAGAAGGGCAGCAAGCGGCATGCAGAAGCCGTAGCCGAAATGCTTGAATCCGAGAGCGCCAACGAGGCCGCCGAGCAGAAACATGCCGACGACGCGCAGAAGGATCCGCAGCTTGCGCATGTCGGGCTGCACGGGTGGCTGTATGGATTGCCGGTCGAACAGCCGGTACACGAGTTTGCCGAGTTCGATGCCGATGTCGGTCACCATGCCCGTCATATGCGTGGTGCGGATGCGTGCGCCGGAGATCTTGGTGATCGTCGCATTCTGCAGGCCCATGATGAAGCAGAGCAGTGCTGCCACCCACACGCCCGCCTGAGGGATATGGCTGATGACCGAACCGATTGCTCCGAAATTCAGCAGAAGCACCGCTTCGAGCGCAATGGGGTAGGCATATTGCTTGCGGCGGGCGTTTCGGCGGCCCCAGTTGATCAGGATTGCCGAACTGCCGGCACCCGCGGTGAAGCTCATGAGCATCATCAATCCGGCCCCGACCAGTGTGAACAGGCCGAGCGCGAGATTGTCGGCAACCGACGAGATAATACCCGACATATGCGAGGTATATTGCCCGATCGCGAGAAAACCGCCGGCATTTGTGGCACCTGCGACAAATGCCAACAGCGCCCCGAGGAGAAGGTCGTTCGGTCCCGTGCGGGCATGGGCGGCAACGGTGCGGAAAATGCGAAACTGCGGATGGCGATGTAGGGGCTGGCTCATGGGATCAGATTGCCGACTCAGGCGTATGATGAAAAGCGCGGGGGTAGCATTCAGGATATACGACCAGGGTCGCTACGCGAAATTCAAGTTTTGATTTTTGTCGTTTCATATCGTTCGTGACATGAGTGGCGTAATAGCCGGTGCGTCGAAAAAGGCATTCGGATGATCGGAAAGCCTGACGGGTAACTTCCGAGCTATGCGGATGGAGTAGTGATCATCGGCCGCCTCAGCTTGCCGTAAACCCGGCTGCGTGCAATCCTCTACCGGCAGGCGTCGAGGGAGAGCGATGGCATGCAGGTTGAGGTGATCGATACAGCGTCCGGCTTCGAGGAGGTCAGGGACGCGTGGAATGGGCTGTTCGCGCGCGATCCCGATGCGCATTGTTTCCTGTCATGGGCCTGGATGGCGCACTGGTTCGAGCGTGCCGGCGCATGGAGCGTGCTTGCGATCAAGGATGAGACGGACGGGCGCTATATCGCGTTTCTTCCGTTTCGCCGTCGCACGGATTTTTCCGACGAGTTGGGCTTTTCCACCAGCCTGCTGATGGGCGGATCCTATTTCGCAGTTTACACGGGTTTTCTCTGTGATCCGCAGCACGAAGATACCGCGATCCCGGTTCTGGCAGACGCCTTGTGTCTCGCGCCGTGGCGGCAGCTTGATTTCCACGATGCCTTCATGTCTTCGCGGCGCATCGAGTTGCTGTTCCGGCAGCTGCAGGAGAAGGGATACGCTATCGACAAAGCTGCCCGTCCGCGACACGTCACCGATGACGGCGACCAGATCGATCACGATGTCTATGCCTATGTCGATCTTCCCCAGGATTTCGAAACCTATCTGATGACGTCGCTTGGCAGCCGCACGCGCCAGGATGTCCGGCGTGCGCTCCGGGTTCTCGACGATCCGGTCAACGATCTGCGCGTGACGGAGGCGAATGCCGACACGATCGATACTCACCTCGCGTTCTTCTACGATCTCTGGGGCAGGCAGTGGCTGGCCGGCCAGCCGAAATATGCAGCCTGGCTTCTGGAGTGTGCACGTCACATGCTGCCGAATTGCTTTCGCGCCGGAGTTCTGCGGGTTTTCGCGTTGTGGCAGGGCGACAGGCCGCTGGCCGTTCATATCTATCTCATCGACGAAGCCCGCCGGCAATTCGTCTGCTTTCTGGTGAGCCGGGATCTGTCGTTTCGAAAACCCTCTCCGGGCCTGCTGTTGCACGCCTGCGTCATCCGGCAGGCGATTTCCGAGGGGTTTGCGTCCTACGATCTCGGCACAGGTGATTTTGCCTACAAATTCAGGCTGGGAGCGGGGCGACGCACCATTGAGCGGTTCCGCATCCTCGCACCTGTGAGCGATGATCTTGAGCGGGTGCTGGACGACGCAAGTCTGCCCGATGCCCAGAAGCGGGTGGAGGCGTTCTTGCGGTCGGGCGACATAGCAAAGGCGGAGCTGGGGTTGCGGCAGGCAGCTCGGCGGTGGCCAGCCGAACCGGTATTCAGGGAGCAGGCGGAGCGGTTGGAGGCGCTGAAACGCCACGCCGGCGATTTTGCAAATGCCTCGGCCCGGCACCGTGCAGGCCATCTCGACGCGGCCGAGCGTGAGTATCGCAATATCCTCTCGTTGGTTCCCCGTCATTTCGGCGCCCTGCATCAACTCGGCGTCGTATGCCTGCAGCGTGGCGAGGCGCATGTGGCGAGGGACTGGATCCGGCAGGCGCTCGATATCCGCCCGGACTCGGCGCCGGCACTCTGCAACTATGCCAATGCCCTGATGGCGCTGAAGGATTTTCCGGCCGCGATAAAGACCTACGATCGAGCGCTTTCCATCGATCCCGCCCATGCCGCTTCCCTTTACGGGCGCGGTGGCCTGCTGAAGAGCGTCGGCCGGTTCGATGAGGCGTTACGGGACTTTCGGGCGTTGCTGTCGCACCAGCCATCCCATCCGGGTGCGGTTGCAGCCTGCACCGTTCTGGAACAAGCCGTCGCGGTGCAGCAGCGCGAGGAGCCTGTTATGGCTTCTGAGCCGGGACCTGCGTGATCCTCATCCCTGCTTGAGCTGTCACGGGTCATCTCTCTATCGTGAAGATCATGCGAAGAGGCGGTCGAAGATCGCTGACATGCGCGGCTACTTGTTTCCGCGGTCGAAGGTATAGCCCGTCTGCACGGTGCCCTTGCCGAATTTGTCGCGAAGCTTGTCCATCGCAGCTTCGGCCTTGGCGCGCCGGCCCGCCTGTTCGTCGATCAGGTCCGGTGGATCGGCGGTGGCGGCGCTGGTGAGGTCCGTGACGCCGATGCCGATCAGGCGGTAACGCGTACCGTCGGTTTCCCTTTCGAGCAGCGAAAGCCCTGTGCGAAAAATCCTGTCGGCAAGCTGGGTCGGATCATCAAGCCGACGGTTGCGCGTGCGCCCCTTGAAGTCGGCGGTCTTCAGCTTCAACACCACCGTCTGACCGGCGATCTCGCTCTTCTTCAGACGCCATGCGACCTTCTCGGACAGCGAGCGCAGATGCACGACGAGGTCGTCGTAGCGCCAGATATCCTCGAAGAACGTGGTTTCGGCAGAAACGCTCTTTGCGGGGTCGTTGAGGTGGACTTCCCGGTCGTCGATACCGCGTGAGAGGCGCGAAAGCCGCTGGCCTATCGTGCCGTAGCGGCGCATCAGGTCGGTTTCGTCCATCTCCTGCACCTGGCCGATGGTGCGGATGCCGTCCTTTTCCAGAGTGGCGGCAAAGGCCTTGCCAACGCCCCAGATTGTCGTCACCGGCCTGGGCGCCAGAAAAGAGACCGCTTCCTCTTCGCCGATCACCGAGAACCCTCGCGGCTTCTGCAGGTCGGAGGCGACCTTCGCCAGAAACTTGCAATAGGAGAGGCCGACCGAAACGGTGATGCCGATTTCCTGCTCCACCTTGCGGGCGAAGCGGGCCAAAACCCGCGCCGGCGGGTCGTGATGCAGCCGTTCGGTGCCTTTGAGTTCAAGGAAGGCTTCGTCGATCGACAGTGGCTGCACGAGTGGGGTCAGCTCCTCCATCATCGCCCGGATCTGCCGGCCCACACGGGCATATTTCTCCATGTCGGGTTTGATGACCACGGCCTGCGGGCAGGCTTCCAGCGCCTTGAACATCGGCATGGCGGAACGCACGCCATGAATGCGGGCGATGTAGCAACAGGTCGACACGACGCCGCGCTTGCCTCCGCCGACGATCACCGGCTTGTCTGCCAGTTCCGGATTGTCGCGTTTCTCCACCGAAGCGTAGAAGGCGTCGCAGTCGATATGCGCGAGCGTCAGGTTGTAGAGTTCGGGATGATAGACGAGCCTTGGACTGCCGCAGGCCTTGCAACGCCTCAATCCCTCCGGCTGCCCTCGCAGGCAGTCGCGACAAAACCCCGGAAATTCTGCGTTTTCGGTCGTCATGATTGAGAACAAAGATTGAACATCGCAAGATTAGGCGCTAGCTTTCCTCCTGACAAGTGAGGGGACTGAACTATGCAGGGAGAATTCCTGGCGCGTCCGTTGACGCCGGATCTCTGGACGGATTTCGAAGCCGTCATGGGGCCTCAGGGTGCCTGTTACGGTTGCTGGTGTACCTATTTCCGGATGCCGGCAGCGGAGCGGAAAGAGGCATCCGCTGCCGAAAAGAAGGCTTTCATGAAGGCCCGGGTCGAGAGGCAACCGCCACCCGGCGTCATCGGTTATATCGACGGAGAGCCCTTTGGCTGGGTACAGGTCGGCCCGAGGGCGGATGTTCCGAACTGGAATTCACCGCGCACCGTGTCGCGTCCACTGGAAGAGGCCGATGCGGAGGATCCCACAGTCTGGGCCGTGAGCTGCTTCATGATGACGAATAGAAGGAGAGGGCAGGGACTGAGCCATACCCTGCTGGGTGCCGCCGTGGAGTTCGCCAGGGAAAGCGGCGCACGTTTTATTGAGGGCTGTCCCATGGAGCAGGCGAAGCAATCGAAGTCGGTCAGTCTCTTCGTAGGGCCGAGCAATATCTTTGCCGCAGCAGGCTTTCAGGAGGTGGCCCAGCGCAAGGCCGGACGTCCGCTGATGCGGCTGGTGCTCGGCGGTGCGGTTTAGCCGATGATGTGAGCGCCGATGAGGGCGCGTGCTTCCACCCACCCTTGCGCCTTGCGCACATGATCGCCGGCAACAGGCGCGAATTTGTGGATTTCAACCGGTGGGGGCATATGAACGAGAAGACATTCCGGAACATGTTCGCCAACCGAATGAAGGTTGGACACCATGTCGTCGATAAAGGCGACCGGGAGCGAGCGTCCGCCATGAAGGCGGTTGACGAGAGGCCCCTTTGCCTGATCCGCCGCGATCATCGGATAGCGCAGGCCGAACCGGTCGAGCAGTCGTCGACGGGCGGCGGCATGTCTCGGCGGCATCGCAGTGAGAAACACCAGATCGGCTTCCTGGCTGATGCTGCCGAGCGCCTCAATGGCTTCGGCGAATGGTGTTTGCCACTCCTCCTGAACGGCAAAGAAGGTTTCGATCAGGGATGTGACCACATCGGCTTCAAGGGCTGTCTCGTCCGCCACGCTGACGATATTTCCGTGCAGACGAAAGGACCGGGGAATGAGGCGGTGTCCACGGCTCTCGAGGAAGGCCGCGAATGGCGTGACGAACTCGAGCACGACATCGTCCACATCGCAGACGACGAGAGGCCGGTCGGTGAGGGGGATTGTGCCGAGATCCGGATCCATTCAATATTCTCCCGAGCCGAGGGTTGGACCGGTGAAATGATGCGCGGCGCTAACTACGTCTTCCGGCGCGGTTCCCGTCGCCTCGCAGAAGGCGAGCAGCGTCGGCTCATGCGACATCAGGAAATCCAGCATGCCGGCGAGAAAGGCGGGGTCCGACATCGACTGGCGCAACTGGTCGGGCCTTGTGCCGGAAAGCGCGAGAAACCGGCCGAGCATATCAGGCTCGTTGGCGAGCCAGGCGAGCACCGAGACCGCGGTTTCTTCGGGGTTTGCGCCTATATTACTGTTTTTCATCATGGCTTTCCGTATTTCCATGCCGAGTTACCTATTTCTCAACCAAATCACCTTAGCATGCCATGACACGGAAAGTGCAGACTGCTGTCGGTAATTGACCTCCTGCAGGGCGCCGGACGGGATCGAAGGACTGGTTTATGCCCAAGAAGGTAATGATTGTCGAAGATAACGAGCTGAACATGAAGCTCTTCCGCGATCTTATCGAGGCCTCCGGTTATGAGACGATCCAGACCCGCAATGGCATGGAAGCGCTTGATCTCGCCCGCAAGCACCGTCCCGACCTGATCCTGATGGACATCCAGCTTCCGGAGGTTTCCGGTCTGGAAGTCACCAAGTGGTTGAAGGAAGATCCGGAACTGCATGTGATTCCTGTCATTGCAGTGACCGCCTTTGCCATGAAAGGTGATGAGGAACGTATTCGTCAGGGTGGCTGCGAGGCCTATGTCTCCAAGCCCATCTCGGTGCCGAAATTCATCGAGACGATCAAGACCTATCTTGGCGACGCTTGAGGGAAGGGTGAGGGATGACTGCGAGAATTCTTGTCGTCGATGACATTCCCGCGAACGTCAAGTTGCTGGAAGCACGGCTACTTGCCGAGTATTTCGACGTCCTGACGGCCGATAACGGTCGTGATGCCCTCGACATCTGCGACCGCACCCAGGTCGACGTCATTCTTCTCGACATCATGATGCCCGGCATGGACGGTTTCGAGGTCTGCGAGCGGCTGAAGGCCAATCCGCGCACCGCCCATATTCCCGTTGTCATGGTCACCGCGCTCGATCAGCCCTCTGATCGCGTTCGTGGTCTGAAAGCCGGTGCCGATGACTTCCTGACTAAGCCGGTCAACGACCTGCAGCTCATTTCCCGCGTAAAGAGCCTCGTACGCCTGAAGACGCTCAGCGACGAGCTTAGGATCCGTGCCGAAACCGCCCACAACATCGGTGTCGAAGACCCGATGCGCCTGACTGACGGACGACTGGAAGAGCCGGCGCAGGTTCTGCTGGTCGACAGCCGCGCGGCCTCCCAGGAACGCATCATCAAGACGCTGAAACCAATTGCCGTCGTCAGCGCCATGTCGGACCCGCAGGCGGCCGTCTTCGAGGCTGCTGAAAATCACTTCGACCTCGTGATCGTCAACGGAAACCTCGACGACTACGATCCTCTGCGCCTCTGCTCGCAGCTGCGGTCGCTGGAACGCACCCGTTTCATCCCGCTGCTGCTCATCACCGAGCATAACGACGAGGCGACCGTCATTAGGGCGTTGGACCTCGGCGTGAACGATTACATCATGCGCCCGCTGGACCCGAACGAACTCGTGGCCCGCGCGTTGACCCAGATCCGCCGCAAGCGCCTGAACGACCGGCTTCGCAACAGCGTCAAGCAGACGATCGAACTGGCCGTGACCGATGGCCTGACCGGTCTCCATAACCGGCGCTACCTCGACAACCATCTCAAGATGCTCTTTGCGCGGGCTAAGGCGCGTGGTCGCCCGCTTTCCGTCTGCATGGCCGATATCGATCGCTTCAAGCAGGTGAACGACAGCAATGGCCATGACGCGGGCGATGACGTTTTGAAGGAATTCGCCACCAGAATTCGTTCGACCGTTCGCGGTGCAGATCTCGCCTGCCGTTATGGCGGGGAAGAGTTCGTCGTGGTGATGCCGGACACGCCGGCAGAAATTGCCGCGATGATTGCCGAGCGGCTGCGTGGCATTATCGAATCCCGGCCATTCGCCCTTAAATCCGCCGAGGGAAGCATTGAGGTTACTGCCTCCATGGGGATCGCAACGCTCGGCCCCGATATCGACACTCCCGAGCAATTGATGAAGCAGGCTGACAGAGCGCTTTATCAGGCCAAGGCGGGTGGTCGTAACCGTGTGGTGGCCTCGGCAGCCTGATGGGAAGAGTGGCGGCGGTTTCGGTTATGACGGATTTGTCTTCCAGACTGCTGTCAACCTCCTGTATTGGGGGATTGCGTTGAATCGAAGCCTGAAACAATATCCCAACCATTGATGGTTTCGCGGTTCACAGCTTTCGCTGTCGCGTATGAAAACCTATCGGCTATAGTAATATGTGGCCATTCAAAGGTCACATTTTGGCCTGAATTTTCAATTCTTCGAAGATATTAAGTATTTTTGTGTTTTGCATCAGAGGCGCTGGCCGCCCGTGCATGGTGACGGCGATAAGAAGCTGACTTTGAACAATTCAAATGTTGCCGGACATGCGCATTTCCATTTTGCTGCCTTTTTTCTTCTGGGGTTAAAGTTGAAGTAAATTTGATAGTATTTAAAAATTTTGCAAATATACCCATGGTTTCGGCTTGGAAAGAACAATGCGTTTGGCGCTGATCTTAACCATAGCCGCAACGGATATGTGAAACGGTTAAGAAAATGTTGATTTTCAATTCGTTTTGAGAGAAGTTGTACTCAATAAAGAAAACGCCTTCGAGAGAGGCAAGTGATACCCCATGATGCTCAGGTCCGCCGCATCTCCTGGGTCGTGGGGTCGGTCGGTTGACATGCAATATTTAGCGGTTCCTCGTGCCGTCTTTGCATGTTGACCGGCCCCCGAATACAGAAAAGGCACCGCAGCCGGGCAGGCGCGGTGCCTTTTGTGTTGCGCATGCTTTGCTAAAGCGTGTCGCGATCTTTCAGATTCGCTCTCTACGCTTTAAGTCGTTGTTTCATCGCATGTCGTTGCCGCAAAACC
>QFQX01000100.1 GCA_003248775.1 Shinella sp. | reverse complement strand
GTCTTGCCATGGTCAACGTGGCCAATCGTGCCGATGTTAACGTGCGGCTTCGTGCGCTCAAACTTACTCTTTGCCATTTGAATGCTTCCTATGATCGAAATGGGTTGCCCCGGCGAACCGGTTTGGTCCCGCCGTTTAAGGCTTTCGCGGGAATTGCGCAAGACTTAATTGTTTTCGCTTGGAGCGCCCTCCGAATCACCGCGCAATGGCGTTTGCGCGCATGCGCGACAAACAGGCACACCGATGGCACAAACGAAATGTTCCGTGTAAAAACAAAAGCTTGCTAAACAAGGGAGAATGGAGCGGGTAGCGGGAATCGAACCCGCGTATTCAGCTTGGAAGGCTGCTGCTCTACCATTGAGCTATACCCGCGGCATGTTCGATCCGAGAACGAATGGTGGAGAGAGTTGGATTTGAACCAACGTAGGCGAAGCCAACGGATTTACAGTCCGTCCCCTTTAACCACTCGGGCATCTCTCCAGTTATTCGTCCGGATCAGCGACCAAGCTTTTCAGTCGAGATCTTCGAGGCGTTGGCCCCGCGATCTGTGGCGGCTATATGACCGCCCCTCCTTCGCATGTCAACACGATGAATGACGAAAATTTTCGAATTTTTTCATCGGGCCTGTGGACGACCGACGCCAGCGCAGGTCTATCGCCCGCGTTCTCCTACAGTTATAAGGGCGCATGGCAAAAGATCCGAAAAACGACAAATCCGCCCGCGACAGTCACTACGCAACCCTGCGCCGTCAGGTTCGCGACAGCAAGCGCGAAAGAGGCGAAATTCCGACACCGCAGCCTCAGAAGCACCGCAAGTCCGCCGCCGACTGGACACCGCCGCAGCTGGCGCCGGATCAGGTACAGCTTTACGGCTTGCATACCGTGCGCGCCGCGATCGAAAATCCCGAACGCAAGCTGATCAAGCTTTCTGTCACGCAGAACGCGCTGGTGCGGCTTGATATCGGCCCGGTCGACCAGCTCGGCTTTCCTGTGGAAATCGTCAGTCCGCAGGATCTCGACAAGGTGCTCGGACCCGACGCCATCCATCAAGGTGCGATGCTGGAGACGAGGCCCCTGCCTGCCCGCCGGCTCGATGCGCTGAAGGACAGCCCCCTTCTCCTCGTTCTGGATCAGGTGACCGATCCGCACAATGTCGGCGCCATCATGCGCTCGGCTGTCGCCTTCGGTGCGGGTGCGGTCATCACCACGATGCGTCATAGCCCTACCGAATCTGGCGTCCTCGCCAAATCGGCCTCCGGTGCGCTGGAACTTATTCCCTATATACAGATCACCAATCTCGCCGACGCTCTGGACGAACTACACAAGCTCGGCTTCTTCTCCATCGGACTTGATTCGGAGGGACCGGCTCCGATGGAAGAAACACTTTCCGGCGACCGAATCGCGCTGGTTCTCGGCTCGGAAGGCAAGGGTCTTCGCCAGAAAACCCGCGACACAGTCAACGCGCTTGCCCGCCTGGACATGCCGGGCGCGATCAAATCGCTCAATGTTTCGAATGCCGCTGCCATCGCCCTTTATGCCACCCGCCAGCACCTGATGAAGCGGAAGGCATGATTGTCGTCTTTACCGACCTCGATGGAACGCTGCTCGACCACGACAGCTACTCCTTCGAGCCGGCAAAGCCTGCACTTCATCTGCTTGCCGAGCGGGGCATCCCGCTTGTTCTGGCCAGCAGCAAGACGGAAGCCGAAATGCGGCCGATCGCAGACGCGATCGGTATCGCCTATCCCATGATCGTCGAAAACGGTGCGGGTATCGTCGATTTTCCCGGGCGCAAATCCGAAGCTGCGAATCAATACGAATCATTGCGCGCGTTTCTTCAGAGCCTACCTGAGGAACTCTCCGGGCTGTTTCAGGGATTCGGCGACTGGAGTGACGACGAAGTGGCTTCGCGAACCGGCCTGTCGCTCGCTGCGGCAAGGCTTGCGCGGCAACGCCGATTTTCCGAACCCGGCCTATTCTCCGGCACAGACCGGCAGAAGGCGGAATTTATCCGGCATGTCGAGGCGGCCGGATACCATGCGGCACAGGGCGGACGTTTCCTCACCCTGATGCCCAGGACCTCCAAGGCCGAACGGATGGCCGAATTGGTTGCGTATTACCGGCAATCCAGCAATGAGGACGTGCGCACGATCGCGCTCGGCGACGCGCCGAACGACCTTGCCATGCTGCAAGCGGCGGACACCGGCGTCGTCATCGCCAATCCCTCACATGCACCACTTCCCGTCACGGAACGGGAAACTCACGGCTTTATCCTGCGCTCGCCCATACCGGGGCCAGCAGGCTGGAACCACATGATCCACGCACTCGTTGAAACGGGGTTTTAGACGCACGGCCGCAACCGTGCCTTTTTCAGAAAGGAATAGATATGGCGGATTTTCATCAGAACGGGGTGGTCGCCACCCTACACAATCTGCGCGAACGCTCGATCGAGCGCATGGAACGGGAACTCGAGCTCTTTTCAGCCAATAGGCCCGTCACCCTGATCATCCCCTCCCTCTACTCCGAACTCGAGGCCCCGGCCCTCGATCATATCGTCGGCGAACTTTCTCAGGTTCCCTATATTTCCGAGATCGTCATCGGCCTCGACCAGGCCGACCGCGAGCAGTTTGCGCAGGCCAAGGCCTATTTTTCCCGTCTGCCGCAAAACCATTCCATCCTCTGGCATGACGGACCACGACTCAGTGCCATAGATGCTCAGCTGGCCGGGGCCGACCTCGCACCCGACCAGCCCGGCAAGGGACGCAATGTGTGGTACTGCATTGGATATGTTCTGGGCGGCCACAATTCCGGGGTTGTTGCGCTGCATGATGCCGATATCGTCACTTATTCCCGCGAAATGCTTGCACGTCTCATCTATCCCGTCACCAATCCGAGTTTTCCCTACGTTTTCTCCAAAGGCTATTATCCGCGCGTCTCCGACCACTCCCTGAACGGACGTGTTACGCGGCTCCTGGTCACTCCACTGCTTCTCAGCCTCGAACGCGTGATTGGTCATCACCCCTACATCGATTATCTCAAGGCATTCCGCTATCCGCTGGCCGGCGAGTTCGCCATGCGCACGCATTTGCTTCCGGACATCCGCATCCCGTCGGACTGGGGTCTGGAAATCGGTGTTCTGTCAGAGCTCTGGCGCAGCTTTTCAAACAACAAGATTTGCCAGGTGGATATCGCTGACAGCTATGACCACAAGCATCAGCCGCTTTCGGCCGACGATGCGACAGCCGGCCTTTCGCGCATGTCGATCGACATCACAAAAGCACTGTTGCGCAAGCTCGCAACGGATGGCGTCGTATTCAGCCAGGAGAGCCTGAGAACACTGAAGGCTACCTATTTCCGCAATGCGCTCGATCTCGTCGAGATCTATCATAACGACGCGCGCATGAACGGATTGACCACCGACCGGCACCGGGAAGAACTTGCTGTCGAGCTGTTTGCCGCCAATCTCATGGAGGCCGGCAACGCCTTTCTCGACATTCCGAACGCAACACCGTTCATGCCGAGCTGGAACCGGGTGCAAAGCGCCCTGCCCGACCTCATCCGCCAGATGCACGAAGCCGTCCGGGCAGACAAGGAGGACTGACCCTCCCTGCCTGCCGGAAACTCAGGCCGCCGCCGGATGGAAACGATTGACTGCCATATAGCCGGCGGCGAAAAAGGCAAGGAGCACAACGCCCTGCACGGCTGCAAAGGGCGGCTCCGAGCCTGCCGGGGCCAGTGCATTCAGCGCTGGCACTTTGAGAAAGACCTGCACCACCAGCACGAAGACGTCGAGATAGAGAGAGACGATGGAACAGAGAAGAAAAACGATCCACCAGCGGCCTGCCAGATGAAATCGATAGAGGGCGACAAGCGCCGCGACCAGCGTTGCCAATCTAATGATTCCCAAACCGATTGCCGGCGTGAACCCGCCGAAGGGAAAGAGGAAAACGGTGATCACCGTTGCCAGGGTTGAAATCAGGAACACTGCGATCCAGCCGGACATGCGGTCCGACTTCAGCCAGCCATAAAGAACAATAAGCCCCGTCGCGATACCGACGAGGCTCAATAACACATGAGAAAGTGCAAAAGGCGTCATTGCGACGATCATCATGAAGCTCCGTCATCAATTGCCGTAACTTCAGTAGACGCTCAACCATGCCACCTGTGAATTGCGATTTATTGCCTTAACGCAAGTTTCGCTCGCCAATACTACCTAAAAACAGGCGTTCAGGCCTTCTTCAGAAACTCGGTGCGCAGCACCAGTCCCTTGATCTTGGCATGCCGGCATTCGACCTCTGCCGGATCATCGGTCAGATGAATGCCCTTGATCATCGTGCCGCGCTTCAGCGTCTCCGACGTGCCCTTGACCTTCAGGTCCTTAACGAGAGTGACGTTATCGCCCTCGTTGAGTACCGTACCGTTCGAATCCCTGACTTCCATGACGGTTTCCCCTGTCCTTGACCATGCGGCGGGCTTATCCGGGCGAAGCACCGATGTCCAGCGCAACGGACAAAGAAATGCCGAAGCCGCCGCAGTCGCCACTCAACTTTGCACCTCCGCACTATGTTTAGCCATCCCCTTAATTACCTAATTTAATAAATAAAAAAATATTAATATAATCAAGCAATTATCCCCGTTGACGCACGCCCGAAAGCGGTACTCGCGAAGTTTCACCATGAAGAAGGCACCTCCAAACGATAGAGCACGCCAACCACGGGAACGAAAAAGCGAAGCCGGAAGGTAACCGCAAGGCATTTAAGAAAAGAGGGCGACTCGAACCATTGCTGATTACCCAGAGACCCCGAAGACACACCCCCAAACGCAGATGTTCAGCATCGCCGCTGATATGCAACGCAAACAGACACTAAAGCATTGAGAAGGAATGGTGCCCCCGGCAGGGTTCGAACCCGCGACCCCCTGATTACAAATCAGG
>QFQX01000041.1 GCA_003248775.1 Shinella sp. | reverse complement strand
TTTTGCGGCAACGACATGCGATGAAACAAGGACTTAAAGCGTAGAGAGCGAAGCTGAAAGATCGCGATACGCTTTAGCCCATCCCAGAGTGCCGCGGTGACCTGCCCCAGATTTTATCCAGTTTTGAGTTGGCTCCAGCGGTGTTTTCCATTGGAACGCGATCAAGGTAGAATTAGTGAAGCACTTGCGACAAGAACTCCCGGAGCCGCGGCTCTCTTGGATTTTCGAAGAACTGCTGTGACGTGTTTTGCTCAACGAGCCGTCCATGGTCCATGAAGATTATCCGATCGGCCACTGATCTTGCGAAGCCCATTTCATGGGTGACGCAGACCATGGTCATGCCGTCTGCCGCCAGTTCGCCCATGACGTCGAGAACTTCCTTAACCATTTCCGGATCGAGTGCGGACGTGGGCTCATCGAACAACATGATTTTTGGACGCATCGACAGGCTGCGGGCAATCGCGACGCGCTGCTGCTGGCCGCCGGAGAGCTGCCCGGGATACTTTTTCGCCTGATCCGCAATCCGTACACGCTGTAGCAATTCCATCGCAACAACCTCGGCTTCGTCCTGCCTGCGGCCGCCGACCAGCGTTTGCGCCAGCGTGCAGTTCTCCAGGACGGTCAGGTGCGGAAAAAGGTTGAACTGCTGGAACACCATGCCGACGGACTTGCGGATGGCGGCGATGTTGCGGACATCGTCGTTCAGTTCCACGCCAAGGACATTGATGGTGCCGCCTTGATGGGACTCCAGATGATTGATGCACCGGATCATCGTGGATTTTCCCGAGCCGGAAGGGCCGCAGACAACGAGCTTTTCACCGAGGCCGACCGTCAGAGTGACGTCCTTCAGAACGTGAAAATCGCTGTAGAACTTGTCGACGTTCTTCAATTCCACTGCCGTATGCTGCATGGCGTCATTCCTCGTAAGAATTCCAGATTTCTGCGTGACGGAGACGGCTTATTCCCGACCCTTCGAGAAGATGTAGGCGTGCTCCAGTTTCTTGCTCCATTTGCCCATCGCGAAACAGAAAACGAAGTAGATCATCGCGATGAAGACATAGACTTCGACGAAATGCGTTCGCCAAAGCGGATCGGCAAGAGCCTGCCGGGCGGTCATCAGGAGTTCGCTGATGGATACGATCGCAACGAGCGAGGTGTCCTTGAGCACGGTGATGAACGTATTGATCGTCGGAGCGATCACCGTCGTCAGGGCTTGCGGTAATACTATCCGGGTGTAGGTCTCGAAGCGCGATATTCCGAGGGCTTCGCATGCCTCGAATTGCCCCTTCGGGACTGTTTGCAATCCAGCACGAACCACCTCGGCCAGATAGGCTGCGGTGAACAGGATGATGGCGACCTGCGCCCGGATCATGGCGTTGATGTTCCAGCCGGACGGCAAGAGCAGCGGCAGGATGAACGTAGCCATGAAGAGAACGGTGATGAGGGGCACGCCGCGCACCGCCTCGATATACGAGGTTGCAAACCAGCGTATGACCGGTTTCGACGATAGTCTTGCGCAGGCGAGCAGTATCCCGATAGGGAATGCAAAGCCGATACCGAAGACCGAAAGCATGATCGTGATCGGCAACCCGCCCCACTGGGTCCAGGGGACCGGCGACAACCCGGCGACCCCACCGCCCATCAGCACGAAGAACAGGATAGGCGCGTAGATCCAGGCCGCGAACAGCCCCTTGCCCCAGAAGCGTGGCAACGCGGTTGTAATCGCCGTCAGGAGCAGCAGGGCCGAAGCGAGTGCCGGGCGCCAGAGCTCCGTGGTCGGATAGCGGCCAAAGATGATCAGGGTCGATTTCTCGGCAATGACAGGCCAACAGGCGCCATCGACACCGTTGCAGGCCTCGACTGGTTTCGCTCCCCAGACCGCATCCAGAACCGCCCAGCGGAACACGGGATAGAGGACCAGGGCTATGACGGCAATCACCAGAACGGTCACGAGCCGATTGCGCCAGGACGTTTGTTGCTTGAAGAGCATGATCGACCTCATCTTGTCCGTAGCGCCATCTTCTTGTTGTAGACATTCATCGCGGCCGAGATCGCCAGGCTTAGCGAGAGATAGACGGCCATCATGATGGCAACGCACTCGATGGCGCGGCCGGTGATGTTGAGCGTCGTATTGCCGATGGAGACGAGATCGGGATAGCCGATCGCCACGCCCAGCGAGCTGTTCTTGACGAGGTTGAGATACTGGCTTGTCAGCGGCGGGATGATGACGCGCGCAGCCTGGGGAATGACAATGTAGCGCATCGTCTGTCCGGGCGAGAGACCGAGTGCCTGCGCCGCCTCCTTTTGCCCCTTTTTCACCGCGAGAATGCCCGCACGGACGATCTCGGCGATGAAGCTTCCCGTGTAGGTCGCAAGACCGACCAGCAGCGCCGAGAACTCTGGCGAGAACTTGATGCCGCCGTTGAAGCGGAACTTTTGCCAGACGGGCAACTCGAAAGATGCGCCGCCCGTTGCAACGAGCGCGACGATGCCGGCCACCAGGGCGATCATAATAATGACGATCAGTCCGGGGAGCCCTGTCCGCCGGTCGAACGCAAGGCGCCAAACGGCAAAGCCGACCAGCGCCGCCGCCGCCAGAGCGATGGTGATCGAAAGGGCCGTCGGCTGAAGGTGCAGCATTGGCAGAAACACGCCGACGCGGCTGATCCGGACGCCGAAGATACCCCATGCCTCGGCCGGCGTCGGCAGGAGCCCGGTTGCGATCGAATACCAGAGATAGAGCTGCAGCAGGAGCGGAACATTGCGGAAGACCGCGACGTAGGTTAGGCAGACCCGCCGGAGAGCATGGTTTGTCGCGAGTGCGCCGACCCCGACGATGAAGCCGATGACCGTCGCGACAACAAGCGCATAGCCCGAGACAACGATCGTATTGACCAGACCGGTCAGGAAGGCACGGGCAAAGCTCGACTGCGACGTGTAGTCGATGAAGGCTTCCCCGATGCCGAACCCTGCCTCACGCGTCAGGAAATCGAGACCGAAGCTCAGCTTTTGCCGACCGATATTCAGCGATGCGTTATAGGCGAAAAACCAGATGGCCGCACCGACGAGCACCAGGAGGAGAGCCTGGGTAATCCATGAACGGAACCGGCGGTTCCACCAGAAACTTCCCTTGTTGGCGATCGCCGCAATCGGCGGATTTTGGATTTCATGCGTAATCATGGGAGGCAACCCCTATCCGTCGCCGCTCCGCCCGCAATCCGGGCACGATCTGGCACACGCCGCAACATTCCGTATCCGGCGCATCCTTGCAGCGCCGATCGACTCCGTGTTGCGGTTATCTGTGCCTTTGGTGTCTGGCCGGTTGCGAGGGCTCGCGGCCCGTGAGCCCGAACCCTCGCTGGTGGCGGTCTTAGATCAGCGGATTGGCGTACATCAGTCCGCCCTTCTTCCACTGCTCGTTGATGCCACGCTCCTGCTTGAGCGGCGAGGACGTGCCGACATTACGCTCGTAGATTTCGCCGTAGTTGCCTCCGGCCTTGATGGCGTTGTACATCCAGTCGTTGCTGAGGCCGAGGAGCGAGCCGAGATCGCCGCTGACGCCGAGAAGGCGCTGAACGGCCGGATCCTTGGACCCTTTCATCTCGTCAACATTGGCTTGTGTAACCCCGAGTTCTTCAGCAGCGACCAGTCCTTCGCGAACCCAGGAGACGATCATGAACCAGCGCGGATCGTCGGCGCGGACGGCCGGGCTCAGCGGTTCCTTTGAGAGAACTTCGGGCAGGATGACGAAATCATCCGGATTGGACTGCTCCGAACGAACCGAAGCAAGTGCCGTGGAATCGTCCGTGAAGGCGACGCAGCGATCGTTCAGGAAGGCTTCGACGACCTGCTGTTGCTGCTCGATGACGACCGGTTCGAGCTTGATGTTGTTGGCACGCGCGAAGTCGGCGATATTCTGCTCGGTCACGGTGCCGGGCTTGACGCAGACGGAAGCGCCGTCGAGTTCCTTTGCGCTGCCGACATTCAGCGACTTTTTGACCATGAAGGCCTGTCCATCATAGAAGATCGGCTTGGCAAAGAGCATGCCCACGGAAGCCTCACGCGTCAGCGTCGCCGTCACGGTATGGGTGAGGAGCTGGATCTCGCCGGATTGGATGGCCGGGAAGCGCTGCTGCGGCGTCATGGGCACCGGTTCCGCCTTGTTGGCGTCGCCAAGCACGGCTGCCGCGACGGCGCGGCAGAAATCGACATCCATGCCGGTCCACTTGCCGGCTGAGTCAACGGTGCTGAAGCCAGCGAGTTGACCGTTAGCGCCGCACTTCAGGGTGCCAGCCTTCTTCACGGTTTCGAGGGTCTGGGAGGTTTCGGCCAGCGCCGGCATTGCGGCGGTGCAGGCAACGCCGACGGCGAGAGCGGCGACAATGGATTTCAAGCTGTTCATTGCTGTTCCCTTTTGCTTGGTGCGTCGGCATCCCGTTCGGGGCCGAGGTTGATTTCACTGTGGGCGTTTCTTTTGACCGGTCCTTAAGATCCTGCCGCGCGCCTTCTTCTTGGTGTCCTCTGTCGAGGACAGTTCCACGGCCCCCTCACAGAGGACCGCGATCCTTGTTCGCCCTCACCCCATGCGCTCGCTGGCGTAGGAGCCCGGCGACGCCGGGAAGACGACAGTCTTGTTGCCGTTGATGAACACACGGCCATGCATGTGTGCGTGGATGGCGCGGGAGAGGACCTGCGCCTCGACATCGCGGCCGAGGCTCACATAGTCCTCCGGGCTCTGCGCATGCGTGATCCGGACGATGTCCTGTTCGATGATTGGACCCTCGTCGAGATCTGCGGTCACATAGTGCGACGTCGCTCCGATGAGCTTCACGCCGCGTTCGAATGCCTGTTTGTAGGGGTTGGCGCCCTTGAAGGACGGCAGGAAGGAGTGGTGAATGTTGATGATGCGCCCCGAATACTTCCGGCACATCTCGTCGGACAGAACCTGCATGTAGCGTGCGAGTACAATCAGGTCGGCCTTTGAGTCTTCGACGATGCGCATCTGCTCGGCTTCCGCCTGCGGCTTATTCTCCTTCGTCACCTTGATGTAGTGGAAGGGAATGTCGTGATTGACGACGACCTTCTGGTAATCGAGGTGGTTGGAGATGACGCCGACGATGTCGACCGGGAGAGCGCCGATCCGCCACCGGTAGAGAAGATCGTTCAGGCAGTGGCCGAAGCGCGAGACCATGATCATGAGCTTGCGCTTGGCGGCTTCGTCGAAGAACGTCGCCTCCATCTTGAACTTCCCGGCGATCGGCGCGAAACCGAGGCGCAGATCCTCGAGGGTCCGACCTTCTTCGGACCGGAAGCTGGTGCGCATGAAGAAGCGACCGGTATGGGCATCGTCGAACTGAGCGCTATCCGTAATGTTGCAGCCCTGATCGGCGAGAAAGCCGGAGACCGCAGCCACAACGCCGCGGGTGGTCGGAGTGCAGGCGACGCGGAGTGCAAAATTGGACATCAGGACACTTTCTTCGTGATCGTGTGGGAAAGCGCCGGCGCATGTGCACGGCGGAACGCCTTGAGGGTGTTTGCGAGCAGGCAGCCGATGGTCATCGGCCCGACGCCGCCTGGAACCGGCGTAATCGCCTTGGCATGGCCCGCTTCAGCGAAGGCGACGTCGCCGACGAGACGCGATTTGCCGTCCCGGCTGATGCGGTTGATCCCGACGTCGATCACCGTGGCGCCCGGCTTGATCCAATCGCCCTTCACCATCTCCGGTCGGCCGACCGCAACCACCAGGATGTCCGCCAGCCGGGTGATCGACGCGATGTCGCGCGAGTTGCGATGCGCGATGGTCACGGTGCAATTCTCCTGGAGAAGGAGCTGCGCCATCGGCTTGCCGACGATGTTGGAACGGCCGACGACGACGGCATGCAAGCCGGAGAGATCTCCGAGCCGATCCTTCAGGAGCATGATGCATCCGAGCGGCGTGCACGGGACGAGGCCCTGCTTCCCCACGGCAAGCTGTCCGGCGTTCGAGACATGAAACCCGTCCACGTCCTTGGCGGGGTCGATCGCATCGATTACCGACTCGGCGTCAAGCTGGCCGGGAAGCGGAAGCTGGACAAGGATGCCGTGGACGGCCGGATCCTCGTTGAGCTGCTGGATCAAAGCCACCAGCTCTTCCTGTGTCGTCTCTTCCGGGAGGCGGCGTTCAAAGGAATTCATGCCCGCCGCCAGCGTCTCACGGCGCTTCGACGCCACATAGACGGAGCTGGCTGGGTCTTCGCCTACCAGGACGACCGCCAGACCGGGAACCTGGCCGGTCACGGCCTTTAATTCCGCTACCTCGTTCTTGACGCGGGCAAGCAGACCTGTCGCGAAAGCCTTGCCATCGATGATGTCCGCATCGAAGACTTTCGCATCGACCGCCGCAACACGCTGCGCAGATTCCTGGCTGTTCGACATTGTCTACCTCCTCGAACTAAACCGCAGCCGCCTGTTTCAGAAATGCGTCGAACTGCTCCTGCGGCACGAAGGAGCCGCCGGTTGTCCAGACGATGTGCGTGGCCTGCGTCAGGACGTTTTGGATCTGGTGATGTTCACAGAAGGCACGACCCTCCGGGTGCTTCACCAGGAATGCCGGACCGGCAAATCCGGCGGTGGCCGAAGGCTCGAGCCGAATGCCCTGCGTCTGATGAGCAAGCAGCAGCCAGCGAAGTAGATCGTCGTCGGCAACCGTGAATACGCCGGCAAGCATGTGCCGCATGACGGTGGCGACGAAGGCGGACATGCGCGCAACCGCCATACCATCCGCCTCGGTCTTGTTGGTGAGGCCGACGTCGTAGACCGAGACCAGTTCTCGTGAGCCGCTCATCAGATGAACCAGCGCGCAAGGCGATTGCACCGGCTCCACGAAGAAGCAGTGTACGTGATCGCCGAAGACCTTCTTGGCGCCGTAGGTGACGCCGCCCGGCGCGCCTCCTATTCCGCAGGGCAAGTAGAGAAAGAGTGGATGCTCCGCATCGACGACGATGTCGCGGGCGCTGAGTTGCTCGGCGAGTTCGAACGCCGCGACCGAATATCCGAGGAAGAGATGCCGGGACTGCTCGTCATCGACGAAATAGATCGTCGGATCGCTTTCGGCGACCAGGCGCGCAGTCTCGACGGCGATGGTGTAGTCAGCCTCGTGCTGGACGACCTCGACGCCGAGCTTCGTCAAGCGATCGACCTTCCAGGACTTCGCATCCGAGGACATGTGCACGGTCGCATTGAAGCCCAGCGCCCGGGCGGCGATGCCGACGCTTAAGCCGAGATTGCCGGTGCTGCCGACAGCGATCGTGTAGCGCGAGAAGAATGCCTTCATGTCGGGCTCGGCAAGACGGCGTATATCGTCGCCGTCGTTCAGCAGACCTTCGTTCCTTGCCAATTGCTCGGCAAACACGAAGACTTCATAAACACCGCCGCGCGCCTTGATGGAGCCCGCGACCGGAAGGTCGCTATCGGCCTTGACGAAGACCTGCCCGAATTCAGCCGCGCCATACCCGAGCGCATCGCGCAGTTCCCTGAGTTCGACGAGATCGGAACGAATTGCTCCGCCGCTGGCTCTCAGTTCGGGGAAGCAGGTTTCCAGAAGCGGCGCGAGCCGCCGCCAGTTGGCCTGAGCCTCATCGACCTGTTCGGGCCGGATCGGCAGCGACACGTCGTCGATCGCATTCGGCTCGTAGAGCGGATTGACCCAAAGGGTCGGGCGAGCGGCGAGCACCTCGTCGCGGGTATGGTTGTCGGGAAGATGAATCGTCATGTCCGTTTCCAAACCGGGCACCGGAGCCCCTTCGCTGAGACCTCAGGGATAGATGGGGAAGGCCGCACAAAGCGCTGCGACAGCGGCACGAATCCGATCGTGTTCCTTGATACGCTCTGCCTCCGGCAGTTTTTCTGCGTCGAAGACATCGGCGATGAGATTGGCGATTTTTTCGAATTCGGCTGCGCCAAAACCGCGTGTCGTCCCGGCGGAAGATCCGAGGCGGATGCCTTTCCACTCGGAGGGTTTGGCACTATCGAACGGAATCGGGTTCTTGTTCGAGGTGATGTCGACCGAGTAGAGCAGGTCCTGCGCCTGCTGGCCGAGCAAGCCCTTCGACGACACGTCGACGAGCACGAGATGGGTGTCCGTGCCGCCGCTGACGATGCCGACGCCGCGGTCCATCAGAACCTTGGCCAGAAGCCGCGCATTCGCCTTGACATTCGCGCCGTAGGTCTTGAATTCCTCGGTGAGGGCCTCGCCGAGGCAAACCGCCTTGCCGGCTATCGTTGCGAGGTGCGCGCTGCCCTGGACGCCGGGGAAAACCGCGGACTGGAACTTCTTCACGAAGTCCTCGCGATTGGTGAGGATGAGGCCGCCGCGTGCGCCGCGCAAGGTCTTCGTCGTCGTGCAGGTCACGATATCGGCATAGGGCACCGGGTCGGTGTGTACGCCCGCAGCGACAAGGCCCGCGAAATGCGCCATATCGACGAGATAGACGGCGCCAACGGCGTCTGCAATCTTGCGCATCCGGGCAAAATCGTATTCCCGCGGATACGAGGAGCCACCGGAAATGATCAGCTTCGGCTTGTGCTCAAGCGCGAGCTTTTCGACGAGGTCATAGTCAATGAGGCCCGTTTCACGATCGACACCGTAGGATACGATCGTGAACCAACGGCCCGACTGGTTGGGCTTTGCGCCATGGCTGAGGTGGCCACCAGCGGCAAGGTCGAGGCTGAGAACGACATCGCCAGGCTGGAGCAATGCGAAGAACACGGCCTGATTAGCCTGCGTACCGGAATGCGGCTGTACGTTGGCATAGGCGACACCAAAGAGTTCCTTGGCGCGATCGATGGCCGCCTGCTCGACGATGTCGGCGTAGTCGGCGCCCCCGTGGAAGCGATTGCCGGGATACCCTTCGACGGTCTTGTTGGTGATGACCGAGCCGAGGGCATCGAGCGTTGCCGCGCTGACCGAGTTTTCGGACGCGATCAACTCGATCTGGCCCTGCTGGCGCTTCCGCTCTCCTTCGAGGGCGTTGAAGATGACCGGGTCACGCTCGGAGAGCCGGGTGTTGAAGTATCGATCTGCCTGAGTGGTCATTCTGCTTCCCTCTGGTCAAATGCCGCCAGACATTTGCGATGTCACGATCGGCTCTGCGAGGCTTTCCTGGACACGTCGGGCACGAGCACAAACTGCTTGTCCGCCTTGCCTGCGTCTGTCTGAAAGCCGCTGTCCAGAGCACGGTAGTACAAGCATTTGGTCAAAAAAAGTTAATAGTATTTCCGCTATTGTTAAGCTATGCTAATGATTTTCTTGGGGGCGACATTATGGACTTCGGACGGCTGCGGACCCTGCGGGAGTTATCGATCCGAGGAACCATGGCCGCTGTTTCAGAAGCACTGCTGGTCTCGCCTTCGGCGATCTCGCAGCAGATGACACTCCTTGAACAGGAGGTCGGAGTGCCCCTGATCGAAAAACGTGGCCGTGGCGTCGCGCTTACGGTTGCAGGTCAAATTCTCGTTGAACGAGCAGAGCGGATTTTTTCGGAACTGGAAGGCGCCAGGGCTGAAATCGAGGAACTGGAGAACCTCGTCGCCGGTGATCTTCGTGTCGCTGCTTTCCCGTCTGTTGCGGCGGTGTTGATCCCGCCGACGATCCAGCAATTGGCGGACGATCATCCCCTCCTCGCGATCCAGTTTGACGAAATGGAGCCGGAGGAAAGCGTGGCAGCGTTGCGAAGCTGGCAGACCGACGTGGCGATCATCGACGACCTCAACATCCTGCCGGGCGCCCTTGACTCTAACATCGAGACAATCCCGCTTCTGGAAGACGTCTTCCACGTGATGATGGGCAAGGGCCACCGCCTTGCAGGAAGAGACATTGTAACACTCCCGGACCTTCAGGAGGAGCGATGGATCATCGACACGGCCTCCTCCACCTACACCCGGATGCTCACGGAAGCCTGCCAGGGCGCGGGATTCGATCCGCAGATTATGGCGCGTTGCAAGGGGTTCGAGGTCAGCGTCGCCCTGATCAGGAGTCATGCCGGCATATCGATCCTGCCAGGCCTTCGCGCGAGCCACGACTTACAGGATGTCCAGGTTCGGCCCTTGCAGCCGGAAATCCGGCGCAAGATCTCGTTGGCCTTCAGGAAAGGTCAGGGTCGCAGCCCTGCGCTCAGGGCGTTCGTCGCCGCTTGCCGGCATATGGCAAAAGACCTCAACCGGGACGCCGGTTGAGGTGTGAGTTACATCGCAATCGGCTCGGTTCCGCGGGGAACCAACAGGCAGTGATGTACTGCTCGCATATACTCAGACAAAGAGCTTCTGGTCGGAAACCGCCGGCGAACCGGGGATAAGGTTCGGTCACTTTGCCGCCTGATCCATTCGAAGCAGCAGTCCCTGAAACGAACGCTTCCTTCAATTCTTGCCTGCTTCAAGTCCCGCTCATGTGATTTTACGCGCGACCAGCAAACCAAAAGCCAGGAGCGGGATGAGTATGCCGAAAGCGACGCGTATCCCGAAATGTTCGGCGACGATGCCGATAACCATTGGAGAAACAAGCATTACGAGCTGGATGATCAGCGTCAGGGATGCAACGTTTTCGGAAGCTGGCCTGTCACCCAGACGGGCCGCAGATGACAACATCAGCGGATAAATCACTCCGGCCCCAAGGCCAGCAACGGCAAAACCCGCAATGGCGACGTAAGCATTCGGGGCCAGCACCAGCAAAAGCATCCCACATAATGCGACCACCAGTGACAGGGCGGCAACGTTTCGCGGACCATGCCTATCGATCCACCCGTCAGCAAAAAGCCTGCCGGCGGCCATGGTCAGCACGAGCGCGGGAGGTGCCGCGGATTGTATGATCGGCAGGACATCGAAGGCATCGCGAATATAGATCGTGGCCCATACGCGGGATGCGCCCTCCAGCAGCTGCGCGCCCAGCCCGAATGCAACGAGAATACACACGGCCAATGTCGGCATCACGAACTTGCGCTTGAGCAGGCTCCCTGTATGTGCGCGAGGAGCATATTCCGTCATGGGCAGCACGACGGCAGCAACGAGAACGGAATAGATCGGCAACAGGACCCAAAGGTGAATGACAGGATCGAAACCTACGCCTCGAAGCACGCCGGCAATCGAGGACGAAAGGAAGTAACCGATGCTCCATACACCATGGCAACGGTTCATGATGCGCGCCCGCGTTCCTGCCTCGATACGATCCGCCTCGACATTGATGGCGATGTTGGCGATGGACGACACCGCGCCGTTGACCATGAGCACAATGAACATCAATACCGGACCGGTTGGTAACGTGACAAAAGACGCGGTAAAGGCGGTAACGATGCAGGTCCAGAATATGACCGCGCGTGTACCGAGGGCCTCCACCATTCTGGCGGCGACCATGTAAGTCATAAGCGCGCCGATGGGGCCCCCCATCAGGACGCCTCCCAATTCGCCGGAACTGAGACCAGCCCTTTCCTGCAAGTCGGGCATGCGCATGTAAAGCATCGCGCCCACGACCGATTGAGTGAAGAATATAGCTAGGATTCTCAATCTATCGGCTGCTTGGTGATTATCGACGACGCGCGCTTCCATACTTTTCCACTGAAACGTTGCAGTTGCCTGACCATAGCTTTGTCCCGATGCATGGTCACGTGTAGCGTGAAGACAATGCAGGTCGGCAGCGGAATGGCCCTATTAAAAATACGGCTGGCTGGCCGGCTTTCTTAATCCCTTTTGCGTCCAGCATTCAGGATTTCGAGCGCCTTTTCGTGCAGCACGGAATTTGCGGAAGCCAGCACGAAACCACCCTGTTCCACACGCTGTCCATCAAGGCCGGTGATCACGCCGCCCGCCGCCTCTATGATCGGGATCAGCGCCATGATGTCATAGGGCTGGAGGTTGAACTCGACGCACAGGTCTATCTGGCCGGCAGCCAGCATTGCAAAGGCATAACATTCCCCGCCGTAGCGTGTCATCCGCACTGCCGACACCAGATTGGCAAATGGAACATGACGGTGCCGCTCGACCTGTTCGGGTGCATTGGTGTGCAGGATCGCTTTCGACAGATCTGTGGTTTTACCCGTTCGCAGTATCGACGCGCCGCCCGCACGCTGAAGATAGCTCTTCTCGCCATCCGACCAGAAACGTTCACCCGTAACGGGTTGGCTCATCATTCCGATACGGGCCCTGCCATCGACGCTGAGGCCGATCAACGTTCCCCATACAGGCAACCCACAGAGAAAAGGGCGTGTGCCATCGATAGGATCGAGAACCCATTGAACGTTTCCGTCGCCTTCCGCGCCGTATTCCTCGCCAAGAATGGCGTGCTCCGGAAATTTCTTCCGTATAAGGTCCCTGATTGCTTTTTCCGCAGCCCGGTCCGCCTCTGTGACCGGATCGAAACTGTATCCTTCCTTGGGTTTTGTCTCAGCATCGAGCGCCGTTCTGAAGCGGCTCATGGTTTCCCTGTCGGCGGCGTCGGCAAGCATGTTCAGGAATTCGATATCCGGCAGGCGCATAATACTCTCCATTTCCAAACCTCAGGCCTCTCGCTTCAAGAACAGGGAAGCGGCAAGGATGATGACGACGCCCTTGATGATAAACTGCGCCTGCACGGGCAGACCGGCGATCACCACGAAATTAAAGGTAACGACAAGGACGATGGCTCCCAGAACACTGTTGACAGGCGAGCCACGCCCCCCGGTCAACGCTATTCCACCGATAACGGCGGCAACGATGGAGTCCAGTTCATACCCCCGGCCAACCCAGTTATCGACGCTTCCGACGAAGCCGACGAGAACAAGTCCCGCGATCGCGGCCATCACGGCGCTGACGATGTAGCAGAAAATGGTCACGCGCCCCGAATTGATACCGACAAGTTCAGCCGATCTGGGATTGCCGCCTGTGATATAGATCTTGCGCCCGAGCGTGGTTTTGGACAGGAGGCAGGTAGCCCCTGCAAGCAGAACCGCCAACAGCAGGAGATTGACCGGCACGCCGGCAACGCTTCCCGTACCAAGAAAACGCAGGGCGGAAGGAAGGCTGCCGCCTGGCGCGCCCTGCGTGTAATAAAACCGTGCGCCCTGCAGGACGGTCATCATCGCCAGCGTTGCAAGAAACGGCGAAACATTGCGGCGCACGACCAGATATCCGTTAATGAACCCGACCGTCACAGCCAGCAGCAGCGACAGGCCTATGATCTGCGGCAGGACATCGTTGGCCGTCGTGTTGAAGGATGTTGCGATGACGGCGACGGTCGCCATCACCGATGCGACCGACAGATCAAGCCCCCTTGCGAGAATGACGAAGGTCTGTCCGATCACGACGATGCAAAGCGGTGCAGCCTGGGTAAGAATATCCTGGAAGTTACGCACTGAAAGGAAAGATGGCTGGACGAAACCTGCTGCGGCCAGAAGCACGGCCAGCGCCAGGGGCAGGCCGAGTGCAGGTGAAAGCTTTGCGAAAGCTCGGCTTGCGGTCATGATTTGCGACTCCTGTCCACATAGATCGAAACAGCCGCCAGAATGACCAGCCCCTGGACGACCCACTGCGCAAAAGTGGAAACATTCATATAGTTCAGCACATTGCCGAGAACGCTGACGAGCGAGGCGCCGATCAGCGTACCGAAAACGGTTCCGACACCACCTCCAAGCGCGGTTCCACCGACCACGACCGGCGTGATGGAGGCAAGCGTCATCGCCTCACCCACACGCGGATCTCCCGTTCCCGTACGGCACGCGAAATAGATCCCGGCAAGGGCGGCCAGAAAGCCGGAGGCCGCATAGGCAAGCACGGTGACCCTGGATACGGAAAGGCCGGCGGCCCTCGCCGCCGCCGGATTTCCGCCGACCGCATAAAAGGCGTAGCCGAGCGCCGTGCGGTTGAGGAATATCCCGGTGACGGCAAAGGCGACGAACATGACAATGGCCGCGTTCGGTATTCCCACGGTTGCGCCATAGGCGAAATCCTCAAGCCACACCGGCACGCCGCCAACGGGGCGCATGGTGTAAAGCAGCACACCGCCATTGATGGCCGAGGATGTTCCAAGCGTAACGATCAGGGGATGCACGCCCGTGCGGTTGATGATGACACCGTTCAAGGCGCCAAGCATGGCACCGAACCCAGCGGTTCCAATCAGGATGAGTGGTGCATAATCTGGATAGATATCGCAAAGGGCCGCGACCAGAACGGCTGTCGCAGTGACGATCGCGCCGATGGACAGATCGATGCCTCCCACCAGCACCACCAGCATCTGGCCGAGAGCAAGGATACCCAGCGGAGCAGACTGCTCCAGCAGATTGGCGAGATTTCGGAGCGTCGCGAAACGGTCGTTCATGAAGAAGCCAATGGCGATCAGGACGACAAGCGCCAGTGACGCGACCACAAGCGGCGGATTGGATATGGCCTTGAGGGAGAAGCGTGAATGCATCATGCCGCGTGGCTCCCCGAGGGTATTTCCGCAGTGGCAAGCGCCATGACGGCTTCCTCCGAAATATCCGATTTTTTGAGTTCGCCCATCGTGTACCCTTCCCGCATAACGACGATACGGTCCGACATGCCGACAAGTTCGCTGAGTTCCGAAGAAATCATCAGCACTGCAACGCCGGAATCGGCCAATTGCCGGATGAAATTGTAAATTTCGACCTTGGCGCCCACATCCACGCCACGCGTCGGCTCATCGAGAATGAGCACCTTCTTGCAGACACGGGACCAGCGGGCGAGCAGCACTTTCTGCTGGTTGCCGCCGGACAGTGTCCGCACCAGAGAACGAGGACCGGGAATGGCAATGCGAAAGCGCTTTATCTCCTCGACCGCCGCGTCCTCCTCCCGCCGTCGATCGATGAAGGAATTGCTGGAAAAGGACGACAGATCGGGCGCGGAAATGTTGCGCGCGCAATCCTGAAGCATCAGGACACCTTCGCCTTTTCGGTCCTCCGTCAGAAAACCGACACCTGAAGCGATGGATTTCGCAGGCGATCTTTTATCATATGCTTTACCGTCAAGTTCCACGACGCCTGACTGGCTGTCCGACGATCCGAATATGGTCTGGGCGAGTTCGGATCGTCCCGCGCCGACAAGGCCGCCAATTCCCAGAATCTCGCCTGCGTGAAGAACAAGGCTGGCGTTTTTCACGCGCGGAGCCGACACAAGATTCTTGATCGTGAGGACCGGCTTTCCGCCCGGTTGAAAATCCCGCTTCGGAGGGTAGATATCGGCCAGTTCGCGGCCTACCATCATCGAGATCAGCCGGTCGCGATCAATGCTCGCCGTCTCGACGGTCGCGACGTATTTTCCGTCCTTGAGAACCGTGATGCGGTCGGAAAGCCTGAATACCTCTTCAAGGCGGTGAGAAATATAGACGATGCCCACGCCCTCATTGCGCAGTTTCTCCACCCGCTCGAACAGCAGTTCGGCTTCCCTGCCTGAAATAACGGCGGTTGGCTCATCGAGAACGAGCAGACGCACATCCGCAGACAACGCCTTGGCGATTTCCACCATCTGTTGATCGGCGATGCTGAGGCTGCCAATCTTCCGCCTCGGATCGATCCTGTGGCCAAGCCGCTCGAGAATGGCGGATGCCTTCTCCTCCATGGCACGCCTGTCGATAAGGCCGAGCCTGTTGCGCGGTGGCGCCGTCAGGAAGATATTTTCCGCGACAGTGCGCTCGGAAAACAGCATCAATTCCTGATGAATGACATGGATGCCGGCTGCGATTGCATCGGCCGGACCTTTCCAGCGACGTTCGGCTCCGTCGAAAAATATAGTTCCGGCCTCGGGAATATAATTGCCGGACAGCACTTTCATCAGTGTCGACTTGCCCGCGCCATTTTCACCGACCAGCGAATGAACCTCACCCGCCCTGACGGAAAAATCGACGCCATCAAGCGACTTGACGCCAGGAAATCCTTTTTCGATTCCCTTCAGTTCGATCAACATCCCACACCTCCATACTACAACGGCCAAAGCCGCTGGCGCCATCCCGACCGGGAGGCGCCAGCGGCAGCAAGATCCTTGGGAGGATCACTTGTTGTAATCGGCCTTGAAGGTCTTCGGATCGTAATCCGGTCCCATGCCGTGGCCCATGATGAAGTCGTCGGGCTTGTCCTCGGCCACATAGTCCTTCAGCGGAACGTCCGCCTTGATGGATGGCGTCTCATCGCCCTCGGAAACGACGACCTGGAAATTCACATCGACCTGCTTGGGAACCGAAGCACCTTTAAGAACATCAAGCGCCACATCCACGGCCTTGATGCCCATGGAAGGCGTATAGTCGGCGCCGCAGAAGGGGAACTTGTTCTTGAGCGCCGCCTTGTACATGCCGTTCATGTCACCGCCGGTATGGGGCGGAATTTCCTCGGGCTTGAAGCCCGCGTTCAGGAACGCCTCGACAGACCCGGACGCCTGAAGACCGCTATCGGCCCACACGCCATTGATTTCCTTGCCGGAGCGCTGGATGATGGCAGACATGATCTGCTTGCCGTTTGCCGGGCTCCAGCCTGTATATTGCGTATCGAGGATCTGGATTTCCGGGAACTGGGCGAAAACTTCCTTGGCTGCCGTAAGACGCGCTTCAGCCGGGCTTGATCCGGCAAGACCGGGAAGCAGGACGATCTTGCCCTTGCCGCCGAGTTGCTCTGCCATCCACGTTGCGCAGGTGCGCGCCAACGCGGCGTCAGACGCGGTGACGAAGGAAACGAAATTCTTGTCGTCCTCGACGCGGCGACCGACGGTGACAACGGGGATACCCTGGCGCATCACGCGGCCGAGGATCGGATTGAGGGCATCAGCCGTCGCCGGATTGACGATCAGCAGGTCGATGTCCTGATTAACGAGATCCTGAATATCGGCGATCTGTTTGGCGGGATCGGAGTTCGCATCGGTCACGATGAACTTCTTGATCAGGTCCTTGTTCTTGGCGGCCTGAAACTGTACGCCCTGCGCAAACGTCACGAGCCAGAGATCGGCCTGCGATGCGTTGGCAAACCCGATGGTGTAAGGACCGTCCTTCTTGAAGCTCGACGTATCGACCATCGTGACGGTGCCGGGGTTCCAGATAAATGTGCGCGGAAGTCCCTTGTATTCCGCGGATGCACCACCAGCACTCAAGGCCACGCCAAGCGCAAGAGCACCTGCCAGATATTTTAGACGCGATTTGGCGGAAAGAGCTTTCATTTTATCCCCTCGACTGTTGAAAGACAGTCTTGATGGTAAGCTCCGGCCGCAACCGTTTGCGCTTTCGCTGGGATGAAAATCATGGCGCAATGTGACGCGGTTTGTGCGCCTGGAAGCAGGTCCGCTCTACGTCATGACGAGAGGACCTGCCTGATCTCGAAGGCATTTCGCACACCACACTGCGGTTTTGGGCACCAATACCTGCTCTGCGGTCTCCGGCGCTTTTCAGCATTCCAGTCGTGATCGGAATCGATTTCGACCGGAATCCTTGTAGTCTTCGTTCGTCGTCATCATCGTCCGGATCGACCGAGCCATTTTATTGGCGAGGGCGATCGCAACGAGCATGCGCGTCAGTGTGGGTGAGCGGCCTCAGCGGATGCGATCTGCGGCGTCACCTGCAATCACGAAACCGAAGCGCTCGTGCAGTATCTTCCCCGTCTCGGCATTTCGCAGGATGTCATCAGGCCAGCTTTCGCCCACTGTCCTCAACCGGCCTGTCAAGGCGAGTGCACCTTCCACACCGGGGGGATCGATAATTGCGAAGTTCTGGGCGTTCTCATCGCCGGCATTTCCCCATCGATGGAATACGTTCCTGCCGATGATGATGACAGTTCCCTTCGGACACATCGCTTCTTCCCCATCCAACGCGGCAAGCGCCGTGCCCTTCGAGATCACGAAAAACTCGTTCAGCTGGTTATGAGCGTGTTCGCGAACCGCATTGCCGGGAAACAGCGTCTGCATCAAGACCGCATAGTGGTGAATGTTCGAAGTAAACGGAGACAGCTTCACCTCGACAAAACCGGCACTCGGCTTGGCCTGCCAGAACGAGGGCCCTTCATCCTGCAACTGGTAGACAAGCTCGCCCTTGCTCTGGTCTGGAACGAGGTTTGCTTCGTCCAATGACATCAGCCCGAACGCCGACAATTGCTCTGCGGACAAGGACAGGACATTGGTACCGTCGACATCTGTCGAAAGCAGATCCTGCCTCGCCTCGGCTGAGGCGCCGAAGACGAAGCTGAACACTTCCATCGTTTCGCCGCCGCGATTGACAAGGGTGGCATGATGACCCTCGCCCAGATGAACGAAGGCCCCCTCGGGGAAGGACTTTTGTTGACCGTTCAGCACAACATCCCCGCTCCCGGCCAGGCAGTACAGCATCCTCCCAGCCAGAAGCGTTGCGTAAAGGTCGACAGAGGCTCCCGGTTCGAGATCGTATCTGACAGCGGAAAACTTGAAATGGGGGTAACTCCCGAGAGAGAGCTTGATCTGGACGGACACACCGGGCACCGGCAGACGATACCGTATGCCAGCCTGGGGCGGGATGACGGCTTTTGGACCCCGATATTGTTCCATTGCAGAATCGATATTCATCTTTGTCTCCGTTGAAAGAAGGATGCGCGCACATTCATATAGATAACTTTATTATGTATTTTTATTATATGCAAATGCGACAAATTGGCTTTGTGGGGTTTTCTTACCGGTGGGATCGATTAATTTTGTTGCCTTGCATGGCAAGACAGAGGGCCCGATGACGAGTTTCAGCACTGCACGACAGTTTCCACCGCCGAGCACGACCCTGCCCCATCTTCTGGTCGATGGTAGCGACCATCAGTTCCGCGGCATGGTCTACGATCTTCTGAGCCTGTCCGCGATGATGCTGAAGACGCGCGAACTCTACGGTGCCTATATCGGCGTCTCCGCCCCGCAATACACCATCTTGATGGTGGTCGCAGAGCACGGCTCGACAACCGTTGGCCGGCTCGCCGCAACCCTGCACACGTCTGGACCGTTCATTACATCGGAAGTCAACAAGCTGGTGAAGCGGGGCCATCTTCGCAGACGCCCCAACGATACGGATCGGCGGAGCACCTATATCGAGCTGACGGATTTCGGTCGTGCCGAAGTGCTCAAAGTGGCCCCGATGCGGACCTGTGCCAACGACATTGTCTTCGGCTCGCTGAAGCCCGCAGAAGCAGCGATGTTCCAGCATCTGGTCGGCGCGATGGTCAAGGATCTTGAAAGGGCTATCCATACCCTGGAGGGTCCCGATTGGGATAGGGCGCAGTCCGCCGCGGCTTCGCTTTCTGAGGGTCGATAGAAATCGGCGAGCGGGACGATCATCGGATGCAGCGGCGCCTGTCGGCGATATGGGAGCTCAGCAGATCAGAACCGGTTTTGACCCGCCAAAGATTTCGCGCTCGAAGGCGCGAAACTTCTCCCGGCGACCGATACCGCCGTGCTCCTCCTGATGCCGCACGACCCCTGTAACGAGGTCATGGTTCCCGACACTGTACATCTTCGCGAAGGCTGCGATCTTCAAGCGCGCGGCATCAAGAATGAAACCGTCGAAATCGGAGATGATTGTCTTGAAACGGCCAAGGTAGCCGTCTCAGCCGCCTGTCGGTGGCGGCTGGCGGAAACGTGACGGCCGGGTAAGCGCCCTTGCATCGAACACCTGTTCAAGCAGATCGGCCGACAGCGATTGGCTCTCATTCAGGAGGTCGCGCAAGGGGCGACCAGTTGCCAGGATCTCCTTTGCCAAATCGGCAGCCTTCTCGTAGCCGATCAGGGACGTCAGCGCCGTTGCCAGGGCCGTGCCGGCCTCCAGATGCTGCCTGCAGCGCTCCTCATTGGCCGTGATGCCGACAACACATTTGTCGGCAAGCGTCTTGACCGCATTCGTCATCAAGGTGATGGACTGGAGAAGATTGAACACGATCACGGGCTCAAATGCATTCAACTGCAGTTGACCTGCCTCGGCCGCCAGAGTCACGACGAGATCGGCGCCGATCACCTGAAAGGCAACCTGGTTGACCACTTCGGGGATGACCGGATTGACCTTGCCGGGCATGATCGATGATCCGGGTTGCATGGGCGGCAGATTGATCTCGCCCAGCCCACCGCGTGGACCGCTCGACAACAGGCGCAAATCATTCGAAATCTTCGACAACTTCACCGCTGTACGCTTCAGGGTGCCCGAAAATAGGACGAAGGCTCCGGTATCCCAGCATGCTTCAACGAAATCCGAGGCCGGCACGAGGTCCACGGACGAGACTTCAGCCAGTTTGCGGATGGCCAGCGCGGCGTATCGTGGGTCTGCGGTGATCCCGGTTCCGATCGCAGTACCGCCGAGATTGATCTCCCGGAGCAATCGGGCGGCATCTTCCAGACGCAGGATGTCTTCCCGAAGCGTCACGGCAAAAGCCATGAACTCCTGGCCAAGCGTCATTGGCACGGCATCCTGCAGCTGGGTCCTCCCAAGCTTGAGGACTTCGGAAAACTCCCCGGCTTTCGTCTCGAATGCCCCGGCCAGCCCTTCAAGCGCCGTAGAAAGGTTCTGGTAGCTGAGGAGCAATGCAAGGCGGATCGCGGTGGGGTAAACGTCATTGGTCGACTGCGAAAGATTGACATCGTTGTTGGGATGGATGTCGTCGAAACGACCCTTCGGTAAGCCAAGGTGCTCGAGGGCGACATTGGCGACCACCTCATTGATGTTCATATTGGTCGAGGTTCCCGCACCGCCCTGAAACACGTCCAGGACAAACTGGTCGGCATGCTTACCGGAAGCAATATCGTCACAGGCTGCGACGATCGCCTCGGCCTTGCGCGCGTCGAGGTCACCGAGCTCACGATTTGCAAGAGCCGCGGCCTTCTTCACATAAGCAAGGGCACGAATGAACACGGCATAGTGCCCGATCGGTATCCCTGAAATCTGAAAGTTGGCGAAGGCACGGGCCGTTTGCGCCCCATAGTAAGCTTCGGCATCGACGTCGATCTCCCCAAGTGAATCATGTTCACGACGTTTGGCGACAGTCAGGGGAAGCATATCCGCCATTGTATGACCTCAATGTGCAGGGTTCAAAAGAATGGGCTGACGGAGGGGTGGACACCGTCAGCCCGCGGCTGCCTGCAAGCGGACAGCCCTGGGTTTCAGCAGTTAGACGGTATGCGGCAGCGCATGGGCGCGCTTGCCGAGCTTGATGAAGGTCGACTTGACTTCGGTGAACTCGAGAAGCCCATCCATTCCGTTCTCGCGCCCGACGCCGCTTTCCTTGAAGCCTCCGAAAGGCATCTGCACCGATGTTTCAAGGAATGTGTTGACATAGACAGTACCGCTCTTGAGTTCACGCGAAACCTTGATCGCCTTGTCGATGTCCTTTGTCCATACCCCGTTGCCAAGTCCGTAATTGGTGTCGTTGGCGAGACTGACTGCCTCGTCCACGGTCTTGAAGGTGGAGACGGCCAGCACCGGGCCAAAGATTTCCTCGCGGAAGATCGTCATGTCCGAAGTGACGCCGGTAAAAATTGTCGGAGCCACGTAAAAGCCGTTGCCAAGTCCGTTCTCGGTCAGACGCGTGCCGCCGAGCTCAAGCCGAGCGCCCTGCTCCACACCGGTCTTTATGTAACCGAGAACCTTTTTCATGTGCTCTTCGTGGATCAGCGCACCAACATCTGCCTCTTCGTCCTGCGGCAGGCCGATGCGAATCTTCTTCGACCGCTCGACAAGCTGCTTGACGAAGTCATCTGCGATCGTTTCCTCAACGATCAGACGGGTGCCCTGGACACATTCCTCACCCTGGTTGAGGATGTAGCCGAATGCAATGCCGTCGATGGCCGAGTCGATATCGGCGTCGGCAAAGACGATATTGGCTGCCTTGCCACCCAGTTCCAGACCGACCCGCTTCATGGTCTCGGCGCAGCGTTGGGCGATACGCTTGCCAACGGCTGTCGAGCCCGTGAACGAAATCATGTCGACGCCCGGATGTCCGGTAAGGGCCTCGCCAACCGTGCGTCCTGAACCCGTCACGACATTGATGACCCCATCGGGAATGCCGGCCTCCTTGGCGAGCGCAGCGACCTCGAGCGTGGTGCCCGAGGTGAGTTCCGACGGCTTGATGACAACGGTGCAGCCCGCCGCCAAAGCGTAGGGAAGCTTCTGGAACAGGGTGACGAGCGGGAAATTCCAGGGCGTGATCATACCGATGACGCCGCGGGCCTCGCGTGAAACCAGACCGAGATTCGCGTCGCCGATATTGTTTACCAGATCGCCCGGGATTTGGTAGGCAAGCGCTGCAGCATAGCGTCCAAGCTCGATGGACCATTCGGTCTCGCCGCGACCGAAACGGATCGGCTTGCCGACTTCCTCGGCCTCGATGCGTGCCAGCTTGTCAAGATCGCGGGTGATCAGGTCGAGCCAGCGAGAGATCGCCTTGGAACGGTCGGAACCGGACAAGCCCGACCAGACCGAGCGATCGTCGAATGCGGCGCGGGCCACGGCCACCGCATGGTCGACATCCTGTTCGCTGCCTTCGCAGAAGCGGGCGAGGAGAGCGCCATGAGCGGGAGACGTTCGGTCTACCTTCGTCGGTTTGTCGACCCATGTCCCGTTGATCCAGAGACCATATTCCCTAACCGTCATGTCCATTCCTTTCAAGTATTGCGAAGAAGTCTGGTTCAGTGCCGCAGTACGGCGTCATCGCTGGCGACAACCCGAAGCAATTCCGAGGGGGCCACAACGCCGATCGTATCGCCAGCCTTAACCGTTGTCCGATCGGTGACAATCACGAACCTGACATCGCCGACGCTGACATAGATATTCGTTGTCTGACCGAGAGGCTCGACAAGCTCGACAAGCGCATCCGTCGCGTGTTGCTGCCCCGCATTGACGATGAGCAGATGCTCGGGCCGGATGCCGAGAAGAAGCCCACCCTTGCTGTTTACGATCGTCTTGGCGAAATCGCGCTCCTCCGAAGACAGGGCATGCGCAAAGTTCGGCAGCACGCATGTCACCGTTTCGCCTGCTTTCAGCTGTGCCGGGAACAGGTTCATCGGCGGCGATCCGATGAATTCAGCGACAAAGCGGGTCATTGGCCGGTCGTAGACTTCAAGGGGAGACGCCACCTGTACCATGTTGCCTTTGCTCATGACCGCAATCCGATCCGCCATCGCCATGGCCTCGATCTGGTCATGGGTAACATAGATCGTCGTGATTCCAAGGTTTGTCACAAGCTTCTTGATCTCGGTTCGCATGACGGCGCGAAGCTTTGCGTCGAGGTTCGACAGCGGTTCGTCCATCAGGAACACCTTGGGGTTTCGAACGAGAGCACGGGCAAGCGACACACGCTGTCTCTGGCCGCCGGACAGCTGTGAGGGCTTGCGCTGCAGCAGTTCGTGCAGACCGAGCTTCTCGGCCGTTTCCTCCACCTTCCGTGCGCGGCTGGAGACATCGAGTTTGCGGATCTTCAGCGGGAACTCGATATTCTTGAAGACGGTCATGTTCGGATAGAGACCGTAGTCCTGGAACGCCATTGCAATATCCCGGTGACGGGGTTCGGCGTAGGTGACGTCAGTGCCGTTGATGCTGATGCGACCTGATGTCGGCAATTCCAGGCCGGCGACCATGCGCAAGGTGGTTGTCTTGCCACAGCCGGATGGCCCCAGCATGACGAAGAACTCGCCGTCCTTGATGTCGACGGAAACGCCGTTCACGACCTTGAGATTGCCGAACTGCTTGTAGACGGTATCGATGTTGATTGCCATTGGGGAGATCCTTAGCCCTTGACCGCGCCGAGTGTTAGACCGCGTACGAGGTAGCGCTGCATTAAGAGAACGAGAACGACGACAGGGAGCGACATCATTACGCCAGCCGCGGAAGCGAGCCCCCAGGCAATGGCCTTGGGCTTTATGGCGTTTGCCGCGATGACAGGCAGTGTCTTGGCGTCCTGGGAGGTGAGCATGCTGGCCAGAAGAAATTCGTTCCAGGCGAACATGAATACGATGACCATTGTCGCTGCGAGACCAGGCAGAAGCAGCGGCAGTGTTACCCGCCAGAACGTTTCAAAGCGGCTGCAGCCATCGATCATGGCAGCCTCTTCGATCGATTGAGGGATGTCTTGAATGAAGACGCGCATGACCCAGACAACGAACGGCAACCCCGACAGCGCGTAGGCGGCAATCAGAAGCCAAGGTGTATCGAAGACACCCAGTTGGCGCGCGATGATGAACATCGGGATGACGCTGACGATTGGCGGCAGCATGCGGATGGAGAGAATTTCAAATGCGAGGAACTCCTTGCCCTTCACATCGAAACGCGCAAGCGCATAGGCCGCCATGGTGCCCGCCGCCATGGCGATGCAGGTCGACAGTCCGACGATCAGGGCGCTGTTGATCAGAGCCTGCCAGGCGTTGAGCTCGGTGAAGAGCTGCGCATAGTTGGCCAGGGTTGGCACGAAGCTCCATACCGGAGGATAGGCCGAGATATCCACTTCGCTCTTGAAGGATGAGGAAACCATCCAGAAGATCGGAAAGGTGAAGAACAATACCGCGATTATGGCCGAAAGATAGGCACTCAGGGCGCCTAGACCACGTTTGATGACCGAGTTCGACATGGGGACACTCCTCACCGATTTTCTTTATCGGCTACCAGTTTCAAGAATCCGGTGAGATTCACGAAGACGATGACAACGACGAGAACGATGATGAGCGCGATCCACGACAGCGCGGAACCATAGCCGAGATCGAAGATCCGGAAGTTGACGCGCTGCAGATACACGCTGAGGAGGTCGGTCGCGAAATCGGGGCCCCCGCGTGTGATGATGTAGACGGTGTCATAGGTGCGGAACGCATCGACGATCCGCAGCAGCGTCGCGATCACGATCACGGGTTTCAACATGGGCAAGGTCACATTGACGAAGGTCGCGAGATGTCCTGCACCGTCGATGGCTGCAGCTTCGAACGGACTGCGGGGCAAGGAACGCAGGCCCGCGAAGATGATGATGAACATGAACGGCGTCCATTGCCACACATCAACGAGGATGATCGAAGCCAGCGCACTGTTGGGTGAGCTTGCCCATGCCAGGGGTGGAGCGCCGATCAGCGATAGCAGGTAGTTGAGAATACCCAGGTCCGGCATCATCATGGTGCGCCAGATAATCCCGACCGCGATCGGTGTGATCAGCATCGGAATGAGGAGAAACGTCCGCAAGACGACGAATCCGAGCCTGTTCTGATTGAACAGCAGCGCCAGAAGCACGGCGAGCGTCAGGGAGCAGGACACACTGATCGTTGTGAAACCCAGCGTCAGGACAACCGAATACCAGAACTGCCCGTCGCCGAAGGCTCGCGCGTAATTGGCAAGACCGATGAAGGAGTAGGATGTCCCAAAGGTCGGATTGTAGTTCGTCAGTGATATGTAGAGCGAGTGCAGCAGCGGATAGAGACCGACCACTGTCATGATGATCATGGTCGGCGCGAGGAGCATGGTCGGCACGCTCCTTTCGCCTGCACGCACAGCCTTCGTCGCGCCTGTCATGGCAGGTGCGGGCATGGAGCCAGTTTTGGCCATATTAGCTTCCTCAGGAGAAACGGGCATGGTCATCGACCATGCCCGGTACACGCAAATTGGTCAGGTGCGAATTACGGAAGCCAAAGCAGCTTCTGCATCTTCCATGGCCTGCTGCGGCTTCTTGCGGCCGTTGACGCCCGCAAGGATGTTTTCATAGAGGACACGCTGGACCTCGACTGCGTTGGTGAGGCGATACGGCGGAATAGACACAGGCGTCGTGCCCCGCGCCTTGAAGTCGAGGAATGTCTGAAGCATCGGCACCTTGGCCACCACTTCCGGATTTTCGATGTCGGCCTGGAGGCACAGCGAGGATTCACCGGCCTCGCGGAACAATTCGTAGGCCTTGCCTTCGCTCATCCACTTCAGGAACTTGTACGCCTCGGACCGGTTCTGGGATGCGGCGTTGATCAGGATGGACCAACCGCCGACCATTTGCTGTTCGAACTTTTCTGTGGGCGAAACCGTATAGCCGAACTTGCCCTTGAAGGGACCGTCCTCGATCCCGACAATGACGTCCGACCAGGTGATCATCATGGCTGCCTTGCCCTGCTGCATGATCGAGGAGCCTTCGGCATAGTCGAAACCCTCGACGCCCTTTGGGGTGAACGGCAGCACTTCGCGCAGTCGCTCGATGGCGCGCGCACCCTGCCCTTCGGAGTTGAAGATCATCTTGTTGTTCTCGTCGAGAACCCCATCGTCATGCGGAGCGATCTTGGTCATACCCATGAGGCGGCTTCCCCAGTCGCCGCTCATGTGTGCATCCTGGCCACCCAGGAGCAGGACGTTGCCGGCCACCTCGTTAGAGTGAAGCTTTTCTGCGGCGTCACGGTACTCGTCCCAGTTGGTCGGCACCTTGGTGATGCCGGCCTTCTCGAAAAGATCCTTGCGGTAGACAAATACCGGCGTGGTCATCACCAGCGGCAAACCCCAGCGTTTGTCCTGATACTCGGTATAGGTCGTGGACGCAGGGGCAAGCTTGTCGACGGAAATTTCCGGCAGGGCAGAATCCTCGGCGCGGATATCCTCGAACGGCACTGCCCAGCCGTTGCGCATCGGCTGACGGATCCACAGATTGTCCGTCGTAAAGATGTCAAAAGTGCTCGAACCCTGGCTGAGCTCGATCAGCAGCTTTTCGTAATGCGCCTCGTAGGGGTTGCTCTCACCGGTGATCCGCGCTTGCGAGTAGGCCTGCGCCACATTTCCCGTCAGCGCACCGGCCCAGGCGGTGTTGCTGTTGAGGATGTTGAGCGTGGTTGCGGCCCATGCCCGCGTGGCGGGGCTGAGCGTCGTGGCAACGGCTCCCGCGGCAAGCATCTTCAGCAAGGTGCGGCGCTGGAGGTCTGAATTGGAGGGTTTATGCATCGCTTTGGTTCCCCATTATTGAACGATAGATGCCGCCGCTTGCGAGCGACTTAGTAAACGTTTACTACAATGCATTAGCCAAAATTGTTGTCAATCGGCAATTTACTGACAGGTTCAGTTTGGCGCGATATAAGGGCTAGAAATTCGGTATCGGCGCCAAACTGGCGGGAACGGGAGCTTGGGAAGTTTCATGAAAACAAAAGGATCAAGCGGTCGCGGCCCCACTGTTCACGATGTTGCGAAACTGGCGAACGTCTCCATCGCAACAGTGTCTCGTGTGCTCAACAAGCCGGAAAACGTGAACAAGGAGATGTCGGATCGGGTCCTGAAAGCTGCCGCACAGCTCGGATACGCGACCAATTCTGCCGGAAAGGCGTTGCGTCTGGCGCGGACGAGAACCATAGGAACGCTCCTTCCGCGGCTCGATGACCCGATTTTCTCCGAACTTGCCCACGGGATCCAGGAAACGCTCTTTGCCAATGAATATGCAGGCTTCCTGCAGACATCGGGATACGACAATACCCGGATCTTCGATGCAGCCTACAAGCTCTTCAACCGTGGGGCGGAGGGGCTGCTGGTCTTTGGCAAGGTTCAGGACGAACGCCTTCTCGAATTCATCGAGAAGAATCCGATCCCTGTCCTTCAGGTGTACTCCTATCTCGAAGGGCATCCGCTGCCGTCTGTCGGCATAGACAACGGAAAGTGCACCCAGAAGATTGCCGAGCTGATGCTGCAGCTCGGCCATCGGCACATTGCGCTCATCTCCGGGCCGACGCGGGGCAACGACCGCCAGCAGACGCGCCTGAATGCCTACGAACGCATCATGCGCGAAAACGGATTGCAGGCGCTCTCGCAGATGGTCCAGCCGGGCTACTCCCTTAATGATGGCGGCCTGGCATTCCGCAGGATCCTTGAGCAAGATCCTCAAGTGACGGCGGTAATGTGCAATACGGATCTTCTTGCCTGCGGCGTGCTCTCCGAATGCAGAAAGCTGGGCATCGAGGTCCCGCGGCAGATGTCGGTCAGCGGGTTCGAAGACGTGAGTTTTGCGCCTCTCCTTTATCAGCCGCTCACCACGGTCTCCATCCCGGCAGGCGACATCGGTCGCTATGCTGCGCGGGCGATGATTGCCAATCTCGAGCAGGGACACAGCCTGACCTCGATGCAGTTCGAGACGAGCGTCATCCTGCGCGAGTCTGTCGGAGCGGCGCCGAGCGGCTCCGAGAAGGCGGCTTGAGAAGAGTCGGTAAACGTTTATTGACGCGAAATGAGAAAACGTTTACAAGCCATATTCGTCAATAATGGCGATGTTTCGGCGTCGCCTGCATGCATGGGGATGAGGAATGCGTTTCAGCAAGATGGTCAATGTCGTCGGTGCGCATGCGGCGGGCGAACTGAACGAAGTGATCACCGGTGGGGTTCTGCCTGTTCCGGGTAAGACGATCTTTGAGAAGATGCAGTACCTGGAAAAGAACGGCGACGAGTTGCGTCAGTTTCTCCTCCATGAACCGCGCGGAAAAGTATCGCAGTGTGTGAACCTCGTGCTTCCGGCAACGCATCCGGATGCGGATGCGGGCTTCATCATCATGGAATCGGAATATTATGTGCCGATGTCCGGCACGAACACGATCTGTACGGCCACGGTTTTGCTTGAAACCGGCATGGTGCCGATGGTCGAGCCGGTTACTACCCTCACCCTTGAGGCTCCGGCGGGGCTGGTGCGGGTCGAAGCAAGGTGCAAGGACGGCAAATGCGAAAGCATCACCTTCGATAACGTGCCATCTTTCACGATGGCTCTGGACAGGACGATCGAAGTGCCGGGTCTCGGCAGCCTCGTCGTCGACGTGGCCTATGGCGGCATGATCTACGTCTTGGTCGATGCCGAGAAGATGGGCTATCGGATCACGGCGGACGAGGCGGCCGAACTTGTCGAAATCGGTGAGAAGATCAAGCTTGCCGCGGCAGAGCAGATCCCTGCCGTTCATCCGGAAAATCCGGAGATCCACACAATCAACCAGACGCTTTTTGCCGGCCCCTTGCGTGTGGAAGGCGGCGTGAAGCGCGCAAGGAACACCGTCATCGTATCCCCGGGGCGTCATGACCGCTCGCCGTGTGGCACCGGGACCAGTGCGCGTCTTGCGGTCATGCACGCCAAGGGTCAGATCGGCGTCGGGGAAAAGTTCGTTCACGAATCCATCATTGGAACAGAATTCGTCGGCGAGATCCTTGGAACTGTCGATGTCGCCGGTCAGGTCGGCATCCGGCCAGCGATCACCGGGTCTGCCTGGATCACCGCGTTTCACCAGTATGTGCTCGACCCCCGGGATCCTTTCCCGACAGGCTACAAGCTGGGGGACACCTGGAAGACGCCGAAGTGAGGGGCAATGGCTTACTCACTTCAGCTGACCCGAGCCGGCGCTCCTGTTTCTCACAAGAGGCGGGAATAGTCATGAGAGAAGCAAATCCGATCCGGTATCATTGACAATTCGGCGACAAGCATCATGAGCAAGATTTCCAGACGTCCTTCCCGAGATACATATGACTACATCATCATCGGTTCCGGTTCGGCGGGAAGCGTGCTTGCCGGACGCCTCTCCGAAGATGGAAAGCACCGGGTCCTGCTCCTGGAGGCCGGTCCTTCGGATCAGCATATTCATATCCGCATGCCGGCAGCACTTCCGCTGCCGCTCTCCAATGATCGCTTCAATTGGTTCTATTCCTCCGAGCCCGAGCCTTTCCTGAACAACCGCACAGTGCTCGAGGCCCGTGGTCGCGTTCTTGGCGGGTCGTCCTCGATCAACGGTATGAACTGGGTTCGTGGCAACCCCTGGGATTATGACAACTGGGAAGCCCTGGGCCTGAAGGGCTGGAGCTACAAGGACGTCCTTCCGTATTTCCGCAAGGCCGAGACGTCCGACAAAGGTGAAAACACCTATCGAGGCGGCAAGGGTCCGATGATCATCGAGACCTGCAAAGCAGACTCCCCGCTCTACAGGTCATTCCTCAAGGCGGGAGAACAGGCCGGCCATCCCCACATCGACGATCACAATGCCTATCGCCAGGAAGGCGTACATATCACCCAGCGCAATGTGGGCCACGGGATCCGCTGGAGCACATCACAGGCCTATATTCACGCGCAACCGAAACGGGCCAACCTCGACGTTGTCGTCGGCGCCAAGGTGACCAAGATCGAGTTCAAGGGCAACCGTGCTGTTGCGGTCAAGGCAGAGATCGCCGGGCAGGCGCTGTCGATCAAGGTCCACAAGGAGGTTCTCCTTGCGGCCGGCGCGCTCAATTCACCCCAGTTGTTGATGCTGAGCGGCATCGGTGACGCCGAAGAACTTCGCAAGCTTGGCCTTGGCGTCGTCAAGGATCTGCCGGGCGTAGGCCGGGGACTGAAGGATCACGTTGCTGCTCCGGTGCAGTATCGGGCAACCAAGCCGGTCTCGGTGGCGGGTAAGCTCACTACCTTTGGCAAGCTGAAAATCGGAATACAGTGGCTCCTGGCCAAGACGGGTCTCGGAGCAACCAACTTCTTCGAAGTCGGCGGCTTTTTCCGTACCGATCCCTCGTTCACGGTGCCGAACGTGCAGCTGGAATTCGTTCCACTGATCGGCGAGATGCAGCATGGCTCGGTCGCTCTGGAGAACGGTTTTCAGTATTTCATGAGCCTGATGCGCCCGAAAAGCGAAGGACGGGTATGGTTGGCAAGCGCCGACCCCAACGTTGCCCCGAAATTCGTCTTCAACTTCCTGCAGGATGAGGAAGACCAGAAACAGGCGATCGCAGCCATCAGGGAAATACGCCGTATCATCGCCCAGCCCGCCTGGGATGATATCCGCGGCGAGGAAGTCACCCCCGGTAAGGCTGTGCAGACGGACGCCGAGATCCTGGAATTTCTCAGGAAGGAAGCCGGCACCAATTACCATCCCTGCTGCAGTTGCCGGATGGGGACCGACGACATGTCGGTTGTCGATACGCATGGGAAAGTTCACGGCATCGAGAACCTGCGCGTCATTGACGCTTCGATCATGCCGGCCATCGTCAGCGGCAATCTGAATGCGCCCGTGATCATGATGGCCGAGAAGCTTGCCGATGACATTCTTGGCCGAAAGCTCGCCCAGGAAGATGCCGATTATTTCCAGCCCGAAGTCGCCTAAGGAGAACCATCCGTGGAACAAAAGACCGAAGACATGATGGATAGGGGCGACGTGCTCATCCTCAAGCCGGAAGATGGCAAGAACTTCTGGCAGCCCGTGCCCGCCAACGGCCATATCTCGGTGCGGATCTCGCCCGACTTCGTCAATGTCGAGACCCCATTCAGCATCGGCACTCAGACGCTGCCTCCCCAGGGCTATGTTCGCGAGCATGCCCACCCGGTGCATGACGAGGTCCTCCACTTCATCTCCGGCCAGGGCATAGCGCTCGTGGACGGGGTCGAATATCCGGCCGTACCGGGCACGACGATCTTTGTCGGACGCAACCGCAAGCATAAGTTCATCAACACCTCGACAGATCAGGAGCTCCACTGGCTCTGGTTCATCCAGCCGAATGGCCTTGAACACTTCTTCGAGGAAATCGGCCGACCGATGCGGCCGGGCGAAGACGCGCCCGAACCCTTCGCACGGCCTGACAACATCCTGGAAATCGAACAGCGCACCGCCTTCGTAGCACCAGACAAACTGTAAGGCTCAGATAAAGCTATGCCGATATTACTGGCGTCTGACGGATGCCGGGTGACGTATGACGTCTCCGGCAATGGACAGGCTTTGCTTCTCATTCCCGGCCTCGGAGGAGCGGCAAGCTTCTGGAATGATATTTCGGCAATCCTTGCCGAGACCTATAGGGTCATTTCGTTCGACCACCGCGGGACCGGTCGCAGCGAGCGGCCAGCCGGTCCCTACTCGATCAGCAGGATTGCCTGTGATGCTGTCGAAATCCTGCGTCAGGAAGGCATTGCTGCCGCAAACATTGTCGGTCACTCAACGGGTGGGATGGTCGCGCAGTTCATTGCGCTTGATGCCCCCAGCATCGTCAAGACGTTGGTGATCAGCGGCAGTTGGGAAAAGCCCGACGCGCGTTTCAAGACCATGTTTGAGGCGAGAATGGGTGTGCTGCGCGAAGCCGGGCCCAAGGTCTACCAGAAGCTCACCCATGCGCTTGGCTTTCCGGCCGAATTTCTTGCCGAAAACGCCAAGGCCCTGGAGACCGCCATTTCTGATGCCCCGGACACCATCGGCTCGATCGAAGTTGCCCTGGCGCGCATGGCCATGCTGTTTTCGGACGAGCGCAGCGCCGAGCTTTGCGGAATCCACGCTCCCACACTCGTCATCGGCGCGAGCGATGATGCACTCATACCTTTCTATCACAGCCAGAGGCTGGCTGCGTTGATCCCTGGAGCACAACTCGAGGTGATTGATGGAGCGCATTTCTATCCCCGTGTCCATCCACACCGTTTCGCGACGGTCGTCAGAGATTTCGTGGAAACCGCAAATGGCTAAGTCCCCTCAGAAAATTGCCTTAATTGGCTTCGGAGCCATGGCCCGAAGCCTGGATGTTTCCCTGCGAGCGCTGGGCACGGATCTCCAGATTGCGGCTGCGCTCGTCCCTCACGGCTTCGACGGCAATCACAAGACGGTTACGTTCTTTGAAAGGGTCGAGGACCTCATCGAGTGGGGCCCCTCGGTTGTCGTGGAATGCGCAAGCCACGAGGCCGTCAGGGAATACGTTCCAAGCCTCCTGGGGGCAGGGATAGACGTTATCATCGTGTCGATCGGAAGCCTGGCAGACAAGGCACTGCTTGCAGCGCTTGAGGACGCGGCACGGCAAGGTGACAGCCGCATGACCGTCGTATCGGGTGCCATCGGCGGTCTGGACGTCCTGCGTTCCGCAAGGATCGCCGGGCTCGACAGCGTCGTCTACACCGGCGTCAAACCACCTGCGGCGTGGAAAGGCACTCCTGCGGAACAGCTGATCGACCTTGCAAACCTCAAGGAGCGAACGGTCTTTTTCGAAGGCAATGCTGCCGAGGCTTCGCGCCAATACCCCAAGAATGCAAATGTCACTGCGGCCGTGGCGCTTGCGGGCATCGGGTTCGAAAAGACAGGCGTGAGCCTTGTTGCAGATCCTGCCGCCAGTGGAAACAGTCATCAGGTTGACGCGCTCGGTGCTTTCGGCAGGTTCCGGATCGTGCTTGAGAACAAGCCTCTCCCCGACAATCCGAAGACATCCTGGCTTGCCGCGCTAAGCGTCGAGCAAGCCCTTCATCGCCATTTTCAGAGAATAGAACTGTGAGGTCCAACATGCGTCTTGCAAATAAAATCGCAATCATCACCGGAGCTGGCGCAGGTATTGGCGCGGCAACGGCGGAAGTGTTCGTGAAGGAAGGGGCAAAGGTCGTCATCGCCGACTTTAATGGCGAGGCAGCCAAGGCAACGGCTGATGGTCTTGGAGACAACGCCATCAGCATCAAGGTCGATGTTCGCCGGAGCGAAGATGTCAAGGCCATGGTGGAGCTGGCAGTCTCGACCTTCGGGGGGCTCGACATCATCGTCAACAATGCCGGCCGCGGCATTATCGGTACCGTTGAAACGACGAGCGAGGATGACTGGGACGACATCGTCGCCGTCAACCTCAAGGGTGTTTACCTCTGCTCGAAGTTTGCCGTACCAGCACTTCGTGCCCGCGGCGGTGGCAGTATCATCAATACCGCGTCCAACATCGTGACGTTCGGCATCAGGGACCGTGCGGCCTATGTCGCAGCCAAGGGTGGGGTCGGCGCGCTGACCCGAGCCATGGCACTGGACCATGCACCGGACAACATCCGGGTCAACTCGGTCGCCCCGGGCGTTATCTGGTCCAACTACTACGACAAGATGCTCAAGGAGGTTGCCGATCCCGAAGCCTTCGTGAACGGCCTGAAGGCGCGTTCTCCGATGAACCGGGTCGGTGAACCCCACGATATCGCCAAGGCAATTCTTTACCTGGCGTCCGATGAATCCACGTTTGCCACCGGCTCGATGCTTACGGTCGATGGCGGCGCATCCGCTTGGTAACTGACCTTGGACCAGGAGTGAGTGATGCTGCTTGAGGAACGCGATTATCGGATTCGTGCCGGATATCTGGGGCAATTCGTCGAGCTCTATGTAGAGCTCGGCCTGCCGATCCAGGTCAGGCATCTGGGCGAACCCGTCGGCTTCTTTACATCGGATATCGGTGAACTCAACCACTTCATTTCGATGTGGCGATGGGAGAGCCTTGCGGATCGCGATGCCCGCCGGGCCACGATGCTTGCCGATCCGGGCTGGCCCAAATACCTGGCGAGCATCAAGGGCCTGATCGACACCCAGAACATCAGGTTCCTCGCTCCCACGCATTTTTCCCCCATGACATGAACAGGAGTCATCCCCTTGGAAACCTTTAGAGAAACGCTCGTCCTGAGCCATTCAGGTGCACTTCAGGCCCTGACCGCTGCCATCGAGAAGGCGACCGAGATCGCGGTGCCCCAATGCGTGTTCATCGTCGATTGCTCCGGGGAGACCATCGCCAGCGTCCGGATGGATGGAGCAAAGTACCTGAGCATGCATACAGCACGGGCCAAGGCGCGGACCGCTGCTTCGATCAATGCACCGACGGGCTCCATGTCATTCGAATTCGGTACCTCCGCGGGCCTGGCCTCCCAGGGTGGCGTGACGCCCCTGCCCGGAGGGCTGCCAATCCGCTTTGGTGGCCGCCTCGCTGGCGCAATTGGTGTCGGCTCGGGTACAGGCGACCAGGACTTTGAAGTTGCCAGGGCGGCCCTCAAAGCAATCGGTGCCGACAGCATCTGAGAGGCACACTCCGGATTGCCGGAGAAATCGGCGCAAGGGAGTATTGCTTGCCCGGCGTATTGTCGGGGGCCAGCGCTGACGCCTCCGCCCGTGGCATTGCCAGGATCGTCTTCGTCCACGGCGCAGTTTTCGGCATGTGGTCCGCTCTGGCCCCCCTGGCCAGGACACGGCTCGGTGCAACGGAAGCCGATTTCGATTGGCTTCCGTTGTCCTTCGGAGCGGGAGCACTTTCCGGCATCCTCTCAAACATGCTCGTTTTCCTTTGGCTCGGGAGCCGTTTCCTGACGCGCTTGTCATTTCTGGTACCGCCATGCCCCCATGGCCGCCACCATCAATGCGACCAGTCAGGCAGTGTTCCTCGCGGCGCTTTTCCTTGTCGGGCTGAAAGGCTTCCTCATGGATGTGGGAATGAACGGACAGGGCGCGACCGCAGAACATCGCCTTGCCCGCCCTCTTCTTTCGACTTTCCATGCAGCGTGAAGGCTTGGCTTGGCTGCCCTTGCCGGCATCGGCGCCCTGCAGCGATCTTCCTGATCATCGCGCTTCGACATCGCTGCATCTTCGCCTGGCGCAGAGAACAAACGGTAGATGAAGGACCGCGTTTGACGTTCTGCCGCTCGAATACCGTTTCATCGCAGTGCTGAAGCCGGAAGTAGCCGGAAGGAATTAAGAAGGAATAGGAAGCTTGAAGAATACGGTCTTGAGCGAATGTCCGGAACGGGCCACCGTCGAGTGGCTGGAAAGCCTCAGATCTTGCAGCGCCTACCAATTCCGACGCCAGGTCCCAAAAGGTGGCCAGCCCGTCTTTGTGCTCGCACCGGATTCCACGCAGATGAACCCTGTATGGCTGCTTCTCTTGAAGCAAGGAACCGGATCCATTCTGCGCGTCACCACAGACAGTGACCGACTGGCAAGACGCCTGACCTCGGTCCGCCAAGTTTACCAGATCGCAAGAAACTGCGGCCTGACATGCCTGGAAATTCCTGTCGACCAGAGAAAGTGAGCCCGGACAGATCGATCAACTTTGCGCAAGCTGCCGGACCGAGGACTTTCCGCTCACGCCTGTGGGACGTTCAGTCCCGGGAATTGAGGGCTCGGATCAACGATGAATAGATCCAGCTATTTAGTCCGACCCCGACCCATGAACTCATATCAGGCGAGGCCTTTGAGCGTCCTCAATCGTCGGCCGAAATTATCTGAATTGGATTGCCGTTGGTAAGACGATGGAGGAAGCAACGGCTCTTAAGGGTGCCAAATACAACAGTGCGCGCATCCGGATCGCTGAAACCAAAACGTTTCGCGACATATACACCTTGACGCATCTGACCACCGTTGCCATTCGACGAAAACTGATCTGAGCCTCAGTTCACCGACAATTTCGGAATATGGCCAAGAATGGTAACCGGTGTGCTTGCACATACGTCCACGCTTGCATCTCCAGGCAGGCCTGGATGGAGCCGAGATGCTGAGCGTCGCCACCTGCGCCACCATCGTCTTTCCGGTGCTGAAATGAGCCCCTGTCTCTCGACACGACGATCTTCGTGTCGAGAGGCTTGTCCCGAATTGCCGCTCGGTCGTGCCGGCGAACTCGAGGAGGTCGGCAAGGCTCAGATCTGAGCCAGGTCAGCCCGTCGCGGACCCCACGGGTCCGCAAAGCCTGCTTCGGAAACTCGCGTGCTGATAAGCACCACCTAAGAAAGCAGCCGGGGCAAACTCCATTCCGTGTTTCTCAGACTGTTCCGGCAGATCCGCCGTTCAGTCCTGCTGGAGCAGTTAATCTATTGCCTCAAGCGGCAACCTTCTCCACTTCGCGCACGGCAAGGTCGGCCATGGCAAGTGCAGCTTCCCGGGTTTTGGCCGCGGCGATGAAGCGGCCGTTGTGGCAGAAGCTTGCGCCTTCGACGCCGCTTGCCTGTTCAAGGGCGCTTCCGGTCAGGCCCGCCCAGGCGGCGGGAAGATCGGCGCGCAGTTCGAAGCCCTCCTCTGCCCGGCGAATGCCGGTCACGCACCAGTCCGTATCTCGTGGATGGACCACGAACAGCAACTGGTCCGCGCCCGCTTTCACAATCGCCGATCGGAACGGCATGCCCATCGGCAGTTCAAGCACCCTGCCCTCTCCCGAGGCGGCGATGGCGCCCAACACCAGCGCCTCGGCGCGAAGCTTGGCATTCAGCCCGCTGATCCTTGCCTCGATGAAACTGCGGGCGATTGCGATTGCGGCATGAAAAGCGCGTTCGGTCGCTTCAGGATCACGCTCGTCGAAGGGCGGCTTCAGGGTTTCGATGAGGGTCGGCAGCGTCAGGCCGGCCAGTGCGCCGGCACTGTCAGGACTCAATGCGCCATTGTCCACCAGATCGACCGGCAGCACGAAGCTTGCATCGAACGAGGTGTGCACGGTTTCGATGAAGCCGTCGGGCACGGAGAGAGCGGCCAGATAATCCCGGCCGAAATGCTTCCAGATCAAGCCGAACGAACTGAATGGCTGGCCGTCGTCGCGCAGCGGCGCGCCGCGCTGGTGATGGTCGAAAATCCGCGCATCCGCATCATAAAGGCCGCCGACATCGTAGACGATCCTGTCAGGGCCAGCCGTGATCCAGCCCGGCGCCCTGCTCCGCACCAGCCTGGCCTGCGGAAAAAGCTGTGTGAGGACGACGCTGGACAAAACTTCATCGGCATGAAAGCCGCCAGAATGCGTGACGAGGAAATCGGGAGCCATGCGGGAGTTTTCGCCTTTGTTATTCGCTGATCGTGCTGAACGGCCAATAGCCCATGCAGCCTCCAATCTCAAGCTGCACCCACTGCGCGTCGCATTGCATTCGGATAACTCAAGTCACTGATAAAGCGTGATTTCTCTGACAGAACGCCGGTGTGCGGATATCTGCTGCCGCTGCTCTTTTATGAAGGCTGTGCCGCGAACACGGAAATCTTCTTCGGGAGGATGAGCGGTTGTAAATTATATATATGATAAAAGCGCACCCTGTGTAGAAGTCAAATAATGATTGATAATGTTGCATTATCCGTCTTTTGTCTCTTTATATAGAAAGAGGTTCGAAACAGCAGCAAAACGGCCTCTCTCGTC